>JBGAID010000002.1:0-197689 GCA_044225865.1 Polyangiaceae bacterium | reverse complement strand
CCTCGGCGCCCCCGCCGCCGAGTAGCCCCGCCCATTGCTACGAAATTCGTAGTGATGCCCACCCCCCTCCTCGCTATCGCACGTCGGCCCCTCCCAAGCGTCGCGCTACCGCGCGCCGCGGGTGGGGTCGCGGCTCGCGCGACCCCACCCCGCCCGGGGGGAGGTGGGCAACGGCGCCGTGTCGCTCGCGAAAGAATGCGAATGACGAGACCCTCACCCGCTGCTTTGATTGGCCCGGGATGCTCAAGAGTCTGCGTATCAGGAACTTCAAGAATCACGTCGACTCGGAGCTCGCGCTCTGCGACCACCCCAATGCGGACGCCGCGCTTCGCGTTCTGACGACTGGCGAGTTCTGGAGCACGGGGGCCGAGATGTGGCCGGAGCCGGAGGCGTGAGCCCGCCAGCGAGTATCTTGCTCGTCGTCGAGGCCGCGGACGACGCCGCGACGGTCGCGGAGCTCATCGACAAGGTCCTCCTCCTCGGGCACGAGGGCTCCGCTGATTGGCTCGACGAAGGTACTCTCGACTCTCAGCGAGCGTTCGTGCCGCTGGACTCGACAAGCGCGAATGGCATTGCCCACACCACGTGGAAGACCCTGAAGAAGACGGGCCCGCGAGTCTTGGGATTCAAAGCGCAACACCCTTACGCTGCGGCGGCCAGGCGCGCGATCCAGGCGGCTCGTCTCGCACCGAGCGTCCGAATGTCGTTGTGTTGGTGGTCGACTTGGATTCGCAGCCCGATCGGATCGAAGGTCTTCGAGAAGCTCGCGCCGCCGAGTCGGCTTCGCTGACGGTCGTGGTGGGAGCGGCCGACCCGGAGCGGGAGGCCTGGCTGCTAAACGCGTTCCAACCCGCCGATGGTCACCAGAAGGAACAGCACCAGCTGCTCTGCGAGGAGCTCGGCTTCGACCCATGCAAGGAAGCCCATCGCCTCCGGGAAAACAAGAAAGGCGGGGACCGCAACATCAAGAGGGTCCTGCGAACGCTGCGTGGTGAGGTGGAGATGCAGCCTCGAGTCGCATTGCCGCTCGAGGATCTGCGGAAAAGTTGGCGCCAAGACCGGGCTCACGGCCTTCATCGACGAAGCCGTCGCCATCCTCGATCTGCTCGTTGGACCGGGATCGCTACGAAAAAGATAGCAACGCCGACGGCCGTCAGCCCTTCGCGGGCTCGTCGAGATCGGAGATGCCCGCCAGCGCCGCGAAGCTCACGGGGTGATACGTCGGGCGGGGCGTGATGGGCAGCTCGGCGGTGCCTCCGCGCTCGCGGATGAGGCGCGCGCAGAGGGCGAGGCACTGCTTGCCTTGGCACCACCCGGTGGCGAAGCCGGTGTAGCGCTTCGCCGACTCGAGATCGGTGTGGCCACGCTCCATCGCCACCTCCAGCTCGTGGAGGGTCACGTCCTCGCAGCGGCAGACGAGCGTCTTCATGCGGAGCGGCGCGCCGGGAGCGCGCCCCTACTCACTTCTTCGGCGCGGCTTTGGGCGGCGTCTGCTCGGCCTCTTGCTTCTGTCGCCAGGCGGCGAGCTGCTTCGTTCGGCGGGCCTTCTGCTTCTTACGGACCATCGGTCGCTGCGGCATAGTGGCGCGACGATTAGCACGGTCGCGCGGGGAGCGATCCGGGATTTTCCCTCACGGCTTTCGGGCGGAGGCGCACCCGATGTTCACGGTCAGATCGAACTGACCTTCGGACCAGTACTTTACGATCGCGGCCTTGGCGTAGTCGATCGCCGATCCCAGCGTCTCCGCGCTGCCGCCGATCATGCACGCGAGCTCGGGCACCACGACGAGCCGGAACAGCGGGTGAGCGATGAAGTCCTTGCCGGTCTCGAACGCGACGCTGAGGAGCTCGACGTCGACGGAGACGTCCACGAAGCCGAGGCGCTCGAGATCTTCGGTGAGGGTCTCGGGGGTGGGGCGGCTGTGGGCGCCGACCTCGATCGCCTCGCCGAAGCTGGGCGTGTCGTGCTTGAGGGAGAACTCCCGCAGCATGTCGACGATCTCCGGGAACGAGCCGCGCAGGGGGAGGGCGAAGAGCAGCTGCCCGGCCGGGACGAGGAGGCGGGCCGCCTCCCGCACGAGCTGGAGGCGCATCTTCGCGGCCGCGATGGGGTGGACGATCAGCGCGTGGGTGTACGCCGCGTCTGGCTGCTTCGACGGGAGGCTCTTGAGGACTTCGAAGTCGACGGTCGCGGGCAGGCTGCTCGTCCGCTCGGCGGCGGCGAGGATGGCCGCCTCCGACGGCTCGAAGCCGCGCACGATCGCGCTCGGGAGCCGATCGATGACGGCGTCGACGATGCTCGACGCGAGGGGACCGCACGTCATCACCGCCGCCTGGGGGGCGAGCAGGACGCGATCGACGGCGAGGGTGTTGAAGAAGGAGAGGTACTTCGCGAGGACGTCGCTCTCGAGCGCGAGGATATCTGCGGGCGCGTAGACCGGACCGAGGACCCCCTCCGTTGCGAGGAGGGCCTCGAGACCAGTGACGAGCTGCACGCTCGCGTTCGAGTAGGACCGGGGGCTCACTTCTTCTTGGCGGGCGGGGGCGGCGGCGGCTCCTCGTCGTCGTCGTCCTCTTCGTCCTGGCTCGCGAAGATGTCGAGGGCGTCCTCGGCGAGCTCGCCGATCGTCACCTCCGCCGACTCCTCGTTCTCGTCGCTCATCTCGACGGTGCGCGAGTCGCCGCGCAGCTTCTCGATGTGCTTGGCGATGCCGGGATCGCCGATCTCCACCGCGACCTCGATCGCGGCCGCGACGGCGTCTGCATCCTCGTGGGCGAAGAAGCTCTCGAGGAGCTTGAGCACGCCCGGCTCCGGCACCTCTGCGAGCAGGTAGGGCAGCTCCGGCAGGGCGGGCGACCCGGCGGGGAGGCGCTTGAGCGCGCGCTCGACCCCCTTCGCGACCTCCTTGAAGCGATCGAACGCGAGGGCCTCGAGCTGCTCGCCGGCGGCGCCGCGCGCGTCGGGGAGATCGGTGGCGAGGATGTCGATGAGGAGATCCACCGAGCGCGGGCCTTCGATGTCGCCGAGCAAGGCCGCGAGGCGCTCGAGCCGGAGCGAGGCCTCGTCTTGGTCCGCCTCTTTGCGGGCCTTCTCGATCGAGCCTTCGATCGCGGAGAGGAGCGCGGTCGCGTCGGCGCCGGCGAGCTCGTCGTGGAGCTTGCGAACGCGCCGCTCGGCGTCGAAGAGGCTCACCAAGGTCTGATCGATGTCCGAAGCCTTCGCCATGCCCGCCCGACTACCATGTTTTTCGCGGGGCCGGAGCGCTTACTTCGAGAGCGCGATGACCGTGTCGAGAACGCACCGCGCGCGCCGCTCGAGGAGCGGTCCGTCGATCTTTTCGACCGTGTCGCTCGGCTCGTGGTAGTCCTCCGACTCGCCGGAGCTGAAGAAGACGAAGGGGACCTTCTTCGCTTCGAACGGGGCATGATCGCTGCGCCCGCGCGCCATCTCCTCGACCTTCGGGCGGAGCGTGTCGGGCAGATCGCTCGGCATCACGACGGCGAGGTCGTGCGCCTTGCACGCGCCACGCACCGTCTTCTCGAGGCCGTCGGGAGGGTGGTCCGGCAGCATCACGCCGACGGCGTGATCCGGCTCCACCTCGGAGAGCACCCCGAGCACGCGCGCCGCGACCCACAGCCCCGGCTGATCGACGAGCTTGCGACCGATCATGTCCACGTTGACCATCGCCGAGACGGGGTGCTTGTCGAAGCTCCACTTCGACACGAGGGCGATGCTCCCGTTGAGCCCCGTCTCCTCCGAGCCGAAGAACGCCACCACCACCGGCCGCCCGAGCTCGCCGCGACGGGCCTCGAGCGCGCGCGCCACCCCCAGCACGAGGGCGACCCCCGAAGCGTTGTCCTCCGCGCCGAGGTATAGCTTGCCCCCTCGATCCCCCAAGTGATCGTAGTGCGCTCCGAGCACGATCACCTCCTTGCGATCCGCGCCGTGCGGCTCGATCACCCCCACCACGTTCTGGCTTTTTCGCTGCACGTTCGCGCTGTACGCAAACGGCCGGATGCGCTGGTCCTCGAAGGCGGGGATCTTCGCCTCGTCGAGCCTCGCCGCGATCCACTGGGCCGCGCGCGCCTCGTCCTCGGAGGCGGAGCGCCGGCCCTTCTGCTCCGGGGCGGCGAGCCACGCGATGTCGCGCACGAGGTTCTCCGCGCCCAGCGGGTCGTCCTTCGACGGCGCCGACGCGGCCGCCGACGCCGACGCGCTCGCGCTCACGATCGCGCTCGCGCTTGCGCTCGTGGAGGTCACCACCGCGGACGCGACGGTGCGCGCCGACGAGCTGCTCGAGGTCGTGCTCCCGGTGTGTCCTTCGCTCGGGCGCGCGCACCCCGCCGCCGCGGTCAGAATGAGCAGCGCTTTCCAGTTCACGGCGACGAGCGTAGCAGGCGTCGCGCAGCCGTTCGTGCTACCTGACGTTCGTGCACGCGCTCGTCAAAGGAGCGATCGGCGCCGCCGCCCTCTCCCTCGTCGGCCTCCTCGTCGCGCGGTCCGCGCCCGTGCCCTCGCCCACCCCGAGCGCGTCGGCCTCCGCCGCCGCGAGCGCGCCCGCGCCCGTCGTCCTCGCGGAGATGCCGTGCCCCGCGCGCCACGTGCCCGAAGGCCAGGCGTGCGTGCCCTTGCCCGACCTCGGCATCGATCTCGAGGCGGCCGGCTCCACCCACGTCGAGCGGCGCGCCCGCGGCGCCAAGTGGGAGGTCATCCCGCGCAAGCCCGACCGCTCCGCCGATCCGTTCATGTTCGTCTACCCCCTCGAGGACGAGCCTCTCTTCCTGCGCGGCTACGACGACACCCTCGAGTCCGATCTCAGCCCCGTCTCGCTCGAGCTCGCCGCCGTCCGCGGCGCCCCCGTCCGCGCCGTCGCCCTCGACGGCCAGCAAGGAAAGGCCAAGGTCGTCGCGACCGGTCGCCTCATCGGATCGACCGTCGTCACCCGCCACGAGATCGAGACCCCCGGCGCCGAGAAGCCCCGCACCGTCCTCCTCGTGATGGGCCACCTCGAGGCGATCGCCCCCGACGTCAAGGCCGGCGCGGAGGTCGGCGCGAGCGACGTCGTCGGCTTCGTCGGCGACAGCGGCAACCCCGGCATCGTCAGCCTCTACCTCGAGGCGCGCCTCGTCCGACAGGACGTCGCCCTCGACGGGCTCGCCCTCGATCGCCTGGTCGATCCTGCCACGAGCGTCCCCACCGATCTCCGCAACGTCCTCGCCCTGCGCTGACCAACCCCTACCGCGCGCCAGGGCCGAGGAAAGTGTGCTATTTCCGACGACGTGTCCCAGCCGCGCCGGAAGATCCTCGTCATCGAGGACGAGCCCCACATCGTGCTCGGGCTCACGGACACCCTCGAGTTCGAAGGGTTCACCGTCATCTCCGCGAGCCGAGGCAAAGAGGGCGTGAACCTCGCGCGGCAAGAGAAGCCGGACGCGATCCTCCTCGACCTCATGCTCCCCGACACCAACGGCTTCCGCGTGTGCGAAGAGCTCCGCCGATGGGACGCGTTCGTCCCCATCATCATGCTCACCGCCCGCTCCCAAGAGGTGGACAAGATCCGAGGCCTCGACGCCGGCGCCGACGACTACATCACCAAGCCCTTCAGCGTCGGTGAGCTCACCGCCCGCATGCGCGCCCTGCTCCGCCGCGCCCAACGCCCCGCCGGCTCCAACCCCGAGACCTTCACCGTCGGCGACGCCGAGGTCAACCTCACCGCCCACCTCGTCACCCGCGACGGCCAAGCCCACCAGATCTCGTTCTATGAGGTCGAGCTCCTCCGCCTCCTCCACGAGCGCGTCGGCCAGCCCGTCTCCCGCGACGAGATCCTCCAGAAGATCTGGGGCCTCGACGCCGCCCCCTCCAACCGCACCGTCGACAACTTCATCGTCAAGCTGCGGAAGAAGATCGAGCGAGCCCCCGACAAGCCCGAGCGCATCCTCACCGTCTACGGCTACGGCTACAAGCTCACGCCCTAGCAGGGTGGAGAAAAGGCACCGTCGTTGTGCTCGGTGCTGCTCTTTCACCCCCCCAACCCCCCTCGCGTAGCGAGGGGGGAGTCAGCGCTCTGGGTTGTGCCCCAGGCAGCGGCTGCGCGAGAGCGAGTCGCGAAGGCGCTATCGTTTTCGTAGCAACGTGCGACAGCTACGTTTCCAGTAGCGCCCCACCGACCTCCCCGAAACCCCACCCCCCACCCCCCGCGAAGCGGAAGGCGCCCCCGTCAACACCCCTCTGAGCCCGAGCGCCCAGCGGGAAACCGAGCCCGCGTCCCATCTCGGCGACAGGGCAGCGAGCGTAGCGAGCGAAGCGCGAGCGCGTTCGCTTGGCGAACGCGTCTGGCGGGCCGAGCGCCGAGCGGAAAACAGGCAGCGAGCGTAGCGAGCGAAGCGCGAGCGCGTTCGCTTGGCGAACGCCCCTCTGGGGCCGAGCGCCGAGAGGAAACCGAGCCCGCGTCCCATCTCGGCGAGAGGGCAGCGAGCGTAGCGAGCGAAGCGCGAGCGCGTTCGCTTGGCGAACGCGTCTGGCGGGCCGAGCGCCGAGCGGGAAACAGGGTAGCGAGCGTAGCGAGCGAAGCGCGAGCGCGTTCGCTTGGCGAACGCGTCTGGGGGCCGAGCGCCGAGCGGGAAACCGAGCAGCGCGAGCGCGTTCGCTTGGCGAACGCCCCTCTGGGGCCGAGCGCCGAGCGGGAAACAGGGCAGCGAGCGTAGCGAGCGAAGCGTGAACGCGTTCGCTTGGCGAACGCCCCCTCCTGGGCCGAGCGCCGAGCGGGAAACAGGGCAGCGAGCGTAGCGAGCGAAGCGTGAACGCGTTCGCTTGGCGAACGCCCCTCCTGGGCCGAGCGCCGAGCGGGAAACAGGGCAGCGAGCGTAGCGAGCGAAGCGTGAACGCGTTCGCTTGGCGAACGCCCCCTCTTGGGCCGAGCGCCGAGCGGACAACAGAGCCACCAAAGTTTGCTATGCTGCCAACCAGAGGTGGCAACCCGTGTCCACGATCCCTCCCGAACCCCCCCGCACGGGGGCGGGCACAGTATCTGCTTGGAAGAGCAGGCTCGACGACTGCGCGCTGGGGCTGATAGCGTCTGCGCGACCCTTCCTGGTACCGGCTCACTTTTCTTGATGGCCCTGAGACCATCCCCCCACTCAGGCTCGACCGACTTTATCTCGAGCACCTTCTCTCGAGCTTGACGAGCTCCGGTCTTTGTTCGCTGACGATGGCCATTCGTCCGGCCGTTGGATTCAACACGAGGTCACGATGAGGCACTTGAAGAGGCTTCTCCACGCGGCTGGCGCCGCATCGGCGCTCGCATTGGCGCTCGGTTCGACGACGGCCGGATGTTTGAACCGTCCGATCGAGCGCGTCGATCCGCGCACCACGTCCACCGTCGTCGAGCGTCTTCAGCAGAACGGCGTCGACAAGATCGATTTGCTCCTCGACATCGATAACTCGATCTCGATGGCCGACAAGCAGCAGATCCTCGCGGCCGCCGTTCCTGATCTCGTGAACCGGCTCGTCACGCCGAACTGCGTGGACGACAAGGGCGTCGCGACGGGTGAGATCGTCGACGCGATGGGCAAGTGCCCGGATGGCTCCAAGCCGGAGTTCCCCCCCATCCGGAACATCAACATCGGCGTCATCAGCTCCTCGCTCGGCGACCTCACGAGCGGCGCGTGCGGAAACGCTTCGATCCTCAACCCGGACGACAAGGGCCACCTCCTCACGAGGACGAAGTCGGGAGCGCCCGCCCCTGCGGACTACAAGAGCCAGGGCTTCCTCGGCTGGGACCCGGACAACACCCGCGGCGGTCAGACGGATCCGGGCGCGCTCATCAGCGATCTCGGCAACATGGTCGTCGGCGTCGATCAGGTCGGCTGCGGCTACGAGATGCAGCTCGAGGCGGCGCTCCGCTTCCTCGCCGATCCCGACCCGTATGACAGCCTCGAGGTCGGCGACGGCCAGCGCCTCAAGGAGGTCGGCACGGACATGGTCCTGCTCCAGCAGCGGAAGGATTTCCTCCGGCCCGATTCGCTCCTCGCCGTGCTCATCCTCTCGGACGAGAACGACTGCTCTCTCGCCGTGAACGGTCAGGGCTTCCTCGCGCTGAAGGGGCCCTTCTATCGCTCCACCAGCGAGTGCAAGACGGACCCGAACGATCCCTGCTGCACGAGCTGCGGTCTCAACCCGCCGGCCGAGTGCGACAAAGGCGGTGACTGCAGCGGTCCTGGCGGCGCCAAGTACAAGGACCTCACCGAGGATAGCCAGAACCTCAAGTGCTACCGGCAGAAGGAGCGCTACGGCGTCGACTTCCTCTACCCGACGAGCCGGTACGTGAACGCGTTCTCGCAATACAAGATCGACTCGTCGAAGACGGACTTCGCCGGCGACGCCGAGGACAACCCGATTTTCCAAGACCTGCAGGGCTCCGGCGCCTCGGTCCGCACGACGGACCTCGTCTTCGTGGCCGGCATCGTGGGTGTCCCGTGGCAAGCCATCGCTCGCAAGAACGACGGCGGCGACCCGGACCTCAGCCTCGGGTTCAAGACCTTCGACGAGCTCCAGGGCGATCTCGACTACCTGATCGGCGACCCGGACAACCACGTCGATCCGGGCGAGCCGTTCATGGTCGAAGCGACCGAGAAGCGCCAAGGGACGAGCACGCTCACCGGCGCGAGCCTCCCCGGCGCCAACGCCATCAACGGCAACGACTGGACGATCTACGACGCCGCCGCCAACGAGGGCCCGGACGATCTCGAGTACGCCTGCGTGTTCGACCTGGCGACGCCCGTCGACGGCGGGAACGATTGCGCGGACTGCACGGACGCGAGCTGCGACAACCCGCTCTGCAACAACACCCAGCAGATCAAGGCAAAGGCCTACCCCGGTCTCCGCGAGCTCGCGGTGCTCCGCGGGATGGCTTCCCAAGGCATCTTCGCCTCCATCTGCCCGGCCGAGCCGGTCGACACGAGCTCGCCGATCTACGGCTATCGGCCCGCCGTCAACACGATCGTCGACCGCTTGAAGGAGCAGCTCGGTGGTCAGTGCCTGCCTCGCAAGCTGACGGTCGATCCGGAGACGGGCGGCGTGGATTGTCTCGTCATCGAGGCGAGTCAGGCCGCAGGCGGCTGCAAGTGCGGCGACGGTCGCCAAGCGATCTCCGAGACCAATGCGGATGGAACGGCGAACCCGGCTTACAACGCCGTCATTGCGGCGCAGAATTCCGAGTTCAAGAACCCGAATTGGAACTGCTTCTGCGAGATCGAGCAGCTCGTGAAGGATCCCGACAAGAAGGAGTGCCAGAACACCGAGGATCCGAAGGCGAGCACGCAGGGCGACGGCTGGTGCTACATCGACGCCGCTCCCGATAACCAGATCGGCAACCCGGACCTCGTGGCCGGATGCCCCGAGGACGAGAAGCGGCTCGTGCGCTTCGTCGGCGAGGGCGAGCCGAAGACGGGTGCCACCGTGTTCGTCACCTGCACCGGCGACTGAGCCGAGCTGATTGGCGATGACGCGACGGCGGAGCGAAGGCTCCGCCGTCTTGTTTTTTTGTGCGGTGGATCGGCGCGCGCGAGCGCGGCGGGGGCTCGATCAACCCTGGCCGCGAGGGAGTTCGAAGCGCGCAGTCGCCGGCCGCGCTCGTCGTCGGCTCACGCCGAAATTGACCATCGGAGAGCCGCCTCGACGACAGCCACACAATCCTGAAGCTCAATCACCGCCGATGGCCTTCCACGGCTTCGGCACGAAGACCCAATGACCATTGACGAAGATGAGCCCGTCATTGGCCGTCCCGAGCTTCGAGCCTGGCTTCACGAACTTGAATCGATAGACGACGAGGCCCTTCTTGAGCTTGTCCTTGATGCGCTCGTAGCCGCCGGGGAGGTCCTTCGCCTTCTCGTTCCAGGCCGCGATGTCTTCGGTGGGGATGGCCCACAAAAGCACCTCCGTCTGGTCCTCTTGGCCGCCGATTCCCTCGAAGCTCGGGGCGTTCCAGAGCTTCTTGTAGGACTCCTCCGCTTTGGCGGCGGCATCTCCCTCGAAGATGGCTTTGTAGTCGGCGCTGTCCGGCTGGAGAGCCTTGGTGAGGGCGACGCGGTCCGTCTTCGGATCGAGGAACGCGCTGACGAGCGCCTTCGCCCCCGCCTCGTCTCCCGCGAACCCCTTGGCGGGGTCGCGATTGATGCCTTCGGTCTTGGCGGGCTCGCCCGTCGGGGCGCTGGTGGGCGCCTTCCCGGGCGTCTTCGGGGCGGCGCTGCCCGACTCTTTGGTAGCGCTGGCGGAGGAGCCGGTGCTGCCGCCCTTGTCACAGGCCGCGAGGGAGGAGGCGACGAGAACGAACACGAGAGCGGTTCTTGTCATGAAGAGAGCCATACTGTCGCCTGCATGGGCCGTCACGTGGAGGATGGCGCGCCGCTCTCTTCTGATAGCTTCGAGGGATGCCGCACGCGTTCTCCTCTCGACCGAAAATTCTCCTCTCGACGCTCGCCGCGTTCATGCTCGCCCTCGGCGCGGGCGGGTGCAGCGACGACACGAGCCACGGGAGCCCGGGCGCGGGCGGCTCGGGAGGGACCATGGGGCAGGGCGCTCAATCGGCGGGCGGAGGTGGCGAGAACAGCTTCTCCACCGGTACGTCGATGGGCCAGACCCTGACGATCGAGCCTCAAGATCCCGTGCTGAACGTGACGGGGACGCCCGCCACCGTCGCCCTCACCGCAAAGCTCGACGACGGGACCGTCCCTTCCAATCTCCTGTGGGAGGTCGACGACGTCGTGGTGGGAACCATCGACGCCGGCGGGACGTTCGCCTCCGGCGGATTCGTGGCCGGCGTCGCGACGGTCACGGCGAAGTCGGGGACGCTGACCGCCACCACCCACGTCACGGTGAAGGTCCACATCGTCGACAACCCGGGCGGGCTCTCTCAATCGGATCAAGACACCCTCACCCAAGGCGGCGCCGCCGATCCGAGCTTCAAATGGTTGTACCCCTACGACCAGACGGTGTTCCCGGGCGGTCTCCGCGCGCCCGTGCCCCAATTCGGGGGAGGCGGGGCGGACGCGCTGTACCTGAAGGTGGAGACGGACGATTTCCTCTATGAAGGGTTCTTCGGTCCTTCTACGCCGGCGCGCGCCCCGCTCACGCAGCAGATCTGGGGCGCCATTACGAAGAGCGCCAAAGCAGGCGTCCCCGTCACCGTCTCCGCGACGAAGCTCTCCGGGGGCCAGGCGACCGGCCCGGAGGAAGCGTCTTGGAACATCGCAAAGGGCGATTTCCGAGGCTCCATTTATTACAACACGTACAAGTCCGCCCTCACGAGCACGGGAGCGGTGATGCGGGTCCGGCCCGACGTGGACGCCGAGGTCCTCGCGGGGGGCTGCACCGTATGCCATTCCGTGAGCGCGAACGGTAACGTCCTCGCGGGCGGGGTCAATTGGACCAATGGCAATCCATTGGATAGCTCCACGTTCGACCTCGCCGCCGACGGGACCATCGCGACCCGCGATCTCGACGACGACGGCCGCAAATTCGCGTTCGGCGCGATGACCCCCAACGGCGAGCTCCTGTTCTCCAATGGCGTTCCCGCGTCCGGCTCTCCCATTCGTGGCCTCGGGGGGAGCTATCCGTCGAAGCTCTACGACACCGCGACGGGGGCGCTCGTCGACGCCCCCAGCCTCTCCGTCACCTATGCGCTGACGCCCTCGTTCGCCCCCGACGGGACGAAGATCGCGTTCAATTGGTACGACTCCGGAGGCGGGAAGACCCTCGCCACGATGACGTTCGATGGGAGCCAGTCTCCGCCCGTGTTCGGGGCGCCGGAGCTCCTCGTGACGGCGGACTCCGCGATCGGGGGCTGGCCAAGCTTCCTCCCCGACGCGGAGGCGGTCCTCTTCCACGACGGCGACGCGTTCGACACCGCCCAATACGGGGGCGGACCTCGCTATGCGGAGCTTCGCCTCGTGGACGTGCCCACCCAGACCGTCTCGGATCTCCACGCCCTCAACGGCCGCGACGCGAGCGGGGCGAGCTACCTGCCTTATGGCGAGTCGGAGGAGAACAACCTCGACTACGAGCCCACCGTCCTGCCAATCGCGGTGGGCGGCTACTATTGGGTCGTCTTCACGAGCCGCCGCGCCTACGGCAACACGATCGCCCCCGGCGGCACGGTCGCGGGAGGGGGCGACAAATGGGGCGGCATCTTCAATGGCGTGGAGACGCCGAGCGTCCGGAAGAAGCTCTGGGTCGCCGCGATCGATATCGACTACGCGGGCAAAGAGGACCCGAGCCACCCCGCGTTCTATCTGGGCGAGCAGGAGCTCGAGGCGGGGAACATGCGCGCGTTCGTGGCCCTCGACCCGTGTAAGGAGGACGGCAACCCGTGCGAGTCGGGCGCTCAATGCTGCAATGGCTTCTGCCAGCCCACCGGGGAGGTGGACGAGAACGGGAACCCCGTCCTCGCGTGCGGCTCCTCCGGCGGCGGCTGCTCGGGGATTGACGAGGCGTGCACGACGGCGTCCGATTGCTGCGACGCGGACGCGCTGTGCATCAATGGATTCTGCGCGCTCCCGCCACCTTCGTGAGGGAAGCATGAAAGACGACAATCGATTGGGTGCGGCGAAACGTTGGCTCTTCGCCGCCTCCGGGCTCGCGCTCATCCATTGCACGAGCCCGAGCCCCGAGGGCTCGGCCGCTCCTTCCGGAGCGCCCCCCGCGAGCTCCTCGCCGGCGCGCTCCGCGTCGACGGACGCGGCTTCGGCGACAGCGGTGGCGACGAGCGCCGCGCCCCCGCCCGCCGCGTCGTCGTCGCTCGCGACCCCGCCTGCGCCGACGTCGGCCCAGGCGAGCGGGAGCACCGCCGTCGCCTCTTCCCCGCCCCACCCGCGAGGGACGGAGGCTCCGGCGGCCGGGGTCCAGTGCGGAGGCAAGTCCTGCAAGGCGGGAGAGCAGTGCTGCACGGGAATGCCATTCCGGTCCCCGACGTGCTTCAAAGGGCCGATCTGTCCAATCTCGCGCCGCGATTGGAAGAAGGACATCGCCTATCTGACGGAGGCGGAGGCGGACGAGCTCGCGGAGCAGCTGCTCGCGTTCAAGCTCGCGCGCTATCACTACAAGGCGGAGGACGGCCACGTCGCTCCCCACCTCGGATTCATCATCGACGACGTGGAGCCGAGCCCGGCGGTGGGCGGCAACGGCGACACCGTGGATCTGTACGCGTACACGACGATGGCGGTGCTGGCTCTCAAGAAGCAGGACCGCACCATCCGCGCGCTCGAGAAGGAGCTCGCGGACCTCCGGCGCGAAGTGGACGACTTGAAGGGCAAGCGCTGAGGCGAGCGCGACGCACGGCCTGCGCGGCGAGCGAGACATGGCGATGAGACCGCTTGCCGCGAGCGGCGGCGAGGCCCATGGTCATGACGCTCTCGTGCTTCGTCGCGCTCTTCTCCTCGTGGCCCTCGGCGGCGCCGGCGCGTGCGGCGACGACGGCGCCGCGCCCGCGCCCACGGAGCAGCCGGAAGATTTCTTGAGCGAGCTCGCGCTCGCCGTGCCCGACGATGCGGATCCGGACCCGAACGTCCTCGAAGTCACCATTCGCGCCGGCACCGAGGAGGTCGAGCTCGTCTCCGGCAAGGCGACTCAGATCTGGAGCTATGGGGCCTTGCCGGGGCCGCTCCTCCATTTGACCCAGGGCGATCGCCTCGTCGTCCATTTCGAGAACGACCTCCCCAAGGACTCGAGCATCCATTGGCACGGCATTCGGCTCCCCGTCGATATGGATGGTTCCCCCCATTCGCAGGCCCCCGTCGCCCCCGGAGAGACGTTCACTTACGACTTCGTCGTGCCTGACCCAGGGGTCTATTACTATCACCCCCACGTCTTCGACGCGGAGGAGATGGGGGCCGGGCTCTATGGGGCGCTGATCGTCGATCCGAAGGAGCCCGCGGCCGAGGATCTGGGCGATCCGGTGGTGCTGGTCCTCTCCGACATGTCCATCAACGAAGACGGCGAGCTCGCCCCGCCCGACCAAGGCGGGAACCTCGCGACGCTCTTCGGCCGCGAGGGAGCGGTGGTGCTCGTCAATGGCAAGGTCCGGCCGACGATGCACGCTCGCAATGGGCGGCGGCAGCGGTGGCAGCTCATCAACGCGGCGCGGAGCCGGTATTTCCAGCTCTCGCTAGGAGAGGAGCGGCTCCTTCGGGTCGGTGGCCAAGCGGGCTTGTCGGGGGACCCGATCGAAATGGGCAGCTTCGTGATCGCGCCCGGCGAGCGCATCGAGGTGCTCGTCACTCCGACGGGGGAGCCGGGGGCGCGCGAAGCGCTGGTCTGGACGCCCTACGATCGGGGGTATGGGTCGACCGAGTTCCGAGAGCCGGAGACCATCATGGACGTGGAGCTCGTCGGAGAAGCGATCGAGAGCGCCCCCCTCCCCGCCGCGTGGCCCGCCGCGCCGGAGCCCCTATCGACTGCGGGGGCGGAGGAGGTCGACATCCAGCTGACCCAATCGATGTCGGGGGGCGATCTCGTGCTCGGGATCGACGGCGTCCCTTTCGAGACGAGCATCCCCGCCGCGGTCGGCGAGACCCAGCGGTGGCGGGTGACGAACACCATGCAATGGGACCATCCATTCCATTTGCACGGCTTCTTCTTCCAAGTCCTGAACGAGGACGGGACGCCGAAGACGCCCGTCGAGTGGCGCGACACCGTGAACGTGCCGCAAATGAAGAGCGTCTCGTTCGTGGTGAAGTACGACAATCGCCCCGGCGATTGGATGTTCCACTGCCACATCCTGGATCACGCCGACGCGGGGATGAGCGGCTTCGTCACGCTCATGAAGTGAGCGCGGGCGCGCTCAAGCCCAGTATTCGGCGATCGCCTCGGCGGGGTGGAGACTCTCGAACACGCGCCCGCACGCGACCCGGACCCGATCGTCGGCGAGCCGCTCGCGGGCGACGTCGTGGACCCAGCGCGCCAAGCGCTCGCTGGTGGGGGTGAAGGGGAAGACGGCCAGCTTGATGCCTCCGGGCAGCTCGTTCTTGGCGCCTTGGAGCTCCCCCTGGTGGCACGCGGGGGGCGATCCGAGCGAGCCCTGGATCTCCTCTCGAGAGCGGACGAGGGCCTGGCCGAGCGGGGCGAAGAGGTGCTGCGTCTCGTTCCAGGTCGCCTCCCCGATGGCGAGGCTATGGTCGAGGAGATCGAAGCACGGCACGAGGACCTCGGCGTGGAGGCGGTCGAAGTCGACCACGAAGCCCTCTTTGTCGAGCGTCTCCGCTTCGAGGACGACCTCGAACTTCCACGTGTGACCGTGGAGGGAGATGCACGGCCCGGAGTGGCCGCGGACGTGGTGGGCGAAGTGGATGTGGATGCCCGACGATGCGCGATACATGGTGCGTGGAAGCTCTCGAGACGGGACGCGGATCAGCCGCGATAGATGACACGCGAGACGTCGTTCTCCCGCAGTACGAGCTGGGCGAGCCCGGGGAGCTTGGGCGCGAGGCGCTCCCAAATCCAGGTCACGAGGACCTCGCTGGTCGGGTTCTCGAGGCCCTCGATGTCGTTCAGATAGTGGTGATCGATCCGGTCGTAGAGGGGCTTCATCGCCCGCTCGATCTCGGCGAAGTCGAACACCCAGCCGGTATCGCCGGTGAGCCGGCCGTGGACGTGGATGTCCAAATAGAAGGCGAGCCCGTACACGTTGTGGCAGGGGTGATTCGGGGGCGTCTTGGGCAGGCGACGTGCGGATTCGAACCGAACGGTGTGGACGAGCTCGTAGAGGCCGCTCTCGGACGCAGGCATCCGGAGGGCTTAGATCATCTTCCGGCCGGCGGCTCGTCTTCTTCGCCCAGGTTCTTCTTCCGCCAGGCGCGCAGCGTCGCGACCTCGGCCCGCGACGGGTTCACGATGAGGAAGCCGTGGTCGGCGTCGAGGAGGGCGACGTCGCCTGGCGAAGCCCACTGGTAGCCGCCCTCGACCTCCGCGATCGCGGGCACCTCGAGGAGGCGAATGAGCACCTCCGTGCGCGGATCGATCTTCTGGGTGAGGGCGACCCCGCTCGGCTGGGTCTTCGCGGTGACGATGAGATCGAAGACGGTGATGCGCTCGCTGAGGAGGACGGCCTTCGCGGGGACCTCCCCGCGCGAGTCGTGGGCGGCGAGCATCAGCACCGCGTCGACGAGCTCTTCGATGTCGCGCGATCGTTCGGCGAGGAAGGGATCCCCGACGATCCCATTGGCGGCCCGGGTGACCTCGCGGGCGACGGTCGAGAGCGCCTCGGGGGCGCCGCGGCCCGCGCGCACGAGCTCGATGGCTCGCTCGCGGAGGCGCGAGTCGCTCGCCATCAGCGCGCAGCTCGCGAGGAAGCTCGTCTCGCCGACCAGGTGCAAGGCGAGGGCGCGGCGCTGCAGGCCGAGGACCGCCTTCTCCACCGCGTCGAAGGCGCCGAGCAGGCGCTTCTCCTCGTCGGGGCGAGGCGGCATGCGGCGATCTTTGGCGGGGCGTCGGGGAGCCGCGATCGCGCCGATGGCGCGGCCCGCGATCACGGGGCGGCCGGGCAGCGTCACCTTGCGGGTGCCGCCCCCGCTCTTGCGAGGCGGCCGCTCGCGGAGGACGTCGAGGAGGGCGGCGTGACGGACGGCGTGCGCGATGGGGGCGGTCAGCGTCGTCGCGAGGACGATCTCGCTCTCCGTGAACGCGCCGATCTGACGCTGGGCGACGAGGGCGCCGAGGGGCCTCCGATCCGGCCCGATGATGGGCACGGCGAGGAAGACGGGGAACCGATCCTCGTCGAGCTGCTCGAAGCGGCGGAAATGCTCGTGCCCGGAGGCGCGCACGACCGAGATCGGCACGAGCTCGGCCACGGCGAGGCCGGTGAGGCCCTCGCCGACACGGAGGCGGATGGTGCCTTGCGCGCGCGGACCGAAGCCGACGTTGCCGCGGAGGACGAGCCCGTCGCCGTGACCCTCGAGCAGATAGACGGACACGACCTCGGCCCGGAGGAGGCTCGCGGCGCGCTCCGGAAATCCATCGAGGAGGGCGGTGAGCGGCATCGACTTCGAGACGAACGAGACGAAGTCGAGCGCGACGTTGACCGGCCCCGACGGAGAGGCGGAAGCGTGGCCGGCGAGGCTCGACACGGAGGGGAGGTCGAGCACCGGTGCGGGCGCCGCGGGCGGGTGCGGCACCGGACGGTCGTGTGAGGCCGGCGGCTCGGCTCGCGGCGGGCTCTCTCCGCGAGCGCGCGTCGCTCGGCGTTTGGGGTGCGTCTTGGTCTCCAAGGTTTCTTCCGCGTGCCGGCTGTCGTCGGGCTCGGATCACGCCGCGGTGGCGCGACCTCGGAGCCAGCCCGACGCCGGCACCACCCTATCTTGCGTGCCGGCTCGGCTTCGAGCGCGGCGAGTGGCCGGATCGGCTCCTCGCGTGTAGCATTGATCGCCGATGGATCGACAGTCGTTTGGCCGCAGAGCCCTCCTCGGAGCTGGCGCGGGAGTGGCCGCAGGTGCGGTGCTCTCGCCCTTGGGCGTGGCGCTCGCCGAAGACCCGAGGCCGAACCTCGCCGCCAAACCCCCGGCGGGCTTCATCCCGATGAGCGCGCCCGGGCGCGTCGTCCGGGTCGACAAGGCCAACACCCTCCAGAACAACGGCCTGTGGCCGAAGCCGGAGGCAGCCAAGGCGATGCTGGAGCGCGCGATGGCCGAGCTCACCGGCAAGAGCGATCTCGGTGAGGCCTTCGCCAAGCTCGTGCACAAGGACGACAAGGTCGCGATCAAGCCGAACGGCATCGCCGGTCGGGTGGGCGCGACGATGGCCTCCAACAAAGAGCTCATCGTGGCCATCGTCGACGGCCTCCTCAAGGCCGGCGTCCCCGCGAAGAACATCACCATCTTCGAGCAGTTCTCGAAGTTCCTCGCCGGCACCCGCGTTGTCGCCGAAGACAAGCCCGCGCCGGAGCTGCCCGCCGGCATCGTCACCTGCATCCACGACAACAAGGACGCGACGATGGAGGAGATCAACGTCGCGAAGAAGGGGACGAAGTTCGTCCGGCCGTTCACGGAGGCGACTTGCGTGATCAACGTCAGCCTCATGAAGGACCACTCCATCTGCGGCTACACGGGCACGCTCAAGAACATCACCCACGGGTCGATCATCAACCCGCACGATTACCACGCCCACAACGCGAGCCCGCAGATCGCCCAGCTCTACGCCCAAGACGTGGTGAAGAGCCGCGTGCGCCTCCACATCGCCGACGTCTTCAAGATCATCTACGACGAGGGCCCCCTCGACACGAACAAGAAGCGGCGCATCCCCTTCGAGTCCGTCTTCGCCTCGACCGATCCGGTCGCCCTCGACGTCGTCGGCTGGGCCGTGATCGAGCAGGCCCGCAAGGACAACGGCCTCCCCACCCTCAAGGACGCCGGCCGCGAGCCGACGTACATCCGCGCCGCCGCCGACCTCGGCCTGGGCGTGTTCGACAACAACCAGATCCGCCTCCGCCACGTGAAGCTCTGAGCGCGGCTCGCGCGTGACCACCCCTCCCGCGTGGCGCGAAGCGACACGCAAGGGAGGGGTCGGCGAGCGAAGCGAGACGGGGGTGGGCATCGACCTTGGCCGCCGCCTCGTCCCGACCGCGTCCGCGCACCAGGAGATCTTGGGCCGAGCGCCGAGCGAGTGCTGCCCCCCCGTCGGTGCTCGGCGCTTGCGCGCTACGAATTGAGTAGCGCATGCTGCCGCGACCTCCCAGGTCGAGCCCATTCCGAGCCCGCAACCACCTCTCAGCTCGCCTCCCGACGCTGCAGTGGCTATTGGATCGCGGTCATCGCTATCGGTGACGGCAAGCTCCTTGGCCTGCACGGGCGTTGTCTCAAGACCGAGACCCGAAACTCAGAACGCGGCGACGACTCGGGCGATCGCGTAGAGGATGACGGCCGCGAGCCAAGCGATCGCGGCCTTCTTTCGTCCAACCCGGAAGCCGAAGATGGGCGCTAGCGGGGGCAGGATCAGGGCGGCGAGGCCGCGCCATCGGGGCTTATCGAAGAGCAGGAGCGAGCCGGCCAGGGAGAGGTGCGCGGTCACGAAGAGCGCGAACCCGAGCACCATGGAGACGAAGAGGACGGTGCTCAAAAGTCACCGGCGGGGGGCATCGACCTGGGCACTCTACCCAATTTGCGGCGTGACCCAAACCTTCGGCTAGACTCCGCTCGTTGACCTCCATGATGAAGCTCAGCTCGACCCCCGTGCTCGTCGGCCTCTTGGGTGGGACCCTCCTCAGCATCGCGGTGGCGCTGGGGGTCGCCGCGGCGGCGCCCAAACGCGGTGACATCCTCCCCCTGTCCGAGGTGAAGACGGGGATGAAGGGCTACGGCCTCACCGTCATGAAGGGGACGAAGCCGGAGAAGTTCGACGTCGAGGTGATCGGGGTGCTGAAGGGCTTTCGACCCAACCAGGATCTCATCCTGATCAAGACCCCGCATCCGCGGCTGGACATCGCCCATACCGTCGCCGGCATGAGCGGGAGCCCCATCTACCTCGACGGGAAGATGGTGGGCGCGTACGCCTACGGCTGGACGTTCGGGGCGGAGCCGATCGCGGGCGTCACGCCGATCGAGAACATGCTGCAGGATCAGGACAAGCCGATCCCGCCGCTCTTCAAGCCGAGGACGAACCTGCTCCCGAAGTCGAAGGACGCCAACAAGAAGGACGTCACGGTGGTGAGCCCGTCGCCGCGGATGCTGACGGGGCTCTTCGACTCGACGAGCAGCAAGGGGCTCGCGAGCTACGATCTCGAGACCCACGCGAAGCAGCTCGCTTCGCGCAGCGAGCGCGAGCGCGGCTCGATGACGGCGACGACGCTCGCGCCCGCGTCCACGCCGCTGATGATCGGCGGGATGACGCCCTCCGCGATGAAGCTCGCGGAGCAGTACCTCTCACCCATGGGGCTCGATCCGGTGCAGGCCGGCGGCGCGGGGTCGAAGGTCGCGGAGGACGCGCCGACCGCCTACGAGGACGGCGGCGCGATCGGGGTCCAGCTCGTCCGGGGGGACATCTCGATGATGGGCCTCGGGACCGTGACCCGGGTGGAGGGCGACAAGCTCGTCGCCTTCGGTCACCCGATGCAGGGCGGCGGCGCGAGCGATCTGCCGACCGCGATCGCGAAGGTGCACTGGATCCTCGCGAGCACGAACCGCAGCTTCAAGATCGGCGAGGCGGTTCGGCCGATGGGCACCCTCGTGAACGATCGTCAGGCGTCGATCGTGGTCGACACGAAGCGGACCGCCTCCACGTTCCCGGTCTCGGTGAAGATCGAAGGGGTGGACGGGGCGCCGAAGACGCAGTGGAACTCGGAGTGCTCCCACGATCCGTTCATGGCGCCGATGCTGGCCGCCTTCGCGATCGGGAACCCGCTCGAGACGACCACGCCGGAGCACGGCGACATGACGTGGAAGGCGACGACGACGGTGAAGATCGCCGGCTACTCGACCCTCACCCTGCGCGACTTCGGAGCGAGCGCGGGGGAGCCGATCGGCGCCGACTCGTTCATTCGGAGCCGCGTCACGCGCGCCCTCGGGATGCTCCTCAACAACCCATGGGAAGAGGTGCACGTCGAGTCCGTCGATTCGACGGTGCAGGTCTCGTTCGGGCGCGAGGTCGCCTTGCTTCGCGGGACGCAGGCGGTGGACTCCGAGGTCGATCCCGGGCAGCCGGTGAAGATCAAGCTCGAGCTCGTGCCCTACCTGGGCAAGCCGGAGACGAAGGTGATCGAGGTGCCGATCCCGGCCGACTACGACGGCGAGGAGGTCGAGATCTACCTCAACCCGGGCTACGAGGTGGAGCGCCCGCGCGCCGCCCCCGAGACGGTGGCCGATCTCATCTCGGCCCTGAACGACCCGACCTTCGCGGAAGACTCGATCGTCGCCACCGTGCGCCTGCGCGGGGAGATGGGCGCGTCGTTCCGCGGCAACGTCGCGACGCGGCTCCCGCCCGGCGCCGTCGACGCGCTCAACACGACCGCGAGCTCCATCGGGCCCGACACGTTCGGCTCGGTGCAGCAGACGGCCCACGCGATGAAGCGCTTCATCGTCGGCCGTGACCGCGTCCGCGTGAAGATCCGCCCCAACGTGAAGTGATCTGAAGGCTCGTAGTCCACCGCTGTTCCGCGCGTGGGGAGCTTTCCACGCGGCCCTTCGAAAGAGGTTCGAAAGACCATGCGATCCAAGATTCTTGCCTGCCTCGCGCTCGGCTTCGCCGCGTTCGTGGCCACCCAGGATGCGTCAGCCGTCGGGACGCGCTCGTTCGACCTTTCTACGATCGACGACCTCTCGTCCGGGGACCTCACGGGTGTCGCCGTCGACTCGCGCGGTCGCGTCCGGCCGGGGCTCACCCTCGGCAAGACGGTCGTGAACGACGCGCAGACGGCGTGGGGCAGCGTGCTCCTGCCGGACGGCTCGGTGCTGATCGGGACGGGCAACGAGGGGAAGATCGTCCGGGTCGCGGGCGGCAAGGTCGACGTCGCGGCGACGACCGGCCAGATGGCGGTGACCTCCCTCGTGAGCGCGTGGGGCGGCGACGTGATCGCCGGCTCGTTCCCCAACGGGAAGCTCTACCGGCTCCCGAAGGGGGAAGGGAAGGGCGGCGCGGCCAAGGAGTTCGGGGTGAAGGTCGAGGGCGTCGATTACATCTGGGCCCTCGCCTACGACGAGAAGAGCAAGAGCGTCTACGCGGCGACGGGGCCGGAAGGAAAGGTCCTGCGCATCGACGAGTCGGGGAAGGCGCAGGTCCACTTCGACGCCGAGGACCCTCATATCGTGTCGATCGCGGTCGGGCCGGACGGCAAGGTTTACTGCGGCACGGCCGGCAAGGCTCTGCTCTATCGCATCGAGGCGCCCGGCCGCGGCGTCGTCATGCACGACTTCGAGGGCGAGGACGTCAGCGCGATCGCGGTGGCCAAGGACGGCACGGTCTGGGCGACGTCGAACCAGTACAGCGGTGGCTACTCGTACCCGAGCGGCAAATCCGGCTTCGCCTCGCCGAGCTCCTCGCGGCCGAGCCGCGCCGGGACGGGCGTGCTCTATCGCTTCAAGAACGGCGTCGCGGAAGAGATGATGGACTCCAAGAAGGCCCATTTCACTTCGCTCTCGCTCAGCGACGACGGCGTCCCCTACGCGGGCATGGGCGCGGACGGACGCGTGATGACGGTGGACGAGGATCACCTCGAGCGCGTCATCGCCGACGCCGAGGAGCGCAGCATCTCGAGCCTCGTGATGAACGGCAAGAAGCGCTACATCGTGGGATCGGATCCGGTCGCGCTCCACGAGATCAAGGGCGAAGGCGGCCCCGACGCGGTGTGGACGAGCAAGGTCCTCGACGCGGGGTTGCCGGCGGACTTCGGGCAGCTCTCGTGGCGAGGAGAGGGCGCGGTCGAGGTCGAGACCCGCAGCGGCAACACGCAGGAGCCGGACGGGACGTGGAGCGGTTGGTCCAAGCCGCTCACGACGCCGGGCAAGCCGGGGAGCCCGAAGGGACGCTACGTGCAGATGCGCGCGAAGCTGAAGGACGGCAAGTCCACGTTCGGCGAGGTGCGCTTCCACTTCCTCACCGAGAACGTGCGGGCCGTGCTCACCTCCGTGTCCGCGGAGGGGCGAAACCAGCGCTCCGGCCGGCTGCAGCAAGGGCTCCAGCAGTCCGGCGGCAAGGTCTCGAAGGGATCGCCGAGCGTGCAGATCCGTTGGGAGGTCGACAACCCCGACAAGGACGAGCTGCGCTACCGCATCTTCTATCGCCAGGAAGGTCAGACGGTCTGGCGCGAGGCCCTCAAGCCGACGGACATCTACACGAAGACGGAGCTCGACTGGGACACGACGTCCCTCCCCGAGGGGCTGTACCGCATGCGCGTCGAGGCCACCGACGAGCTGGTGAACCCGCCCGATCGGGTCACGCGGCACGCCCTCGAGTCCGGAATCGTCGTCGTCGACAACACGCCCCCCGTGTTCAAGAGCGCGAGCCTCAGCGCCGCTCGCAAGCTCACCGGCGAGGTGGCGGACGGGCTCGGGCCGATCACCCGGATCGAGATCGCGGTGGCCGGCTCCGATGACTGGAGGCCGATCTTCCCGACCGACGGGATCTTCGACGAGGCGAGCGAGAAGTTCGACGTGGACGTCTCCGCGATCGTGCCGGCGGGGCGGCTCGTCGGGCTGCGCGCGTTCGATCAGGCCGGCAACATGGTCACGAAGGAGCTCGAGGCGAAGTAGCCGCGGCGCTCGCCCATGACCCGTCACCCCCGGCGCGCTTTGCGCTCGCCGACCCCTCCCTCGGCGTCTTCGCTCTCACGGGCACAGCCGCAAGAGGGGGGGACGACGACCGAGCGCGGTCTACCCACGCGCAAGGCTACCAAAGAGCTCTCCCGCGACCTCGCGGGCGCGCTCGCGCCGGGGGACCTCGTGATCCTCGCGGGGCCGCTCGGGGCCGGCAAGACGTTCTTCGTCCGGGCCGCGCTGCGCGCCCTCGGCCTCGCGTCGAACGAGCGGGTGACGAGCCCCACCTTCTCCCTCGTGCACGAAATCGACGTCGGAGCGCGTCGCATCCTCCACGCCGATCTCTATCGGGTCTCCGATCCGGACGAGGTCCGCGTGCTCGATCTCGAGGCCCAGCGGGAGGGCGGGGCGATCCTGCTCGTGGAGTGGGGCGCGCCGTACGAGGCGGAGCTGGGCGGCGACGCCCTCCTCGTGGAGCTCTCGCTCTCGGGCGGTGCGCGGAGGGTGAAGCTCTCCGCGTCTGGCCCGAAGGGCCGCGCGCTCTTCGACCGTATCCATCGCCCCGCATAACGTGATAGCCAATCGACGTGAGCGAAGGTGAAGGCGAGGGCCATCGGAGGGGGTTTTTCTCCTTCCTCGCGCCTGTCTTCTACTGGCTCGACAACATCGGAAACCTGCTGAGCCTCACCGGCAAGACGCTCTTCTGGCTCGTCCGTCCGCCGTATCGGATCGGTCAGATGCTGCAGGCGATGGAGTTCATCGGGGTGCAGTCGATCGCGATCGTCGCCTTGACGGGGACGTTCAGCGGCATGGTCGTGACCCTCCAGACGGTCTACGCGCTCCGCGCTTTCAGCGCCGAGGGGCGGGTCGGGGGCATCGTCGCCGTGTCGCTCCTGCGCGAGCTCGCCCCCGTCTTCACCTCGATCATGGTCACCGCTCGCGCCGGCAGCGCGATGGCGGCCGAGCTCGGCAACATGCGCGTCACGGAGCAGATCGACGCGATCACGACGATGGGGGTGAGCCCCATCCAATACCTGCTCTCGCCGCGCCTCTTCGCGTCGCTCGTGATGGTGCCGCTCCTGTGCGCGCTCTACTCGACGGTGGGGATGGCGGGCTCGTACCTCGTGGCGGTGGTCTGGCTCGGCGGGGACTACGGGATCTGGCTCCAGAGCATCCGCGATCTCGCGGTGCCGAAGGACCTGACGATGGGCCTCATCAAGTCCTTCTTCTTCGGCTTCATCCTTACCAGCATCTCGTGCCGCCACGGCTACTTCGCCAAGGGCGGCGCGAAGGGCGTCGGCGTCGCGACGACGCGCGCCGTCGTGGAGAGCTGCGTCGCGATCCTGATCGCGAACTACATCCTCACCCAGGTCCTCCTCGACCTGAAGATCTGAGCGGGCGCGGTCAACGACCGCGGCGCGGCAGCACCGCTGCCACCACGACCCCGATCGGGCCGAGGATCGCGCACAGGCCGAACCAGAAGCACCCGCTTCGACCCTTGGACGTGGCGATCCACGCGCCGACGACGCCGAGGAGGAGCCAGATGGGGAGGCCGAGCCATTCTTTGGGCATCGCCGATCACTCTACCGCGCGCGGGGCGGACGTCGAACTCAAGGCCTCCGAAGCAGCGCCTGGGTCACGTAGCTCGGTCCGCCGTGGAGCTTCCCCTCGATCACGACCCGCTCTCGCTCCACCGCGTGGAGCCTCTCGAAATCGGGGAAGTCGCGGGCGAGCTCCTCGAGCGTCATCATCATGGTCGGATCGGGGGGGCCGCCCGTTTTGAACGGGATCTGCTTCGGGTGGTAGTGCTCAAGGAGGAGGAGGCCTCCGTGCTTCAGCGCGCGCGCGACGCGAGGATGAAACGTGCGGCGGAGCGCCTCCGGGAGGTGACAGAAGATGCTCACGATCGCGTCCCATCGCTCCTCGCCGAGATCGAACTGCTCGAGATCGGCGACCGCGGTCTGAATGGTCACGCCGCGCTCCGCGGCCAAGGTCTTCGCCTTCTCGAGGCCGCGCGCGGAGGCGTCGACGCTCGTCACCCGATGACCGAGGGAGGCGAGGTACACGCCGTTGCGGCCCTCGCCGTCGGCGACGCAGAGCACCTCACCCCTCGCGGGCAGGGACCCCGCCTTCTCCTTCAGGAAGTCGTTCGGCTCGGTGCCGTAGACGTACTCCGCGCCCGAATAACGCTCGTCCCAGGGATTTTTGTCGGCCATTGCGACCATGCCAATACCATTTCGGTGGGCGTTTGACTCTGCGAGCATGCGCGCGATGAACGGACCTCTCACCGGCACACGGCTCCTCCTCGTCGTCTCCTTCGCGGCGGCGGCGCTCGCGACAACCGGATGCAAAGGCGACAAACAGGGCGGCTCCGGTTCGAGCAGCGCCAGCGGCGGCGCGGGCGGCATCTGCGGGGACAGGTCGGCCGAGCGCTGCATGGATGGGGCGATCTCGATGTTCGAGGCGGACAAGGACGCGGCCAACGCGATCGCCGAGTACCTGTGCAAGGGTGAGTTCGGCAAGACGACCCGCGAGGCGTGCACCATCTCCGGGCACGTGTATCGGATGGGCGCGCCTCAGACGAAGAAGGATCCCAAGGTCGCCATCGAGCGATACGAGCGCGGCTGTCCCATCGACGATCCCGACGCCCAGCACGGCTCCTGTTTTCGGCTCGGTCTCCTCTATGGCAAAGGCGTGCTGACCCTCACCGACAAGCCGAGCTATCCAATCGACAAGGACAAGGGGAAGAAGTACCTCGATCTCGCGTGCAAGAAGGGCTTCGCGGAGGCGTGCACCGTCTCGTCGACGCTCTGATCGCGCCGCGGGGTTCCGATAGAATCGCGGTCATGATCGACCTCTGCCGGCGCCGTGCGCGCTCGCCGTCCTCGGTTCGTCGCGGATCCGAAGCCATCGACCTCGGGCGCGGGCTCATGGAGGTGCTCTCGGCCGCGCTCGTTCTCTTCGCTCTCGGGTGCGGTGATGACAGCGAAGCGTCGGGCGGCGGCGGCTCGGGGGCGGGCGGGTCCGGCGCGGGCGCCTCGATGGGGGGCGCGTCGCAGGGAGGCGCCGCCGACGGGGGCAGCGCCTCGACGGGCGGCAGCGGTCAGGGTGGTGGCGACGACGTGTGTGCGCACCCGCGTCCGGGCCGGACGACGACCGGCGTCCCCGCCGGTGTCACCCTCACCCCGAGCGGCTCGATCGAAGTCACGGAAGAGGGCGCCGTGATCGAAGGGCTCGACGTGGACGGCACCATCACCGTCCTCGCCGACAACGTCACGATCCGAAACTGTCGCATCACGAGCAGCGACTATTACCCGATTCGATACTTCGACAACGACAACGTGGGGCTCGTCGTCGAGGACACCGAGATCGCCGGCAGCCCGCCCGCGACGGCGGGGATCTCGTTCGCCAACTACACCGCTCGTCGCGTGAACGTCCACGGCTCCGCGGACGGCTTCAAGGCCGACTCGAACGTCCTCATCGAGGATTGTTGGATCCACGATCTCTCCAATGGGCCCGACGAGCACAACGACGGCGTGCAATCCACGGGCGGCAAAGGGGTCACCCTGCGCCACAACGATGTCTCGGGGGCGAGCAACGCGGCCGTGCAGACAGGCGACGAAGGAGGCGCCACCGAGGACTTGTTGCTCGAATGCAACTGGTTCTTCGGTGGCGGGTGGACCTTGAACATTCGCGGCAGCGGCGCCACCGTCCCCACGGGGACCCAGATCCTGTTCAATCGCTTCGGTCGCGACGCCGGCTACGGCCCGTGGACGATCGACGACCCGAGCCCGACGATCGTCGGCAACGTGTACGACGACAACGAGGAGCCCATCGAGTGAGGCTCGGCCTCAATCGACGATGAAGAGCTTGATCGCGCACGCGGCATCGCGCCCAGAGGCCGACTTCTCTGCGGCAAAGGCGTGCTGACGCTCACCGACAAGCCGACCTACCCAATCGATAAAGAGAAAGGAAAGAAGTACCTCGACCTCGCATGCAAGAAGGGCTTCGCGGAGGCGTGCACCGTCCCGTCGACGCTCTGAGCGGATGAGCTTCGACCCAAGCGACCTGGCGCCAGCGCGTCCAACTCGCCATGAGACGCGGCCTCGGTCGCGCCTGTCGCGCGGCCACGATCACTTCGCTCGTTCTCGCGATGTCGGCGTGCGGTTCATCCCCAACGCGAGCGGTCGCACCGAGCGCCGTCGAGACGCGCGGCCGGCGTTTCCTGGTCTCCGAGCGCCATCCTATCAAGACAAGACAACGTCCCGACGTACGCAGCGCGAGCGCGTTCGACTATGGATCCCTCCCGGTCCTGTCACCGGGTGACGCAAGGAAGATGGGATCACGGCGCTTCTCGAGCGTCGGCTTCCCAGAGAACTTGCTGCGCTCGTTCGGAATCTTTGGCGACGGCAGCCTCGGCCACTGCCCTCGGTTCGAAGGAGGAAGGTTCTTCTACGAGTGTGCCTACACGGCGAGGCCTGTCCAAGGCTGGGTGCGCGGGCTCCGTTTCGATTCTTGGGATGAGTACTTCGTCGACTTCGTGACCGCGCACGCCGTGTGGCGGAGGGCGGTCGTCACGTTGGCCGAGCCCCTCGAGGTTCGGGCTCGCGCTCTCGTTCCCGGTCTCGTGTATGCATTTCGAGAGTTCGTCGAGGAAGCCGTGACGGCGTCTTCGGAGCGGCTCGTCCTCATCGTGCCTAAGGTCGTGCGGCGAGAGCGACACCCTTCCATCGACATACAATTCTTGGAGTTCCGGTCGTCTCTCGTGAGCATCCCGGTTCGAAGAGGCGCGAGCATGTCCGCGCTGCTGACGTTCGCCCGCTTCGATGCGCTATATTTTTTGCGGTTGTGGAACCCTTTCGCGGCGGCCGCGCAATACCTTGAGCGCTCAGACTTGTCCGACTCGTACTGGACCGAGCTCCAGAGCGTGTCCATAGACGTCGCGTGGCCAATCTCCGACGCGGGACCGAGCGTCACCGCGATCGTGGGGGCCCCCAGACCGGACGACTATTGCGTCACTTGCAACTAGGCCCGCTTCTTCAGTCCACGATGAAGAGCTTCGCCCCACCGTCGGTGCGCGATCGATGGGCGAGCACGTCGTCACCGACGCGATAGCTCATCCCCGCGGTGAGCGAGACGCTGCGCCCGTCCTCGAGCTCGGTGTGAAGCTCCCCGGAGAGGACGTGGACGACGTGGCCCTTCTTGCACCAATGGTCGGCGAGGTAGCCGGGGCTGTACTCGACGATGCGAACGCGGATTCCGCCGGCTTCGAGGGTGCGCCAGGTCGCCATGCCGGTGGTGCCGGGATGCTGCGTCTCGGGGACGGCGCTCCAGTCCGTCGTCGTGAAGGGGATATCTCGGATCTGCATCGCTATCGCCCGATCCCGGCTGCGCGTCGCGCTTCGTCCGTCGTCTTGCGCGCCAGCTCGCGCGCACGCTTCGCTCCGTCCGCGAGCACGTCGTTCAGATCGTCGGGGTGCTTCTTCAGATCCTCGTAACGATCCGTCGCGGGGCCGAAGCGCTCTTCGATCTTCGCCATGAGGGCCTGCTTGGCGTGGCCATACCCGAAGGCGCGATCGTTCAGATACTTGT
The DNA here is from genome assembly GCA_044225865.1 of Polyangiaceae bacterium. Classification (GTDB taxonomy): domain Bacteria; phylum Myxococcota_A; class Polyangia; order Polyangiales; family Polyangiaceae; genus Xiheicaenibacterium. Next base: position 168,871 of record JBGAID010000002.1, on the reverse strand, counting down.
CGCGCATCGCCTCCTGCTCCTGCTCCGAGGCGAACAGGGAGTAGAGGGCAAACACCTTGCACGTCGTGGGATCGAGCGGCTCTTTTGTGAAGTCGGTGGAGTCGGTGGCGATCGCGCCCACCGTCTTCTTCAGGGCCTTGCCCCGCGCGAACACGGGGATCGTGTTGTTGTAGCTCTTCGACATCTTGGCCCCGTCGGTGCCGGGGACGACGGGCGTCTTGGAGAGCCTGCTCTCCGGCCGCACGAACACCTCCTTCTTGAAGGCGGCGTTGAACGACTGGGCCATGTCCTGGGCGATCTCGACGTGCTGGACTTGGTCTTTGCCGACGGGGACGAGGTCGGATTTGTAGACCAGGATATCGGCGGCCATGAGCGCCGGGTACATGAACAGCCCAGCGCTGGGCGCGATGCCGCGCGCGATCTTGTCCTTGTAGGAGTGGGCGCGCTCGAGGAGGCCCATCCCCGTCACCGTCGCGAGCAGCCACGTGACCTCCGTGACCTCGGGGATGTCGGACTGGCGGAAGAAGGTCGCGACCTTCGGATCGAGGCCGAGGGCGAGGTACGTCGCGGCGACGTCGAGCGTCGCCTCGCGCAGCCGCTCCGCATCGTGGATCGTGGTGAGGGCGTGGTAGTCCGCGATGAAGTAGAGCGCCTCGCCCTGGGATTGGAGCTGGATGTGCTGCTCGATCGCCCCGAAGTAGTTTCCGAGGTGCGGCGTCCCGGACGGTTGAATGCCAGAGAGGATGCGCATGGCGGCCGAGTATAGAGGTGCGCTCTCGCCGCGAAGGCAAGCGCGATGTTCATCCTTGTCGACGGGCCTCTGCGCGCCGCCCTGACCGGCTCAGAAATACGTCTCGCAGCCCGGGCACAAGCCGAGCGACACCTGGGGCGGCATCTTCACGATGTAGCGCGGGACGTAGTCCCACCGCGAGCCCTCGCGGTTCCTCGTCGCGCGGCAGTTGGCGCATTGGCGGAGGAAGCCCTCGTCGTCCCGGTAGACCTCGTCGGGGCTGTCGTCGGGTGCTCGGAGCGGCGTCGAGATGGCGAGCCGGTGCACCACGAGCACGCCGGCCTTGTCGCGGAGCGCGTGATAGGTCGCACGAAACCGTCGCTGGATGACCGGCGTGGGACAGAGATAAGCGTGGGCCACGAGCTTCTCTCCGTTCAGGGACGAGGCGTAGAGCGAACGGAGCGACTCTCGGAGCAGCGGGGGCGACGGATCCAGGATCGATCGCCCGAGTCCCCACTGGTCGAGGAAGGCTTCGCCTCCGATCGTCTTCGCGGCTGCCAGGTACGCATCGTTGAAGTACGCGGTGGTGAGATCCGGCCAAACGCCGATCGCGATGCTCTCGTCCTCGTCGAGGGCGTGGGTCGTGTCGGAGGAGAGCAGAGCAGCGAACGCAGGGTCAGCGAGCACGCTTTTGCGCGATCGTCGCAGCTCCATCGCGGATCGCAACGTACGCGATGGGAATTCGCCGGGCGTCTTCGATCGGGCTGCAGACGGTGCGCCTACGATGTTGCAAGCTCCACGAATGCTCCATGTCGAATCGTCCGGAGAGGGCCCGCGAATCGTCGCCATTCACAGCGGTGGCATGTCCGGGCGTCAGTATCGAGCGCTCGCGGCTGCGTTCGCATCGAGCCATCGCGTGCTCGCGGTAGACCTGCTCGGGTCGGGGAAGAACCCGCCGTGGCCCGACGACGCGCGCTTCGATTTCACCATGGACGTCGACGCCGTCCGCGAGGTGGTCGAGCAGGCGGGAGAGCCGGTCCACCTCGTGGGCCACTCGTATGGCGGGCTCCTCGCGCTCTCGGTCGCGAGGGTCGTCCCGCCGCGCGTGAGGACGGTCACCGTCTACGACCCCGTCGCGTTCGGCGTGCTCCACGATCCGGCGGACGCGCCCGGCCTCGCGGACCTCGCGAAGGCCGAGCAGAACCCGGTGTTCCTGGACGACGCGAAGGGAGGCTCGGCGGAGTGGTTCGAGTCGTTCGTCGACTACTGGAACGGCCCCGGCTCGTTCCGCGCGCTGCCGAAGGCCTCGCAGGAGGGCTTCGTTCGCGTGGGAAGGAAGGTCTACTACGAGGTGCGATCCCTCCTCTCGGATCGCACGCCGGCGAGCGCGTACCGCGCCCTCACGATGCCGGTGGCGATCGTCGGCGGGGAGCGATCCCCGGTGGCGGCTCAGCGGGTGAGAGCGATCCTCGCGGCCGCCATCCCCGAGAGCGAGCTCGTCACGATCGCGGGCGCGGGGCACATGGGCCCGCTCACCCACGCGACGGAGTTCCACCGGGCGGTGGCGCGGACCCTCGCGCGCGCGGCGTAGCGTCGCGCCATCTCGCGGGGCGAGCGGACCTACTTCAGCTTGTAGGTCTCCTCGAGCGACTTGATGGCCTCCTTCGCTCGCTTGGAGATCTCCGCGTTCTTGTGGCCCTCGTACCTCCTCATGAGCTCGAGGGACGTCTTGTCTCTGCGCTGATAGTAGATGCTCCACAGCGCCAGGCCCCGCGCGACGTCCGGCACGGACTCGTCGTTGGCGACCGCCTCGAGGAACTTGAAGTTGCGCTCGCACTGGGCAGCCGCGCCCGCCGGCTTCTCTCCCGCGAACGAGAAGCAGATGTCTCGGAACACGAAGTTGAGCTCGTTGGTGTACTTCTTCGCCTTCAAGCGCGCCTCGCCCTCGTCGAGCAGCGCGTTCACGTACTCGCCGCCGCAGAACACCATGTCGTGCCCGGCCTCGACGGCGACGGGGAGCTTCTCGCTCCCGATGTAGCCCTTCGCCCAGGGACAGATCTTCGCCTTCTCGGCCGCCGTCGGCTTCGGCATGTTCCGCGGGGCTTGGAGCGCTCCGCGCGCCCAGCTCTCCTTGGGAGCCTTCGCCGCCGCTTCGACCTCCGGCATCACGTCGAGGCGCCCGAAGGTCATCGAGTGGGCGAGCGCGCCTTCGTGGAGGTAGTCGTTCTTGGAGGCGTTCACGGCCGCGAAGAGCGCGTCCTTCTTTCCACCCAGGATCGCGACCTGGGCCGCAACGCCAGCGATACGCGCCCCCCGCGTCTCCTTCTCCCCGCCGAGCTTCTCGAGGAGCTTCACCGCGCGCAGCGCCGTCTGCTTCGTCGCGTTCGCCTTGCGGGTCGGCTCGTCGAGGGACGACCAAAGATCGGCGAACGCGGAGAGCGCGGCGTTCGCGAGCTTCTTGTTTCCTTCCAGGTTCTGGAGGGCCGTCTCCGCGAGCGTCACATAGAGATCGGCGGGCTTCTTCTCGCGCGCCAAGGTGGAGAGCCCATCCGTCTCCTTGTTCTTGCACGAGTGCGCGGTCGCCTGGTCGTCGGCGACGGTGCAGCCTTCGACCACCTTCTTGAGGAGGGTGACGATCTCCCCGTTCGGCTCGACCTTCTCGAGCGCGTCCTCGCTGCTCGAGGAGGCGGCGCTCCCCGTCCCCGCCGCCGACGTGGACGCGGCCGCCCCCGATGAGGAGCCGCTCGCGTCCGTGCCTTTCTTCCCGCAGCGGGCCGCGACCAAGACCAAGACCGCCGACGCAATCAGTTTTTTTGAGGCCACGATCCGCGAGCGATAACAGAAACGACGGCAAGCGCAGCCCGGCTCCAGGCGCGTGCCAAATGGCACTCGGTGCCGAGCATTGGGCCGCGGGCGGTCACTTCTTCTTCTTCTTGTCCTTCTTCTTCTCGACGGCCGCCTTCTTCTTCGGCTTCTCGTCCTTCTTCTTCTTCTTGTCCTTGTCCTTCTTGTGCTTGTCACCCTTCGGGTGCGCCGGCTCGCTGTCTTCGGAGGCGACCTTCGTCCCGCCGGTCTTGGGCTTGGCGGCGGGGAGCTTGCCCCTGACGTACTGCACCGAGAGGCCGCCCTGCTTGAGGGTGAAGCCCTTCGCCTTCGCGTCCGGCTTCTTGCCGTCGCCGAAGTCGGGGACGATCTCGACGCCGATGTCGCTGTTGAAGAGCGGTCCTTCGCTCGCCCGGCGCAGGGAGAAGCGCCCCTGCCCGACGGGCTTGGACGAGAGCTCACCGCCCTCCCACTTCACGTCGATGCCCTCGATCGCCTCGAGGACGTGGGCCGGGACTTTGTTTGCCAAGTCGGCCTTGGCCTCCTTCGAGAGGACGTAGTCACCCGCGAGCGTCTTCGCGAACGCCTCGTCGATGGGGGCGACGTCGCGCTCGACGACGGGCGCGACCGGATCGGGGCCGAGGGCCATCTTCGTTATCGCGCGGCCGGCGCCGGTCGTATCGAACTGCATGGAGTTGGAGAGGAACACGACCGCGATCCCCTTCTCCGGGGCGCGCGCGAAGTAGGCGCTGTAGCCGTCGATCGCGCCGTTGTGCCAGAGCACACGCGTGCCGCTCTTCTCGTCCACGATGAAGCCGTAGGCGTAGTCGCCGGCGCACTCCGGGCAGCTCTTCCCCGGGGTGAAGAGGGCTTTGCGGGAGGCCTCCCCGAGGACCTTGTCACCCTCGAGGGCGCGGTCCCAGGCGACGAGATCGATCGCGGACGACCGGAGGAAGCCGGCGCCGAGGGGCAGCGAGTCGCCGACGACGTCCGCCTTCTTCAGGTTGCCCTGACCGTCGCGGACGTACCCGACCGCGACGGGATCCTTGAGATCGATCCCCGTCCGCGAGAGCCCGGCCGGCTTGAGCACGAGCTCGTCGAGCACCGCCGCGAAGGGCTTCTTCGTCGCGCGCTCCACCACGACGCTGAGCAAATAGTAGTTGCTGTTCGAATAGGAGAAGCGCGATCCCGGCTCGAAGTCGGGGGCCTTCTTCGCGAGCCACCCGAGGACGTCCGCCTCCGGCACGTCCTCGCTCTTGCGAGCGAGGATCTTGGAGTCGTCGGTGTAGCTCGGCACACCGCTCGTCTGATTGAGGAGGTTGTGGAGGGTGACGGACTCGTAGGCGTCCGGCATCTCCTTCACCCACTTGCGGACGGAGTCCTTCGTCGAGAGCTTGCCGCTCTCGACCAGCTTCATCACGCACGCAGCGGTGAACTGCTTCGTCAGCGACCCGATCCTGAGGGGCGTGTCGGCGGTGAAGTCGACGCCCTTGTCGCGATCCGCCTTGCCGTAGGTGCGCGTGAGGACGGGCTTGCCGTCGCGCGCGACGACGAGGACACCGCTCGGTTTGTAGGCGTCTCCCCACTTGGCCCCGAAGCCGGCCATGTACGCGTCGACGTTCTTCGCGAGCGCCTCTTCGCTCCCATAGGGGGCAGGGGGAGGTGCCTCTGCCTTGGGGGCGGCGGACGCCGACGCGGAGGGGAACGCCTTGGGCGCTTCGTACTCGGGCGGCGGGCCCTGATACGCGGGGCTGCTGCACGCGGCGAGCGTGGTGAGGGTGCACGCGGCCGCGAGCCTCGCGAGCCGCGTCAAATCCGGGAGGGCAGGTAGGTTTGCCATACGAGAGCGGGTTTTCATAGCACTCGGCAATCGGCGGGCGTATTGCAAAACCGCCTGTGTGAACAACGGGAGCGGAGGAGGCGTGCCCCGGATCCTCGTCGTCGATGACAGCCCGACGATCCTCAAGGTCGTGAGCGCGATCCTCGCGCGGAGCGGGATCGAGTCGGCGTCCGCCCGAGATGGCGTCGCCGGATTGTCGCTGCTCTCGAACGCCGGACCGTTCGATCTCATTCTCCTCGACTTCGTGATGCCGAAGATGAACGGCTATCAGTTCTGTCGAGAGCTCCGGAAGGACGCGGCCCACGGGGCGCTGCCGGTCGTCCTCATGAGCGCGAAGTCGGACAAGATCCGGTCGCAGTTCGTGCAGCAGACGGGCGCCCTCGACGCGATCACGAAGCCCTTCGACGCCCGGACCCTCGTCGCGGTCGTGGAGGGCGTGCTCGCGAAAGTGAAGTCGGGTCGGGGCCAGAAGCCGCCCGCGCCCGAGGCGATGCCGGAGGAGGAGTCCCTCGGGGAGGAGAGCGAGCCGAGGCCGAGCATCCTCCCGCGGCGCTTCGAAGAACGCGCGTCGCAGGAGATCTCCCAGCACGTCTGCAGCCGCGTGGTGCCGGCCTTGCTCGACATGAAGGAGGGGGACCGCGGGCGGCCCGATGCGCTCCACCGCACCATCACGCGCGCCCTCGAGTCGGCGCCCCTGGACGCGTTGATGCTGACCTTGCGAGAGATCGCGAGCGCGACCAACCGTGACGTGCTCGCGGGCGACATGACCTCGGTGCCGATCCCGGAGGTGCTGCAGCTGCTCCAGATGCAGCGGCAGACGGGGGTGATGACGGTCGTGAACGGGCAGCGATCCTCCAAGCTGTTCATGCGCGACGGTCAGCTCGATCTCGCGTGCGTGACGGGCGAGGGGTCGGAGCTGCGGCTCGGTCGATACTTCGTGGAGGCGGGCATCAAGCGCGTGGTGGTGGAGGAGGCCGCGCTCGCCGGGCTCCGGAAGAAGACGAGGCTCGGGGACGAGCTCGTCGCGTCGGGGAAGGTCACCGAAGAAGAGCGCGTCGAGGCCCTCACCAAGCAGTCCTGCGAGATCGTCTACGATCTGGTGCGCTGGCAGCGCGGACGGTTCTGGTTCGTGCGCGATCCCCCTTCGCCCGAGGCAGAGGCGGCCCACCTCTCGCTCTCGATCGCGCCCCTGATGCTCGAAGGCTTCCGGCGCGTCGACGAGTGGCGGGTGATGGAAGGCACGATCGTCTGGGAGGAGGTCATCGTCATCGACGAGGCCGCGCTCCAGCGGGTCGGGGCCTCGCTGACGCTGCGCGAGCGGAAGGTGCTCACCGCCGTCGACGGCCGGCGCACGATCAGCGAGATCGTGGAGGATCTCGACGTGCCGCGCTTCGAGGCCCTCAAGCTGCTCTACCAGTTCTTGAGCTCCCGCGTGCTCCGCTCGATCCCGACCCGCAGCGCGGAGGTCGTGCTCGCGCGGCCTTCACAGATGCCGCCCGCCCGCCCCGTCGAAGAGCACTCGACCACGGAAGGGAGCCTCCAGGAGTGAGCGCGCCGCGGTCGATCGGGGGCCTGCTCCTCGAAGGGGGGCCCGAGCTCCGCGCCGCCTTCGGGATCGATGAGGTCGTGCCCGCGCTCTTCTTCCGCGCGGAGGAGGTGCGCGGCGTTCGCTTCGCAACGTCGCTGCGGTGGGTCGGCCACGTCGCGGGCTACGCGGTCGGGGCTGCCCTCGTCGACGGTCGGATCGTCGCCGCCGTTCGCGCCGGCGCGGCGGCGTCGCTCTCGGGCGCGCTCCTCCACGCCGCGGACCGGAACGAGAGCCTGCTCGTCCTCGGCCCCCGGATCCTCGCGACGGGCGCCTTCGAGATCGCCCGGCGCGAGGGGTTCATCCTCCACGAAGGCGCGGAGGTGCCCATCTCGAGCCCGGGGCGGCTGTTCGACGAGCTGGAGCGCGCGTCGTGGGAGTCGCGCCGCTCCGCCCCTGCATCGAGCGACGAGAGGAGATCGCCTTTGTCATGAGCGCACCGAGGACGAGGAGGCGTTGGCTCGAGCTCTTGCGGCGCACGGCCGGGGTCAGCCAGGAGCCGACGGCGGCGCTGGAGGACGCGGAGCTCTGGGACGCGCGCGACCGCGCCGCGAAGGCATCGCAAGAGGCGGAGCGGCTCGGGGAGCGCGTGGTCGCATCGTCGACTCGGCAGCGCGCGAACGTGGACGCCGCCGTCGAGCGCGCCAACAACGCCCTCGGGCGATGCGACGTCGTCGCGACCAACCTCAAGGGCGTACAAGAGTCGCTCGAGCGGCTCGGGGTGGTCGGGCTCAACGCCGGGCTGGAGGGGGCGCGCGCGCCGGAGGCGACAGGCCGCGGCCTGACCCTCGTCTCGGAGGAGATCCGCGGTCACACCACGCGCGGTCAGGACGCGTCGCGCGAGCTCGGCGCCCACCTCGCGGATCTGTCGGAGCTCGTCGCGGATCTCGCGCAGCGCATGGAGCGGCTCCAACGCGAGAACACGGAGCTCGCCGCCGACGCGGCCCAGCTCAAGCGCTCCGTGCAGGAGACGCTCTCGTCGCTGAGCGATCTCGAAGGGCGCCTCCGAAAGGCGACCGGCCTCGATCCGGAGACGGCGAAGTACATCGGTCTCGTCGGCGAGCACGCGAAGGGCCTGCTCGGGGCCCTGGCCGCGCTCGAGGGGGCGGGGGCGAAGCAAGCGGCGATCGCCCTCGTGCCGATCCTCACTCCTCTGATGAAGGTGCTCGCGGGGATCATCGCCGACGAGCCGGCGGCGGGGCCCGGCGGCTCCGGGTGACGGGCGATGGACGAAGAGCTGCTCGCGCTCCTGAAGGAAGAGATCGAGCGCCGCTTGGCCGCCTTCGAGGCCGATCCGTCGCCGAGCTGCTCGCGCTCGATCGCTCACGCGCTCAAAGGCGCGCTCGGTCTCGCCGGTGAGCGCGAGGTCTCCGAGGCGTTCGCCCGCATCGAGCGGCGCATCACGGCGGGGGACGCGGACGCGATCGAGGACTTGGGCGCGCTGCTCCAGAAGCTCGCGGAGCTGCTTCGGGAGGGCCGGCCCCTCCCCACCAGCACGTGGCCCGACCCGCCCGCCGATCTGCGGCCGAGCCAAGGCCCGGACCCGATGCCCTCCGACTACGCGGCCGCCGTCCACGATCGGATCGGGAGGATCGACGCGGCCCTCGCCGGGGCCCGGGACGCGGAGGCGGCGCGCGTCGTCTTTCGCGAGGTCCACACGATCAAGGGCGCGGCGCTCTCCGTCGGCGACGATCTCATGGCCTGGTTCTGTCACGGGCTCGAAGAGAAGCTGAAGGCCGCGACGAACGACGCCGCCGCGAAGCTCGCCCTCGACGACGTCGACGCCTACCGGGGGGTCCTCGCCGAGATCGTCGACGCGCCCGATCACGCGCTCGAGACCCTCAAGCACATGTCGGGGGCGCCTCCGCGCCCGTCGAGGCCGCCGCTGCTCGCCCCGCTGCCGCTTCCGCCTCGCCGCCCGGCCGTCGATCTACCGAGCGAGTCGGACCTGCGCGGCCTCGCGGATGCGGACACGGTCCGCGTCTCCTCCGGCGTGCTCGACGGGCTCTTCGAGCGCGCCGGGCAGCTGGGCCAGCTCCGCGCGCCGCTCTCGGGAGGCGCGCACCGGCTCCAGCGAGCGGGGAACTCGGCGCGCGCGATCCGCCACGACGTGCGCGAGGCGCTCCGCATGATCGGGCCGCCCCGTCCGTGGGGCGCTCCCGCCGCCGCCATCGCGCGCCTGGAGACGTGCGCGGCCCGCTTGCTTCCCCTCGCCGAGCTCGCCGATACGACGTCGGGACAGATGACCGCGCTCTCGCGCCGCCTCGCTCGCGAAGGGGAGACGCTCGCCGCCACCGTGCAGACCCTCCGGACGACGCCCGCGGCCACGCTCCTCGATCGGCTCGCCGTCTCCGCGCGGAGCGAAGCGGGGCGGCTCGGCAAGCTCGTGAACGTCACCATCTCGGGGGGCGACAAGCCCGTCGATCGGCGCATCCTCGACGCCCTCGTCGATCCGATGCGGCAGCTCGTTCGCAACGCGGTCGCGCACGGCATCGAGCTCCCCGACGCCCGGGTGCGGAGCGAGAAGGCCGCCGTCGGCGCCCTCCGGCTCTTCGTCGCTCAACGCGACGGGATGCTCACGATCGGGGTCGAGGACGACGGGGCGGGGGTCGACGTCTCGAGCGTCCGGGCGCGGGCCCTCGAGCGAGGCCTCGTCTCGGACGCGGAGGCGGGTTGCCTCGACGACCACGCCGTCCTCTCTCTCCTGTTCTCACCGGGGTTCTCGCTGAAGCGCGACGCGGATCTCCTCGCGGGCCGAGGCGTGGGCCTCGATCTCACCCTCGCCGCCGTCCAGCGCATGGGGGGATCGGTCCAGCTCTCGAGCCGCCCCGGCCTCGGCCTCACCGCGACCATCTCGGTGCCGGCGGAGGCTTCGCTCGTGCGGGTGATCTGGCTCGAGTGCGCCGCCGACGCGTTCGCGATGCCCGTCCAACACATCCGATCCATCCACCGCATCGAGGACTGGGCTCGTCCGGCCGCGAGCCTGCGCGATCTGCTCGAGGGCTGCATCGATCCCGACCGAGCTGGCCCCGATCGGCTCGTGGTCGAGGTCGTGCCCGCGCTCGGGGCGCCTACCTCGACCGGGCCGGTCGGGGTCGCGGTGGAAGGGGTGGGCTCGATCGACGAGGTCGCCTTGCGGGCGTTGCCGGTGCTGCCCCGCTCGATGGCGCCTTTCGGGGCGGGGATCGTCTGGGCCGACGAGCTGCGCTTGTCGCTCGACCCGCTGCGCCTCGCGCGCTCCGCGGCGGTCGCCGCTCCGGCGGTGAGATGACGGCCGCGCCCGCCTGTCCCTCCTGCGCGACGCCCGTCCCCGCGGGAGCGTTCGCGTGTCCCGCCTGCATGCTCGCGCTGCGAGCGGAGCGCGGCGCGCTCGTGCCCGTCTATCCGCCGATCAAGCCGAGCCCGCCCATCTACCACGTCGACCTGCGCGTCCCCGGCGCCCTGCCCATGTCGCTCGATCCGCAGGCGGTGGAGCGGAGCGGCACGTTGCGGTTCTCCCCGACCCCTCACGGCATGCGCGTCGACTGCGTCGCGGGCAAATCCTTCGAATGGAAGATGCCCTTCATGCGGCTCCGCGACGCGTGCATCGGCGCCGGCATCCCCGCCGCGGGGGGGAGCGCGCGGGTCACCCTGTTCGCGCGCAGCTCCGAGCTCGGCTCGTACCGCAAGTACTACGGCCTGATGCTCGACGTCCAAGACCGACAGGTCGCGTGCGCCCGCTACCTGACGGGCGGGCTGGGCCAGCGCTCGCAGTTCACCCTCATCACGCCGTGGACGCGCCACGCCGCGCTCGACCGGATCGGCCACGAGAGCTCCCTCGAGCTGCGCGTGCAGGGACCGGTGCTCGAGGGCTGGCTCGACGGACAGCGCATCGCCGTCACCCACGATCCGTATCTGGGGATGGGCCACGTGGGCGTCCGGATCGACGCCCAGCGGAGCGGCCCCGGCTTCGCCGTGCTGGGAGCGATCTGGATCGCGGGGGTCGTCGCGTGATCCGGCCTCACGTCCTCGACTGCCCGAGCTGCGGGGGGCCGCTGCGCTTCCAGGTCCCGTTCTGTGCTTACTGCCGCGCTCCGATTCAATGGGGCGACACCCTGATGCTCGATCGGGGCGCGCCCATCCACGCCGAGCGCCACCCGAGCGATCCGTTACTCGGCGCGGGCGCCCTCAAGCGCCGCGTGGAGCCATCGCCGGAGGGGCACGTCCTCCACCTGCCCGCCCAAGGCGCTTCGTGGGCGAGCGCGAAGAAGCACGTGCGCGACGTGTGCGTCGCCGTCACCGCCACCGCCATCGATCCCGGCGCGGGGTTCGCCGCCATCGCGCGCGTCCACACCGAGAGCGGCATCGCCGACGGGTACCAGGCCCTCGTCGTCCCCGGTCTCCGGACCGTCCGCCTCGCCCGCTTCTGCGAAGGGGGCGAAGTCTCCGCCGTCTCCGCCATCCGCGACTGGGAGTGCTCGCCCCACGTCGCCCCCGCCGGGTACCCCAACACCATCGAGCTGCGCGCGGCCGACACGATGCTCCAGCTCTTCGTGAACGGCGAGCGCGTCCTGTCCGCCATCGACGCCGGCCTCGGGTTCGGAGGCTTCGGCTTCCGCGCCATCGCCCTCGAGGGCCCCGCCCGTGTGTGCTTCCGGTCGATCGAGGCCTTCGCGGTCGCGTCGTCGATGCGCGTGTAGCCGGGCGGGCTCCGCCGGTCCGCGTCCGAGTGCTATGAAATCAGTAGCGGCGCGCGCCGAGCCCGAGCCCGAGCCGCCCAATCGCCTGGGCCCACCCCTCCCGCGGGGCGCGAAGCGCCACGCCGGGGAGGGGTCGGCGAGCGGAGCGAGCCGGGGGTGGGCAGAGCGCCGGCCAAGCCGGCAGAGAGGATCGGGTGAGGAAGGAAGTGATGACCCAACCAAGTCCTGACCTGGCGGACTCCACCTGCCAGGAAAGCTACCCCTTGCGCTACGGCGGGCGACCGTCGATGCGAAGCGTGGGGGGGCGAGTGAGCGGGCCGGGGGATCTAGCCCCGAAACCAACGCAATGAGGAGGCCGACGCTGTTGCCCTATGCGGAAGGCTACACCGAGGGAGCCATGGAAGTGGAGTGGGCTCTCGAGGCTCCTCCGGGGTTGAAAAGCTCGGCACGCTCACAAGGACTCTCTGCACGGAAGCCGGGAGGTCTCGGGACAGCCTCGCTTCGGCAACGAAGACGGCAGGCGCGGGAAGGTCAACGTAATCCGCGCTGCAACGGTCTCGAGAAGTCGGACGCTGACGTAGTACCGAGGAAGTCGGCGAACTCGCGGGTAACGCCCGAGGAGTCGATGGAGGAAAGGAACGCGACCAAGGAGAACGCTGCTGCGCGAAACACGCGCCGGACTCAGGGCCGGGTAAGCGTGCCGACGTACCTGCAGCAGCTCGGAGAACGAGCGAGCAAAGACAAGGGTGCGCGATTTACGAATCTCTTCTGTCACCTCAAGGTGCCCCTTCTCAAGGACGCGTACGCGCGTCTCCAAAAGAGGGCGGCTCCCGGAGTGGACCTGGTCGACTGGAAGTCCTACGGCGAAAAGCTCGAGGACAACCTGCGCGACCTGCAGGATCGTCTACACCGGAACGCGTATCACCCGCCTCCGGTTCGCCGCGTGAGGATCCCGAAGCCGGATGGACGTGAGCGTCCGCTGGGGATCCCAACGATCGAGGACAAGGTCGTGCAACAAGCAGTGCGCATGCTCTTGGAGCCGATCTACGAGAAGCAGTTCCTGGGCTTTTCGTACGGCTTTCGACCAGGGCGGTCGACGCACGACGCGCTCGACGCGCTTGCGGTGGCGATCACGAAGGAGAGAACGAACTGGATCCTGGATGCGGACATCGCGGACTTTTTCGGCACCATTCATCATGAGCGGCTGAAGAAGATCCTGGAGGAACGCATTGGGGATCGACGCTTGGTGCGGCTCATCGTGAGATGGCTGAACGCAGGCGTCTGGGAGGATGGACGTGTGGAAGCAACGGAAGAAGGAACCCCGCAGGGAGGCGTGATCAGTCCGCTCCTCTCGAACGTGTTCCTCCATCACGTGCTCGATCAGTGGGCTCACGCGTGGCGAAGGCAGGAGGCGAAGAGACGAGTGTATATCGTCCGCTACGCCGATGACTTCGTGGTGGGCTTCCAGAACGGGAGCGACGCCAGGATCTTCAGGGCACAGCTTCGAAGGCGCCTCGAGGAATACGGCCTCGCCCTCCACGACGAGAAGACTCGGCTCATTCGCTTCGGCAGATTTGCGAGACCCGCTGGGAACGAGAAGGCGCAGAAGGCGACCTTCGACTTTCTCGGCTTCACGCACATCGGCGCAAAGGGAAGAGACGGGTCCTTCCACCTCCTGAGACACACGTCGAAGAAGAAGCGCACGGCGAAGTACGCGATGCTCCGCGAGGAGCTCCGCAGACGACGCCACGCGCCGGTCAAAGAGACGCATCGATGGCTCAACAGCGTGCTCCGCGGGCACTACAACTATTACGGTGTACCGGGGAACGAACGAGCGTTGAGACGCTTCCGACATCAGGTCCGAGCGGCCTGGTATCGGCAGCTCTCACGCCGGAGCCAGCGAGGCCGAAAGACCGTCGTGCAGTGGAAGCGCTTCGAGCAACGCTACGAGTTGCTTCGACCTGAGATCGTGCATCCGTGGCCTGAGCAACGCTTCGCTCTCCGCTGATCCAAGGTGGGAGCCCGGTGCGGGAAATCCGCTCGCCGGGATCTGTCCGGGGGGCGGCCCGAAAGGGCCGTCCCTACCGGGACCCCGCGACGGCTCCTCGAGCGCGCTACTAGGGCGCCGGGTTGCAGGTCGTCACGCCGATGTCGGCGGCGGTGCGCGGCTCGAGCTTCCAGTTGCTGAAGGAGAAGTCGAGCACGCCGGTGATGCCGGTGAAGGCGGTGCCGACGGCGCACGTGTTGTCGATGGCGGCGAGGAACTGATCGTTGATGCGCAGGTCCGTGCTCGCGACCGACGCGACCGAGAACTCGTCGAAGTCGGACGGGGCGTCGGGGTTGATGTTGGTGATCGTCACCGCCCCGACCGACACGAGCATCGACTCGTACGGCTCGGCGGTGGCGGCGGTGGCGAGCTCGCCGGTGTTGGTGGCCGCGTGCGCCGCGTAGGGGATGGTCGTGCCGGTGTCGACGACGGTGATGATGGGGTTCGTGATCTCGCTCAGGGTGAAGAACTCCGTGTACGTGCCGGAGACGGTCACCTCGTTCCCGGGCGCGACGCCGGGCGACTGGCTGGCCGTGAAGACGAAGATCCCGCTGTACGGATCGGCCGAGTCTTGCACGGTGAAGCCGCGGCTCGAGCCGGTGTCGGGGCGGACGGCGATGACGTGACCGGTGAAGGTGACGGCGGAGCCCTCGGCGGGGTGGCCGGGGGCGGCGGGGTTGCGGATGGTCGCGATGTCGAGCGCGCAGCCGGCCGCGCCCGGGTTCGGATCGTTCGGGCACGCGTCGCACGCGTCGCCGTGGCCGTCGCCGTCCGTGTCGGTCTGATCGTCGGAGACCTCCGGGCAGACGTCGACGCCGTTCGAGACGCCGTCACCGTCGATGTCGTCGGAGGAGGGCGGCGTGCACGTCTCTCCGGCCGTCGTCGGGCACTTGTCGCACTCGTCGCCGATCCCGTCTCCGTCCGAGTCCGCTTGGGCGCTCCCATCGAGCGGGCGGATCGGGTTGAAGATGGCGGGGCAGTTGTCGGTCGCGTCGTCGACGCCGTCGCCGTCCGCGTCGCTCGCGGTGGGGCCGTCGTACTCGCCCTGCCGGAAGGGCGCGCAGCTCGGCTCCGTGTCCGGCGTCTCGTCGTTGCAGAAGAAGAGCGGATAGAACGCCTCGCCCGCGGTCTTGAGCTGGGCGAGGGTCGCCGTGCCGGTGTCTTGCTGCACGCACGCCTTCTTGTCGACCCCGCACACGGGCAAGTCCTCGCAGGCGGCGCCGCCGATGACGGCGTCGGAGAGGAGGTCGGCGTCGCCGTAGAGGGGCTCGCCGCCTCGAAGCACGAGGACCACGTCCTCCACGCCGCCCCCGATGATGGCGCGGAAGTCCTTGCGGACGGTGGCGTCGAAGACGGAGATGTCCGCGGTGTAGCCGACCTTCAGCGCGCCGAGGGTGTTCTGGGTGCCGGTAGCGAAGGCGGCGTTCTCGGTGACCATGCGCCAGAGGGCGAGATCCGAGAAGTGGTTGTCGAAGTAGCCCTTGTTGAGCTCGTCGGCGCAGTGGAGCTCGCGGAGGAGGTTCATCGAGCCGGACGGCATCCAGTCCGTGCCGAGGGCGATGGGGACGCCCATCGCGTCGATCATCGTCACGCGCGCGGTGTCCCCGTAGAGCGAGACGTTGGAGCGCGGTGACCAGATGACGCTCGCTTGATCCGTCCTCATGATCTCGAAGTCTGGCGGCGTCATGCCGACGGCGTGGATGACGGCCGTCTGGTGGTCGATGAGGTCGTGGCCGTTCTGCACCGAGCTGGAGCTCGTGCAGGTGAACTCGTTCTCCGCCTCGGGGAGGATCCCCTCCGCGATGTGGGGCAAGTATCCGTTGAGGCTCGCGATGTCCTGCTCCGTCGTCGGGTTCTGCCCGTAGTTGCACCCCGTCGCGTGCATCGTCCCGTTGGCGTCGTTGAGCGGGAACGTGTCGGAGTCACAGACCTGGGCGGGGAGGCCCTCGAGGTCGTTCGCGGTGTCGAGGTTTCGGAGGAGGCCGGGGCGTCCGCCCGCGCTCGCCGCGCTCGTCGCGCCGCTCATGATGAAGCGCAGCTCCGCGAAGAGCACCACGTTGGCGGGGGCCTGGCTGTTGTAGGGGATGACGGGCTTGCCGTTCGCGCCGGTGCGCCACTCGTGGCGATGGTCGTAGCGCGTGGTCCCCACGTCGTAGGGGGCGTTGTTCGCGTACGTGATGTGGTCGTGGGGGTTGATGAGACCTGGGGAGATCACGCCGTCGGGGCAGTCGACGATGGATGCGTCGGGCGCGTCGACCTCACAGTCGCAGCCCACGCATTGGATGATCCCGGCGTCGTCGTAGAGCACCCCGCCGTTGCGGTAGAGCGCGCCCGGGCCGAGGACGGTGCCGCGGAGGAGCGTCCCGCTCGTGCCCGTCGAGGCGACGCCGCACACGCCGGTGTCGGGCGCGGTGAGGGTCGTGCTGCAGGTGATCTCCTCGTAGCCGGGGTTGCCCCCGCCGCCCCCCTGCCCGCCCGTGCCGCCGCCGCCGGTCGTTTGACCTCCAACGTTCTGGCCGCCCGCGCCGCCTTCACCGCCTTGGCTCGAGGCGCCGCTCCCTCCGTTTCCTCCGGAGGAGGCGCCGGAGCCTCCCGTGCCGGTGTCGTCACCGCACCCGAGGGCGATCGAGGCGAGGAGCGACACGACGAAGGTCGCGGTCGTGGGGGAGAAGGACCGAGCGGTGAGACGAAGCATTGGAAGGATCTCCTCGCGCTTCGCTGCCGGCCCGGCGGGCCTCCGTTCAGCGCGCGCCGCATCCTCCTAGCGCAAAGTCGACGCGGCCGCTCCGGTCAACCGCGTGACGATTCGAGGTCGATTCCCGCCACCCGCGCTCGCCTCGTTGGGAACGAGCTCAGCGCGGGCCCGACGCAGGACCGCCGGTTTGCGGAGAGGGCGGGATTCGAACCCGCGGAGCCTTTTGGGCTCGCACGCTTAGCAAGCGTGTGCCTTCGACCACTCGGCCACCTCTCCCAGGGACTCGACACCGTCCCGAAAGGCTGGGGGAGCCTACACGAAAAATCTCGGATGCAAAGACCCATGAGGGCCCGGTGCGCCGATCACCCGTGGGCGAGGGGCGGCGCCGGGCCTCTTCACGACGTCGGCTGGTCGAGGGATCTCACTGCGGCGCGCCGCAGGAGCACCACGCGAGGAGGTCGTTCTCCTCGGTCGTCGTGAGGGTCGCCGAGCCGGCGGGCGGCATGGTCCCGTCCTCGATCGACGCGCAGATGTCGGCCGTCCACTGCGTCGCGAGCTCGTACGTGTCGTAGTCGTTGCCCAGCGGAGCGGCCTGGCGCGAGGTCGGGTCGGTCAGCTTGGACGAGTGGCAGCTCGTGCACTTGGCGAACGCCAGGCCCAGCTCGCTGTAGCCCTTGGGCGGGGTGGCGTTGCAGTCGATCCCCGAGGTCCCGGCGCCGGTGCCCGAGTCACCGCAGCCAACCTCGACAGACACGAGCGGCGCGGCGACGAGCACGGCCACGATTGCAAAAACACGCTTCATAGAGACTCCTTGAACCAAGACAGGGCCCGAGACGAGATGCCTCAGTCGGGCGACTCGCCGCGAATTCGCCCGGAGTCTACGCGACCCGAGATGGATGGGAAGATCTCGAGCACGGGTTTTCCTTCGACCCGAGAAAGATGCGCGGTCGGTGCGCGCGGCCCTCGCGGGGCATTCCCAAAAAGTGTGACCGACTCTTTGAAGGAAGCGCCGAGGGCCCCCGTCCAAGATTCAGCGTGGCCAGCCCCGCCCCGACGCGCGGCCGGTCTCGCATCCTTCGTCTGCCTCTCCGACCCATCGGCTCGGGAGGAATCACGCATTTCAAAGGGGCGCTGCTCGCCCCATGCTCCGTAGACCGCGAGGTCCGGAGAAGTCGAGGTCACCATGGCACGCTGGCTCGCCATCATGGCTCTCCTCTCGCTCGGTAGTGGTTGCGCCGTCAAAATGTCCTCTGGACAACGGCCGGTCTACGATCTGACCGAATACGAGACTTACGATCAGCCGCTCAACGCGGACGTCTCGGCGGGGTTCTCGGACGCCGTTCGCGTCGAGCGTGTCGCGGCGGAGAAGCCGGCGCGCCGATCGTTCTCGGCCGCGAGCGGCCGGGCGGTTCGTTGAGCCTTCGTCCGAGCGTGATGCTTGGATGCATCGAATCGCGAGCTGCTTGCCGAGAAGGCCTGCCCGCCTCTAGTCTCCGCGCGGGATGCCTGCCCGCCTCCTACGCCCGCTGTTCCTGCTGCTCGTCGTCGGCGTGGTTTGCGGCGCCGTCGCGACCAAGCTCCCCGAGTTTCTGACGTCGATCTTCGGCTTGTACGCGCTGTTCGCGGTCGGTCTCTTCGTCTTCGAGCTCTCGAAGGGTGGGGAGGGCTCGCTGAAGCCTCTCTTGAAGGGCGTGCAGGACGCCCGGAAGGGCCGCGCGCCGGAGCTGCCCGAGAACGCGCCCCCGGAGCTCGCGGCCGCGTTCGACGAGCTGGGCCGGATCGCGGAGGAGCGCGAGGAGCTCGAGCGAGATCGCAAAGAGGTGGAGGCCGAGCTCGCCAAGGCCCGCAAGGAAGCAGAGGCCGAGCTCGCCAAGGCGCGCCGGGAGATCGAGCAGGCCCACGCCGAGGCCAAGCGCGCGCGTGAAGGGGGCGTGAAGACGAGCGAGCTGCGCGAGCCCCTCGCCGCGCTGCGCGAGTCGGTCACGGAGTTCGAAGCGGCCCACCCCAACATCAGCAAGGTCTCGACGGAGCTCGCGGGCCACGTGCGCACCGTCAACCAGGCCCTCGTCGAGGTGTATCAGTCCATCGAGACGCTGGCGACGAGCGCAGAGGAGTCGAGCTCGAGCATCCTCGAGATGACGACGACGAACGAGGAGGTCGCTCAGAACGTGGCCGAGCTGGCGGCGAGCGTCCGCGAGACGGCGACGTCGATCGAGGAGATGGCCTACTCCGTCCGCGAGGTCGCGAGGAACATCGACGCCCTCTCGCTCACCGCCGAGGAGACGAGCTCCTCGATGAACGAGATGGACGTCTCCATCGACCAGGTCCAGTCGAACGCCAACGAGACGGCCCGGCTCTCGGAGGAGGTCGCCCTCGACGCGGATCGCGGCGCGGAGGCCATCCTCAAGACGATCAGCGAGATCAACCGCATCCGCGACTCGAGCCAGGAGGCCGTCTCCGTCATCTCGAACCTCGGGACGCGCATCGACGCCATCGGGCAGATCCTCGCCGTGATCGACGACGTCGCGGAGCAGACGAACCTCCTCGCCCTGAACGCCGCCATCATCGCCGCTCAGGCCGGCGAGCACGGCAAGGGCTTCGCCGTCGTCGCGGACGAGATCAAAGACCTCGCCGAGCGCGCGGGAGGCAGCACCAAGGAGATCGCCGAGCTCATCAAGACGATCCAGGCGGAGTCGCGCAACGCCATCATCGCCGTCGAGCGCGGCGCCCAGAACGTCTCTCGGGGCGTGGAGGTCTCGAACGAGGCGGAGCGCGCCCTCAAGAAGATCCTCGAGAGCTCCCAGAAGTCGACGGCGATGGTGCGCGCGATCGCCCGCGCCACCGTGGAGCAGGCCAAGGGCTCGAAGCAGGTCACGGACGCCATCGGCCGGATCGCGGAGACCGTCCAGCAGATCGCGGCCGCCACTGCCCAGCAGGCCCGCGGCTCCGATCAGATCATGAAGAGCGCGGAGAAGATGCGGATGATCACCCAGCACGTCGAGCGCTCGAGCCAGGAGCAGGCGCGGGGCGGGCGGCAGATCACCGCGTCCATCGAGCAGATCTCTTCGATGGTGAACACCCTCAACACGTCCCAGCGCGCCCAGCGCCGCAGCGGCGAGCAGCTCCTCGAGCTCGCCCGCAACGTGGAAGAGCTGACGAGGGCGCAAGCCGACTACCTGAAGACGATCAAGACTTCGTCGGACGCGGCTTTTCATCGCGCGATTGACGAGGTACGCCACCCCCGTGGCCGACCATCTCCTCGCAATCGATCAGGGCACGACGGGCACCACGTCGCTCGTCATGGACACCGAGGGCCGCACCGTCGCGCGGCACACCGTCGAGTTCCCGCAGCACTACCCGCAGCCGGGCTGGGTGGAGCACGACCTCGGGGAGATCGAGCGCTCCGTGCGCGAGAGCGTGACGCGGGTCCTCCGCGATCCAAAGACCGATCGCGGCCGCATCGCGGCGGTGGGGATCACGAATCAGCGCGAGACGACGTGCCTGTGGGAGCGCTCCACGGGCGCGCCGGTCCACCGCGCCATCGTCTGGCAGGATCGCAGGACCGCGGATCGATGCGCGGAGCTGAAGGCGCGCGGGCTCGAGGGGGCGGTCCGAGCCAAGACGGGCCTCGTGCTCGATCCCTACTTCAGCGGCACCAAGCTCGCCTGGCTCCTCGATCACGTCGAGGGCGCGCGGGCGCGCGCCTCACGCGGGGAGCTCGCCTTCGGGACGATCGACACGTACCTCGTCCACGTGCTCTCGGGCGGGAAGTCCCACGTCACCGACGTGACGAACGCGTCGCGCACGCTCCTCATGGATCTCGCGCGGTGCGCCTGGGACGACGAGATGCTCTCGATGCTGGATGTGCCGCGGGGGGTCCTCCCGGAGATCGTCCCCTCCGCGGCGGACATCGCCCGGACCGATTGCTTCGGAGAGCTGCCGGCGCCGGTGCCCGTCGCGGGGATCGCCGGCGATCAGCAGGCAGCCCTGTTCGGCCAGGCTTGCTTCGGCATCGGGGACACCAAGTGCACGTACGGCACCGGCGCGTTCGCGCTCACGAACGTCGGCTCGAAGCCGAAGGCGAGCGCGAGCGGGCTCCTCGCCACCGCCGCCTGGAAGGTCGGTGACGAGACGGTCTACGCCCTGGAGGGGAGCGCGTTCATCGCGGGCGCGGCGGTGCAGTTCCTCCGGGACGGGCTCGGGATCATCTCCAGTGCTTCGGAAATCGAAGCGCTGGCGCGCACCGTCGAGTCCACCGACGGGCTCGTCTTCGTCCCCGCGCTCGCCGGCCTGGGCGCGCCTCACTGGGATCCTCACGCGCGGGGCCTCTTCACCGGCATCACGCGCGGCACCGGGCGGGGGCACTTCGCGCGCGCCGCCCTCGAGGGGATCGCGTTCCAGGTCGCCGACCTCCTCTCTGCCATGAGCGGCGATCTCGGCGGTCCGCTCCAGCGCATGCGCGTCGACGGGGGCGCGGCGGCCAACGACCTGCTGATGCAGTTTCAGGCCGACGTGTCGAACGTCGTCATCGAGCGCCCCGCGGAGCTCGAGTCGACGGCGCGCGGGGCGGCGATGCTCGCGGGGGTCGGGGTGGGGCTGTTCCGCGACGTGCACGAGGCCTCGAAGATGTCGAAGCCGGACCGGGTGTTCCGGCCCGCCCTCACCGAGGCGGCGCGGAGCGCGCACCTCTCCCGCTGGGCCCATGCTGTGCGGCAGGCGCGCCTGCACGACTGAAGGCCCCGGGCTCCGGGCGGCCCGGCCTCGACTCCCCGCACGCTTCGCAAACACCACGCTGGAATGAACCCTCGTCCGGCGCGGTTACCTCCCCACCAGACGGGGAAAAGCGTGTTATGAATCGAGCTCCCATTGCCCTTCATCGCGTCCACGCGGTGAGCACTCTCGAGTCCTCGGAGGGGGTCGGCACGTCGAGTGCAGCCTCTCCTGTCGTCGAGCACCGAAATTTGGTGCGTCTCGAGCGCGGCCGCCGCATTCTGGACGTGAATCCCGTGACCGACCCTGCCATGAGACCGCCGCTTCGACGTGTGACCCGCAAGGATGCTTCCGGTGCGGAGGGCGAAGACGCTCCCGTCGCGGTGCGCTCCGCGACGGAGCGGGGGGCGGAGCCGGAGCGGGCCGCGCCCGATCGTGGCGCAGGGGAACGTCCGTCGAAGGCCGAGCTCGGGCTCGACGGTGAGGGCTCCGGCGAGGCCATGCGCGAGGGGCCGCTGCGCGAGGTGCCGGTCGATTGGGAGGCGCTCGAAGACGCGTTCGAGAACAACGCGCCCGAGGTCCACTCCTATCTACACTTGGTGACGGGCGACGTCCTGCGAATCGTCGACGGGGTCGCGGACCCGCAGATGCACGCCCGCATCGCCGCCGACCCGAACTACCTCCGCGTCGACCCGGTCAGCTCCCGTGAGCAGTACCGCTGGATGGAGCGGTACATCCCGATGGTGGACGACCCGGACCTTCAGCAGAAGCTCACGCAGGCGATCGACGGAAAAGGCGCCTTCCGACGCTTCAAAGACGTCCTCATGGCCTACGGTCCGGAGCGCGAGCGCTGGTTCTCGTTCCGATCGGAGCGCTTGCGCATCTTCATGGAGGCTTGGTTGTCGGCTCACGCACTCACCCCGGTCGCCCGCCCCGTTTGGGCGCCGGAGACGCCCGCTCCGGGCGCTGCTCCCGTCGCCGAGTCCGCGGTGGCCACCCCCGCCACCCCTGCCGAGCCGCGCGCCGAGCGGCGCGGGCGCAACGCGGAGAGCCTGCGAAAGTCCCTGCGCGACATCGCCGACTCGCTCGGGCCTCGCGATCTCGACACCCTCGTCGCGTTCGCCGAGTTCATCCGGACGCGGCGCGCCACCCGCTCGTTCGCTCACCACTTCGGCGACACGCACCACGGCCAGGACGAAGAGGCGCCGAGCTCGCAAGAGCTCCCTTCGGCGAACGCGCTCCCCGAGGGCGAGCCGAGCCTCTAGAGCACCGAACGTGTTGAAAAGCCGAGTGAAGTCGGGGGAGTTTGCGGCTGAGGCGCGCGCCCGAGGAGTGAGCACGGCAAGACTACTCCTCGTAATCTGAGGAGCGGAGCGACGAGGCCGTGTGGATCGGGCGCGAAATCGCGCGAATGCGCCGGCTCTCAACATGATCGGTGCTCTAGGGTGAAATGGCGGCCATGTCCCTTCGAAATGGCAGTCGGGGGCTTTTTCAGCAGCCTGCTAGCGCTGCCGGTCCGAGCGGGCGCCCTTCCGCTTCTGCACCCACGTGATGACGATGCGCGAGCGCGCGCGTTGCCAGAAGTCGTCGAGGGCCTGAGCCATGCGCTGGGCGAGGACCCAGCGCCGCAGCTTCTCGACGACGTCGACGAAGCGCTCGCTCGTGAACGGTGTCTTCCCGGCCGCGTGGAGCTCGCGCAGCTCGATGTCGGTCGGCTCGAGGAGGGGCGCGATCATCCGGTCGAGATAGAGGCTCGCGCGCGCGGTTCGTCGCAGCATCGCGTCGAGCTCGTCGGTGCTGATGCGCTCTTGCTCTCTCGCCGCCTCGAGCCGCTCCGCGCCGCCGACGCGCGCCTCGAGCGCTTGCCGGGCCTTGGCGGCTCGCTCCGCCACTTGAGCGGGCGTCGCCGCCGGCTCGAGCGGCAGCTCTTCGAGGAGCGACTCCGTCACGTGACGAGCGAGGGCGGCGCGGATGTGCCGGTCCGCGATCTTGTCTCGAGGTCCGTCGCCGAGGGCCATCCCTTCCAGGCGCGCTTCGAACGCGATCTCGCGCGCGAAGATGAGGTGGCCGGTGCCGCGACTGTCGGACTCCACCATGCGCCAGCGCGCGACGACGCGATCCACGAGGACGGGCTTCGCCTCGTCTCTCTGTTGGGCGCGCGCGGCGGTCCCCGACGCCACGACGGCGATGAACGCGGCTGCCACGAGCCAGCCTCTCACCATTTGACGAGCACCTCTTTGGGCTCGACCTCGACTTCGACGTTGGGGATGTCGAGCAGGACCTTGGCCATGATGCTCCCCGGTTTCGTGAGGTCGATGTCGAACGGCAGCTCGATGTGGGGGACGATCTGGTCTGCCTCGATCGCCGACACGACCTCGTTCACGCCGCGGACCTTGACCGTCACCGTCTCGGGGCGGGTGATCGCCTTCGGGGCGCCGACGACCTCGACCCGAACCGCCTTGAACAGCAGGACCTTCTCCTCCCGGGCGATCTGAGCGGTGACCTTCACGCTGCGCTCGCTGTACTCCACCCCTTGAGGAGGCAGATCGAGCGGCATCGTGCGCTCCTCGGTGCTGTCGAGATCCACGAGATCGAAGGAGCCAGCGGAGGCGCTCTGCATCAGCTCGACGATGGTGCGCGGCCCCGTCGCGGTGACGGTCGCGGGCTCCGTCGCGAGCTCGCCCACGAGCTTGTGGCCCGAACGCGGCGAGCCCGTCGGGAGCACCCGCACCGGGATCGCGCGCGACACGATGTCGTCCCAGCGAACCTCGATGCGCTGGGGGAACAGCTGCACGACCTCGACCCCCGTCGGCAGGTCCGGGATCATCTTGGGGGAGAGCTCGATCACGTTCTCGTGGCCGGTGGAGAGGTCGAGGGTGATCGTGCCGAGATCCCGC
This sequence comes from Polyangiaceae bacterium, assembly GCA_044225865.1. Taxonomy (GTDB): domain Bacteria; phylum Myxococcota_A; class Polyangia; order Polyangiales; family Polyangiaceae; genus Xiheicaenibacterium. The sequence goes on along the minus strand of JBGAID010000002.1, from coordinate 144,865 downwards.
GGGAGAGCCTCGAGCTGCGTGCGCGGTCCGCGGAGGGTGACGCTGATCCCGGTGGGCGGCTCCTTGACCAAGATGCGGCGCGCGGAGTCGGGCGGAGAGGTGTGGACGATGCCGACGTCGAACCGCATCTCCGCGCGCTCCGAGCCACGGATGAAGACGAAGAAGCCGAGCGCGCACAAGAGCGAGACGAGCTTGAGCGCCATGTTCTCGAAGAACATGTCCCAGAAGAATCGCTGCACCCGCGCGCCCAGCCCGCTCATGGCTCCTCCGCTCGCGGCACGGGCGTGCTCGTGCCCCCGCCGGTCGCCCCTTCCTCGATCGGCGCGCGTGAAGAGCTCGGGACGAAGCTCGGCCGCTCCGTGAGCGGCCCCCGATCGGAGTCGGGCCCCGCGTCCTCCCCTTCATCGACCTCGGGCGACGGTGGCTTCGTCTGCCTCCGCATCGGGAGCGAGATCGACTTCGCGTGGAGGGCCTCGGGCTCGGCGCTCCGCGCTGCCTCCGCGCGCGCGCGCTCGATCCGCGCCGCTTGGGTCTTCGGCAGACCGATGGGGAGCGGCGTCGCGGTGGCGGGGATGACCGTCTCACGCGGGGGGACGCTCTCGCGCGCGCTCGACACAGGGGCGGGGGTCGACTCGGCAGCGCGAGGCGAAGGAGAGGAGGAGGGGGGGCCCTTCCCTGCCAGCGCGGCGGCGAGCTTCTCCGTGCGTCCCTTCGTGGGTTTCTGCTGGAGGAGGCCGACCAGCGTCTGGCGCAGCGCCGTCCCGTCGAGGTTCGGCACGATGTTGCCGTTGAAGCAGAAGCTGATGGTGCCGCGCTCCTCGCTGACGACGACCACGACCGCGTCCGTCTCCTCGGTGATGCCGAGCGACGCTCGGTGCCTGGAGCCCAGGCTCGGGTCGAGGTTCTTGGCGTCCGGCATCGGGAAGAAGACGCCAGCGCGCGCGATCTTGAGATCGCGGATGATGACGGCCCCGTCGTGGAGCTTGTTCACCGACTCCGGATAGAACATGGCGACGAGGAGCTCGCGGGTGACGGCCGAGCCGATGACGATGCCCTCGCTCTTCGTGAACTCGAGGAGGTTCGCGTCCTGCTCGAAGGCGATGATGGCCCCGATGCGGTGGCGGGCGAGCTCCGTCACCGCCGCCACCACCTCGTCGATGACGCGCGATTGCTCCTGGCGACGTCCGCGGCCGAGCCACGCCCGCCCGCCGACGCGGATGAGGGCGCGGCGGATGTCGTTCTGGAACACGACGACGATGATGAGGATGATCGAAGAGAGGACGTACTGGAGGAGGCTCTGGAGGGTGACGAGCCCGACCGCCTTCGACGCGAGGTAGAGGAGGAGGATGACGCCGAGGCCGACGCCCATCTGCATCGCGCGCGTGCCGCGGACGATGAGGAGGAGGCGGTAGATGAGGTAGGCGACGATCGCGACGTCGAGGAGGTCGCGCGCGATCTCCCAGCGCGTGCGGTTGATGAACAGCTTCTCGAGCTGTTCAAACATCGCCCGCTCCCTTCGAGAGCGCTCGATCGAACGCGAGCGCCTGGCGGACCTCGGCCACGTCGTGTACGCGGAGGACGGCCGCGCCCTTCGCGGCGCACGCGAGGCACGCCGCGATCGTCGCGCCGAGGCGGTCGCCCGGCGCTGCTTGCTCTCCGTCCCGCTCCGCCGTCACCACCGAGAGGAAGGATTTTCGGCTCGGGCCGACGAGCACGAAGTGACCGAGGGCCACGAGCTCGTCGAGGCGCGCGCACAGCGCGAGGGACTGCGACGCGCGCTTGTGGAACCCGAGGCCGGGATCCAAGAGGATGTCCAGCGGCGAAAGCCCCGCCTCGACCGCGACGTCGCGCGCGAGCGAGAGCTCTCGCTTCACGTCCGCGACGACGTCGCCGTAGGCCGTCTCCGGCGCCTCCGAGAAGCCGCGCATCTCCGCCATCGAGCCGCGGCTGTGAGAGAGCACGAGCATCGCGTGGCGTTCGCGCGCGACGATCGCGAGCTCGCGCGCGGGGCGCAGATCGACGGTGTTGATCATGACCGCGCCTTCGTCGAGGGCGCGCGCCGCGACCGCCGGCGAGGTCGTGTCGATGGAGACCGTCGCGCCGTGCTTCACGAGGCGCCGGACGATCCCCATCGCGCGCGCGATCTGCTCGTCGGCCGGCACCGGCGCCGCGCGCGGGCGCGCCGACTCCGCGCCTACGTCGATGATCGACGCGCCTCGGGCGAGCATGCTCTCCGCGTGCTTCAGCGCACGGTGCTCGTCGAGGAACAGCCCCCCATCGGAGAACGAGTCGGGGGTGCAGTTGAGCACCCCCATGAGGAGCGGCGCCTCGCGAGCGCGAAGCATTTCGCGCAAGTGGGCCACAAGAAGTGATTATCAACCCGCCGGTGCGTGGGCAACCTAGCAGGCGGAATTCGTGACGCGCGCTCGCAGGAACCGTGTTCCCGAGGGGAACATCATTCGCCGCGCATCAGGAACGCCACGCCGATGGCGACCGCGACCAAGATGGCTCCGATGGCGATCCCGACGATGAGGGCGGTCGCCCCGCTGAGGCGCTTCGCCTTCGGCTCCCAGACGAGGGGCGCGTCCACGACCGCGGGGCCCGCGGCGCCGAGCTGAGGCACGCGCCCATCGCCGGGCTTCGGCTCGTCGGGCAAGTGGACGGGGATGAGCTCCGAGGTCGGCCTGCGGTTGGGTTTGTCCGCGACCGTCGCCTCGGCGGGGGGGACGGGAGACGCAGGCGACGCGGGCTTCGGCGGAGGGGTCGCCGCGCGCCTCGCGAGCGCCTGCTCGACCGCCTGATCGACCTGCTCGGGATCGAGGGGCAGGGTCGACTGCAGGTTCTTGAGATCGCGGGTCGGGTCTTTCCCCGCGGGCATCGGAGCGGCGGCGGGAGCGTTCGGCGCGGCGGCGCCGTGGAGCGCGACCTTGGGCGCGGCGATCTCCGGAACCTCCGGGGCTTTCGAGATCGTCGTCTTCTCTTGAGGGTTGTTCGGCGCGACGAGCGTCGGCTCGACGCTCTCCGGACCGGAGAACTTCGGCAACCCGGCGCCGGGGGAGACCGCCCTCGAGGCGCCGGGAGGGGGCGCGGCCGCAGGAGCGCCCAGGGCTTTGGCCATCGCCTCTTCGGCCAGGGACATCCGGGCCTTGTCGGTCTCGGTCGGACTCTTGAGGACCGTCGGCGCCTCTTCTTCGTCTTCGCTGGCGGGCGGGGGAATGGACCCGTGGGACTGCAGCGTCTGATCGAGGCCCCCGCGGTGGTTCGATCCGCCGTCGGCGGGACCGGCGACGGGAGGGACGGGCCGAGCGGCGGGAGGCTTCGCGGCCGCGGGCGCGGCGGGTGCGCCGGCAGCAGGACGAATCGGCGCCGGCCCCGGTCGCGGCTGCTGCTGCGCGGGGCTCGAGACCGTTCGATCGAGTCGCCTCGTCGGCTCCGGCTCGGCGGCCGTCGCCCCTGCCGCCGCGAAGCCTTGGGGGAAGATGTCGTCCGGCACCTCGATGTTGAGGGTCGGGAACGGAGACTGGACCAGATCGGAAGGCGGAGGGGCGGGGGCGGGGCGCGCCGCGGGCGCCGCGGGACGACCGGCCGCGGGGAGGGGCTGCGGTCGGGTAGCGGCCGGATCCGGAGGCGGGTACGCCTGCGTCGTCGGGCCCGAAGAAGACGCGGCTTGAGGAGCGCGCGGAACGGCAGGAGCGCCCGCCGCGGGGCGGGGCGCGGGCATGGGGCCCGGGTTCGGATAGGGGGACGCGTTGGACGGAGCCTGATCGAGCACGAGCGTCCGCTTCACGTCCGCGAGCGCCTCGGGCTCCGCCTTCGCCGGCGTCAACGCGGGCAGCACGCTCAACAGCTCGAAGGCCATCTCCTCTGCGCTCTGCTGGCGCTCGCTCGGGTACTTCGCGAGGGCGCGCATGATGAGCCGCTCGAGCTCGCGGTTCATCGGGACGATCTCTCCCGGCTTGCGCGGGATCTCGTTCACGTGCCGCATCACGACCTGCATCGGCGTCTCGCCCGTGAACGGGACGCGGCCGGTGATGAGCTCGTAGAGGAGGACGCCGCAGGCGTAGAGATCGGTGCGCGCGTCGACGGCCTCCGCGCGCCCCTGCTCGGGCGCCATGTACGCGGGCGTTCCGACGATGGTTCCGACGCGGGTGAGCATCGACTTCTCTTGCGTGATCGGCTCCGCGCGCGAATCCGCTCCCGCCGGCTTCTCTCCGTCGTCGTCGAGGATCTTCGCGATCCCGAAATCGAGCACCTTCACGAAATCGCCCTGCGCGAGCCCGGCCACCGGCGAGGCCATCCCCGGCGGTTGCCGCACGAGCATGATGTTGTCGGGCTTGAGGTCGCGGTGGATGATCGACTGCTCGTGGGCGGCGGAGAGCGCTCGGCAGACCTGGATGACGATCTGCACCGCGCGCGCCTCCGGGATGCGGCGCTCGCGGTGGAGGAGCATCGCGAGGTCGAACCCGCGCAACAGCTCCATCGCGAGGTAGACGTACCCCTGGTCCACCCCGAACTCGAGGATCTGAACCGTGTTCGGATGCTTGAGCATCGAGGCGGCTTTGGCCTCGCGCCGGAAACGACGAACGAACCGACTCTCCTTCGCGAGGTCGGGGTTCATGATCTTGATCGCGACCTCTTCGGGCCGGTCGCCGACGGTGCCTCGGTAGACGGTGGCCATGCCACCTTCCCCAATGACACCCGAGATCCGGAAGCGACCGGCTAGCGACAGGCCGATGAGGGACGTATCGGGCATCGGAAGAGCGTGCCGGGCAGGGGACCGCCGCAGGATACACCGGACGCGAAAACCCGCATCGGGTTTTGCGCGGGCCCGGTTCGAAGCGCTGGGGGAGGGACTAGCGCGGCCTGAAGGCGGTGAGCCGCGTTGTCGCGTCGCACCAACGCCGCACGATATCCGGCAGCTCCGACAGGCCCTCGATGACGACGTCTGGCTGCGCGTTCGAGATCCGCTCGCGGGGGTTGTAGCCCGAGACGACGCCGATCACCCGGCACCCCGCTCGCCGCGCGCACTCCACGTCCTGCGGCCCGTCTCCGACCATGACGAGGCTCGAGACATCGAGGCTCATCTTCTTGGCGAGGGCGAGGAGGGGACCGGCGGCAGGCTTCTTCTCGGGGCCGTCACCACCGGCGTAGATCGCGCGAAACCGGGTACGGACGCCCAGCGCTCCGAGGATCGCGTCGGTGACGGGCCGCGCTTTGTTGGTGCACAAAGCGATCGGCAGCTCGAGCTCCGCGATCCGATCGAGGACCTGCGGCGCCCCGTCGACCCACTTCGAGAAGTCGTTGGGGTGCTTCACGTAGTAGTCGATGAAGAACTCGAGCAGCTCGTCGATGGCCGCGTCCGTCTCCGCGAGCTTCGCCGCCCGCGCGAGGAGCACCCGCGCGCCGTCGCCCACGTAGCCCGCGATCACGCTCGCCGCGAGAGGCCGCCGGCCCGTCGCGATCAGCGCGTGATTCACGGCCGCCGCGATGTCGCCTCGGCTGTCGATGAGCGTGCCGTCGAGGTCGAACACGACCGCGGCGGGGGGAACTTGGAAAGGACTGACCATTCCCGACCCGCCGAACATACCACGTGGTTTCTCCGGGCGAGGTAGTGGGATCTCGACCGGCGCGTTCGTGAGGTCACTTCTTCGGACCGGTGACCTTGATTTCGTGCAGCCAGGCCTTCATCGCCGCGTAGCGCTCCTTCATCTGGCCGAGCCGCTCTTTGTCGGTCTTGGCGATGTTCCGCTCCTCCCCCGGATCGGCGGCGAGATCGTAGAGATCGAACCGCGACTCGTTCGACACGGTGAGCTTCAGGTCCTCGTGGATGAGGGCGCGGCGCGCGTCGTTGTAGGGGCCGGCCGGCATGTCGATGAGGACGTCCCGCACCGCGAGCGGCGTCCCCTCCTTCGCGTAGACGTCGGCGAGCAGCGAGTTGCCGGAGAGGAAATCCCCCGAGGCGAGCGCCTCCTCGGAGCGACCGGGGTTCTTCACCCGCATGAGGTCGAGGATGGTCGGGACGAGGTCGACGGCGCTGCGCCGCGGGCTCACGTGCTTGGGATGGACCCCGGGCACGTAGAGGATGAGGGGCACGTGGACGAGGACGTCCCATACCTCGAAGCCGTGCCTCCACATGTCGTGCTCACCAAACGACTCGCCGTGATCGCTCGTGAGGATGATGGCGGTCCGCTTGCCCCAAGGAGCCTGCTCGATCGCCTCCAGGAGGCGTCCGATGTGCTTGTCCGTGAAGGCGACCTCGGCGTCGTAGAGGTCGCGAGGAGCGTTGCCGAAGTCGAGGCCCTCGTGGCGGAGGTAGTCGGCGTGGGGGTCGAGGTAGTGGACCCACATGAAGAAGCGTCGGTCCGAGGTCTCCGGCTTCTCGAGGAGGGAGATCGCGGCGTCGGTCAGCTCCTGGCTGGTGGATCGCGTGTCGACATCCCACGGCGCGTCCTTGGGGGGCGCGGCCGAGAAGTCGATCACGTCGAAGCCTCGGTTCAAGCCGCCGAAGTCATCGAAGTAGCGATGCCCGTGGACGCCGAGGGTCCGGATCTTCGAGCCTTGCAGGCGCTGGGCGAGGAACGTGTCGGCGTCGGAGAACTTGTTGAAGTGGCCCCAGTTGCGGTTCGTCTCGCTGCCGTACTTGCCGATGAGCATCGGCCCGATCGACTTGCCGGTGTAGCTCGCGAGCGCGTAGGCGTTGTCGAAGATCACGCTGCGCGCGGCGAGGGCGTCGATGTTCGCGGAGATGGGGCGCTTGTAGCCGGTGAAGCCGAGATCGTGGCGGAGGGTGTCGACGGTGATGAGCACCACGTTCAGATCGTCGGGGACGAGCTTCTGGTCGACGTGGCTCGGGCCCGCCGATGGCGCGAGCGTCTCGACGGTGCGCCGCGTGAGATCCGCGCCCGAGCAGTCCTCGTCGACGCCGTTGTCGAGGATCTCCTCGGCGTTCGGGCTGATGTTCGGATCGTTGTCGTTGCAGTCTCCGCCCCCGAAGAGCCCGCTCACCCCGTCCTTGTCGTGATCGGTGAGCCGCCTCCACGTGGGCAAGGTGAGCTTCGAGATCGGCGCGCCGCGCTCGACCGCTTGGGCCATCGTGGTCGACTCGTTCAGCGCGACCGCAGACCGCACCACGAGCCCCATCGGCGACATCGCGAGCAGGGAGAGGGCGAGCAGGGGCACGAAGCCGGGGCTCCGCGGCGGGCGTCCCACGTTTTGAGCGAGCGTCGCTCCGACGACGACGGCGCCGAGCTCGGCGGGCGCGCGCAGATCGAGCTCGGGCCGCTTGAAGATGCCGAACACCCCGAAGAAGCCGCCCTCGCCCGAGACGGAGCCCGTCTTCAGTCCCACGAAGAACAGGGCCAGCGTGAGCGCGAAGGCGCCGAGGCCCGTCGTCGCCGGGTCGACGAACCCGGGCCGGGAGGCGGCGAGCATCGCGAGGGCGCGACGGAGAGGAGGGACGGCGGCGAGGGCGAGGATGGAGAGGACCATCCCGGTGCCGAGAGCGGCGCCCATGACGCCGAGCCCGGCCATCGCGGGCGTCACCGAGAGCGAGAGCACGCCGCGGGCGAGGTGAGAGGTGACGACGGTCCACGTGAAGGCGGCGAGGATCGTCAGGGGCACGAACGCGGCGACGTCGGCCTGCCGACCGATCGCGAACCGCCGAAGCCACGCGAGGAAAGCGCGGATGCTCGGGGGCTCGTTCGGCTGGAGGAACGTGGCGATGACCCCGGTGAGCAGCGCTGTCACCACCGCGACCGGCGCGAACAAGCCCCAGCACGCGAGCAAGGTCGACCCGAACGGCGGCTTGTCGGCGCCGGCCGCGTTCCGGGTCCAGTTCGCCTCGAGGGCGGCGCACACCGCGCTCGCCGCCATCCCGCCCGCGAGCGACGAAACGACGCGACGAAACGCCTCGGGGGCGCGCATCAGACCGCCTTCTTCGCGAGCGGATGCGCAGCGTCGTAGACGGAGAGGATGCGGGACATGGAGACGTGGGTGTAGCGCTGCGTCGTCGCGAGGCTCGCGTGACCGAGCAGCTCCTGGATCGAGCGGAGGTCGGCCTCGCCCTCGAGGAGGTGGGTCGCGCAGGTGTGGCGGAGGGCGTGGGGGAACAGATCTCCGCGGCCCGCCCCGAGCGCGCCGTACTTCTTCACGAGGAGCTGGACGGAGCGCACCGAGATGCGCCGCCCCCGTGATGTGACGAAGAGCGCCTCCGGATCGGGGGGGCCCTTGGCTTCCGCGACGAGGTCCGCGCGCGCGCCGAGGTAGTCGAGGATCGCCATGCGCGCCTTCTCCCCGATGGGAACGCGCCGCTCCTTGTTTCCCTTTCCGATGACCCGCGCCTCCGCCGCGCCTCGGTCGAGCACGACGCTCCCTCGGTCGAGGCCCACGAGCTCCGAGACGCGCAGCCCGCTCGAGTACAAAAGCTCGAGGATGGCCCGATCGAGGCGAGCCCGCGGCTCGTCCCCCTCGGGGGCCTCGACCACGCTCGCGGCTGCGTCGGCGTTGAGCACGACCGGCAGCTTGCGACGGACCTTCGGCAAGAGGAGGGCCTTCGCGGGGTTCTCGGACGCGAGCCCGCGCTTCTGGCAATAGCGGAAGAAGGAGCGGACGCTCGCGATCTTCCGCGCGATGCTCGCGGGCTCGTGGGTGTCGGCCATGGAGCCGAGGAACGAACGCAACAGGAGGACGTTCACGTCGCCGATGGAGAGGATCGCGTTCGGCCGCTTCTCGCGCGCGAACGCGAAGAGCTGGGCGAGGTCGCGCCGATAGGCGGCGGCGGTGTGGCGCGAGCCTCGGCGCTCGGTCTCGATCGACCGGACGAACGCGCGCATCAGCTCCGAAAGCGGGTGATGTTCGCCTTCCGGATCTTCCGATGGCGACATGGAGCGGAGGCGTACCATTCGGGGCACGGGGAGGAAAGTTTCACCCGCGGGGCGGCTACCGATCGAGCAAGCGCGTGGCCAGCGCCGGCAGCACGTCGCCGAGAGGGCCTTCCACCCGGACCGTCGCGAGGGCGTCCCCCCGCGTCTCTCCCAGGTTCACGAGGCCGATCCCGAGGCCGAGCTCCCGCGCCCTCCTTACGAACCGAAAGCCGCTGAAGACGGTGAGCGACGTCCCGAGGACGAGCAGGACCTCCGCGTGCTCCACCCGATCGAACGCGGCGTCGACGATGGGTCGCGGGACGGTGCCGCCGAAGAAGACGACGTTCGGCATCAGCACCCCTTCGCACGAGAGGCACTCCGCCGGGCGAAACCCCTCCACGAGCTCGCGGGCGAGATCCGCGTCGCCGTCGGGGGCCATCGCGGCGTGAGAGGTCGAGAGACCAGGGTTCAGGACGGTCAGCCGATGCTGGACGTCCTCGCGCGGCTCGATCGCCCCGCAGGCGAGGCACCGGACCTCCGCCAGCGCTCCGTGGAGCTCGATCACGGCGCGGCTGCCGGCCGCTTGATGGAGCCGATCCACGTTCTGCGTGACGACGGCCGACACCGCCCCTGCCCCTTCGAGCTCGGCGAGGGTCCGGTGGGCGCGGTTCGGCTTCGCGCCGCGAAAGCGCTCCCAGCCGACGAACGCCCGGGCCCAGTACCTCCTTCGCACCGCGGGGTCGCGGACGAAGTCCCGATGCTGGACCGGGTTGCGCGGGACGTGCCTCGTGGCCGGGCCGCGGTAGTCCGGGATCCCGCTGTCGGTGCTGATCCCGGCGCCGGTGAGGGCGACGACCCGCTTGCCGCGGAGCAGGCGGGTGAGGTCGTCGAGGGCGAGCGGTTCGATGGCCATTCGTCCGTTGTCGCCTTCATAGCGCACCGACCGCGGGTCGTCGCGCCGGCGCGCGCGCGAAGGGTGCCGTCCTCGACCGACACCCTGCTAAGGTTGCCTCGCCATGATCCAGCGTGTGCGAACGATAGCGTTCGCTTCGTACCGCGAGTCCGTTCGGGCGAGGATCCTCCTGGGCCTCGCCGGCGTGGCGTTCGGCGTGTCGATCTTCTCCCTCGTCATCGCGAGCTTCACCCTCAACAACGCGCCACGGGTGGTGAGCGACCTCGGGTCTGCGAGCATCTCCCTGTTCAGCGTCGTCGTGGCGATCGTGATCGGGGCGACGAGCCTCTACCGAGAGCTCGAGCAGAAGACGATCTTCCCGATCCTGGCTCGTCCGATCAGCCGCGGCGAGTACGTCATCGGCAAATACCTCGGGGTCCTGCTGACGATCGGGACGTTCATCGTGGCCGACACGGGGCTCGTCCTGATCATGGCCGCCCTCGTGGTCGGGCGATCGGTCCCGCTCGTCGTGGGGGGGGCCCTCGCCCTGACCCTCCCGTTCGCCGTGCTCGCGTGGCGCCGGCCCAAATGGCGCACCTTCGGGATCATCCCGTGGGCCCTCGTCTTCCTCGCCTTCGGGATCTTCATCGCGTCCGTGTCGCCCGACGAGCGCCGGCTCATCGTCACGCAGAGCTTCCTCACGATGCTCGAGATCGCGATCGTGACCGCGCTCGCGACCCTGCTGTCCTCGTTCTCGAGCCCGTTCTTGTCGGCGCTCTTGACGATCTGGGTCTGGATCATCGGGCGGTCCGCAGACTCGTTCGACCACTTCCCGAAGAAGTTCTTCGGGCCTTCGATCTCGGGGGCAGCCAAGCTCTTCGGAAAGGTCATCCCCAACCTCCAGCTCTACGTCCCTCCCCGCCCCCTGCTCACCGGCGAAGCCCCGGTCGATCGCGTCGACTACGTGGTGCTGTCGACGGCGACGGCCGCGGGGTGGTCGATCGCCCTCGTCGCCCTCGCGGTGATCGTGTTTCGGCGCCGCGATTTCTTGTGACGACCGAAGCCCCGAAGACCAGGCCCCCGGCGCGGGCGACGTCACCGTTCTTTCGAGCCGTGTTGTTCGTCTTGCTCGCGATCGCGATCGCGGGCGCCGCCACCCTCCGGGTCGTCTGGGCGGGCGAGGCGGAGATCGCGAAGAGCACCCGGGCCCTCGAGAAGGGCGATCCGGACGGGGCGATCGTGCACGCGCGCGCGGCCGCGCTCTGGTACGCCCCCGGCGCGCCCCATGTCCGCGTCGCGTATGGACGCCTGCTCGCGCTCGCGCGGGAGGCGGAGCGGCGCAAGCTCTGGGAGACCTCGCTGTTCGCGTACCGCGCGATCGTGACCGCGTCCGAGTCGACGAAATGGTTGATCACCCCGCACGCCCGCGACGCGGACGAGGCGGTGCGGGCGATCGCGCGCATCGAAGCGCGGACGGGGAGCCGGCCCCCCGGTCTCGACACGGAGCCGACGGAGGCGATCGAGGCTTCCCAGCTCACCGCGCTCGCCGAGGACCAAGGGCCCAAGCGGATCATGAGCGCGGTGCTGGCGGCGTCGTTCCTGGCCCTGATCGGCGGGCTCGCCGCGTTCCTTCGGATCGGGCTCGACGAGACGGGGCGGGTCCGCCTCGCGGGCGCGGTCGCGTCCGGGATCGTCGCGCTCGCGGGCGTGATTGGATACTGCGCGGCGCTCTTGCTCGCTTGAAGAGCGCCGCGCCGGGCGTCAGGCGATCGCCTCGAGCCGGCCGACCACGGAAGCGGCGACCTCGCGGAGGATGATCCCGTCGGTCGCGCGGAAGACGTGGTCCGCCCGGCCCAGCTCGATCATCCCCACCACCCCGCGGCTCGCGGCGAGGGGCGCGACCGCGACGCCACGCACCCGCTCGAAGTCGCCGCCGAGGCGGCGGGCGGCCAAGCGGAGCTCGGCGGTGCCGCGCGGCTCTCCGAGGGCGAGGCACCGCGCCTTCGCGATGCGGGCGGTGGGATCGTTGCTGGTCAAACGATCTCCGATCCGAGAGCTCGGCCCTTGGCCGATCTCGAAGCGGGTCACGGGCGGCTTGCGCGGATCGTCGAAGCAGTGGAGCAGACCGAAGTCGGCGGAGAGCCGCGTCGCCGCCAGCTCGAGGCCGATCCGCATGATCTCCCGCGGGTCGTCGCTGAGACCGAGCAAGGTCTCGAGGGTCGCTTGGCCGTGGGGGAGCGCCGGCTTCTTCTTGCGATAGATCAGCTGGTTCATCGCCCGCACCTCGCGGACGGTGTGGACGGCGCGCCAGGCGGGGCCGCGCGTGTCGCGCACGTAGAAGCCGTCCCACACGCTGCCTTCGAGGACGCCTCGGACGAGGAGCGTCGTGTTCACCGGCCCGACCGTCACGTCCCCGTCCGTGACGAGCCACAAGGGCGGCGGACGCGGGATCGCGCGCGTCTTCGCCCACGTCGAAATCTCCATGGATCAACCCTCCGCGAATCTGTTGTCGCGGATTGTTCCGAAGGCCGCTCGGCGCGGCCAACATCTCGGGGGCCGCGCGCGCCCTCAGCTCTTGTCGGTGAAGAACTTGGCGAGGTCTTCGACGACCTGGGCTTCGACGTGGCCCGGCTCGCGATACTCGTCGGGCGTGCTCTTGCCGGAGCCCTTCACGAACAGGTGGTTCAGATCCGGGTAGAGCTTGGCGACGACGCGGGGGCGGCCCGCCACCGCCCGCGACAGCGTCTGGAAATCGGCCTCCGAGACCTGATAGTCGCGCTGCCCCTGGGCGAGGAACACGCGGCCTTCGAACGTCTTCAGCGTCTCGATGGGATCGTACTTGCCCATTTCGATCCAGTACTCCGCTCCCGCCCCCAGGATGATCTCGCCCGGCTTCGGGTCGGCGCCCTTCTGCAGCTCGCGGATGCGCTTCTGGGCGCGCACGACCTCTTCCTCGGCCGCCTTCTCTTCGGGCGACGTCTTGCCGTCGAGCCCGTCGATGTACCGCATCTGCTCGAGCATCACGTCCGGCAGGGACCGCGTCGTGCCGGCCAACATCGCGATCCCGGCGACGCGCTTCGAGCGCGCGCCGATCCGCGGAGCGAACGTGGCCCCGAGGCTGTGACCGAGCACGAAGATGCGAGTGGGATCGACGGCGGGCTCGGTGGCGAGGAGATCGACGGCCGCGACCGCGTCGTCCACCGACTCTTCGTCGAGCTTGAAGCTCGCGACCTCGATCTTCGGACCGTGCTGCTTCGTTCGCTTTTCGAACCGCAGCACCGCCACCCCTCGCGCCGCGAGCCCGAGCGCGAGATCTTTGAACGGCTTGCTCCCCCCCACCGTCTCGTCGCGATCGCTCGGCCCCGATCCGTGGACGAGGACCACCGCCGGGAAAGGCCCTTTGCCTTGCGGCAGGGTGAGCGTGCCGGGGAGCGCCCAAGGTCCGGGGCTCACCGTCACCTCGCGCTCGACGGACGCCTTCGGGTCTCCGTAGGGGGGCGGCGACCACAGGGCGGGGGTCTTCGTCACGAAGAGCCCGGCGATCTTCCAGCTCGCGTCGAAGGCGATCCGCACGTCGAGCGTGGTCGACCCGAACTTGCTCGTGACGGTGGCGGACTCGTACGCGCCCGCCCGCTCGGACTTGATCTCGACGACGCGGTCGAAGGCGCCCGCGCTCTGCTCGATGCCGCGCCAGGTGGCGGCGAGCTTCTCCTCCGGGAGCGCGGCCTTCATCGTCGCGTCGAAGTCGTTCGTGACGTCGGCGAACTTCCCCGTGGAGAGGAGGGCGACGACGGCGCGGGCGCGGCGGGCCGCGGGAGGCTCTTCGAGGGGGGGAGGCTTCGAGGATGCGCTCGTCATGGGCTGCTCCGAGGCGGAGGCGATCGTGGCGCCGTCGGCGCGCGACGGCGCACCCGACGAGGACGCGCTCGCTCCCGCCCCCGCCCTCGCAGCCGCTCGCCGCGAGAGCAGAGATGAACGCCGGTACGAGCACCCTCCCGATCGATCTCACGGGACGAGAGGTCGCAGAGCGGCGAGCCGAAGGCAAGCGCTTGACGAAGCTCGCAAGAGACCCGAAGTAACGCCACGTGCTGCTCGCCTATGCGCCCGAAGCGCTCGCCGCCCTGCGTCCCCCGACCGCGGAGGATCCGTGGCGCGTGCTCGTGAGCGGATGCCTCGCGGGGTGGAGGTGCGGCGTCGACGGCGGCGACTACGGCCTGCCGCCGACGGTGGCGGATATCCTCGCTTCGCCCCTCGTCCGAGCGGTGCCTTTCTGTCCCGAGCAGCACGCGCTGGGGACGCCTCGCACGATGCCCGATCTGTGGGGCGGCGACGGGTTCGACGTCCTCGCCGGCGGGGCGCGCGTCCTCGACGAGCACGGGGCTGACCTCACCGCCGCGATGTCGAGCGGCGCCCGCGCGATGCGCGATCTCGCCGTTGCGTCGCGGGTGGAGCTCGCCCTCCTCACCGACATGAGCGCGGCGTGCGGCAGTCAGGTCATCTCCGACGAGTGCCGGCTCGTCCCGGTCCGCAAATTCCAGAAGGGGGTCGGGGTGGCGACGGCGATGCTGCTCGAGGCGGGCGTTCCCGTGGTGAGCCAGCGCGATCACAAGACGCTCGGCGCGATCCGGGCGCGGCTCGATCCTTCGTTCGTGCCCGGCGAAGATCTGCGCGACCACCACGAGCATCCGTGGACGGTCGAGCACCTGCCGGCTCCCCATCCGAGGCGCTCGATCGGCCGCCCCGGGCGCGATCGCGGCTGAGCGTTCCGCCGAGAGGAGCTCGTCAGTCCGAGACGAGCGCGATGGTCGTCCCGATCCCGATGACGGCGAGCTCGGTGATCACGATCGCGGCCCCCTCGGGCGTGTCGAGGCCGTGGGGGTTGTCGCGCCCGAAGAGGAGATAGCCTCCTCCGACCGCGATCGCGCTCGCGAGGGCGACGGTGCTGACCACGGTCACGATCTTGAGGGGGCTCATCCCGCTGTCGCGCTTGGGGCGAGTCCCGATCACGGGATCTCGCGGGTCGACCTCGCCCGCCTTGAGCACCCGCTCGAACGCGACGGGGAAGAAGAAGCGACCCCCGAGCTGCGGCTCGGTCACCTGGACCGTGCCTTGGAACGTCCCCCCGTCCGCCGCGCTCGCGACGATCGCGTGCTGCCCGAGCTCGAGCGCGATCGGCCGGTCCATCGCCCGCGGGGGGATCGCCCTCCCGTCGATCCGCAACGAGGCGGCCTTGCGGTCGTAGTCGAAGCTGAAGGCGGCCCGCTGCTCGAACACCTTCGCGACCGCGACCTTCTGCCAGGCCATGTACGCGTCGGAGTAATCGGCGGCGGCGGTCGCGAGCCAGTACCACGCGCTCGCGACGGCGATCTCGTCCTCGAGGAGGTGCGCGTCGGAGGCGCCCGCGGCCGCTCTCCACGAAGCGGCTTCTTCGTAGATGGACTCGAAGTGCTTGGCGGCGATGGCCGCCTTCGCCTTCTTCTCCCCGGGGGAGGGGCTCGTCTCCGCGGCCCGCAGCTCGAGATCGGCCTTGTCGAGCTCGCTCGCGGAGGGAGGGTCCGCGGAGGCGACGCTGGAGAACACGACCCAAAGCGCCCCGAGCGCGATCGCGGAGGCCCTCACGGCTGCACCACGTAGACGTCGAGGTTCCATGCTCCGACCGCGCCCATCAATCCATCGATCTGAACGAAGTAGGTCCCCGCGTCGAGGTCGAGGTCGAGGTAGCTCGGGCTCGAGGGGTTGAACGAGGCGGTGCAGCCGACGGGGACCTCCGTGCCGGGGCACGTCGTCCCCTTTCGGACGTCCAGGATCGTCTCGTAGCTCGAGCCGGTCATGTCGAGGATCACGCGCCTCGACGAGGTGAGCACGAGCTCGAGGATCTGGTCGGGCGCCCCGAACGGAGGCCCCCCCGCGGCGTCGCACCCGGCGCTGAAGTCGGCGCCGACGTTGCTGGTGTTGCCCTGAAAGAAGCCGCCCGTCTCGGGGATCACGGCGGGGGAAGCGCAGTCGTCCGCGAACACGACGAACGTCGTCGGGGTGTGTGGCCGCACGAACGCCGTCACCTCCTGCGGCAGACCGAAGAGGCTCTCCGCCACCACGCGGTAGTCGCCGGGGGCGAGGTTGCGCTCCCGCACCCGGATCGGCGACTTGGCCCCGAGGCCGCAGCCGAGCACGTCCGTCGCGTCGCAGAGCGGCCCGGAGAGCCCGACGCTCGCGGAGTCGCCCGAGGAGATGCGCTGGACGAGGAGCACGTCGCTCGGCTCGTCGATGGTGAGGCCATAGGCGGCGTCGAGCGCCGGCTGGAAGCAGCCGAGCTGGTGATCGTCCTGGTGATCCGTGAAGTCGATCGGCTGCGTGACGTTGGGCTCGAGGATCGCGCCGGAGGCGCAGTCCTCGTCGGGAGGGGGCGCGGTGGGGGCCGACGCGTTCGCGACGACGTTGACGGTGGTGGGCGCGGTCGCAGAAATGGAGAGGTAGTAATCGCCGGCGGGCAGGGCGTGGCGGAAGAGGTGCGCCGAGGCCGCCGCCGTGCAGGCGATCTCGTCCTCGGGCAGGGCGCAGTCCGCGTCGCGGAGGGAGAGGATAGGTTGGCCGTCGCCGTCCTCGCTGAGGCCCCACACGTCGAGGTCGGCGTCGTCGGGGAGGGTGATCCGATACACGAGATCCCCCAGGATCGAGCCGCACGCGGAGTCGACGTCCTTCGCCGCGTCGACGATCTCGACCGAGGTCGGGGTGTCGAGCCCGAGATCGATCGCGGTGCCGCACGTCTCGTGGGTGGGAGCGGTCGTGGCCGCCTCGAACGAGACGTCCAGCGACACCGCGCCCGCGCCCGCGGTCGTGACGTAGAGAGGAAAGGGCGTGTCGTCCCCCCCGCCGCCGATGGAGCGGGCCCGAAAGCGCGACACCATTCCGCCGCCGAGCTTGGCGAACGAGGCGCCGCACGCGATCTCCGAGGCCGCGTCTCCGCACTGGGCCGCGATCGCGACGCTCACCGGCACGCTGTCGGTCTTGGCCCGCGCGACGACGTCGAGGGGCGGGCCGGCAGGCACGATCACCGCCGCGACCACGTCCCTTAGCGATCCTTCGGGGGAGCACGAGGTCGTGTAGTCGGGCTGGGCGCCGAACGTCGAGAGGGCGTAGGTGCCGGAGCCGTCGATCTCCAGCGCGTCGACGCACGTGTCGTTCTCCGGGGTCGCGCAGTCGGCCTCGTCGACGACTCCGTCGCAGTCGTCGTCGATGCCGTCGCCGCAGATCTCCTCGTGCTGCGACGACACGCCCGGGTTCATGTCGTCACAGTCGCCGCCGCCCGTACAGTGAGCGTCGGGATCCCCGTCCCCATCCGCGTCGCGGGGATCGTGGCGACAGCCGCGCGAGTCTTCGACGCACGTGTCGATCGTGCAGAGATCGTCGTCGCCGCAGTCGACCGGAGGGCCGGGGACGCAGCCGAGCTTCCCGTCGCACACCTCGGGGCCGTCGCAGTAGACGCCGTTGTCGCAGGGGGCCGGCTCGGGGTGATGCCGGCAGCGGTCGAAGTCGTGATCGCACCGGTCGGTGGTGCAATCGATCGCATCGTCACATTGGGCGTCCTCGACGCAGGGCTCGCCGAGCTCCGGGTCGACCGTCGTCTGCCCCCCGTGTCCTTCCCCCCCGACGCCTTGGCCGCCACCTCCCTCGAAGAACGGGTTGCTCGGCTCCGGGCCGCAAGCGCTCGATGCGACCGCGACGAGGCCGCCCGCGAGCCAGCGCCATGGGAGGCACCGAGAGCGGAGCGCGTGCATCGAACGAAGGGTAGCAGTAGCGTCCTCGCTCTGGCATCATCGTAAAAAGACAGGCCGTGCTGCTGCGGCGGACGAGGCACGCTCAGAGGACCAGCCAGAGATGTCCGGTGAAAGACTGACGAGAACCGAGCTCTCTTGGCTCCTCACCCAAGAGGCCAAAGCCGCTGCCGAGAAGCTCCGAAAGGGCGTGGGGTTTACGACGCCACCGCCCCCTCCGACAGGGTTCGGGGCCCACCCGGAGAAGCACGCGGCCGCGGGCACGCCGGGCGGATCGACGCCGCCTCCTCCTCCCGTGAACGTGACGTTCGCGGTCGAGGACACGGGGGTGGAGAGCGTCCTCAATCGCCTCGACGAGACGATGAGCGTCCTCGCCTCCCTGTACGGCAACCAGCCGAAGGGCCGGCGCGGGCGCATCGACGTCGCAGGGCTGCTCTGGGAGATCGCGCCCGAGGCGCGCGTCCAGATCGAGGTCGGCAACGGGCTCGACGTCGTCGGTGACGAGGCCGAGCTGCGCCGCATGCTCCACGTCCTCATGGCCCTCGGGGGCGACCACGCCGCCCAAGGGGCGGTGGCGGTGAGCGTGAAGCGCGACGGCGAGGACGTCCGCGTCGCGGTCGAGCTCGGGCCCGACAAGACGAAGGGCTTCGAGACGGAGACCCAGTGGCTCTCGCGCATGGCCACCCGCTACGGGGGCCAGTTCTTCCTCGACGGAAACAAGAACACCCTCGTGCTCCGCGCGAGCGACGAGCAGCGTGAGGTCGAAGAGCTCCGGCGCGAGCTCGCCGCGACCCAGGCTCAGAGCGTGGCGTACGCGCGCGAGCTCGCGGCCGTCATGTCCTCGCGGAGCGAGCCGCCCCCGCCCCCGTCTCAGAGCAGCGGCGCCCCCACCCCCGACAACCACGGCTCGCTCATCGGCATGGCCCGCTCCCGCGTCACC
Organism: Polyangiaceae bacterium; assembly: GCA_044225865.1. Lineage (GTDB taxonomy): Bacteria > Myxococcota_A > Polyangia > Polyangiales > Polyangiaceae > Xiheicaenibacterium. Next base: position 126,400 of record JBGAID010000002.1, on the reverse strand, counting down.
GACGTCCGCGGCATCCTCGCCGCCATCGGGCGCGACATGGTGCCCCTGCGCGAGCGGGGTCGCTGGGGGGACAACGACGCGGAGATCGCCGAGATCGCGGCGAGCGTCGGGCGTCACGTGACCGCCGCGAGCGAGGTCGTGAGCGATCTCGCGCGGCTCGCCGGGTGCCCGCTCTTCGAGCTGCCCGGCGCGTGCAACATCGTCGACATGGTGCGCGACGTCGTGAAGGCCGAGCAGCTCCGCGCGCAGCGACACGGGGTGACCCTCCACGTTGAAGCGCCCACCGCCTCCGCCGACGACGTGCTGCCGATCGCCTCCGTCCATATCCTCTTCCAGGAGCTCCTCGACAGCGCGATCAGCGTCTCCCCCGCCGATTCCAAGGTCTACGTCACCGTGACGGAGTCGACGTCCGGCGTGTCGGTCACGTTCGACGACTCCGGCCCTTCGCTGAGCGCGAAGGCGAAGAGCGGCGCGCTCTCCCGCGACTTCGACGCCGTGGTCCAAGAGCGCGCCGCGTCGCTGCCGCTCATCGCCGCGTCGGCGATCGCCTCTCATCTGCACGCGCCCCTCACCCTCGAGGACTCGCCGCGCGGTGGGGCTCGGGTGCGCGTGATGTTTCCGCGTGCGCGCTGATGGCCTCCGAGACGCTCGGCGCAGAGACGCGAGCACCTGAGCAAGAGGCCCCCGCCGCGCCCGCCCCGGCAGAGGCGAAAGCGAAGGCGAGCGCAGACGAGCGCCCCGCGCCGCTCGTCCAGTGCACCCTCGGCGCTCTCCTCGTGGCCCTCGTCGACGTGGTCTCCGCGAACCTGTCGACCCCGCTGCACGGTTTCGGCGCGAGGCTCTCTCACGGGCTCTTCGACGTCGCCCTCATCGTCGCTCTCGGCGCGCTCTCCGATGGGCTCGTGCTCGCCGGTCGAAGGTACCTCTCGAAGAAGCTCTTCTGGGTGGCGTTGTTCGCCCTCGGCACCTTCGGGATGTGGGTGTTCCTCGATCGAATCTTCGCCCGCCAAGCCGACTCGCTGTTCGAGGGCAGCCTCCGCATCCCCTTGCTCATCGGGTTCAACGGCGGCGCCGGCCTCGGCATCACCGCCGCGTGGGCCCTCGGGGGTTGGCTCTCCAAGCGGCGCTACCTCTTCGCCTTCGCCCCTGTCGCCGCCGTCATCGCCGCCGTCGCCAACGAGATGCTCTTCCGCGACGATTACATCGAGGTCCACACGGCCGTGGTCTGGTCGGCGGCGACGCTCTCGGGCGTCGCCGTGGCGCGGCGCGTTCGCGCCTTCTACGAGACCCGACCCCTCCGCACCCAGCGCGTCCTCGCCGGCGCCCTCGCCCTCCTCGTCGCGATCGCGCTCGTCCCTCCTCCGAACGGGACGCGCCTCGCCCTGTTCCGATCGCCGGGCGGCGTCGGGGCGTGGCCCTTCGCCCTCTACGTCTGGCGCCTCCCGAACCTCGAAGGAGAGCCCGACCCGAGCATCGATCCGCGGTGGCTCACCGCTCGCACCGACGGCCGCGTGCGTCCCCCGTCCGCGGAGCGGATCGGGGGCCGGGCGCCGGTGGTCGTGTTCGTCACCGTCGACGCGACCCGCGCCGACGACGTCTACGCCGAGAAGAACGCGGCCCTTCTCCCCGCGCTCCACAAGCTCCAAGAGACGGGCACGACGTTCACCCTCGCGCGCTCCCCCGGGAGCCAGACCGCCGTGTCCCTCAACGCCCTGTTCTCCGGGAAGTACTTCTCGGAGATGTATTGGGAGAAGTACGGGCGGGGGACCTCGCGGTTCGAATACACGGTGAGGGACGACACGCCGCGCTTCGTCGACGCGCTCACGAAGGCTGGCGTCACCACGTCGAAGGTCGTCGCGCTCACGTTCCTCGGCAACGCGTACGCGGTCGCGCCCGGGTTCGAAGAGGAGAAGATCGTCACCAAGGGGCGCCAGCACGCGCGGGCCGCCGACGTCGTCGAGCCCCTCATCGCGCGCATCCGCAAGATCCGCCCCGACGAGCCGTTCTTCGGCTACGTCCACCTCACCGAGCCTCACGCCCCGTACGATCGAGGGAAGACGAAATCTCACCTGCTGCACGATCGCTACGTGGCGGAGATCGCCGTCGCCGACACGTGGATCGGCCGGATCCAGAAGGCCCTCTCGAGCTCGGCCCTCGCCGACCGGGCCATCCTCATCGTCTCGAGCGATCACGGCGAGGCTTTCGGCGAGCACGGTACGTGGGAGCACACCAAGACGATCTACGAGGAGCTCGTGCGCGTACCGCTCATCGTCTGGGGCAAAGGGGTCCAAGCCCGTCGCGTCGACACGCCCGTCACGCTCATGGATCTCGGCCCCACCTTCCTCGACATCTTCGGCCTCGACACCCCCGACTGGATGACGGGGGAGAGCCTCGTGCCGATCCTCGCGGGAGGGGACGAGCCGCTCTCTCGCCCCATCCTCGCGGAGGGGCGCCTGCGTCGAGCCATCTACGTCGGCGATCTGAAGGTCATCGTCGATCTCCGGCGCAAGACGATCGAGGCCTACGACCTCGCGAAGGATCCGCGTGAGCTCGACAACCTCTACGAGCGCGATCCTTCCCGGTGCGCGCGCGCCCTCGCGACGCTCGATCGGTTTTTCAGAAACCGCGCGTACACCGCGGACGGATACCAGCCGCTCTACAAGCCATGATCGTCACGACGTCGCGACCAGCCCTTGCGTCGCGCCCGCCGGGGAGGTCTGATCGAGGCGCGCGTAGAAGGCGCACACCCCCCGTCCACACTTTCGAAGTCGAGAGCACCGATGCAAGGACCGCATGGATACGGGCCGCCCCCTGGGTACCCCCCGCAGCAGGGTTATCCGCAGCAGCCGCAGCAACAACAGGGCTACCCGCAGCAGGGCTATCCGCAGCAGGGCTATCCTCAACAGCAGCAGCAGGGCGGCTGGCCTCAGCAGCAGCAACAGCAAGGGATGGTGCACCAAGGCCAACAAGGGATGGTCCCCTCGGCGCTCATGCATCCCGTCCTCACCATCAAGCGGCCCTTCTGGTCCTTGCTCGGTCGCAAGTTCCACGTCTATGCGCCCGACGGCTCGCTCGTCGCGTTCGTGAAGCACCCGCTCCTGAAGCTGAAGCAGGAGTTCACGATCTACACCGACGAGTCCGAGACGGTGCCCCTCCTCCACGTGAAGGGCCGCCAGCTCATCGCCCTCAACATGAGCTTCGACGTCTTCGACGCGGCGACGGGGCAGATGGTCGGGAGCATCCGGCGCCGCGGCCTCAAGTCGATCTTCCGCGACACGTTCGAGCTCCTCGCTCCGAACGAGCAGGTCGTGGGCGTGTGCGAAGAGGAGGGCGCCGCCTTCCTTCGCCGCCTGTTCCCGATCCTCCTCGGCAAGTGGAAGATCGAGCTCGGCGGTCAGCTCGTGGGCCAGATCCGGCAGGTGTTCCGCTTCTTCGTGAAGGAGTTCACCCTCGACCTGACCCAGAACCAGAACCGCATCGATCCTCGCTTCGCGATCGCCCTCGGCATCTTCGCTCTCATGATGGAGAGCGCCCGCGAGCGCGGCTGACGATCCTCGAGCGGTGCGCCGACGGCGCTCAGGCGTCGCGGTGCACCGTGTCGGGTGAGAACGCGGGCAGGCAGATCGCGACGTACTCGGCGCCCTCTTCACCGGGCGTCGAGTAGCGCACCCACTCGCCGGGCTCGGTGACGATGGCGTTGCCGGCGCGCACGGTGAGCGTCCCGCCCTCGTGCTCGACCTGGAGGGCGCCTCGGATCACGAGCGTGACCTCGCGGAACGCCGGGCGTTGACCCGGCTCGACCCAGCCGGACGGGCTGCGCATGTGCGCGACGCTGACCCCCGCGTCGCCGGTGTTCACGCGGCCGACGTACTCGTCGATGAGCTTGGGCTTGTTGCCAGCGGCGGTGATTCGCGTCGGAGACTCGATGAGCTTGGGCATGGGCCTTTAGCGCACGGCCCTCGCGCGGCTTCAAGGAGGCCTCCCTCGCTCGAGCTTCCCCTTCAGGGCCCTTCGTAAGAGAGACGCAGGCCCCCGCCCAGCCACAGGCCAGCCTCGTTCAGCTTGGGATCGACGGTGATTCCAGGCTCGAATCGAAGGCCGAGCCACGCGTGAGGGAGGGCGCGAACGTCGAGCTGGAATCGGGCATGCGGCCGAACCCACACCTCGACGTCCTCCGCGTCGTCCTCGTCGCGGACGTCCTTGGTGATCGCGAGCGCGAACCCGAGGCCTGCGTCGAGGCGGAGGTCGGGGCCGACCCAGAATCGGTGATCGGCGAGCACCCCCGTCTCGAACCAACCTCCCGCGCCGAACGTCCCGAGCGCGGCGACCGAAAGGTGCTCGCTCAGCGGGGCTTGGTGGAACGAGAGCTCGAGTCGCGACCCGAACAGGCCCGTCGCGAGCGCGCTCGCGTACGCGAGCTCCAGAGAGCCGCCGACATCCACCGAAGGTCTCGCGGCGAGGGCGCGCGCCCGATCGGCCGGCGTCTCTACGGGCAGCCTCGGCTTGCGGCGCGGGGCGAGCAGCGCGCGCACCGACTGGCTGGCCGCGATCGAGACGAAACGCGTCGCGACCTCCCACGGCAGGCCGCCCACGTCGACGGACCGACTCTCGAGCCTGCCGTCCGGCGCCTGCACCTGGACCACCACCAGCGCGGGCTCCGGCATGTCGATGAAGACGCGCACCGCGGTCTCGTCGAGCGGACCCGCGCCCTCGGCCGGCACCGAGACGCCCTCGCCCACCTGCAGCTCGACCAGCCGGCGGACGCGCTGCTCGCTCAGCTTGTCGGCCGCCTTCTTCGAGAGGGCGATGCGGACGACCTTCGGCTGCACCACGACCTCCGCCGCCGTGCTCGCGGTGCTCGACTCGGACGGTGCGCTCGGCGGCGGCTCCTCGGCTAGCGCCACACCGGGGACGACGACCAACGCTGCCGCCATCGCGCGGGGCAGACTCATGGTGCTCGGCGATAAGAGCGGGATGTCCCCGCGGCCGTCAAGCTGCCCTTACTGGGCCAGCTCTGCTTCGATCGCTTGAACGATGGGGCTCGCGTCCCACGCCGGCGCGTTTGGATCGTCGCCCATGTACTCCTCACGCAAGAAGTGGCGGAGCAGATGTCCGTCGCGGGAGATGAGGTATTTGTGGAAGTTCCAGTCGGGGGGCAGCGCGTAGCTCTCCGGGTTCGGCTGCGCGAGGAGCCAGTGCCACACCGGCTGCGCGTTCGGCTCCGTGACGGGGGCGATCGCGAACTGAGGAAACGAGCACCCTTCCGCGCCGCACACGCCGCCCATGCCCGTGCAAGCCTCGATCTCCTCGTCCGTGCCTCCCTGCATCCCGAAGTCGTTGCTGTAAAAACCCAGGAGGTGGAAACCCTGGGGCCCGTACTTGTCCTCCAAGACCTGGAGGCCCGCCATCTGAGGCGTCGAGCCTCACATGGCTGCGACGTTTACGATGAGTAAGACGTCACCTCGGTACTGGCACATCGACACGGGATCGATGATGTCGATGTCCTGGGACTCGGCCGAGAGCTCGAACAGCGAGCCCGGCTCGGCCGGGGGATCGCACACGAACGGCGGAGGAGCCCCGCCCTGACCGTTGCCCCCGAGGGGGATCACCGTCCCGCTGGAGCCGCCATCGCTGCCCCCGTTGCCCGTCGCGCCGCCGTTGCTCGACGAAGCGCCGGTCGCGCTGTCGTGCCCGGCGGAGCCACCCGGCCCGCCCTGATCCCCGTCGCCGCACGCGGCGAGCGAATAGAAAGCGAGCAGCGCCGCCGCGCCATGCATGCTCTTCGAGGCCGTGCCCACCGCGACGCCCATGCGAGACCTCCGTCGAGCCCAGCATATCCAATGGCCCCTAGGTTGCCCACCCCCGTCCGCACCCGCGCACCCCCGATTCCGAGCCACTTCGTTTTTCGTAGCGCCAGGCCCGTCCTGCCCCTCCCGCGGCGAAGCCGCAAGGGAGGGGCCGGCGAGCGAAGCGAGACGGGGGTGGGCATCGTTCCCCATCGAGAGTCCAACCAGGCGCGCCGTCGCCCCGCCTCCTCCGCCCTCGAGAGGGAAGGAGCCCGGGGACCCGACGGTTCAGGTCGTCGACTTGTTTCCGGTCGGCGGCGTCGCGCCGACGGGTGTGCCCAGTGGTCGACTTGGCTCCCCTTTGCTACGAAAAAGATAGCGCGGCGTCACCCTCGCCATCCACCCGAGCTCACCGGTGAGGCAAGCCCCCACCCAACCCAGAACAAACGCAGCGAGCGTAGCGAGCGAAGCGTGAGCACGTCCGCCGAAGGGGGACGTGAGGCCCGGCCCGAGCGGCGAGCGGAGAACAGAGCGAGCGAAGCGTGAGCACGTCCGCCGAAGGGGGACGTGAGCCTCGGCCCGAGCGGCGAGCGGAGAACAGAGCGAGCGAAGCGTGAGCACGTCCGCCGAAGGGGGACGTGAGGCCCGGCCGGAGCGGCGAGCGGAAAACAGAGCTACTTGATGGGCAGCGACGGAGGGACCTTCGCGGGCCTGGGGGCGGGGTGGGGGAGCGGCGGAGGACCTGGCTTGCGCGCGGGCTTCGTTGGGCTGGGCGGGGATTGGTGGCGCTCGACGGGCGGGTGGTCGTGGCCGTGGGGGCGCCTTCGGCGATGGCGCTCCCATGCGGCGTCGTCCTCGGCCTCGACCTCCATCTCGAACGCGAGGGGGTCGCGCTTGTCCATGAAGCTCTGAATCATCTCGCGGACGCGGTCCGGGAGGCGGTCGAACGAGACCCCGAAGCCGGCGGAGGCGCGGCCGTCGCCGTCGAGGACCCACGCGACGGTGCAGTCGAGCTCGTAGGTGTTCCGGCCGAGGGTGAGCTTCACCGTGATCGGCGTGCCGGGGTCCATGCCCACGTTCGACTCGATGAAGAGCCCGCCGATGGAGATGTCGCGCGTGCGGCCCGCGAAGAAGTTGTGGGCGGTCGAGAAGCCGACGGCGACATCCAGCGAAATGCGTGGAGTGCGTCTGCGGTCCTGCATGGACCGTCGAGCGGTCCGAAAGCGTCTCGACTTAAGGGCCGTCGCTACGGCCGGGCGTCATCAGCGGAGAGGGCGGGATTCGAACCCGCGGTACGTTGCCGTACACATGATTTCCAATCATGCACCTTCGACCACTCGGTCACCTCTCCAAACGGCGTCGGCGGTTTTGCACGACGCGCTCCAGCACACAAGAGCTCGTTTGAAGGAATGTTCGCCGTCGCTCACGGGCGGCGACGGGCTTGGCGGAGAGAGCGGGATTCGAACCCGCGGTACCCGTTAGGGTACACCTGATTTCGAATCAGGATCCTTCGGCCACTCGGACACCTCTCCGCGGCGGAAACTGGCACGAGCGGGAGACGAAGGTCAAGGGCTTGTTGACCCGAACGTCTCCAATCGAGACGGCCGCCGCGGGCCGACTCGCAAACACGGACGCGGTGGGGTACCAAGGCTGACGAACCCCATGGCCGAAGCAACCAAGCCGGCGGACGCGGCGCCCCCAAGTGGAAGCGCGGACGCCCACGGTCACTCCACGCTCCACGGTCACCCCACCCAGAGCGTCTCCGGGCTCGCCCTCGCCGCGCTCGGGGTCGTCTACGGCGACATCGGCACGAGCCCGCTCTATGCCTTGAAGGAGTGCGTCCACGGCCACCACGCCGTGTCCCCAGAGAAGGCGGGGAACATCCTCGGGCTGCTGTCGCTCATGTTCTACAGCATCACGCTGGTCGTGAGCTTCAAGTACCTGGGCTTCGTGACCCGCGCGAGCAACCAGGGCGAGGGAGGCGGGCTGGCCATGCTCGCGATGCTCGACGCGAAGCTGAGGAAGCCGGTCATGGTGGGGGCGATCGGGCTCATCCCGAGCGTGATCGTCTTCGGCACGTGCCTCCTCTATGGGGAGGGCATCATCACCCCCGCCATCAGCGTGCTCTCCGCGGTGGAGGGGCTCGGGGTCGCGACGAACAAATTCGATCCCGTCATCCTGCCCCTCACGATCGGGATCCTCCTCGCGCTGTTCGCGGTCCAGAAGCGCGGCACGAGCACGATCGGCAAGGTCTTCGGACCGATCATGATCGTCTGGTTCGTCACCCTCGCCGTGCTCGGGGTCGTCTCCATCGTCAAGGCTCCGACCGTGCTGCACGCGCTGAACCCCGTCTACGCGGTGGAGTTCTTCATCGAGAACAAGGGCCACGGCTTCATCATCCTCGGCTCCGTCGTCCTCTGCATCACGGGGGGAGAGGCCCTCTACGCGGACATGGGCCACTTCGGTCGAAAGCCGATCCAGCTCGCGTGGTTCACCCTCGCGATGCCGTCCCTCGTGCTGAACTACTTCGGCCAAGGGGCGCTCCTGCTCGCGAGCCCGGAGCGGGCGAAGGAGATCGCGGAGAACCCGTTCTACGCCCTCGTGCCGGAGGGGCCCGCGATCTATCCGCTCGTCGTGATCGCCACCGCCGCGACCGTCATCGCGTCGCAGGCCCTCATCTCGGGGGCGTACTCGCTGACGCGACAGGCGGTGCAGCTCGGCTTCTTGCCGCGCGTCCACATCCAGCACACCTCCGACGAGGCGGAGGGACAGATCTTCATCCCCGAGGTGAACACCGCCCTCGCCGTCGGGTGCATCGCCCTCGTCCTCGCCTTCAAGTCGTCGTCGAGCCTCGCCGCCGCGTACGGCATCTCCGTCATGGGCACGATGGCGATCACGTCGACCGCGTTCTACATCGTGTGCCGCAAGGTCTGGCACTGGCCGGTGCACAAGGCCTTGCCGCTCTACATCCTGTTCATGGCGGTCGACCTCTCGTTCCTCGCCGCCAACCTGGTGAAGTTCTTCGACGGCGGCTTCGTCCCTCTCCTCATCGCGATCACGATCTTCGCGATCATGCGGGTGTGGAAGCGCGGCCGCGCCCTCCTCGCCGCGTACTTCGTCAAGGCATCCAAGCCCCTCGACGAGTTCCTCGCGAACGTGCGCGAGGGCGTGTACCGGCACGCGACCCGCGAGAGGGAGGTCGAGGTGAAGCTCACCCGCATCCCCGGGGCGGCCGTGTTCCTCACGAGCAACCCGGGCGGCACCCCACCTCTGCTCATGCACCACGCCCGTCACAACAAGGCGATCCACGAGCACGTCCTGCTCGTCACCGTGCTCAACGAGCGGGTGCCCCGCGTCGAGAAGAACCGCATCGAGGTCGACCGGCTCGAAGAGGGCTTCTTCCGCGTCCGCATCCACGTCGGCTTCATGGAGACGGCCGACGTCCCGCGCGCCCTCGTCGCCGCGATCCGCGAGTTCGGGCTGCCGTTCTCCCTCGACGACGTGACCTACTACCTCGGCCGCGAGACCCTGCTCGCCACCAACCGCGGCGAGATGGGGAAGCGCGCAGAGCGGCTGTTCGCGTTCCTCACCCGAAACTCCCAGCAGGCCACGGGCTTCTTCGGGATCCCGCCGGAGCGCGTGGTCGAGATCGGGATGCAGGTCGATCTCTAGCGAGTGAAGTCGGGGAAGTTTGCGGCTGAGGCGCGCGCCCGCGGAGTGAGCACCACAGCACGACTCGCAGTCATGCGAGGAGCGGAGCGACGAGGCCGCGTGGATCACGCGTGAAATGGCGCGAAAGCGCCGGCTTTCAAACGGATCGGTGCTCTAGCAGGGTGGAGAAAAAGGCACCGTCGTTGTGCTCGATGAGGGAGGTGCTGCTCACCCAGTGGCCTGACGACCGCCTTTTTCAGCACACGGCTAAGTCCGACCGAAGAAGGTCGAGGCGAGGCTCGCGAAGCCGAGGACGGTGGCGACGAGGGCGAGGGTGGCCTCGACCCCGAAGCTCTCGTGCTGAACGATCGCGAGCACGGTCCGGGGCAGGGCGATCGTCAGGGTCATGACGACCACGAGGGTGTCGCGGGGCCAGCGCGGACGGCCGGCCTTCTCTGAAGGCTCTTCTGCGCGGGCCGACCGATAGGGACTCATGGTGGAATGAAGTTACCCGGGGGCTCGTTGGCCGGTCGTCAAGGCGCCGGTCGGCGGCATCAAGATTTCGTAAAGACCGCGGCCGTCGCCTAGGCGGTGCGGGCGGGCCGCGGTAGCAGTGAGGTGGCCGAATGCAGCCGCCGACCTCCATCTCCGAACGTCCTTCTCGCCCTCCAGCGTCTCGGCCTCTCAGCGTGCCGCCTCCCGCTCCCTCCATCCCGGGCGGCAACGCCCCTTCGAGCGCGAAGGTCGTCGCGCCCGCCGAGCACGCCGCCCATGGTCACCACGGGAGCGGAGCCCTCGCGCCTCTCGCCCTCGCCGCCCTCGGCGTCGTCTACGGCGACATCGGCACGAGCCCGCTCTACGCGCTGAAGGAGTGCGTGAACGGCGAGCACGGGGTGAGCCCCACGCCCGAGAACGTGCTCGGTCTTCTCTCGCTCATGTTCTACAGCGTCGTGCTCGTCGTGAGCGTGAAGTACCTCACGTTCATCATGCGCGCCGACAACCAGGGCGAGGGCGGCATCCTCGCTCTGCTCGCCCTCCTCGACGAGCCGAAGGCGAAGAAGGGCGTGAAGGTCGGCGTGCTCGCCTCCCTCGTCCTCTTCGGGGCGGCTCTCCTCTACGGCGACGGCATCATCACCCCCGCCATCAGCGTCCTCTCCGCGGTGGAGGGGCTCGACGTCGCCACCGACACGTTCAAATCGTTCGTGCTCCCGATCACGGTCGTCATCCTCGTCGGCCTCTTCGCGGTGCAGAAGCGCGGGACGACGTCGATCGGGCGGATCTTCGGGCCGATCATGGTCGTGTGGTTCGCGACCCTCTTCGTCCTCGGGGTGATCGCGATCGCGAAGCACCCTCAGGTCTTCGCCGCCCTCAGCCCGCTGAAGGCGATCACCTTCTTCGCCACCCACGGGTGGCACGGCTTCATCGTCCTCGGGGCGGTCGTGCTGTGCATCACGGGCGGTGAGGCCCTCTACGCGGACATGGGCCACTTCGGCCGAAAGCCGATCCAGCTCGCGTGGTACTCGCTCGTGCTCCCGTCCCTCGTCGTCAACTACTTCGGACAGGGTGCGCTCCTCATCGCCGCCCCCGAGGACGCGCGCGCCGAGATCGCGAAGAACACGTTCTACGCGCTCGTCCCCCGTGGGCCCGCCGTCTATCCGCTCGTCATCCTCGCGACCCTCGCCACCATCATCGCCTCCCAGGCCCTCATCTCCGGCGCCTACTCGCTCACGCGGCAGGCGGTCCAGCTCGGGTTCCTCCCGCGCGTGACCATCACCCACACGTCGAGCGAGACGGAGGGGCAGATCTACATCCCGGAGGTGAACTGGGCCCTCGCCCTCGGCTGCGTCGCCCTCGTCCTGACGTTCAAGGCCTCGACCGCCCTCGCCGCCGCCTACGGCATCGCCGTCACGGGCACGATGGGCATCACCTCCGTCGCGTTCTACGTGGTCGCGACGGAGCGGTGGCGCTGGTCGAAGGCGAAGGCGGGCGCGCTCGTGGCCATGTTCCTGGTGATCGACCTCGGCTTCTTCTCCGCGAACCTCATCAAGCTGTTCGAGGGCGGCTTCGTGCCGATCGCGATCGGTCTCTTCATCTTCTTCTCGATGCGGGTGTGGAAGCGCGGCCGGGCCCTGCTCGCCCGCTACTTCACCAAGGCGGCGACGCCGCTCGACCAGTTCTTGAAGAACCTCGGGCGGAACGTGTTCGTCGACGCCCCCCTCGAAGAGGAGCTGCCGCGCGGGAGCATCGTCTCGGAGCGCTTGATGCGCGAGCGCGTGGGCGAGGTCCCGATCGTCCGCGTGCCCGGCGTGGCCGTCTTCCTGACCTCGAACTCGACGGGCACGCCCCCCCTCCTGCTCCACCACGCGCGCCACAACAAAGCCATCCATCGGACGGTGCTGCTCGTCACCGTCACGACCGAGCACGTCCCTCGGGTCGCGGAGGACAGCATCGAGGTCGTGCCCCTCGAGCACGGCTTCTACCGCGTGTTCATCCGCGTCGGCTTCATGGAATCGCCCGACGTGCCCAAGGCGCTCGCCCTCGCGATCAAGCAGGCCGATCTCGGGGTCTCCCTGCGCGACGTCACCTACTACCTCGGGCGCGAGACGCTCCTCGCCACCAGCAAAGGCGAGATGAGCCGGCGCGAGGAGCAGCTCTTCGCCTTGATGACGAAGAACTCCCAGAACGCGACCCGCTACTTCGGGATCCCCCCCGAGCGGGTGGTCGAGATCGGTATGCAGATCGATCTGTAGGCGGAGGGTGATACGAATCGCTCGGTGAGCGAGCCGGCCCACCCGCATCCGCCCGTCGGGGAGACGATCAAGGGCGCTCTCGAGAGCCTCGAGAGCGGCCACCCCGATCCCCCGCGCTACCTCTCGACTGCCCAGAAGCTGTTCGTCGTGCTCGCGGCCGTCTTCGTCACGTGCCTCGTCCTCGGCGACGTGACGGGCGGGAAGGCGTTCGCGACCGCGGTCGGGCCAGTGAGCGTCGGGATGATCCTGTTCCCGGTGACGTTCCTCCTCACCGACGTCATCAACGACTTCTACGGCAAGCGAGGGGCGCGCTTCGTGACCAACGTGGGGGCGGGCATGGCCACCCTCGCGTACTTCGCGCTCGTCATCACGACCGCGCTCCCCACCGACGTCGACAGCTACTTCAAGGCCGACGAGTACTCGAAGATCTTCGGCGGAAGCTCGAAGCTCTTCATCGCGTCCATCATCGCCTATGTCATCGGGCAGCTCCTCGACATCCACGTCTTCTTGATGTGGAAGCGGTTCACCAAGGGCAAGCACCTGTGGCTGCGCGCCACCGGCTCGACGCTCATCAGCCAGCTCGTCGACACGACGACCATCAACTCCATCTTCTGGGGCGGGGTCGCGGACAAGACGTGGGGGTGGATCTTCGCGAAGATCGTCCGGGAGTACGTCATCAAGGTCGTGATCGCGATCGCCCTCACGCCCATCGTGTATGCGGTGCACGGCTTCGTCGTGCGGTGGCTCGGGCTCGAGCCGGTGCACCACGCGGAAGAGGACTGACGGGCTTCAGTCGCTCCGGCGCCGCGCGGCCCGATACGCGGTCGGCGCCTCGCCCGTCGCGCGCTTGAACACCTCCGAGAAGTGCTGCGGGGTCGCGAAGCCGAGGTCGAAGGCGATCGCGGTCGCGCTCGCGTCCGTCTGCTCGAGGAGGACGCGGGCCCGCTTGACCCGCGCGTCGGCGAGCTCCCGCGCGAACGTCGTCGACTCGCTCTCGAGGCGGCGCTGGAGCGTGCGCACCGACGCGCCGGCGGCGCGCGCCGCTCCTTCGATCGTCGCCGAAGCGATCTGCTCGGAGAGGTAGCGAGCGAGCGCGAGCCGAAACGGGGAGACGGCTGCCGCCTCGGCGCGAGCGGCGGAGAGCTCGGCCGCGGCTCCTTCCGGCCGCGGATGACCGCTTTCGGCGAGGGCGGGGACCACCTCGGTGAAGAACCGAACCGGGAACGGGGCGGGGACGACGCGGAAGAACCCCTCCGCCATCAAGCCGACGAGGCCTCCCGGACGGACCATCGCCGTCGACGTGACGATGCGAGACAGCCGGGCCGCGTTGCGGGTCGTGTAGCGCTCGAGGGCGACGAAGGTCGTCGGCTGGACCCCCTCGAGGTCTCGCAGGTCCACGAGGCCCGGGTGCGGCGGCTCGCGCACGAGCTCGCCTTCGAGCACCGCGATCAAGCCGGCCATGTCCTCCTCCGTCGGCGCCCCCCAGAGCGCGTAGCCGTGGGGGCCCTCCTCGAGGGCGAAGTACATCCACGTCGCGCCATACGTGAACGCTCCGAGCGGCGCGGCGTGGAACTCGCTTCGGCTCTTCGCGATCACCGAGCGGCATTGTAAGCGCGGCCGCGCGCGGTCAGATGAACAAGAGCCCGCCGCTGCCGCAGCAGCTGTTGCAGCTCGTCGGCTCGGTGTCGAGCCCGCGGCTCACCTCGACCACGAGCAGCCGGCCATCCTCCAGGTGGCCACGAAAGACGGCCCGGAAGCCGTCGTCGCACAACGACGTGCTGCACGTCTCGGAGGCCTCGAGCAGGATGATCGCGCCCTCGACGGGCGCGCACGAGGACCCCTCGCAGAGCTCGCCCCTCGCCTCCTCGACCCGATGGACGGCGCCCTCCTCGCGCGCGGGCAGGTCGACCGTGAGGGTGAGCGGCCGAGCGTCGCGGCTCCAGACGATGGCGAGGGTGTCGCCCTCGACCGACACCGTGGGAGGTTCCGTCGCGTCGATATCGTCCACGTCGCCGTCTCGTCCGAGCGACGCCTCGACTTGGTCGTCGTAGACGAGCTTGGTGCACTCCTCGTCGCTCGCGGCGACGGAGGCGACGGCGAGGATGGAGGAGACGAGGGCGAAGCGGACCTTGGAGACGCGGACGAGATTGGCCATGCCCGCCCACGTAGTCGCGCCGGCTCGGGCCGACGTCCGGCCCGACGCCAACCGCTTACGCCGGCGCGCCAGGCTTCATGTGGTGCGGTAGTTCGGCGCTTCTTCCGTGATGATGACGTCGTGGACGTGGCTCTCGCGGAGGCCCTGCGACGTGATGCGCACGAATCGGGCGTTCTTGCGGAGCTCGTCGATGGTGCGCGATCCGGTGTAGCCCATGCCGGAGCGGAGGCCGCCCACGAGCTGGTAGATGATGCTCTCGAGGTTCCCCCGGTAGGGGACGCGACCCTCGATGCCCTCGGGCACGAGCTTCTCGTCGGCGGCGCCGCCCTGCCCGTAGCGGTCTTTGCTCCCGCGCTTCATCGCCCCGAGCGATCCCATGCCGCGATACACCTTGTAGCTGCGGCCCTGGTAGAGGACGAGATCGCCCGGCGACTCGTCGGTGCCGGCGAACAGCGAGCCGACCATCACGCTCGACGCACCGGCCGCGATCGCCTTCGTGACGTCGCCCGAGAACTTGATGCCACCGTCGGCGATGACGGGGACGCCGTGGCGCTCGGCCACGCGGACGCAGTCGGAGATGGCGGTGACCTGAGGGACCCCCACCCCCGCGACGACCCGCGTCGTGCAGATGCTGCCCGGTCCGATCCCGACCTTCACCGCGTCGGCGCCCGCTTCGATGAGGGCCTCCGTCGCCTCCGCGGTCGCGATGTTGCCGGCGACGACGTCGAGGTGCGGGTATCGCTTCTTCACCGCGCGGACGGCGTCGAGGACGCCCTTCGAATGCCCGTGGGCGGTGTCGACCACGATGAGATCCACCCCCGCCGTGACGAGGGCCTCCGTGCGCTCGTCTCGATCCGCGCCCGGTCCGATGGCCGCCCCCACGCGCAGCCGGCCCTGCTCGTCCTTCAGCGCGTTCGGGTTCTTGTCCGCCTGGAGGAGGTCCTTGATCGTGACGAGCCCGACGAGGAGGCCCTCCCCGTCCACCACCAGCAGCTTCTCGATGCGGTGCTGATGGAGCAGCTCCTTGGCGCGATCGTTCGAGACCCCCGGCGGCACCGTCACGAGCTCCTTCGTCATGAGCCCCGCCACCTTCTGGTCGAGGTTCTGGGCGAAGCGCAGGTCGCGCGCGGTGAGGATGCCCACCGGACGCTGCCCCTCCACCACCGGCACCCCGCTGATGGCGTGCTCGTTCATCACCGCGAGCGCCTCCTTCAGCGACTGATCGGGGCGCACCGTGATGGGAGCCCCGATCATCCCGCTCTCCGCGCGCTTCACCCGCTCCACCTCGCGCGCCTGGTCGCGCGGGGCGAGGTTCTTGTGGATGATGCCCAGCCCCCCGGCGCGGGCCATCGCGATCGCGGCGCGGCCCTCCGTCACCGAGTCCATCGCCGCCGAGACGAGCGGCAGGTTCAGCTCGATGTTTCGCGTCAGGCGCGTCCGCACGTCCACCTCGTGCGGCAACACCTCGCTGTAGGCGGGCGCGAGCAGGACGTCGTCGAAGGTCAAACACTCCCGGAGGTGGTCGTCCAACATGGCGACGCGTTACCGCAGCGGCAGGGCGCTCGCCAGGCCGAAGAGGATGCCCCCCCGTCCACCCGCCCCTCCGCGCCGCCATCTTCCCTCGAATCCATCGCGCGCCCCGACCCGCGGCGGCTGACGGCGGGCGCGCGCTATTGTTTTCGTAGCGCGGCGGCGCCGCCGAGCGCCACGTCGTCGGTAGCGGTCGGGGAGCAAGTCCCCCCCTGCCGGCGCAGGTCCCCGCGTCGCTTCCTTCGGGCGGGGCCGTACCCCGCCCGCGAGGAGCGGAGCGACGAGCAAGGGCGGGGTCGCGGAGCGCAGCGACGCGGGGGTGGGCACCTGCGGCGAGGGCCGGAGCGGCGAGCGGAACCGAGCGCGGAGCTGAAATAAACGGGGGCCTCCAGGCGAATGGTAGGCAATGCTCGCTGAGCCGATGGCAATCTGGCCGCTCGCTCCGATCTTTTCCCCATCGAGAGGGGGGGAGGGGCGGTCGCTTTCGATGACAGCGAGCCCGTTTGGTCCGGCCGGCAATCCGCGTGCCCGAGAGGTGGAGGCGGTGCGGCCGCTCGTGCGGGCGGTGGTGGCGCGGATGATGAACGTGGCGCCGAGCCATCCGGACGCGGAGGACTGTACGGCCGAGACCCTGCGGCGGATCGTGGAGGGGGCGGCGCGGGTGAAGGACGGTGAGCCGCTCGCGCCCTGGGCGACGGGGGTGGCGCGGCACGTGGCCATCGACTGGATGCGAGAGCGAAAGCGGAGCCGGGCGCGGAGCGTGGAGATCGACGAGCCGGCGGCGGCGGAGCTTCGAGACCCGAGGCCGTCGCCGGAGCAGCACGCGGCGTCGCGCGAGGCGATGGATGCGGTGCGCGCGGCCCTCGCGACCCTCGCGGAGGGTCCGCGGGAGGCGGTGGTGGCTTTTCACATCGAGGGCCTGAGCTACGAGGAGATCGCGCGGCGGCTCGGGGTCCCGATGGGGACGGTCGCGACGTGGATCGCGCGGAGCCGGCAGCACCTCGCGGAGGCGCTCGAGAAGGCGCGGAGGCAGAAGCGATGAGCGAGCACCTCACCGAAGAACAGGTCGCGGCGATCGCGGACGGGCAGCGGGTGGGACCGGCGCCGCTCGCGCACCTCGAGGGGTGCGAGGCGTGCTCGCTGCGGGTCGCGGATCACGCGCTCGCGGCGCGCGAGGTCCACGTGGTGCTGCGCGCGCTCGCGGAGACGCCGGTGGCGGCGACGGACGCGGTCGCGACGGAGGGCACGAAGCGGCGGCCTTCCGCCCCGAGCCCGGTCGTTCCGCTGCTGGTGGGGACGGTGGTGGCGATCGCGGCGAGCGTGCCGCTCTTGCCGGGGGCGGCGCGGACGCTGTCGATGTTGCTGGCGGGCGGGCACGATCACGCGGAGGCGCTCGACGCGCTCGCCCGATCGATCTTCGCGCGGGTGAGAGAGCCAGGGTTCTCGATCGCGACGACGGCGTGCCTCGTCGTGTGCGCGGCGGTGGCGGCGACGATCGCGTCGCGTCGCGCGGCGCGGTCCGGGATGGAGTCGGAAGGAGCTCGACGATGAATCGCGGTGTGATGGTGGCGGCGTGCGCGGCCGCGCTCGCGCTCTCGGTGGCGTTGCCGGCGCGGGCGGACGTGCGCTTCGAAGGCGACTGGGCGAGCGACGGGCCCAAGGTCGCCCTCGACGTGACGAAGGCGTCGCGCTCGGCGAGCCTGAAGGCGCTCGCGACGGCGGCGAAATGGAACCTCGCCGTGAAGGGCGACGTCGACGGCGGCGCCCCCATCACCCTCCAGATCTCGAGCGCGAGCCCGCGGAGCATCCTCGAGCTCTTGCTCGCGGACGGCGCGTGGGTCGCGGAGCGCAGAGGGGATATCGTGATCGTGTCGCCGGCGACGGCGGCGACGACGCCGGCCGCCCCGGCCGCCCCTCCGCGCGTGCCGGACGTGCCCGCCGTCCCCTCGGTGGCGGTGGCGGCGCCCCCTCCGCCCCCGCCCCAAGACGGCGAGGTGAACGCGAGCAAGGTCGCGGGCAAGCGCGACGTGAACGTGCTCGCGAACAGCATCCGCATCCGAAAGGACGACGTCGTCCGGAACGTCAACGTCTTCGGCGGCGACGTGCAGATCGAAGGGCGCGTGACGGGGAACCTCCGGATCTACGGCGGCAGCGCGCACCTCTATCCGACCGGTCGCGTCGACGGGAACGCAAACGTGACGGGGGGGACGATGATCATCGATCCGGGATCGCACATCGGAGGCGACCTGGACGTGGTGGGCGGGGACGTGCAGGGCTCGGAGCACGCCGACATCGGCGGGTCGGTGACCCTGGATCCTTCGGAAGGAAAGAACAAGGCGTCGATGCTCGCCAGGGCGGGAGAGGCCTTCACGAGCGGCCTGCGGCTGGCCGCGTTCTTCTTCATCCTCGGGGTCCTCTTCATCTCTCTGGGAGAGAACAAAGCGGAGGAGGCCCGGGCCGCGATCGCGGCGAAGCCGATGCGATCGATCGCGCTCGGGGTGGTCGGGCTCTTCGGGACGCTCGCGGCGCTCGCGGTTTGCGCGGTGACCATCGTCGGGATCCCGGTCGCGGTCGTGGGGGCGGTCGTGGCGCTCGCCCTGTTGCTGGCGGGGATCGTGTCCGCGCTGACGGTGCTCGGGGCGATGGTGCTCGGGCACCGGACGAAGAACGTCTACGCGCACCTCGCGATCGGGTGCGGGCTCTTCATGGTGGCGGGGTGGCTCCCGTGGATCGGCGGCCTGCTCCAGCTCGCGGTCGTCCTCGCCGGAATCGGGGCGATGGTGACGACGCGGGGCCTCGGCCTCCTGCGCCGGCGACCGAAGCCCCCGATGGCCCCGTTCCCCTATCGCTGAGTCGGGGATTGCCACCTTCGCGCGCAGAGGTCACGCTACGCGCCTATGGAGATCCTCGCCCTCGTCGCGGTCTTCGTCGTCGTTTATCTCGCCGTCTCCAAGCTCATGGGGCGGAAGAAGCGGGGCAAGGTCGCGCCCGCGCGCGAGGAGGCGTGGGTCGAGCAACACGTCCGAGAGCGGGTCTCGAAGATCCTCGCGGATCGTCTCGGCGCGGAGGACAACGACGTCCGCGCGACGCTCGACGGCAACCCGGACCCGGAGCTCGTGTCGCGCATCGAGAAAGAGGTGGCGCGGATCGAGGTCGTCTTCGAGCGGGCCCTCGACGCGAAGGGCTTCGCCGACCTGCGGGTGGAGGTGAGCTTCGAGTCGGGCGCCCTCGAGCGCACGATCGAGCGGCTCGCGTGGGACAAGCTCCCGCCCGCCGTCCGCGAGGAGCTCGATAAAAACGGGGCCGCCCACGCGTACCGGAGCTGGGAGCTGCCCTGGCAGCGGTAGCTCCTCAGCGCCGGAGCGGATCGGTCCAGGTCGCGGGCGGGGCTCCGAGCTTGGACATGGTGGGCTCGCCGGGGGCCCGCGCGGGCGCGGCGGGTCGAGCGACGATCGGACGGCGCGCGTAGGCAGGGGCCGTCGCGCTCGGGGCGGGGGAGGTGGCGCTCGTCCGCGGCTCCGAGGCGGCGGCGGAGCTGTCCGTGGTCGCGGCGGGGAGGGTGTCGCTCTGCGCGCGCGACAGCGCGGCCGCGGCGACGGAGCGAGGCAGCCCCGGCGCGGTCCGCGCCTCGCCGTGGTCATGTCCGTGGGGAGCGAGGGCGGCCACCGGCGCGACCTCGACCCCCGACAGCCGCATGTCCGCGTCGGCCGGGTGCATCCGCGTCCCGAAGAACGCGAGCACGGGGATGGAGACGCCGACGGCGAAGACGGCCGCCATCCCCATCGGGCTCTTGAGCGCTTCGCGCCACGAGGGCGTCGCTCGCGGCAGCGGCATCACCCGCACCGCCGCGTACGCCTCCTCTTCGAGCGCGGCCGACCGGCGTGCGTGAATGTCTTCCAGGGCCGCCTCGAGCGCTCGCTTCATCTCGCCCGCCGAGGGCCAGCGATCGGCGGGGTGGATCTCGAGGGCTTTGTCGATCACGGCCGCGAGCTTGCGGCCGACGCGCGGGGCGCGATGGGCGACGGGCGCGGCGCCGCGGGTCATCGCGGCGCAGAGGGTCTTGGCGAGGGTCTCCTCTTCGTGGACGCACTCGCCGGTCAGGCATCGATAGAGGACAGCGCCCGCGGCCCAGAGATCCGTGCGAACGTCGACGTGGTCCCAGTCTCCCGCCGCTTGCTCGACGGGCATGTAGCCGGGGGTGCCCATGGCGATCCCGAGGCGCGTGCGGTGCGTGCCGGGCTGCTCTTTCGCCCGGGCGATCCCGAAGTCGATCACCTTCAGGACGCCTTCGTGGGTGACGAACAGGTTGTCCGGCTTCAAGTCGCGGTGGAGGATGTTCGCGGCGTGGACCGCCTCGAGGACGTCGCACAGCTCGATCCCGAGGCGGCACGTCTCTTCCTCGTCGAGGCGGCCGGTGGGGCTCGCCTCGAGCCGCTCGTCGAGGGTCTCTCCTTCGAGGAGCTCCATGACGATGAAGGGGGTGCCGTCGTCGGTCGTCGACTCGTCGAGGACGGCGACGATCCCCGGGTGCTCGACGCGGGCGGCGATGCGTCCCTCGTGACAGAACCGCTCGAGGGCCTCCGGGTACGCGCGGAGGTGCTCCCGAAGCAGCTTCACCGCCCCCCGGCGTCCGCTCGCGTCGACCGCCTCGTAGACCTCGGAGGTGGCCCCTTCACCGAGCGGTCTCGCGAGCCTCCACGTATCGTGGAGCACCATCCCCGTTCGGCTCTGCGACCTCTCTCGAATCATGACTTCGTCCGAGGTGGTGCAACTGTCGCTCCAGCGTCTCCGAGCCGAACGCGCACGTTTTTACCTATCGCGTGCGTGACGTCTTGCCCCGCACGGGTCGAGGAGGCGTCGGCGCCCCGACGCTCGGCCGAGCGCACCGCCAGGGATTTGGCAGAAACCAGGAGGCCCGGTCGACGACGAGTGGGGCCATGTGGATGCGCACGAGTGAGACGGGGATTGGTTTGTTCGGAAGGGCGAAGCGGCTAGCGTCCAACCAAGAGATGGGAAGGCCGGTGCCCAAGCCCGCCGCCGCGCCCGTGCGCGCCGGCCAACCCGCCCCGCGCGGAGAGCAGCAGGGACAGCTCTTCACGCGCCAAGCGCCATCGGGCGCGGCCACCACCATCGACGGCGAGGTCGTTCGAATCACCTACTCGAGCGACGAGACCGGCTTCCGTGTCATCAAGGTCCGCGTCGACCCGGGCGGGGTGGAGCGCACCCTCGTCGGCGCGTTCCCATTGCCCGCCCCCGGGACCCGCGTCCGCGCCACCGGCAAGACGGTCACGGATCCGAAGCGGGGCGAGCAGTTCAAGGTGGAGACCCTCCTCACGGTGGCGCCCGCCACCCTCGCCGGCCTCGAGCGCTTCCTCGGCTCGGGTCTCGTCCCGGGCGTGGGAGAGGCCTACGCCAAGCGCATCGTCGAGACGTTCGGCGACCAGACCCTCGACGTGCTCGACCATGAGCCTCACCGCCTCGCCGAGGTCGCCGGCCTCGGGAAGAAGCGCGCCTCCCAGATCGAGACAGCCTGGGAGACGCACCGGGCGGTGGGCGCGATCATGATCTTCCTCCAGTCGCACGGGGCGTCGCCCGCGCTCGCGTCCCGCATCTACAAGCGCTTCGGCCCCAAGGCCGTTTCCATCGTCTCGGCGAACCCGTACCGCCTCGCCCTCGATGTCTGGGGGGTCGGGTTCAAGACGGCGGACCGGATCGCGAGCTCGCTCGGCATCGCGAAGGACGCCCCCGAGCGCGCCCAAGCCGGCATCCTCCACCTCCTCCACGAGCGCGCCGCCCAGGGCCACGTCTTCACCGAAGAGCGCGAGCTCGCCGACGCGTGCGCCCAGATGCTCGAGATCCCGGAGGACCGCGCCGCCCAAGCCACCCTCGTCCTCATCGCGGAGAAGCGCATCGCGGTGGAGCGCGCCCTCTCGGGGGTCGAAGGCACCGCCATCTATACCCAGCGCCTCTACGAAGCGGAGGTCTCCGTCGCGCGCCACTTGGGAGAGCTCCTCGCCACGACCGTCATCGGGAAGCCCCTCGACGACCTCGTCGCGCCCGTGGTGACCGAGTTCGAAGAGCGCGCGAAGGTCCAGCTCGCCCCCGCCCAGCGCCGCGCGATCGAGCTCGCCGCGAAGCACAAGGTCGTCGTCGTCACCGGCGGCCCCGGCGTGGGCAAGACCACCATCGTGCGCGCGCTCCTGCGCTTGTTCGACAAGGCCGGCCTCAAGACGCGCCTCACCGCTCCCACCGGCCGCGCCGCGAAGCGCATGACGGAGGCGACCGGGCGCGAGGCGGTCACGATGCACCGCCTCCTCGAGTTCGATCCCAAGACGCGCGAGTTCTTGGCCGGCCCCGACAAGCCCCTCGATCTCGGCGCCCTCATCGTCGACGAGTCATCGATGGTCGACCTCGAGCTGATGAGCGCCCTCGTCACCGCCCTCCCTCAGCAAGCGCGGCTCGTCCTCGTCGGCGACGTCGATCAGCTCCCCAGCGTCGGACCGGGCGCGGTCCTCCGCGACGTCATCACCTCCGGCGTCGTCCCCACCGCGCGCCTGACCGACATCTTCCGCCAGGCCGCCGGCAGCCTCATCGTGCAGAACGCCCACCGCATCCACTCGGGCCAGCTCCCCGTCTCCGATCGCGGGCAGAGCGGCGAGTTCTACTTGGTCGAGCGCAAGAGCGACGACCTCGCCGCGGACGCCCTCATCGAGATGGTGACGAAGCGGATCCCCCGCACCTTCTCCCTCGATCCGGTCCGCGACATCCAGGTCCTCACCCCCATGCACCGCGGCGCGTCCGGCACCATCGCCCTCAACGAAGCCCTCCAGAACGCCCTCAACCCCGAGGGGCCCTCCGTGAAGCTCGGCCAGCGCCTGTTTCGCCTCGGCGACAAGGTCATGCAGCTCAAGAACGACTACGACCGCGAGGTCTACAACGGCGACGTCGGCGTCATCTACAAGGTCGACGCGGAGGCGCGCAAGCTCGGGGTCCGCTTCGACGATCGCGAGGTCGCCTACCAAGAGGGCGACCTCGAAGAGCTCGTCCTCGCCTACGCGACCAGCATCCACAAGAGCCAAGGGAGCGAGTACCCCGCCGTCGTGATCCCCTTCACGATGAACCACTTCGTCATGCTCTCGCGCAACCTCCTCTACACCGCCGTCACCCGCGGCAAGCGCCTCGTCGTCATCGTTGGCGACAAACGCGCCCTCTCTCTCAGCCTCGCCGAGATCCGCAAAGAGGCCCGCTCCACCGGCCTCGCCGCGCGCCTCGTCGAGGTCGTCCGGGGGTAGGTCCGGGGCTGCCCCCGCTCGTCGGTGCTCGGCGCTACGCGCCTGCGCGCCGCCGGTCTCCCCCAAATTCAACCCCTCGCGCGGCGGAGCTCCTCTTGGAGCGCAGCCGCATGCGAGGGGTCGGCGAGCGCGTCAGCGCGCCGGGGGTGATGAATTCATGCTCGGGCTGCGCTGCGCAGCCCTGCGCGTGAATGGGGGAGACGAGCTCTTGGCGTGCGGGCGCGCGCTACGAAAAAAGTAGCGGCGATGCGACCGAGACGCGGAGGGTGAAAATCACCTTGGCCGTTTGGGTCGCATCGCGGGCGCGGTTGGGGCGCGCAAGTGGCTGAAACCTCGTCGTCGACGGCCGTGGGGGCGAGGCGGGGGCGGGCGCGGACGGGCCCGATGCGACCGAGAGACAGGGGGTGAAAATCACCCTGGCCGTTTGGGTCGCATCGCGGACGCGGCTAAGTCGGGCAGCTCTCGAGCTCTCGCAGGAGCCGCGCGCCCTTGTCGCGATCGATCATCGCCACGTAGGCGATCTTGCCGCGCAGGTGGGCGCGGAAGTCGGGGAGGGCGTCGCGGTTCTGGGCGGCGAGGCCCGTCTTCTTTGCGGCGTGGAGGACGGCGCGGAGGCGGCGGATCTCTTCGCGCGGGACGGAGAGGCCGCGGTTGACGACGATGCCGGTGACGAGCTGCCTTCCACCCGCGCGCTGCACCGCGACCTTCTTCGGGTGGACGGTGAAGCCCTCGTCTTGGGCGATGTGACGGACGCGCGCGAGGAGCATGCCGATCTGGTCTCGCCGTCCGCTCTCGAGCGAGAAGGTGAGGTCGTCGGCGTACCGCGTGTAGCGGGCGCCGTGCTTTTCGGCCATGGCGCCGAGGCGCGCGTCGAGGCGGCGCGCGATGAGGTTGCTGATCGCGGGGCTCGTGCACGCGCCCTGCGGGAGGCCGCGCGGTCCGGCCGCGACCCAGTGCTCCACGCCAGCGTAGGCGATCTTGCGACGGGGCGCCTCCGTCGTGAGCAGGGCGAGGATGGTCGCGACGGCGGGCGAGTAGCCGAGCTGCTCGAAGAGGCCGCGCACGCGCGGGTAGTGGATGGATGGGAAGAAGTCGCGCAGGTCGACATTGACCACGACGTCGCGTCCCACGTGGGGGCGCGCGTTGGTCACGGTGGAGCGGCCGTCGACGAAGCCGTGCGCGTCGGGGCCGGTCGGGATCTTCTCCAAGATGCGCTCGAAGATGAAGCGCTGGGCGGCGGCGAGCTTGGGGCGCGGGGCGGAGAGGAGCCGCACCCCGCCCGTCTTCTTCGGCACTTCGAATTGGCGATAGTGGATCGTCTGGGCCGCCTCGCTGTGGAACGCGAGCCAGCGCAGGGTCGGGATGGGGACGCCGAGCGCGCCCGCGACGTCGGCCGGGGTCGAGAGCACGGGGAGCCCCGCGCGCTGGAGCGCTTCGACGTCGCTGCGCCGATCGCCGAGCTTCCCCGAGAACCCGCGGCCGAGGAAGACGATGTCCTCGGCGCGCCGCTTCGCGATCGCTTCAGGGAGGGCGGCGCGTCGCTCGGCGGCGGCGCGCTTCTTCTCCGCCTTGTCGATGAGGCGCTGTCGCTTCACCGCCTCGAGGTCGAGCTTCCCTTTCTCGCGGGCTCGCGACGCGACGAGCGAGGCGGTGTCTTTGTGCTCGAGCCACAGGTCCCCGATGCGATGAAACTCCGCGATCTGCTCCTCGGAGAAGTAGCCGTTGAGGACGAGGCCGCGATCGATCAACGACGTGCGCTCGTCCGACGCGGGGGGGATGACGTCGACGCGACCGATCCACGGCGTGCGCCAGGGCACGATCTTCATCGCGCGCTGGCGAAGCTCGTCCGCCGTCATCCCGAGCGACTGCCCCGGATCCAAAGGCCGCGCGCGATACGGCGACGAAGGCGGCGCGGCTGGTCGAGGTCGAGCCGATGCGCGCGGAGCGGGTGGAGCGGGCGGAGCGGGCGGAGCCGGTCGGTTGCCGGTCGCGGGCCCTCCGCCTCTGCCGGGGTACTCGTCGGGGTGCTTGTCCGCGGGATGAAAGACCTCCTCGCGCGCGACGCGGGAGAAGGCGGATTTATATCCGAGCTCGTCGAAGAGGCCCGCTTGCTTCAGCTTGAGGACCGCGTTCGCGGCGAACGTCTCGGCGTTGGCCGGCGCCTTCTCGAGCTTTCGGACCACCGCGGTCGCGATATCGAAGCGCGTGAAGAGGTGCTCCTTCTTCGCGCGCTTCCTGATCTTCCGCTCGACGAGCTTGGTGAGGGCGGGCGTCGGCAGCCCGCGATCGTTGAAGAGCACCGGCGCCGGCTCGACGGGGGCGCTCTCCTCCTCGGCCTTCTCTTCTTCTGTCGTCGCATCCTCGGCGGGCTTGCCGCCGCCGAAGAGCGACTTGACCTTGTCCCAAATCCCCATGGCCTGCTGCCGGTCCGCTGCCGGCTTCGACCCTTCAAGGAACCTCGCTCCCTCGACGACTCACGGACGACGACGTCCGATCACCAAGGCAGCCGGTCCCATGGAGACGGGCGAACCCTCGGGTTGCCCTCGTGAACGTCACCATGGGACAAAGGCGGCCCAACGAACATCGGGCGTCGGGATGCAATGCGGAGAAACAGCCACCGCGGCGGAGCGCCGCAGCATGATGGGCTCGGGGGAGCGGGGCTCCTTCAAAGGTCGGAGCCGAAGCTTGGACGGTCGGGATCTCCTTTCGGTTCGGGGTCTTGGTCTCTCAGTGCAGGTGATGATCACCCTCGCGTGACCGCGGGCGATCGAAGGCGATTCGCAGCGCGAGCAGGTGCCGGCAAGGCCCCGCCCGCATCCCCATGCGGTGGAAGAAGCTACACGAGCATCGGGCGCGAACGAACCGTCCATCCGCGTCGAGCATCGCCTCGCAGCTCGTCTTCGCCGCCTTCCCGACGACGAGGACGCGCCCGGAGGGGGCCGCCTCTTCGCGCTCGATCCGAACGGCGCGCTCTTCGAGGATGCGCTCCGCCTCGCGCGGCTCGTCGCCCTCCGGCCCTGCGCTCGCTTCGGCGAGGGCGGTGGGGAGGATCGAGCGATAGCGGTAGCGCCCGGTCGCGTAGTCGAAGACGACCTGCCCTTGCTTCGCCAGCTTCACGAGGGAGCCGAGGATCGCCTCCCGCCCCGCGTTGGTCGCGCGCGAGATCGAATCGAGGGTCGCGGCGCGCTCCGTGATCAGGTGGTTCTCGATGCGCTGCATGGTCCGGACGTCGGCCCCAAGGTTGCCGGCGAGCATGTCCAGGGCGAGGCTGCCCGTCCAATCGTTGGTGGTCCAACCGGATAGGGCGAGCACGAAGCGCATCGGCCCCATCCGCGTCACCCAGATGCTCGGCAATCCCGACCCGAGGAGCAGCACCTCCACCCGATCCGCGAACGGCAGCGTCCGCGCGAGGGTCGCGAGCCGCCTCCGCCCCCACACCTTGATCTCGGTGGGCTTGTCGCCCTCGAACACCGGCCCGCGCGAGACGAGCACCTCGTTCCACGGATCGAGGACGATCTCGGGCGCCCGGCCCGGCACGAGCCGGAAGCGGATCGAGCGCGGCCCCGCCTTCTCGCGGTGGCGCTTCAGGTACGCGAGGATCGAATAGACGATCTCCACCGGGAGGGTCACCATCGTCCCTCCGAGGAGCGTCGCGGCGGAGATCTGCCCGAAGCCGCGCAGCCACGACGGAGGCAGATCGATCTTCTCTTCGTGGTGATCGGCCCGCCCGAGGACCTGCACCTCGAAGCCCTTCGGATCGAGGAGCAGGCGCGTCGGTCGATACGTCCGGAGCGACTGCATGTGATCGTAGAGGGCGTTCGAGTAGTCCACGTTCGTCGTCCCGAGCGCGACGCCTCCGGCCGCGTCGAACGCGTCGCGATCGACGTAGAGCGCCCCGTAGCTCGACTCGTCCTTCGAGAACGCTTCGAAGAACACGGTGTCGGGGGCGACGGTGATGACCGGATCGCACGGGACGAGGTGGCGAAACAGCTCCGGATCGTTGCGCGACAGGTCGTTCGCCCAGCGCACCCGCGCCCGCCAGTACTCGCCGTGCGCGCGGCGAAAGTCGGCGTCGAGGTTGGGCGGGGGAGCGCGCTTTCCAATCTTGTCGCGCTCCGCCTGCTCCGCCCGCGCGGTCAGCTTCGCGAGGAGCTTCTCGTCCGCCGCTTCGCGCTGCTTCTGCCATTGGAGGTACGCGGTGCGATCCTTCTTGGGCCGGCGATGATCACCCACGACGACCTCGTGGAGCGCGCTCATCGCCTCGCGAAAGCGGATGGGATCCCGGACCTGGCCGTCGAAGCTCACCCGCTCGCGGGCGAGGTTCGGCGAGAGCGAGACCGTCGCCCCGTCGCCGGTCGCGACGACCTCGCTGCGCAAGAGGTAGCTGAGACTGAGCGACGTCACGCGATCACCTCGACGTCGATCGCGCCCAGCTCGAGCTCGGGCAGGTGCCTCCGGACCGCGCTCCGCACCTCGGCGTGCGCTTGGGCGGCCTGGGCGATGGCGGCGAGGGCGCTGCGACGCTCGGCGGGGCGGACGCTCCGCAGGGCGATGCGCATCAATGGAACGAGCTCCTCTGCGCGCGCGGGCTCGTCCACGAGCGCCTCCGCGATCGCGCGGAGCGCCTTGGGCTTCGCCCTCCCCCCGCGGTGGATCGAGAGGAGCGTCGTCGACCACACCCGCGCGAGGGACGCCTCCGGCACCCGCGGCCCTTCTGCCCGCGACGCGAGCTCGTCGAGCAGCTTCTCGCGCACCTCCGGGTGAGGCGACTCCGCCATCGAGGCCCACACCACCGCGCTCTTGGCGAAGCGCGGGACCTCTCTCACGAGGGCCATCCCCCGGGCGCGAACCTCCGCGGCGCCCGCGTCGATGAGCTCGCGCACCTCCTCCGGCTTGGACTCGGGCGCCTCCGCGATCAGCCTCGCGACGTAGTCGGTCGCGGCGGCGCGCACGAGGGGCGCGCGCGGAGACGAGCTTGAGGAGACGTTGCCGCTCCAGCGCGCCGATGCCCTTCGAGGCGCGTTCTTTTACCCATTCGAAGCCGAGCTCCGCGACCGCGCCCGCCGGCGAGAGCGCGAGGGCGACGCACTCTTCGAGGGAAAGACGGCGCGGCGAGACGTGCGCTCGAAAGAGCCGTACGAGCTCCGGGAGCAGCTCGAAAGAGCCGCCGTCGAGCAGGGCGAGCCACTCTCCGATGGCCACGCCGCCGAGGCCGGCGACCTTGCCGAGCCGCCCGACCATGAACGCGCGCGTCTCGTCGTGGTTCGCCGAGAGCAGCTCCTTGGCGAGCCCGAACGTGAGCCCTTCGATTCGCGATGCGAAGTGCTTCGTCAGGAGGTGGATCGCGAAGCGCGCGACCGGGCGCGAGCGCGCGTCCCGCGCGAGCGCGAACGCGACCTCGAACGATCCCGCCCACGCCTCTTCCTTCAGGGGGGCGAATTCGAGGTCCGCGAGGGCGCGATCCGGCGCGACCCGGATGCCGCGCGGGTCTCGCACGAGCACCTCGGAGCCGTGATAGAGGACGTGCACGAGCGACCACGCGTCGAGGAGCTTCGCGACGTCGGCGAGGTCCGCGTCCGTGAACCGCGCGATCGCGGGCGCGACGCCGCGGATGTACCGCCCCGGATCTCGAAACGCGAGCCGCCGAAAATACCGAAACACCCAGCGTGACATGAAGAGCCGCGTCTTCACCGAGAACGCGTCGCCCTCGCCCTCCGCGCCCTCGCGGGCCCGCAGCGGCAATAGCGGCGAGGTGGCGAGCGCCTCCTCCGCGCGCGGCTCGTTCGCCTCATCGTCCCAGCCTTCGCGCTCGACCACCCAGCGCTTCTCCATCCGATCGAGGGCCACGAGGAAGCACCCCATCAGCTCGTCGTCCTCCCGCTTCGACGCGGCCGCGAGCAGGCGCTTCACGAGCAGCCGCTGCCCGGGTCGATCGCACCCTCCGAGGACGTAGTCGAGGAGCATGCGCCGCGCGGCGGGCCGTTCGTCGGAGCACCAACGATCTGCGATGGAGACGAGCTTCTTCCCCGCGAGCGACGTGAGCTCCGACACGAAGCGGGGGCTGCCCTCCGCGAGCAGCTCCCCGACGAGCAGCGCCGAGCTCGCGCGCGCCGGCTGCGGCCGGACCTCTTCGAAGCCGCGTCCCCTGAGCTTTCGAATCTGTCTCGCGAGCTCCGCCCGCGCCGCTGGCTCGGACGGCATCACCTCGCGCTTGGTCTTCAGCTTGCCGTCGCCTTTGGTACGCTCGATCACGACCGCGACCCCGTCGAGGCTCAGCTCGACGGCCTCGTCGCGCGCCGGACGCCCCTCGAGGGTGGTCTTCGTCCGCGTGAACGGATTGACCACGACCCGATCGGGCACAGCGGGGAGGTGACGCTCGAAGCGCGGCACGGGGGGAGGCTACAACCGGTCATTGCCCCGCGATAGAGCACCGATCATGTTCGGCGCTCTATCGCCGCGGTCCGAGGCCCGTCCCCGTCCCCTCGTCCTTCTTCTTCACGGGGAGGCCCCTCACGCTCACGCTCGTCCGCACCTGCCGCGTCTCTTTCGCGCCGATGTCGGAGAGGTCGAATCCGCCGCCGATCTGAAAGCACGGCGCGAAGTCGTCGACCGTCTTCTTCGCCGCGTAGAGCGGGCCACCGATCGCGACCGACCCGTACGAGAGCGAGTTGGGATCGACCGGGACGATGTCGGGGATGTCGCGGAGCTCGCGCGCCTTTCCCATGCGGCCCTCTCGACTGCATTTCACGTTGAGGGTCAACGCGTGGGTCGAGCCCGAGGGCTTCGCCATCACGACCGTCGTCGAGACGCGGACGACCGCGCCGGAGGTGAACGCGCCGAGGCCGATCTTCTTCTTCGCGAGGGCCTTCTTCGCAGAGGCGGCCACGTCGAGCGCGACCGCGCCGTCGCCGCCCGACTGCGCCTCCGGCACGATCGCCACGACCTCCCCCTCTCGTGAGAGGACCACGTCGAAGGCGATGCGCGTCCCGTCGGGCAGGTCCGCCAAGCGCAGCTCCGACGCGAGCGCGCTCGTCAGCTTCTGCGTCTCGGGCTGGCGCAGCCCGAGCTCCCCGTCCTTCCTCAGGAGGTCGCCCTCCATCATCGCCGTGAGCTCCTCGCTCGTGAGCTTGCGTCGCTTCGGGGGCGTGGTGGCGGCCTTCGCGGGTGGCTTCGTGAGCTCGTCCCAACCGGCGTGAGGTGGCGGCGGCGGGAACGGATCCTCGCTCTGGGGATCGAAGCCCTCGTCCTCATCGGACCCCGCCGAGGGTGGCTCGTCGAGCCCGGGATCGACGCCCGAGCCACCGCCTCCGCTCGGTGGGCCGCCCCGCCTCGTGGGGCCTGCGCCGCGTGTGTTCGCGGCGATGCGATCCGTCACGGCGGCGGCGGCCGACGCCGGCTTCGACGCGCGCTCGGAGACTTCGGGCGCGCGCTCCGTCGACAGCGCCCCCGCCAGCGGGACGTCCACCTCGATCGAGATGGGATCCTCCCGCGCTGCTTCGCGCGGTGTTGGCGGCGCGTGATGCTGCACCCGCACCCGCGAGAGCGCGGCGAGGATCGCGACGTGCACGAGCACCGCCGCGCCGGTGGAGAGCGCCGTGCGTCGCATGAAAGAGGAACGACACGGCGGCGGGGTTTTTACCCTTCAAGGCCCGGAACAGCGATCGCGCAGCAGGATGGGCGCGCTCGACCACCCTTCGATGCCGGGGCCCAGGTCGGAGCGCCTCCACGCCCGCGGATCGAAGATTCCGGTCGTCCCCAGCCGCAGCACCGGCCCTTCGATCGAGGCCATCCCCAGCGGCATGAGCTCCTCCGTCGTGCGATCGACGACGAACGAGGGACCACGGTCCTCTCCGTACAAGAGGAGGTGGTCCTCGTCGTAGAAGTCGATCCACGGCGCCCACTCGTCCGACCCTTCCTCGTAGCGGGCGTCGGGAAGCAAGATCTCGCGCAGGGCGTGGGAGGCCTCGTCTCGGATCGTCAGCCGCACGTCCACTCTCGCTCCTCCTTCTCGGCGCGCGAGGAGGGTGGCGGCGACTCGCCCGGTCGGCGAAGTCGCGCTCGTCCATGGCCGGGCGCCGGGATCGACCGGTGGCAAGACCGCTCGGATGTCGCGCGATCCGACGCCGGTCGCCGGGTCGGGTGCCGACTGCCCTGTTGCGAGCCGAAGGTGGCAGCTCTCCGACTGCTGCGTCGAGTCGTAGGCCCGATACCGGGCGCAGATCCGATCGGGGTGCTGCGGGTCGAAGAACGGATCGGCGATCGCGAGCATGTTCCACGTCGCGGAACGATCTTCGAAGCGGCGCACGGAGCCCGTCTCGACGTCCATCACCGCGACCTGGATCGGGCCGCCGTCCCCGGCGGGCCCCACGGAGAACCACACCAAGGACCGGCCCGACGGATCGTGCTCCGGAGACGTCCGCTCGCACGCCCGAGGATCCTCGTCCGCGGTGTTGGCGCGCACCGCGGCCCGGCGAACGAGCGCGCCGTCCGAGGCGCGCACGACGACGACCTGCTCCGTCTTCGGATCGCACAGCGCGACCCACCTGCGATCCTTCGAAATCGACGGGGGGCGCGCGCCCGCGGCCACGATCCGAGGCGGCCCGAAGCCCACCACCGCGCTCGGCAAGACGACGACCCTTTCGAGCTCGGTGACGGGGCCCGGCAAGAAGGTTGCCCCCCGGTCTCTCTCGATCGCGAGGCGCCCGCCGAGGTCGGTCGCGTCGAGGCGGACGACGCTCGTAGGGGTCGCGACATAGACATGCGCTTCCGTGGCGCCGATCACCCACGTGTCCGCCATCGCGTGCAGCGTCCCCCGCTCGAGCTGCACGATCGCGGCGTCGACGCCGAGGTCGACGCCGAGCAGTGCGTCCGACAAGAACACCACCCCCGTCGCCTCCAGGCGGAACGAGAGCGCTGGCCGCTCGCCGCGGAGGTCGAAGACCCGGGTCTCTCGGCCGACCTCCTGGAGCGCGAAGCGAGCCTGCGGGGAGAGGGCGAGGCGGTCCGGCTTCGCGCCCACGAGCTTCGAGGCGAGCTCGCGCAAGCGAGCGTCGAGCGATGGCCCGAGCGACGGGCACGCGCGGGCCGCCGCCGCCACCGCGAGGGCTGCACACGTCGGCCGCCCCGCCTCCAAGAACCGGTCGACCTCGTGGAGGGGCGCCTCCGCGGAGTCGCACGACGGCGGTGGCGGGCGCGGCGCCGGTCCGGGCTCCGCCCCCGTCGCACAGGCGCTCGCGACGGTGGCGAGGAGGGCCAGCCGACGCATCGTTCTCGTTCGGTTCGCGCGCATTCCGAGGGGGACAAGCACGCTCCGGACCGCGCGGTGATTCCCGCTGCGCCTTGCTCCGACCCGAGGTCGGTGCGACCGTTCCGGCGTGGGCCGGCGCCGCGGAACCGTCCTCTTCGTGCTCGCGCTCGTCGCCGCGACACCCGTCGCTGCGCGCGCCGACAAACGCGCCGAGCTCGAGCGCGCCAAGGTCTCGCTCTCGATCGGGTCGCCCCACAACGGATCGCAGACCCACCCGAAGCCCCTCAAGAAGGGGCCCGGCCTCGTCCTCCTCGAGAAGTCCAAGGGCCGCCAGTTCGCCCACCCGTCGCTCGTGCTGATGCTCCAGCGCAGCGCGAAGCAGATCGCGCGCACGACCCGGGGGGCGAAGCTCGTCGTCGCCGATCTGTCCGCCGAGCGAGGCGGCCCTCTCTCCGGTCACCACTCCCACCAGAGCGGCCGTGACGCGGACGTGCTGTTCTATGCGCGCGACGAGAAGGGCAAGCTCGTCGCCCCCACCAAGTTCGTCCCCTACGGCTCCGACGGAAAGGCCACCGACGGCAGCGGGCTCGTCTTCGACGACGCCCTCAACTGGCAGCTCGTCGAGACGATGGCTCGCGACAGCCGCGCCGACATCGACATGGTCTTCATCTCGCGCCCGCTCCGCGCCCGCCTCCTCGCCTTCGCGGCCAAGAAGAAGCGTCCCCAGAAGTACGTCGACCTCGTGACGAAGCTCTTCATGCAGCCGGAGGACGCGGAGCCCCACAACGATCACTTCCACGTGCGCATCAAGTGTCCCAAGGGCCAAGAAGAGATTTGCCGCTAAATGAGCGAGCGCAATTCTCGATCAGGGGGCCTCGCGCGCTTCGGTCATTGGATCTGGGCCTGGAACCTCTCGCCCCGCATCAATGAGACCTCCCGCCTTACGCGAGGCCCTGCAGCGCGCCCCTAGTCCGGAGGGCTGATGCAGCCCTCCCCCCACGCTCCGCGTGGGGCCCCCCTCCGCCTCCGCGTTCAAACGCTGGCCGCGCCGGGCCGAGAAGTCGGTTTCGCGTTCCTCGAAACCTCCCCCGCCAAACGCGGGCGCGCCCCATCGCCTGCGGCGACGGGGCCCCATCCATCCGCTCTGTGGCGTCGAGTGTGTCAGGATCATGATCGGTGATTTAGTGTCCATCGTTCGAATGGTCGAACGCTGCACGCTCCCGCTCTTCCTCCTGCTGCTGCCTGCATGCGGTGAAGGTCCCGCACCGGCCCGCTCGTCCTCTCCGACGCCCGCGGCGCCCGTTATCGTCGCGAGCGATCGTATCGCCTCCGTCTGCGGGCTCGTCCGCGCGCGGGAGACGGCCTATCGAACCTCGCTCGACCCGGGTCCGTCTGTCGATCCGGAGCCGGACGAGGTTCGGGGCTCGCTGTGGGGTGACGAGGACAAGCGCGGAGTGCCGAGCGTCCTCGAGGGCATCGATCGACAGGTCGCCATCCTCGAGGGGCGCGCTCGCGACGCGCCTGTCCGCGATCGCTGTGAGGCCGATCTGGGACGTTACGCCCTCGTGAGCCCGAGCGGCTTCGCGTGCATCGAGGGCTGCGCCGGGAAGGAAGGTTATCGGCGGCTCCAGGTCTGCACCGAGCGGTGCATCAAGTCCGATTCAGGCCTGCTCGCGGCGCGGCGTGCCGCGCGAAGGTCGGTGCAAGAGCGCGCGGGGGTTCGGGCCGCTCTCCTCGAGGGCGCCCGGTCGAAGACGGCTCGCGCCCGCATCGGAACGTTCTCGCTCGAGATGCCCGAAGGCGCGAGAGCAGAGCCCGGTGGCTTCGTCATCGAGAAGCCCGAGTGGCCCCGCGTCCTCTCTGTCTCCCTTCGATCGATCGAGAGCCCCCGAGGCTCGCTCGCGGCCGAGGGGACGTGGGGCGAGAAGGGGACCGGCCTCGTCATGCTCCGCGAGGCCATCCGTCCCACCACCTACCTGCTCGCGCGCATCGGCTCGACGTGGGAGCTCTCCGCTCGTCCGTTGGAGCCCGAGACGCGCGACGAGCTCCACGTGCAGATCGTTCGGGAGGCCGAGGGGGGCGCGCCCCGCTTCGAGTGCATCGTGCACGCGTCGCTGCTCGACATGGATGACCTCGTCACGGAAGCGGCGGTGGCCTGGGCGGAGCGCATCTGCGCCTCCGTCGTCTACGAAGGCGCGTAGCGCGTGTTCGACGAGCGCGAGACGGAGGCCCCCGCGTGGGCGTGGCTGCGTGGATTCGGCCTCTTTCTCGTGGCGTGGCCGCTCCTCGGGCTCCTCGCGGCCGACCGGTTCGATCTCGACGACCTCGAGTCGATCCTCATCGCCCTCCTCGGACCGGCCGCGATCGGCGTGGCGCTCCTCGCGCTCGAGGCCACCCTCACCCGTCTCTTTTCATCCCGCGCGAGGCCACGCGTCGAGCCTCTCCCGAACATCCTCCGCGACGTCGCGAACACCGCCCTCGCCATCCTCGTGCTCGGCGCCGTCGACGTCCTGTGGGTGCTCGTCTTCGGCGCGCCCGTTTCGAGTCTCCCCCGCGCTGCCGCCCGCGCCGCCACCTTCGCCGCCGTTGGCTCCGGCGTCGCCGTCGCGTTCCGCGCGCTCGCCCGCGTGGTCCATGGCCGGCCCCGCCGTGTGGATCTCGGCCCGGGGTGGGATCTCCCCCACTCCACGCTCCGCTTCGTCGGCTCGCTCTCGCTCGTACCCACCCTCTTCCTCGGTGCCGTCCTCGTCCAAGACACGATCCTCGAGCACGGCGAGCTCGGCCCGGCGGCGTGGATCGCGGTGCCGGTCGCCCTCTTCATCGGCCTTCGATCGGCGATGGCGCGCGCCCCCCGCTTCTGGGCCCCCGACCCTTGGCGGGCCTGGCGCCGGCGCATCTCGCTCTCCCTCCCGTGGTGGATCCTCGCCGTCGTCGTTGCCCTCGGATTCTCCGCCCTCACCCTCACGGTGTGGACGGGCTGGGTGGAGGAGCTGACCCGCGCGGGAAAGATCATCGCTTTCGTCGTCCTCGTCCCCCTCGGCCTCGTCGTTCTCCTCGGGACGATCCTCGTGCTCGGCCACGAGCTCCCCAATCTCATCCGCGCCGTTCGCCTCGCCCAACGCCTGGAGCGCGGAGAGCTCCCCGCGAGCTTCGAGGTCGTCGATAGCGGCGGGTCCGTGAGGGTGAAGCTCGCGCACGCAGAGGCCGTCTTCGCGATGGGCCCGCACGCCGACGCGACCATTGCGTGGCTGAGAGAAGCGACGAGCGCTCGTCGAGAGCTCGTCGACGCAAGCTGAGCGACACTCGACCGAGAGCACCGAACATGTCGAAAGCCGAGTGAGGTCGGTGGAGCTTGCGGCTGAGGCGCGCGCCCGAGGAGTGAGCATTGCTCTCTTCTCTCTCTGGCCTCGCTCCTTACCGCCAGCGGGCCCCCTCGAGCTGAAGCAGGCTCAGTGGATAGACGGGCGCGCCGCGCTCCACCGCGCCGAGGATGTCTCGCACCTCCTCGCCGCGCAGAGGCAGGCGCTCCGCCTCCGCGAGGGTGAACCACCCCGCTTCGAGCGAGTGCTCGTTGGGCTCTCGCAACGGGGGACCGTCGTCGATCGGGTGGGCGAGGAAGAACACGCGGACCCGGTTGTGGCCGGGGCCGGGCGTGAGCTCGATCCGCAGCACGCCGTCGAGCGCGACGCGCACGCCCGACTCCTCCAGGGTCTCGCGCAGGGCCGCGTCCTCGAAGCGCTCCGTGGGCTCCATGCGCCCCGCGGGCAGGTACCAGAGCTGCCCGTGCTTCCGCTCGTGTACGAGGAGGAAGCGGTGCCCGAGGCGGACCACCGTCATCGAAAAGAAGTAGGTGGGGATCGGGTCGCGCATGCCCTCAAGGGTAGTGCGTCGCCGGTCCAGGCTCGCGACTTCCGAGCAGCTCATCGGCGCCGGCTTCCCGGGAGCGACCCCGCGCGAGGACGTGCCGGAGACGTGCTCGCGCTCGACGCGCTCGAAGAAGCGCGCCGGCGGGCCACGTTCGCGTCGATAGGAAGCACGGTGAGCGCGCCGACGGACGCGCCTCTCTCTTCCGCGACCTGGCCCGACGACGGGCCGCGCGCCCGGCCCGCGAACGCGCGCCGAGAGGAACCAATCGAGGATGAACATGAGCTTGCCTGTGACCTGGGCTCGAACGAGGCGCGACTCGTCGGCTCGTCTCCTTTGCATGATGGTGCTCGTCATCGCCACCGGCTGCGCCTCCGGGCCATCCGTGTTCGGGAACGAGGCGCGCTACTCGCCCGCGTTCGCCGGGTATGTCATGGCCAAGGATCGGGGGAGCGACGATCCCGACTCGAGGGACGAGGTCCTCGTCCTGCGCGATCCGCTGACGGGGAAGAAGCTGCGCTGCCAGAACGAGGTCACGCGCTGGCGAGAGCTCCACGAAGACCTCGCCGCGGACCGGGCCCACGACGACAACACGGCGATCGCGGTGGGGGTCGTGACGGGCGCCGTCTTTGGAACGCTCGCCGCGCCGTCGCCGGTCGGAGCCCTGGTCCTGGCGGAGGGGATGATGACCTCGGACGCGTTGTACGAAGCGTTCGCGTCCGCGAGCGGGACGGCCCTCCTCGCGCGCGGCGTCGTGCTCTACAAACGAAAGCGCTTCCGCCAAGCAGCGGAGACGATCGAGCGCGCGCTCGCGAAGGATCCGAGCGTCGGCATCAATGACCAGGCCTTCTTCTACCTCGGCATGTCGTATGCGGAGACGAAGCAGTCCGCGCGCGCCAAGGTCGCCCTCGAACAGTTCCTCGACCGCGCCAACGTGCGAGACGTCAAGGCATACCGATCGGCGACGAAGAAGCTCGGGGAGCTCGGGGTCCGTCGCCCCGAGTGCGGCTCTACCGATCCGGTCGAGCTGCATTGGTGACGAGGCGATACTTTTCTGACGACTACGCCGAGAACCCACCAAAAAGCCACTGGCACGAGAGCTGCGACGGGCGCGTGCATGCGCTCGACCTTCTGCTCGGTGGCGGCATCGCTGACGGTGTGGCTCTGCGGTTGTGAGGACGCCGTCGAGCCCATCGGGCGAGGGGGCGGGGGGGCCGGTGGAGCGCCGGCCGAGGGCGGGGCCGCGCAGGGAGGCGACGAAGGAGGAGGAGGAGCTCCGCCGAGCGCGTGGTCACCATGCCCTCTCTATGTCGATCAGCCGGACGGACCCCAAGCGGAGTGCGCGACCTTCCCGGTGCCGCTCCGCTGGGACGATCCCTCCGGCCCGACCATTGGCATCTTCGTGCAGCGCCTCCTCGGCGCCGGCCCCGCCCACGCCCAAGTCTGGCTCCTCGAAGGCGGCCCCGGCGGCTCCGGGGCGGACTTCGACGAATGGATGGACGCTCTCCACCAGAGCAATCCCACCTTGGACCTCTACGCCATCGACCATCGAGGGGTGGGCCGATCCGCGCGCCTCGGCTGCGGGGCCCAAGAGACGGCCACGAGCGAATGGGGCAGCTCGGTGTCGTCCTCCGAGGCGGCGTCGTGCCGCGACGACGTCGTGCAGCAATGGGGCTCCGACCTCGGCGAGTTCACGACCACCGGCGCCGCTCGCGACCTCGGCTATCTGATCGATCTGAACCGCTCACCGGATCGGTCCGTGCTGATCTACAGCGTCTCCTACGGAACCTACTGGGCGCACCGCTACCTCCAGCTCTTTCCGGACCAAGCCGATGGCGTCGTGCTCGACTCGATCGCCCCGCCCGGGATCGACTTCGCCACGTACGACTCCGACTTCGATCGAGTGGGCCACGACTTCATGGATCTGTGCGCGGCCGATCCCCTGTGCGCGGAAAAGCTCGGGCCGGATCCGTGGGCGGCATTGACGACCTTGTCCGGTGATCTCGCGGCCGGCCATTGCGCTCCCATCCAGCAAGCTTGGGGCTTGGACGCGAGCGCGCTGCCCACCGTGCTCGCGGTGCTCTTGATGAGCCCGCTCACGCGGACGTACCTGCCGGCGACGATCTATCGACTGCAGCGCTGCGACAGCGAGGACGTGGCCGCCATCGACCAGCTCCTGACGCTCCTGTTCGGCGACACGTCCGAGAGCTACTACGACACCCTTTCCTCCGACGCGCTCTTCTACAACGTCGCCCTCTCCGAGCTCTGGCCGGAGGCCCACCCGGATTTCGATGAAGTCCAAGCGCACGAGGCGACTCTCCAGATCTCCACCGGGCTCACCCCGCGCGTCGCCGCGGTGCAAGACGTATGGCCCGCCTATCCCGACGACGCGTACGTGGGGGCCTGGGCCGAGACGAGCACGCCCATCCTGATGGTCAATGGCGACTTGGATCCGATGACCCCGCTCTGGCTCGCGCAAGAGGCGGAGGCTCGGTTCACCGGCCCCGACCAGCGCTTCATCACCATTCCGCGGGCGGCCCATTGCGTGTCGGCGCAGACCCCGGCCGCCCCCGGCGAGGAGATGTGCGGGCTCACGATCGTCAAGTCGTTCTTGATGGGGCCGAAGGAGCCGCTCGACACGAGCTGCTTGGAGCACGTCCCCGAGGAGTCGTTCAGCGGCGATCCGGATTTGAACCAGCTCGTGCTCGGCACCACGGACCTATGGGAGAACTCCGCCTCGATCGCGCCCCACGCTCCGCCGAGCCCGCGCGCCCTCCATCGGCTGCGCGAGGTGAAGCGGTGGATCCGCGCTCACCGCCATTGACTCACGGCGGAGGCGCGGTCGGGTAGGGGAGCGCGCCTTTGCAGCGCTCGTCGTCGGACATCGCCTTCTTGGATGACGATCGGAGCTTCAGCTCGCGGAACGCGGGCAGCGTGAACAGCATGTCGCCGCACTCCATCGCGCTCCCCCATTTCACGTCGAAGCTCTTCGGATCCACCCAGAAGGTCGCCATTCGATTGGCGTGCCCGGTCCCGTCCGGAAAGGCCATCGTCTCGAACAGCCCGATCCCCCACATGCAGTCGAGGTCTCGATAGGGGATCTTGTTGGCCGGGCACGGCCTCGCCGGCGCGTCGGTGGCCCACGCGAGGCAGCTCGCCGCTCCCCGCGCGATCGACTCTTTGCACAGACCCTTCACCCCCGGGAGGGTGAGCACCGCCGCGCTCGCCCGCTGCGCGTCCTTCGATTCGAGCGGGTCCGCCGTGGGCGCGGG
The DNA here is from genome assembly GCA_044225865.1 of Polyangiaceae bacterium. Lineage (GTDB taxonomy): Bacteria > Myxococcota_A > Polyangia > Polyangiales > Polyangiaceae > Xiheicaenibacterium. Next base: position 86,853 of record JBGAID010000002.1, on the reverse strand, counting down.
GGCGGGGGCCGACGCGGTCGCGCTCCCCGTCGCGCTCGCGGTGACGCCGACCTCGACCGTCGACGCCGGGGGCGCCGCGGGAGCGCTCGCGACCGGGGGAGCCGACGCCACCGAGGCGGGCGCGGACGCGACGAGCGGCGACGGCTCATCGGGGGCCGGCGTCGCGCACGCGGCGACGAGCCACAGCGGGGGAAGGAGCATCGAGCGCGCCGCCACGTAGCGACCCTACCACGCGCGCTATGGAAACCATAGCGGGGGAGTGCTATGCGGAAGTCGATGCGCAGACCATTCCGATTCTCCATCAAGGAGTGCGCCGAGAAGGACAGCTTCGCAGTGGTGCCGTTGGTCTTGCGGGCGAGCCTCGACTCGGGGTCGCTGGTGGATGCGTGCGTCTCGTTCGAGCGCTTCTCACCACGAAAGTTCACGGTGGGATTGCCCGGATCGTCCGGAGGCAATGGCAGTCGGGGGCTTCTTCAGTAGCCTGCTAGGTTGCCCCGACGGATGAGCGCGTAGCCGTGGCGAAGCACGTTCGATTCGTCGACCCCGAGCTCGGGCCCCTCACCCACGACCTTCTGACGCCCGACGTCCGCGTCTGGCAGCGAGAGAGAGGGCATCGCTTCTCCTCGGACGACGTCGCGACCGCGTTCGTCGCCTGGCAGACGGCGCCGGCGCCAGGCCGGCTCCTCGATCTCGGCTGCGGCCTCGGATCGGTGCTCCTCTTGCTCGCGTGGAAGATGCCGGCGGTCCACGCGACCGGCATCGAGGCGCAGGCCCCGAGCTTCGCCCTCCTCACCCGCAACGTGGCCGAGAGCGGCCTCGCCTCGCGCATCCGCGTCCACCACGGCGATCTCCGCGACGAGGCCGCCATCGCGGGCCTCGGCGAAGGCTTCGATCTCGTGACCGGCACGCCCCCGTACTTCCCCGAAGGGCGCGCCATCGACGCCGACGACGAGCAGCGCGCCCGGGCGCGCATGGAGACCCGCGGCGGCGTCGAGGCCTACATCGCGACCGCGACCCGCCTCGCGCACCCGACCGGCGCGATCGTGATCTGCGGCGACGCGGAGGCCGACGCGCGCGTGATCGCCGCCGCCGCCGCCCACGAGGCCCACGTCGTGGCGCGCCGCGACGCCATCCCCAGGGCGGGCCGCCCTCCGCTCTTCTCGGTCTGGACCTTGCGCCGCGGCCCCCGAGCGCGGCCGCTCGAGATCGGCACCCTCACCCTCCGCGACGCGAGCGGCGCCCCCGCCGAAGGAGCGGCCGCCCTCCGAGCGTTCAGCGGCTTCTGATTTCGTCGGGTGCCCACCCCCGGCTCGCTCCGCTCGCCGACCCCTCCCCGGCGTGGCGCTCCGCGCCCCGCGGGAGGGGTGCTACGTTTTCAGTAGCAGGGGGGGAGGTGCCTCTCTCTCCCCCCGCCCACCCGGACCTCTGTCCAGTCGCGGCCCGTTCCGCGGCGATGCGAGGCCGAAGCGCCGCCCCTCGTTGAAGGCGGGCCCCCCCGCTGCTAGCGTCCCCTCCTCAATTCACCCGCCCCCTCCTCTCGTCGATGGGGGCCCACTTCGGAGCGATCATGGCAGCAGGGCAGGACTCGGGACGCGGCAACGGCAACGCGCTGCAGGGGCTCAACATCCAAGGGGGCGCGGCGATCGTGGCGCCGGTGACTGCGTTCCAGAACGGCATTCCGCCGAACGCGCTCGTGGTGCTTCCGATCCAGAAGATGACGGACGAGCTCAAGCAGAAGCTCGAAGAGGGCCCCCAGGCCGTCACGCGCGAGCAGCTCTGGGCGCTCCTCGGGTTCAACGGCCCCGCCGTGCAGGTGCAGGACGACCAAGGGCGTCCCCTGATGATCGGCCTCGAGGACTTGCTCGGCGGCCTCGACAAGCACTTCAACGAGAAGCCCGACGACCTGAACCGCGGCCGCATCTACGCCCAGGAGCTGATGAAGCACGAGCGCTTCCAGCGCGCGGAGCAGGTCCTCGCGAAGGTCGTGGCCAAGGGCGGCTCGGGTGAAGACTGGCTCGCGCTCGGGATCTGCCAGCTCCAGCAGGACAAGCACGAGAAGGCCGAAGGCACCCTCAAGGGCGCGCAGAACCTCCTCAAGACCAACCCGTACCCCTCCCTCCACCTCGCGAAGCTCGCGAAGAAGAAGGAGGACGCCGACGGGGAGCGCCAATACATCGACAAGGCGATCGAGATCGATCCCGAGCTCGTCGACGCCTGGGCCTACCTCTTCACGTCCATCAAGGACTCGAAGGGCGAGGACGCGGCGGCGGCGGAGCTCGAGAAGCTCGCCAAAGAGAAGAAGAGCGCGCGCCCGCTCGTGGCCGCGCAGGCCTACTACGGCGGCAAGGACGAGACGCGCGACAAGGCCATCGAGTACGGCAAGAAGGCCCTCGAGGTGAACCCGGACGACGTGCTCGCCCTCCTCGCCCAGTCGGCGCTCTTCGGGCAGAAGGGTGAGCTCGACCAGGTCGTGAAGCTCCTCCAGCCCCACGAGGCGAAGATGACGCGCGACGTGCGCCTCGCGAACAACTACTTCGAGGCCCTCTTCCAGTCGCGCCAGATCGACAAGGTCACCAAGCTGCTCAACGCCCTCGCCGGCTCGCAGAACCAGCAGGTCAAAGAGTTCGCCCTCCAGCGCTCGAAGCAGGTCGCGCAGTTCCTCCAGCAGCAGCAGCAGCAGCTCGCCAAGGTCTCCGGTCAGCCCAAGCCGAGCTGACGGGAGCCGCGGTCCGCTTCGCGTCCCCTCCCGTGAGGCGCGGAGCGACGAACGTGGGAGGGGCCGAGGAGCGAAGCGACGAGGGGGGTGGGCATCGCTTCGTTTCTCGTAGCGTCGGGGGCGGCTCCCGATGCTATGAAAAACGTAGTGCGGCCGCTCCCCGCGCCCTGGCGCTTCGTCCGGGGTTTCGCGGCGGGCGCCGGGGTCGTCGCGCGGGTCGGCGGTGAATCGAGGGGCCCCGGGCGGGCACGGGGCGCGCTACGCGCCCGGGCGATGAACACGAACTCGCACGAAGATGGCTCGGTCGCGCCGCGGACGCTCCTCGAACGGGTCCGCGAGAGCGCGTGGTTCGGATTGTTGGTGAAGGGCGCCGCCTTCGGGCTGGTGCTGGGGGGGCTCGGGCTGCTCGGCAGCGGCGCGTTCGACCGCTGGGTGACCCCCAAGCAGGCGGCGGCGGCTCAGGTCCCGGGCCGGCCGGGGGCGTCCGCGCGTGCGTCTGCGTCCGCCCGCGCCGAGATCGACTCGACCCGCGCGGCGGTCGCTCCCGAGGCGGTCCTCGGGTCGACCTCGGCGTCCGGCTCGGCGCCGCCGTCGCCGCCGTCGACCGCGTTCGCGCCGGACGGTCGGCTCGTGTTGAACCTCGCGACGGCGGCGGACTTGGATCGCCTCCCGGGGATCGGCACCAAGAAGGCGGAGGCGATCGTCGCCCTGCGCGAGAAGCTCGGGGGCAAGTTCAAGCGCTTCGAGGAGCTGCTCAGGGTCCGGGGGATCAAGCGCAAGCAGCTCGATCGGCTGCGCGCGCTGCTCGTCCTGGATCTGCCGGGGCGATAGGTTTCGCGCCCGACCGGGCCGTGCTAACCGGAGCCCATGCAGCGCTCGGACGGTCGCGAATTCCACGAGCATCGCTCGGTGGAGGCGGTGCTCGGCTTTCAACGCAACGCCGAAGGGTCCGTGCTCTATCGGGCGGGGAAGACGGTGGTGCTCTGCACGGCGTCCATCGACGCCTCCGTGCCGGCGTGGATGATGGGCAAGGGGCGAGGCTGGATCACCGCCGAGTATCAGATGCACCCGCGCGCGGCGCCGGAGAAGCGAGAGTCGCGAGATGGACGCGGCAAGGCGCCGAGCGGGCGCACCCAAGAGATCCAGCGCCTCATCGGGCGCGCCCTGCGCGCGGCGGTGGACTTGGACAAGGTCGGCGAGAAGAGCATCGTCGTCGACTGCGACGTCCTCGAGGCCGATGGCGGCACGCGGACGGCGTCCATCACGGGCGGCTTCATCGCCCTCGCGATGGCCCTCGACAAGCTCGCGAAGCGCGGAGATCTCGCGCAGCCGGTGCTGCGCGAGCAGGTGGCGGCGATCAGCGTGGGCCTCATCGAGGCGGAGCGCGAGGCGCGCGTGGCGGTGGATCTCGTGTACGTGGAGGACAGCCGCGCGCGCGTCGATCTGAACCTCGTCGCCACCGATCGCGAGCGCATCGTGGAGGTGCAGGGCACCGCGGAGGGTGAGGCGATCTCGCGCACCGAGCTCGACCGGATGATCGACGCCGGCCTCGAGTCGATCCGATCGCTGGTGAGGATGCAGCGCGACCTGCTCGAGCGCGCCGAGGTGGACCTGTCCCGGCTGATGATGCCGGTCGCGCAGGGCCGCTGAGCCGAGCCGCGCCCATGTCCACGAAGCTCATGACCCTCGTGCTCGCGACCCACAACCCGGGGAAGATCGCCGAGCTGAGGAGCATGCTGAAGGACCTGCCGGTCGAGATCGTCTCGATCGGCGAGGTGATGGCGGCGTACGTGCCCCCGCCCGAGGACGCGGAGACGTTCGAGGGGAACGCGTTCAAGAAGGCGCGCGCGGTCGCGGAGGCGACGCAGCTCGTGTCCATCGCGGACGACTCGGGTCTGGTGGTGGACGCGCTCAACGGCCGGCCGGGGGTGCGCTCGGCGCGGTTCGCCCGGGAGGGCGCGACCGACTCCGAGAACAACGCCGCCCTCCTCGCCCAGATGTCGGAGGTCGAAGACACCGAGCGCACGGCGCGGTTTCGCTGCGTGGTGGCGATGGTCGATCCGTTCACAGATCTGGATCTGCCGATCTACGCGGAGGGGCGCTGCGAAGGGACGATCGCCCGCAGCCCGCGCGGCGAGAGCGGCTTCGGCTACGACCCGCTCTTCGTCGTCTCCGGCCTCGACCGGACGTACGCCGAGCTCACCGAGCTCGAGAAGAACCGCCTGAGCCACCGGGGCAAGGCCCTCACCGAGCTCTACCCTCACATCGAGGCGCTGCTGCGGGCGCGCGTCGAAGAGACGGCGCGCGTGATGGGGGCGGGGCGGCCGGCGTGAAGAACCGCATCGAGATGTACAAAGGTCTGGGCGGCTACGGCACGCTCGGTCTCGAGATCGTGTTCTCGATGCTCCTCGGTCTGTTCGGGGGCAAGTGGCTCGACGAGCGCTACGGCACCCGCTGGATCTTCTGGGCCGGGCTCGCGTTCGGGATCGCCCTCTCCGTCCGCGCCGTGCAGCGGGCGATGAAGCTGATGCGCGTGGCCGCGGAGCGGGAGGAGCGAGAGCAAGGCAACCCGGCGCCCCTCTACGAGACCGACGCGGATCGCGCGCGGAGACACGCCGAGGAGCGTCTGCAGCGTGAGGTCCACGCCGCCGACGAGGATGAAGAGAAGAAGAAGGAGGAGCCGTCATGAAGGAAGCGGAGCCAGTCGCCGGGGCCACCGAGGAGGCCCCCCAAAAGAGCGCGGACGAGGAGGCCCCCCCGATCGTCCTCGAGCACGATCCTCTGCTCGCGAAGACGGTCTGGCTCACGGGCGGCGTCGGCGGGCTCCTCACGTTGGTCACGGGGATCGTCATGGGGCCCTTCTGGGCCATCGGCACCCTCATCGGGGGCGTCCTCGCGACCGCGAACCTGGCGCTCTTCATCAAGCTCGGGCGCGGGCTCCTCGCCCAAGGGACGAAGAGCGCGTCCCGGGCCCTCATCCTGCTCGGGCTGCTGAAGCTGCTCGGGCTGTTCGCGTGCGTGTTCGTGCTGGTTCGCCAGGGGGCGGTGTCGCCGCTCGCCTTCGTGATTGGTTACGGGGCGCTCCCCATCTCCATCTCCCTCTCGCCTTTGATCAAGCCCCAGCCGTGACGCCGACTTTTTCAGCAGGCTAGAGCGCGCGAGCGCCGGAGCGCGCCGGTTCAGACCAACCCCGGCAAGGCGCGCGGGGCCCCGGATCCGCCCTCGAAAGTTTCCCCATCGCTCCCTAGGTCTGTGGTAAGAGCTGACCGCCCGCGGCCCAGCCGCTCTGACCAGCAGCTAGCATGCCCAAGCACACTTACTGGCTCACGTACCTGCTCGAGCAGTTCCCGGCGCTGAAGACGAACGTGCGGAACATCGGCGCGTCCTTCCTCGGGAAGGAGCAGCCCGGTTATCGCAGCGCCGAGCCGATCCTCACGGCCATGCTGTACATGTTCGTGATCCTCGTGCTCGCGGCGATGGCGCGCAAGCGCCTGGTCAACGTGAAGCAAGCGGCCGTGCCGAGCGAGAAGCTCACCCTCGTCACCTTCTTCGAGGTCTTCGTCGGCTACTTCTACGATCTGGCGAAGGGCGTGATGGGCCCCGAGCGGGCGAAGAAGTATTTCCCGATCATCGGGGCTTCGTCGCTGTTCATCATCTTCTCGAACTTGATCGGGATGGTGCCCGGCTTCAGCTCGCCGACGTCGAGCTGGAACGTGACGCTCGGCTGCGCCCTCATCGTCCTCGCGACCTTCAACTACCACGGCCTGCGCGAGCACGGCTGGGGCTACGTGAAGCACTTCGCGGGTCCGGTCTGGTACATGATGCCGCTCGTCTTCGCGATCGAGATCATCTCGACGCTGGTGATTCGGCCCCTCTCTCTCTCCGTCCGTCTCATGGTCAACATCTCCGTCGACCATCTGCTCGGGACGGTGTTCATCGGCCTCGTGACGCTCTTCGTCCCGATCCCGATCATCTTCCTCGGTCTGCTCGTGTGCCTCGTGCAGACCTTGGTCTTCTGCCTTCTCACGGCCGTGTACATCGGCCTCGCGACGGAGCCTCACGAGCATGAGCACGGAGGCGGTCACGAGCACGCGCCCGCGCATTGAGCGCGGGCCGGGAGCGCGACGCGGATCAAAAGTCGCGCTGGTGAGAAAGAAGCTCTAGCTAGATTTCTCGATTCGATTTACAAGCGCGCGCCTGTCTTAGGACTGTGGTGTGGTTCGAAAGGAGCAGATTCGGATGTCGCTGAAGAGCAAGCTGTCGTTGTCCGTGGCCGCAGTGACGCTGTTGTCCCCGGCGATCGCCCTCGCTGCGGACGGAGCCCCGTCCAACAAGTTCGACACGTTCACGGGGCTGGCGATCGCGGCCGGTTTGGCGATCGGGCTCGGTGCTCTCGGTGGCGCGCTCGGGCAGGGTCGTGCGACGGCCGCCGCGCTCGAGGGCATCTCGCGAAACCCTGGCGCCGCGGGCCGCATTCAGACCCCGATGATCCTCGGTCTCGCCCTCATCGAGTCCCTCGTGCTGTTCGCGTTCCTCATCGCGTTCTTGCTGATGGGACGCATCCCCAGCCCGATCCCCTGATCGCCTCCCCCGGCGCGCTGTCGCGCTCGCCGACCCCTCCCGGCGTCTCCGCTCCGAAAGGAGCTTGGCCGCGGGAGGGGTTGAGCGCCCGCGTCGTCGAGAGGTCGTGAAGGTCGCGTCTGCGTGCACATGTTCGCAGGCGCGACGCGTTTTGCTTCGATGCATGCGCGCGCACGCGCGGGCTCCTTCGGGCCCGCGCCTCCTTTCGTGCGGCGCGCTGCCGGTTGGGCTTCGACGGCCGCACGCGTGAGCACGCTGCGTGAGGCATGTCGGTTGCTCTCGGTCCCTTCCGCGCGACCAAGTCGCTCGAAAGGAGCTCGAGATGCAGCAGGGTTATGGCGGTTATGGCGGTGTTCCGTCGGGGATCACGGGACCGGCTCAGGGGGGATGGGCGCCCCCGGGCGCGGGCATGGGGGCACCGATGGGAGCACCACCCCCGATCGCTCCGGCCGGCTCGTTCGAGTTCGACGCGAGTCAGAACAAGGTCATCGAGGAGGTCGGCGGCGCGATGCATTTCGTCGCCGTGCTCCTCTTCCTCCACGGCGGGGTGGCTCTGCTCAACGCCGTCGGGCAAGGGATGTCCCACCGTATCCCGGAGGCGATCGGCACTGCGGTCGGCGGCGTCCTCTACGGTGTGATGGGTGCCTCGCTCCACAAAGCGGGCTCGTACTTCAAACAGATCGTGACGACGCAGGGGAACGACATTCCCCACCTGATGAACGCGCTCACCCACCTGAGGGGCGCCTTCAGGCTGGTGCGGACGTTGTACCTGATCCTGCTGGGCATTCTCGTCGTCGCCTTCGTCGCCGGGATCATCATCGCCATCGCGATGAAGCACTGAGCGATGAAGCACTGAGCGATGAAGCACTGAGCACGGCGACCAGCCCCTCACCTCACGCGCACGACGCTGCCCGTCTCTTGGTCGCTGGGGAGCACGGCCGTCCACCCCGCGGGCAGCCTCGGTGAGGTGAACCAGAAGAGGCGCTGGGCGTCGAGGGGGGCGAGGTTCACGCAGCCGTGGCTGCGGACGTTGCCGAACGAGCGGTGCCAGTACGCGCCGTGGAGGCCGACCCCCTTCGCGAAGAACTGCACGTAGGGGACGTTCTCCATGCGGTAGTAGCGGCTCGCGTTCTCGTCCTCGAGGTTGTCCATGTTCGAGCTCGCGAGCTTCACCCAGATGCGATGGACGCCCTTGGGGGTGGCGTTGGAGGCGCCTTGCTTGCCCTTGCCGGTGGAGACGAGGGTCGCGTAGACGGGCGCGTCGCCCTCGTACGCGACCAGGGTCTGGGTCGCGAGCTCGACGTCGATCCAGCGCTCGTGGGCGGCCACGTCGACCTCGTCGGGGGGCGCGGCCACCGTCGGGTGCCGCAGGGACTTCGACTCGACCCAGCGCTTGTCGCCGATGCGGGTGAACTTCGCGAGACCGCTCGACTCCTCGAGGACGTCGACCTTCACGAACTGGGCGACGGACTCGCTCGTGATCGCGGCTGCCGAGGGCGACGAGAACACGCGCGCGTTGGGGACGATGACCCACGCGAACGGGACCGTCTTCTCGCCCTTGGGGACCTCCGCCCCTTGGAAGCTGAACGGCCTCGTCGCGCCGAGATCGCGCATCGGGATCCAGAGATCGTTGCCGCTCAAACCAAATGCCTGGCCCTCGAAGCTGCGCTCCTCCCGGATCGCGACCGCGAAGCCGGGCTCGAGCTGGACGTCCGGGCTCTTGATCTCGACGTCGCGCAGGTTCCGATGCCCGTACGAGCCGCTCGGGCCGACGAAGTAATAGCGATAGGGCAGGCCGTCCGACGAGGGCTCGAACGTGTGGGCGCTCGCCGGGATGGGGGTGCCGCGCGTGACGTCGACGTGGTCGCCGCAGATCCAAGCGTTCGGCCCGACGCTGAACCAGGGGGCGCGGCAGCCGGGGCCGTGCCGCGCGCCGAAGAGGGGCAGCCGCGCCTCGCGAGCGGCAGAGCCACGGCGCGGCGACCCTGCGGCCGGGTCGGTGAGGATGTACTCGTCGCCGCGGATCACGCGGACCGCCGTCGCCCACTCGGGCAATTGGATGCCCGGCTCGACCCACGGTCCTTCGTCGGCTGGATCCGCCTCCGCGGGTGTGCCCACGGCCGCGACGGCTCCCGCCGCGAGGGCGAGGGCCGCGAGCACGCGCCAGCGCGCGCGCGTGCTACCGATAGCTGAAGCGGATCTCGTGATCACAGATCCGGAACAGGTCGCCCTCGGCGATCGCCTTCCTCGCGATGCGCTGGCCGTTGTACTCGACGCCGTTCGTCGAGCCCATGTCGACCATGTAGAACTGGCCGTTCAAGTACTCGACCATCGCGTGCTGTCGCGACACGTTCGGGTCTTTGATCGTCATGTCGCTGTGCTGCTTGCCGCGACCGATGACGAAGCGGTCCTTGTTCACCGGCAGCCGCTGGCCGTTGTAGATGACGTAGAGCGTTCCACCGCCCGCGGGCTGCAGGCCGCCGCCCGCGTTTCCGCCCATGCCCATGGGAGGGTTCGGCGGCGGGGGCGGAGGAGGCGGAGCGTACTGCTGCTGTTGGCCGTACGGCTGCGGGGGCGGAGGCGGCGGAGGGAACCCCGGCGGCGCGCCGGGCGGTTGCTGCTGCCCTTGGTAGTAAGGAGGCGGGGCGCCCTGCTGTCCGCCGAAGCCCTGGTTCTGCTGCTGCTGCTGCATCGGCATGCCGGGCGGAGGCGGCGGAGGCACGCTCGGAGGCTTGCGCGCGCCGCCGGGCGGCGGGGGTGGAGGCGGCGGCGGACCAGGCGCGCGCATGCTCGGGGGAGGCGCACCAGGCGGCCGACCGGGAGGGGGAGGAGGCGGCGGCATCGACGCGCGCTTCGGGCTCTGGGGAGCGCCCGGGATGTTGCCTTGCATCCCGCCCGCAGGACCGGGGATGGGCGGCGGGGGCGGCATCCGCGATCCGGGCTGCTGCCCGTACTGAGGGGGCGGCTGGCCGTATTGCTGCTGCTGCTGTTGCTGTTGTTGCTGCCCCGGATAGGGCGGCGGCGCGCCCATCGGAGGTCCACCCATCGGCGGCTGCCCGGGCATCCCCGGCGGGGCGCCGGGCGGGGGAGGCGGCGGGGTGAACGCGGCGCCCGGAAAGGGCGTGCGAGGGCCGGGGCTCGGGCTGTAGCTGCGCTGCCGCGCGTACTGCTTCATCGACTCGTTGATGAGGTAGTCGATGGAGCACTCGAGCTCGCGAGCCATCTGCTCGAAAGTCTCCCAAAGGACATCGCGACACTGAAAGGTGCGCGCGCTCTTCTTGTTCGGATCAGCGCTCATGATTGCCCATCCAGTCGGTTCTGCGCGGCGCCATCAATTCTTCTCGTCCTTCTTCGCCTTCTTCTCCATCTCGGCGCGCAGCTTGATGTTGGGCTCGATGCACCATGTGACGTACTCGCCGAAGGTCTTCACCTCTTTGAGCTCTTTCTCCCCCTCCGGCTTCTTGTCGTCTTTGGGCAACGGGCACATCCATTTGCACGCATCGGCATCGTCGCACTGGGGCAAGGCCCCCTTGTCCGACTCGAAGGGCTTCAGCTTCGCGAGGTCCTTCTCTTCGCCGCGGACATCGTAGAACGCGAACGCGACCGACCGCTGCGTGGTCGGGGTTTGCTCGGTCTGGAAGGGCTCGAGCGCCTTCCGGATGTCGAAGTCCTTCCAGTCGATGAAGTAGTCGGCGTAGGTCCGCGCCTCGCCGACGGCGAAGCCCTTGGGCTCCTTCGGCAGCTTCGACATGAACTCGCCGAGGTGCTTCGACTCGCTCATGCGGAGGATGATGCCGCCTGCTTGCCTTCGCACCTTCCACTCGTTCGTCTTCGTGAAGACGTCGTAGAGGCGCGGAATGACCTGCGTGCGCTCCATCTCCCCGATGCGCGCGAAGGCCATGTCCTGGATCTTCGGCGTCGTCTTGCGATCCGTGTCCAGGGCGACCGCGAAGATGCGGTCGACGTCCTTCGCGTTCTTGGGATCGAGGCGGAGCTCGAGGGCGGCGAGGGCCCAGACGCGGCGATCCTCTTTGAGCCCTTTGTCCTTCGCGAGCTCGAGCGCGTAGTCGATGGCGGCGCGACCGCCGACCTTCTTCATCGTGCCGAGCACGCGCTGGAGCTCCTCGTCCTGGAACGTCTCCAGCTGATCCGCGAACTGCTCTTTGTTGGGGTGCTTGTTGGAGGCGGCGTTCGCGGCCTCGAGCCGAGGCTTCGCCTGCTCGACCCATTTCTCGGAGAGGACGTACTTCGCGACCTCGACGACCTTGATGCTCGCCGCCTCCCGCGTCTCCTTCGACCCGATCTGATCGATGAGCGTCGCGATCTTCTCCAGGTTCTTGCTGTCCTGGGAGATCTTGTCCGGCAGCCCGACGACCCCCTCGGGCCCGAGCTGCTGGAGGAGCTGCTCCATGCTGTACTTCTGCCCGCGGTTCTCGAGGCGGTGATCGAAATCCTTCATCGCCCAGATCTTGAGCGCGTCTCGGATCTTTCCCTGTTGGTCCTCGTTGACGAGCTGGCCCTCTTCGAAGAGGAGGGCGTACGCCGCGTCCTTGTACGAGAAGGAGGGATCGGGAGGCGGGGGCTGACCGGCCTGCGCCGGGGGCGGATCCTTGCCGAGCTCCGTGATGATCGTCGGCACGAGCCCTTCGTTGATCTTCTCGCGCTGGTCGGAGGGGATCGCCTGCAGCGACTCGACGAGCTTCTCGATCCCGACGAAGCGGCCGTGGCGCGCCTTCATTCGGATGAGCGAGTTGGCCGCCTCGATGCGCAGCGAGAGATCGTATTTGTCGTGAACGAGCACGGACTGGAGCTTTTCAGGCCCGAGCTCCGTCGTCTCCCAGCGATGGAGATCGTCCTCGTTCACGCGGCAGCCCACCATCGTGCCGGCGGCCAGGCTGCCGGCGAGGAGCACGAGTGAGAGGTGGGCCACGCGTATTGCCTTGTGCAGCCGCCCAAGAGTGCCGTGGCTTCGCATTCTGATCGGTCGTCCCGGAGAGGCGCCATCGTACTTGCGAGCGAGCAGGAGCCAAAGATTTTTCCGGTGCGGTGTTCGCGGGCGAACCGGCGGGGAGGGCTGCTCGCAGGATTAGTGCATCGGGTGGTCGCGAAGTTGGCCGGGGCCGACGGGCCTTGTTAGCACCGAGGCCCGCCTCGGCAGAGGAGGCGGTGCTCCCTTCGAACGATGAAGCTTTCCTGGTTCGCACCGCCCCGCGAGGCCCCGGAGAAAGCTCTGCCCGCGCGCTCGGCGCCTGCGGGCGAGCAAGCCCCGAGAGGACTGCGCGGGTTCGTTCATTCGTTCGCGCGGGAGGCCTCGAGCGTGCTGCTCCTCGCGACGGCGCTCTACTGCGCGCTCGCGCTCGCCTCCTTCAGGGCCGACCCGCAGCGGCCCGCCGTCACCGGCAGCAACTGGGTCGGGCCGGTGGGGGCCGCCTTCGCCGAGATCGTCGTCACCGCCTTCGGCTTCGTCTCATGGCTCGTTCCCCTGGAGCTCGTGGCGGTCGCGCTCCCCATGCTCTCCTCGGAGGAAGAAGGAGGGGAGCGGCGCACCGCGCTGGGATGGGCCAAGCGGATCGGCGGCGACATCGTGGTCGTGACCGTCGCGGCCGCCCTCGTCCACGTCGCCCTCCCCGACTCGAAGGCCTTCGGGCGCATGCCCCTCGGGGGCTCGGTCGGCGACCTCACCGGTGAGCTCGCCCGCTCGCTCTTCAGCGCGGTCGGCTCGTTCATCATCGGCCTCACCGTGATCGCCCTCATCCTCGTGGGGAGGGCGTCGTTCTCGTTCATCGAGGCGACGCGGGCCCTCGCGCGGGTGACGGCCCACGTGGGGAGCAAGAGCGCGTTCGGGGTCCGCGCGATGGTGGCGGCCTGGGTCGAGGCGCGCGCGATCGAGGCCCGACGCGCGGAGGAGGCGCGGGCTCCTCGCATCGTCGAGGACGACAGCGACGCGATCATCGCCGCCCTCTCCGATGAAGAGGACGACGACGGGGCGGGGCTCGAGCGAGGCGCGACGTCGGAGTTGCCCACCTCCGAGAAGAAGCCGCGGCCGCGCGCGAGACCGATCGCGGAGCCGATCGAGGCGCCCGAGATCGACGACACCCCGCCGCCTCCCCCGCGCCCGGTCCGCAAGGCGAAGCCCGAGCCCGCGCCGTCGACGAAGAAGGCCACCGCGCTCCCGGTCGCGGCCCTGCCTGCGATCGATCCGGAGGACGTCCCGACCCCCTCGCCCATCGCGCCGGTGGCGGCGCCGAAGGGGAAGCGCCCCGAGAAGGCGGCTGCGGAGGAGCAAGCGATCCGCATCGTCGACACGTCGGCGGCGCGCGAGGTCGAGAAGGCAGACCGCGTCGTCCCCGCCGTCGGGGAAGGCTTCCGCCTCCCCATGTTCGACTTCCTCGGGCCGGCGGGCGCGGGGGACGTCGAGGTCGACGCGGAGCAGCTCAAGGCGACGGCGGTCCAGCTCGAGAAGACGCTCGCGGACTACGGCGTGTCGGGCAAGGTCGAGGAGATCCACCCCGGCCCGACGGTGACGACCTTCGAGGTCGTCCCGGCCGCCGGCACCAAGGTCTCGAAGGTCGCGAGCCTCGCCGACGATCTCGCCCTCGGCCTCTCGAAGAAGGTCCGCATCATCGCGCCGATCCCGGGAAAGAACCGCGTCGGCTTCGAGATCCCGAACCTCAAGCGCGCGCCCGTCAACATGCGCGAGCTCGTCGAGGACCGCCGCTTCCTCGAGATGAAGGCTCCCCTTCCGTGCGTGATGGGGCGCGACATCGTAGGCGCTCCGTACTTCGCCGATCTCTCGTCGATGCCCCACGTCATCGTGGCCGGCGCGACCGGCGCCGGAAAGAGCGTCGGGCTCAACGTGATCTTGGTGAGCCTCCTCTATCGAAGGACGCCGGACGATCTGCGCCTGTTGATGATCGATCCGAAGGTCGTCGAGCTCGCCCCGTACGACGGCATCCCTCACATGCTGCTGCCGGTCGTGACGGACATGAAGCAGGCCGCGACCGCGCTGCGATGGGCCGTCGACGAGATGGAGCGCCGGTACCAGCTGTTCGCGAACGCGGGCACCAAGAACATCACGACGTACAACGGCTTTGTCGAGAAGGTCCTGCGCGGCGAGGCGAAGGCTCCCAAGCCGCCCGCGGCCCAGAAGGTCTCGGCGGTGGCGGCGGACGGGACGGAGGTCGAGGTCGACGCGGCGAAGGACGGCTCCGACACCAACCCGATCGCGAAGCTGCCGTACATCGTGATCGTCGTCGACGAGTTCGCCGATCTCATGATGCAGCAGGGGAAGGACGTGGAGGTGAGCGTGGCGCGTCTCGCTCAGAAGGCGCGCGCGGCCGGCATGCACGTGATCCTCGCGACCCAGCGTCCGAGCGTCGACGTCATCACCGGCATGATCAAGGCGAACTTCCCGACTCGGGTCGCGTTCCGCGTCTCGCAGAAGGTCGACTCGCGGACCATCCTCGACGAGCAGGGCGCGGAGCACCTCCTCGGTCGAGGCGACATGCTCGTCAAGATGAACGGCACGAACGACGTGAAGCGCGTGCAATGCCCGTTCATCTCGGAGGAGGAGACTCAGCAGGTGACGGACTTCCTCCGGCTGCAAGGAAAGCCCGTCTACGACGAGAACATCCTCAAGCCGCGCGACGACGAAGAGGGCGGAGAGGCCGAGGACGACGGCGAGCAGGACGCGATGTACGACCAGGCGGTGCGGATCGTCGCGGAGACGCGCCGATGCTCGACCTCGTGGCTTCAGCGCAAGCTCGGCATCGGATACAACCGGGCCGCCAAGCTCGTCGAGACGATGGAGCGCCGCGGGCTCGTCGGTCCCGCCAACGGCGCCAAGGATCGAGAGGTCCTCATCGAGCCGATCTAGTGATTCGTGCGCTTTCGAGCGCGCCCCGGGGAGCGGCACGACAATTGCCCGATCTATGCACCATCAAAATCGTTTCGAAGGCAACAACGAAATGACTTTATGGGCGGCAAGACCTTTGACTTTGTCCTTGCATTGCTTCATTACCCCCGAGTCAATGCGTCACGAGTGCGATCGGACCCGCCTCATCGCCGAGCTGGCCAGCTTGCTTCGAGAGTGTGAGATGCCCGACGAAGCGAGGGCCGCCGGCCTCACGCTCATCGGGTTCCTCGCGCGCCGCATGCCGGGGGAAGAAGCGTCGACCGTCGGGGTCGTCGAGGTCACCCAGCAGCTCGAGCTCTGTACGAGCTTCGCCATCCAGAGCAGCAGCGTCCCGAGCAGCCGGCGCGTGAAGAAGCCGTTCGCCGCATAGGGTACTGAATGGTTGCCCATGGTTCGGGCAGCCTGGCGTAGGGGGGCGGGCGCCGGTTTTCGCAAACCGTCTCGCATCCCATTGCACCGAGTTCGGGGTCCAAGCCTCGGTGTGATAGGTGTTGGAGAAGCCCGCATGGCCCTCGAGCTCCCGTTGCTTCCAGAGGCGCGGTCCGACGACGTCGAGGACGTCGTTTGGGGCCTCCAGACTGCCGTCACGCTCTGGAACCGTGGCGAGAAGCGCGAAGCTCTCGTCTGGATCCGCCGCGCGGCAGAGGCCGCCGGCGCTGCCGGACAAGACGCTCGTGCGGTCCAGCTCGCACGATCCGCTGCCGATCTCGAGCCGCTGCTCGGCGCCCCGCCCGCGTCGCTCGCCGACGAGCCGCTGCGGGTGCTGCCTCCTCCCCGAGCGGCCGTGCCCACGCCGAGGCCGGGGGCGCGGCCCGCGCCTCCGCCGATTCGAGACGAGGACACTGTCGAGCCGGAGCTCGCGGACGATCTGCTCGAGGAGGAGACCCACGACGCGCACTCGAGCGCGCTCGTGGCGGACGCGGTGAAGGCTCGCGTCGGCCCGCCGCCGAGCGTGGGCCGCGCGTCGGTGCCTCCGCCGCCTCCTCCGTACGTGGTGCCGCCGGCGCATCCGTCTACGAGCGGACCGGCCGATCCGCTCGCGACGACCGCGCCGATGCCGGCCGCGCCCCACATCCCTCTCGCGCCGCCCACGCAGCCGCAAGCTTCGGCGCCCCCGTCTCAAGCGCTGCCCTCCCAGTCCGCGCCGGGGTGGCCGGCGCAGCAGGGATATGCGCAGAGCGCCCAGGCGTATCCGACCTCCCCGTCCTCGCCCGCTCAAGCCCCGGTCCAAGGGCCCTTCGGCACGCCGCCGATGTCGATGGCGGCGGCGCCCGCGCCGCGGGCTCCGTCGTCACCGCACGACCACGCCGCGCCGTCCGTCAGCGGGCCGTTCGTTCCATTGCACCTGATGGGCTCGCCGTCGGCTCGGCAGCCGTCCTCACCGATGACGCCGGTGACGCCGGCACCCGTCGCGACGACGACGCCGCCCGCCTCGCAGGCCGCGCAAGCGCCGTCGCCGGCCGCTCCTTCGCCGCCGTCGGCCGCTCCTTCGCCGCCGTCGCCGCAGCACGTGGTGACGAAGACGCAGCCGATCGTCGTGCCTACCGCCCTCACGTCGACGATGTCCTCGGCGTCGTCCGCACAGCCACAAGCGCCTGCGCCGCCGCAAGCGCCCGCGCCTCCCCCGGCAGGGGCGCCCGCGCCCGCCCCGGCGGCGGCCGCACCGCCGCCTGTCGCTCCGCCCGCGCCTCCGCCCGTCGTCGCTCCCCTCGCGGCGGCGACGCCTCCTCCGGGCCTCGCGCAGACGGGTGCCCAACCTGTCGCAGGCCCCGTCGACGCATCCACGCCCGCGCCGGCTTCGGTTCGACCGATCGCGGAGAGCGGGCTCCTGACCCCTTCGGCAGGAGCGGTCGCGGCGAAGAAGCGATCGCGCGCCCCCATCCTCGATCCTTGGTCGGACGACATCCCCGCGAGCGACCCGCCGCCTCGCACGCTCCACATCAAGCACGAGGTCCTCTCCGACGACGACGACGTCATCACGTCCGCGCCGGCGCTCGACGACACGATACTCCGTCGAAAGCCGCCCCCGCCTCCGCCGAAGCGCTCGGCGACGCTGACCGGCGGCACCGTTCTCGCCAACCTCGCGGATGCCGGCGTCGACTCGATCAAGCTGCCGCAGCCGCCGCCGCAAGGGCCGGCGGATGGCGCCAGCCCCCCCGCCTCGGTCGCGGCGCCGTCGCCCGCGGTCGCTGCTCCTCCGCCGCCGACGCGGAAGCCGACGCTCGTCCCTCGCGCGGGCTCCGGCGTTCTCCCTGCCGTCTCCCCCGCTTCACCTCTCCCGCCCAGCTCCGCGACGGACGCGGCGAAGGATCGGAAGAGCGTCCCGCCGCCAGTCCCCGCGGCCCCACCCATCACCGCGCCACCGACGCCGCCGATCTCGCCCGCGGCCGCGACGCCGGGCTCCCCTTCCAGGCGCCAGCCGTCCATTCCCCCGGAGCCGCCGCGGCGCGCGTCGGTGCCGCCGCCCGCGCCCGTGCCGCCGCCCCCGCCCGCGCCGGTCGCAGCGCCCGAGCCTTTGCCCGCGCCACCGCCACCGGTCGTCGCTGCCGCGCCGGTCCCGAAGCGCGACCTCAGGAGCGAGCCGCCGCCCACGATGCCGGCGGCGCACGTGAAGCAGCGGCTCTCGGAGCTGCCCCCGGAGCCTGTCGCGCCGGCGCCTCCCGCCCCGGCCGCCGATGCGCCCCCGCCTGTCGCTGCCGCCCCCGCGAGCGCCGAGGAGGCTCCCGTGCTGTTCGGTGCGACCTCCGATCCGCCGCCCGTTCCGCGGCCGAAAGCGGGTGCGACGCACCGGCCGGAAGCGGCGCCGGCGAAGCCCTCGGTCCCGCCGGCTCGACCCGCGACGAAGAGACCCTCTGCCCCCCCTGCGGCGCCGCCGCCTCCTCCTCCGGCACCGAAGCCAGTCGCGGTCGCGAAGCCCTTCGACGAGCCCACCGTCGACGACGCGCCGCTCGCGATCGCGTCGGTCCCTCCCGCCCCCGAGCCTCCTCCTCCTGCCGAGGCAGAGCCCAACGCACCGGCGAAGGCCCCATCCTCTCCAGCTCCGCCCAGCGTCCCCGTCGAGCTTCGCAGCATCTCCGGCCTCGCTCTCGACAAGGTCGACGCGTTCGTGGATCTCCCGCACGCGCCGCAGCGACTGCTCTCGACGACCGCCCATTTCTACGATCTGGAGATCGAAGAGGAGGTCCCGGTCGGGGGCGCGGTCGTCGTGATCACCGGAGGCGCGGCCGTCTGCGCGGCCGTGTCCGACTCGGCGGGCGCTCAGGTCGGGATCGGCAAGCTCGTTCCCGGTCTCGTCTCCCTGGAGGACGCGACGAGGATCCGCGTGGTGGCGACCGAGCCGACCCGCGTCGCGACCTGGGATCGCGCCGCGCTCCAAGACGCGCTCAAAGCGTGCCCCTGGGTCCTCGACGAGCTCCGGTCGACGAGCGATCGTTTCTCCGCGCTCGCGGGGGCGACGATGGGGCCGCTCGGGGACCTCGATGAGTTCAGCCGACTCGCCGCGCTCGACCGGCTCACGCTGCGGGTGCTCGCTCCCAACGAGGTGCTGACGGAGGCGTCCGGAGAGCTGCCGGGCTTCACGATCGTGGGGGGCGGTCTCGTCGTCGTCGAGCGGGACGAGCCGCTCGAGTTCAGCGCCGGCGACATCGTCCTCCCCGAGACGGTCATCCCGAAGGCAGGCCGGTGGAAGGGTGCGGGCGGGCGGGCAAGGCGCCGCGATCCTCTTCGCCAACCGCATGGTCACGGTGGAGCTGTTCTCGATCCTGCCCTCGCTCGTCGAGCTGCTGCTCCGCTGTGGTGTAGCCTCAGCCGCCCGGCGCCTTGGGCGGCGACGCGCGCTCAGGACCTCGAAGCGGGAAGCTCGTCCCGCGCGCCCGACCCGGTCGCGGCATGTCACGGTCCACGTTCCACACGAAACCGTTCGATCCCTGGGCGCCGGCGAACGAAGCCCGAACCACTCCGCCTTGTCGGGATGCTCGGCTTTCCGTCGACGGTGAACGCGGGAACCGGATGCGGAACACAGATGGAACGCCGGGTGATATAGGGCGCGTACGTCTTCTCGAGCGCGTTCGGGCGCTTGATGAACTGATCTCGTCGGGCGCAGTCTCGTTGCCGGTGCTGTCGATCAGCCGGACGATCCACGCGCTGTCCGCCTTGGTGAGGTCGTTGAAGCGCGCTCGCCGCCCGTGGACACGACGAAGAGTGGTGTCGCTCGCGTCGTCGAGCGTCTGGTCCAGGAGCTTGCGCCGCTGATCGAGGGTCAGCCGGTAGTCCTCGACGAAGCGGATGACGTAGGACCAGCGGAAGTCCCACGACTCGTAGGTGGCCGTCGTCTGCAACAGAGATCAGGCTGCGAGAGGGGGATGAGGTTCGCGGTGCAGGTCCAGCGCTCGCGCACGTCCTCGAAGTCGGTGGCGACGTACTCGCGCGGCCCTCGCGCAGGCTCACCTTCTGTCCGGCGCAGCCGATGCCGCAGCACCGCGAGCCCGAACAGCGCGGCGGCGGCTCTCCTCGAAGACAGCATCACGGCGAAGGTTACGGCGGCCGTCTCACCGAGCGCCAGCTGCACGTGCGCCCGCACCGCCAGGTACGCGGTGGCGATCCCCTCGAGGGGCGTGCTGATGGGAAACGCCACGCTGATCCCGGGCTGGACGATCCCCACCTTGAAGCGCACGGAGGGGATGAGGGAGAACGAAGCTCGTTTGTCGTCGGGGAGCGCGTTCGTGAACGCGTAGGCTTGCCAGAGCTCGACCCCGAGGGTGACGAACGAGGCGGGGGCGATGCCGACGAACGTCCCCCACCGTCCGCGGATGTCTCCGCGCGCGCGCACGAACGAGTACGACCAGTCGAGGCCCTGCCGGAGCTGGAGGACGAACGGATCGAGGACGAGCCGCGCGTCGAAGTAGGGCCGCAGCGTGATCGTGTCCCGCTCGAAGTAGCCGGAGTCCCAAGCGCGCAGCACGCGGACCACGTCGAGCTCGGCCTGGGTCGCCTCGTCGGCGGCGTTCGTGAAGCGCGCGGTGTCGCTGTCCTCGTAGCCACGCTCCCGCGGCAGCGGCACCACCACCCCGAGGCCGCCCCCTGCCGAGAGCCCGCTCTCGTGCCAGCCGACCCCGCGGATCCAGAGCTCGGGGTTGCCGTACACGAGCGCGCGACCGAAGCGGGGCGCGGCGGCCGAAGCGAGGTCCCAGGCGATGCCTGCTTGCCACGCGCGCGTCGTGAGGGGCACCTCTCCGCGAACGGAGAGGATCGTCGTGAGGGATTGCCCGAACGAGGCTTGGCCGACCCCGGCGTAGGTGTTGTCGACGTCGAGGAGCACCTCGGCGTGGGTGAGGGACGGCAGCGTCGGCGGGGAGAGCGGATCGAGCGAAGCGGCGTGGCCCTTCGTCGCGAGGACGAGCTCCTCGTCGCCGCGCGCCGCGCCCGCCGCCCTGACGAGGATCAAGACGAAACGACGAGGCGCGCCGCGCGCGCGCGACGCCCCCCACGCCTCACGTCACTTGCCGCCCCCGAGACCCAGGTCGTTCGCCAGCGTCACGTAGACCATCAGCCCGAGCATCATCAGCAACCCGATCGCATGGATGTGCGCTTCGACCGTCGGGTTGGGCCGCTTGCGCGTCGTCGCCTCGTAGCCGAGGAACAGGAGCCTGCCTCCGTCGAGCGCCGGCACCGGCAGCATGTTGAAGACCGCGAGCAACGTGGAGATGTTGCCGAGGAGGGGCATGAAGTCGACCCAGCCGGCGCTCGTAGTGCTCGGCCATGGCGTCGACCATGCCCTTCGGGCCGGAGAGCTTCGCCTCGCTCTTGCCGCGCACGAGCTCCCCGAGCTGTTTGAGCGCCTGCACCACGATCTGGGGCGGAAGCACGATCGCCGCCAGCGCGACCTCACCCACGTTCTTGGTCGGCTTCAGGCCGTAGGGCATCACGCCGATCTTCGCGTGGTCGCCTTCCTCCGGCTTCTTCGGCGTGACGTCGAACGTGAGCTTCTCCTTGTGCCCTTCGCTCGTCTCCCGAAGGACGATCACTTCGATCTTCGTGTCGGCCTTGTCGACGATGTGCCGACTCATCTTGTCCCAGTCGGACTTCACCGAGTCGCCGTCGATCTCGATGATCTGATCGCCGTCTCGCAAGCCGGCCTCGGCGGCGGGCATGTTGGGCGCGACCCGGATGAGCGTCGGATCGGTCGGGACGCCCCGCGACATCAGCGGCGCGAAGAAGACCGCGGAGCCGACGAGGTAGTTCGCCAGAGGCCCCGTGAAGATCGTGGCGACGCGTCTTCAAGCTCGCGTTCGCGTACGAGCCTTTGTCGGCCGGGTCCTGCTCCTCGAGGGGGTTCATCCCCGCGATCTGCACGTAGGCGAGGAACGGGATGACCGCGACATGGAAGACGGTCATGTTGGCTTCCCGCCCGAGCCCCGCCTCCGCTTCGGCGTCGCGGTAGGGCGTCGCCCCCTCACCGCCGCGCTCTTCCGCCTTGAGCCGCGCGTAGCTGCTGTGTCGCCAGAGCTTGAACTTCAGCCGGTCGCCGAGCGATGAAAAGGTCCAGTGGCCGTTCTCGGGCTGGACCTTGAACAGCGTCGGCCCGAAGCCGATCGAGAACTTGGTGACGCGGAGCCCGCCGGCTCGCGCCGCGAAGTAGTGGCCGGCCTCGTGGACCACCATCAGCACGGCCAAGCCGAGGATGGCGACGACGTAATTCATCACCGCGGAGCTTAGCAGCATCACATCGAGGTGCGCGTGCTACCGTCGAAAGGCGGTATGGCCAGCCTGTCCGAGCGCTCCGCCGCTTCTCGATCGCGCGCCGCCTTCAACACGGTGGAGACGGTCATCGCCGTCGCGGCGCTCGGGCTCCTCGTGCTGCTCGTCATCAAAGTCGTTTGACCTCAAAGGGCGCGGCCCGATCGGCGAACCGGATCCGGAGTCGGTGATACGATCGGAGCCCGTCATGAAGCTGTCGCGGAGGTTCTCGGGGTTGGGTGGGCGCTCGACCATCCTCGCGGCGGTCGTCCTCGCCGCGTGCGTCGACGTCGAGACGGAGGGACCGGGCGGCGCGGGCTCGACGTCCTCGTCCTCGGGCGCTTCGACGCAGGGTGGGGCTTCGGCGGAAGGTGGTGGAGGGCGCGGCGGAGCGGCGGGAGGAGAGGGAGCGGGCGGGCGTTCATCGGGAGGGGGCGGGGAGGGCGGCGGGGGAGGCGCGATCGTCGCGAGCTGCTCCGGCCTCCAGGACCTGCCGGGCGACACCGACTACGAGCTCGACTTCGACGGCGATACGCGCAAGTTTAGGGTCCACGCCGCCCCCGGATACGATCCCACCCTCGCCACGCCGATCGTGTTCGTCCTTCATGGCTACCTCGAGACCGGAGACCAGATCGAGACGATCTCCCGCATGACGCCGGAGATCGACGGCCGCGGTTGGCTCGTCGTCTACCCGGACGGCCGCTCGCTCAGCTGGAACGCGGGCGGCTGCTGCGGCTCGTCGTCGGCCCTCGGCGTGGACGACGTCGGCTTCTTCCGAGCCATGCTCGAGACGGTCGAACAAACGTACTGCACCGACCCGTCACGTGTGTTCGTGGGGGGCTTCTCCAACGGAGGGATGCTCTCGCATCGGCTCGCGTGCGAAGCGTCCGATGTCGTGGCCGCGATCGCCCCCGTCTCCGGCACGATGTCGATCGACGCGTGCGCTCCCGCGCGCCCCGTCCCGGTGATGGAGTTCCATGGCACCGCCGACTTCGTGGTGCCGTTCGACGGAGGTGGCCTCGGCAACTCGGACTCGGTGCCCGACACGATCGCAGGCTGGGTCGCGCGCGACGGCTGCGCGCCGGACGCCACGATCAGCTTCGAGCAAGGCGACGCAACGTGCGAGACCCATGCCGATTGCGACGCCGGCGCGGAGGTCACCCTGTGCACGCTCACGGATGGAGGTCACCAGTGGCCAGGCGGTGAGTCCGCCGGTCCCGGAGGCACCATCAACATGGACATCGAGGCCAGCAAAGCGATGCTCGACTTCTTCGAGCAACATCCGCTCCCCTGAGCCGCCTCTGCCACCGAGAGCAACCCTCGTGCCTTTCCCGCCTGGCTGCCGCTCGCCGGATGCCTCGCAGGCTCGAAAACAAAATGAGAACTAAGAAAGGGTCGCTGCGGTCGTTGTCTCTCGGGAGCTGAACCTTCTTTCGACGTCATCCGTCGAAAGCCGACACTCGAGGACGGAGCAGACCACGTGAGGAATTCTCGGAGCAGACTCGGCGCGGTGTGGGGGATCTCTTTGTTTGCCGCGAGCGCGTGCGGACAGATGAAGAGCGCGAGCGAGGAAGGGGCTGCTGCCTCTGCGAGGGAGCAGGCGAAGGGGAGCGCCGCCGCTCGGACGCCTACGGCAGAAGAGGACACGGTCAGCGAGGGGACGGAGAAGGACCCCAGCCCCAGCCCTCAAGCGACCGCCGCGCCTTCGGCGAGGGCGGACATCGGGTACGGCTCGGGGGACCTCGGGCTGAGCGGGATCGGCCACGGAGGGGGCGCGGGCCCCGCCCCCGGCTTCGGCAACGGCGCCGCGCCGTCCAAGATGCGAGCGAGGGGGGAGATGGGCCGGATGGGGGGCGCCCCCGCCTCCCCTCCCGGACCGAGCGGCATCGTCGCGAGGCCGGCGGCCGACCCGGTCCCGCTCACGGAGGCCGTCCTCGATCCGAACGGCCGCTACGCCACGACGTACCGTCCCGGCGCCGGTCACCTCGCCGCGTTCGAGTCGGCGGTCGCGCTCGGCATCGTCCCCGCCGCGGAGCGGGAGGTCGTGAGCGACGTGGGAGCGCGCTACATCCCCTCGTTCGACGCCCGAAGACCCGCCTCGATCTCCAGCAGAGCGAGCCCCGCCGGAGCTCCCCCCACCGGCGGGCGCAGGTCCCGTGGGCTCCTCGCTGCGGTCCGCCGCCCAGGCCGCGACCGAGCGGCCCCCCCTCCCGGTGGTGGTCGTCCTCGACGTGAGCGGCTCCATGCGCGGCAAGCTCATCCAGAGCGCGCGCGACGCGGCGACGGCGCTCGTCGACAAGCTCGACGCCAAGGACCAGTTCTCCCTCGTCACCTTCTCGACCGAGGCGCGCGTGCTCGTCCCTCTCGGGGTCGTTGGAGCGCAGCGCGACAAGCTGAAGAAGACCATCGAGGGGATCAAGGAAGAGGGCGGCACCAACATCGGTGGCCACCGAGCCCGGCGTTATGCAGTGTCAGAAGAAGAGGAAGATGGACGCGCAGGCGTGCAGATGTCTTTCCGACGGCCGCGCGAACGACGGCATCACCGATCGACGCAAGCTCTCCCAGCTCTCGCTCCGCGCATTCGAGAACGGCATCCAGACGAGCTCGTTCGGTCTCGGCAGCGACTTCGATGGTCCCCTCATGAGCCAGATCGCGAGCGACGGGGCGGGCGGCTACTACTACCTCCCCGACAGCTCTCAGATCTCCAAGGCGCTCTCGACGGAGCTCGACAAGCGGCTCGATCCGATGGCGACGGCGGTCGAGGTGCGGTGCGTCCGCTTCCGGATCGATCTGCCTTCAACGTACAGTCGCGCGCCTGGTCAAGGGAGTAGCGGCGTCGGGTCTCGCGCATCGAGGTCGCCCAAGACAAGGCCACCGAGAAGCGCGACAAGATCAAGGCGAACCGCAAGGACGACGTCGAGGCCGGGATGCGATTCTTCATGCCCGTTCCTCGCCGGCGACGACAGCTTCTCTACCCATCCTCCTCGCGCTTCCGCGTGGAGGGCGTGGGGCCGAAGGATCTCGCGCTCGTCGAGATCAAATACAAGGATCGGGTGACGAAGAAGAACGTGACCGAGGAGATCCCGCTGAAGGTCGAGTACGCGAAGAGCGACGCGGAGAGCTACGCCTCGCTCGATCCGAGCGTCCGCAAGACGGTGCAAGGGTTCGCGGCCGGCGAGACCCTCACCAAAGCGGCGCAGCTCATCGCCGACAATCGGCGCGATGAAGCAGTGGACGCTTCCTCGCCGGACGCGAAGGCTCCTCAACGCGCCTACATGGCTGAGCCGAGCCGTTCGTAGACGACGGTGCGCTGCTCGGCTCGCTGCGCTCTACGCAGAGGGCAGCGGGCGTTGCTCAAAGACCCGCTCGTGCTCGCGATGGTGCTCGAGACGGCGGGAGGAGCGCACCTGCATTGAGCGACCGAACGTTCCCCCTCGCGCTCGACGCGACCGCGATCCACGTCGACGTGGCTCCGGGCGGCGAGATCCGGTTGTCCGGCCGCTACATCATGCAGGACGGCTCCGTGATCGACGCCGTGACGACGACGTGGCCCGAAGGGACGCCAGGGGGCCAAGGCGTCGACCCAGGAGGCTTCGTCGATCTCAAGGGGGGCGGGTTCCACATGACCTCGCGCGATCCCGACAAGCACACGGTGGTGGCGGTCGCGACCGGAGAAGACGCTCCCGCGTGTCGAGCCGCGCACGTCGCTGCGCCGTGCCTCCCGCTCCGCACCATCCCCCTCGCCCAGAGCCGCCTCATGATGAAGGACGAGCTCAAGAGCTCCATGGTCGGCGCGATCACGGTCGAGGTCACGGGGGTGCCCCCGATCCCCGTCGAGCCGGCGGCGTCACCCGTTCACGACGCGATGCGATCCCCGCTCGTGATCGGGGGCGCTTGCGTCGCCACGATCGTGGGGGTGGGCGCCGTCGCCTGGATGGTGAGGAGGCGGCGCAAGCTCTCGCCCGAGGGGCGCCTCCGGGAGCTCGTCGCGCGGGTGCAGAAGAAGCTCGGGCGCGCCGACTCGAACATCTTCGCCGCCCTCGGTCCGGTCGTGAAGAAGACGCTCGCGATCGTGAACGAGAGGCGCGTCGACCCGAAGAGCAAGGAGGGCCAGCGCGTCGTGGTTCTTCCTCGTCCGCGTCGAGTCGCGGCTCGATACCGTGGAGCAGGCGCGCGCCGAGATGCCGCGCCGCCGCCGATGAGCTGGTGATGGAGATGGAGACGGCGCTGGAGGCGGCGAGCGAGGTCGCGCGCCTCTGATCGCTCAGCCGTAAGGGCCGCCTTGTCCCCCGGGGCCACCCTGCCCGCCGGGGCCGCCCTGCCCGCCGTAGCCTTGTCCGCCGCCGCCGCCGGGGTGGCTGCCATCCGGGCGGACCGAGCACGGTCGCCCCCGGCCCGAACGAGCCAGGCTGACCCTGCGGTCCGGCCGGCGGCTGCCCGTAGCCGGCCGGCGGACCACCGTAGCCTCCGCCCGGAGGAGGACCGTAACCGCCGCCGGGAGGCGGCCCATAGCCGGGAGGCGGTCCACCGAAGCCACCGCCGGGAGGCGGCCCGTAGCCAGGAGGCGGTCCGCCGAAGCCACCGGGGGGCGGCCCGTAGCCCGGCGGAGGGCCGTATCCGGGAGGCGGTCCACCGAAGCCACCGCCGAAGTCGGCGTTGCCGGCGGTGCCGGTCATCCTGGTGTAGGCGATCGCCCAACCGAGCTCGATCACCGGCACCGCTACGAACACGCCGATGCAGCAGGCGAGGACACCGAGGAACGTGATGCCCAACGTCACGAGGGCGTAGATGAAGATCGATCCCTTCTGGCCCTTCGTCGCCTCCATGCTCGCCTTGATGGCTTCGATGGGGCCCATGTTGCGATCGACGAGGAAGAACTCCGCCTGCGTGAGCGCGAGCTGGAGATAGACCCCCGGGACGATGAGCAGCACGTAGCCCAGCCCGATCATCAGGCTCTTGAGGATCAGGAGCGCGACCATATGGAGGGTGCGCTTGCCTCCCCCGAACGCGTCTCCGAAGTTGACCGCTCCGCCGCGAGCCGTGTTGATGACGAGCTTGCTCAGACCGGCCTTGAAGAAGGCTTGGACCGGGATGGTGATGAACCCGACCACCGCGCCCTTGGCCGCCACCGTCTGGTAGAACGCGATGAGCTGCTCTGGGGTCTTCAGGTGTTGGATGTCGGCAGGATCCACCTTCACGAAGATCTGTGAGAGCACGTTGTTCAACGCGCTCTGCGCGATGGAGGCGACCGCGAACGCGCCCACGAGGGGCCAGAAGTTCGCCTTCACCATCGACCATGCGATGCCCGCAACCTCGGTTGCTTCCCAGGCCATCGGTGCGCCTTGCACGGGGCCTGCGTTCTGGAGTTGACCGCTTGGGTCGCCGGGGGGGCTGTAGGGATTGAACGCCATCGCGATGGCAGGCTATCAAATCCAGACTTCTGCAAACGAGGATTTGCTGCGATGTCGCTGCACGCGCCCCCGGTCGAGGTCAACGTGGACCTCGGCGAGCTCGAGGTCGAGCCGCCGGAGCTCTATTTCCTTGCCACTACCGTCAACGTTGCCTGCGGCGGTCACGCCGGTGACGAGGCGAGCATGCGGAGGTCGATCGCGAGCGCGATCGCTTGCGCGACGACGATCGCCGCCCACCCCTCCTATCCGGATCGGGAGGGGTTCGGTCGTCGAGCCCGCTTCTGTGACGCCGCCGCCGTGCGCGACGCGGTCGCGTCGCAGTGCCGCGCGCTCGACGACGTCGCGCGCCGAGAGGGGGCGAGGGTCGCGACCCTCAAGGCCCACGGCGCGCTCAATCACGACGTGTGCGAAGACGAGGCCCTCGCGACGGCCCTCCTCGACGCAGCGGCGCAGGCCCTCCCCGATCTGGCGCGCGTCGTCGGCCCCCCTGGCGTTCCGTTCCAACGGCTCGTCACCGATCGCGGCCTCGCCTACCTGCGGGAGGGCTTCGCGGATCGCCGCTACGACGAACGCATGCGCCTGTTGCCGCGCGACAAGCCAGACGCGCTCATCACCGACCCGCACGCGTGCGCGAGCCAGGGGGTGATGCTGGCGAAGATGGCCCGGGTCGACACCATCTGCGTGCACGGAGACACGCCGAGGGCGGTCGCGATCGCGCGGGCGGTCCGGGAGGCGCTCGCGCGGGACGGGCTCCTCCTGTCCCGCCCGAAGGGCTGAGGAATGAGGGAGGGGGGCGTCAGCCCTCCGCTCAACCCTTCGGTCGCGGCGGAGCCGCGCCATGAATCGCGCTCGCTCATTCAGGTGAAGATGATCTGCGCGCCCACGCTCAGGTCGTAGAAGTCGCCGGCCGTGATGACGTCCTTCACCTGCGGCACCAGATCCTCCTTCGTCCTTTTGAACATCTTCATCGCGAGCTCGCAGGCGTAGAGCTCCGCCCCCGACTCGTCGAGTATTTGGAGCATCTCGCGCACCGAGGGGAGCTCCAGCTCCTCCATTTGCTTCTTCATCATCTTGGCGGCGAGGCTCTCCATCCCCGGCAGGCCCGCGACCATCGTGGGCATCCCCGAGCTCGCGTTGCCAGCGAGGTTCACGTGGAGGTGATCGACCTTCTTCTCCGTGATGATGTCGAGCCCCCAGAACGTGAAGAACAGGACGGCTTCGATGTCCGATTGACGTGCCGCATTGGCGAGGATGAGGGAGGGATAGGCCTCGTCGAGCCCGCCGTGAGAAGCGATAATGGCGACTCGGCGTTTGTCGGTAGCGACTTCGTTCATGGCTTTGCTCCGTCTGAGGATCGGGGAGGGCGCGGTCAGATGCAGCCGGCCGGCTTCGGGATGCCGGCGATCTTGGCGATGCTCCTCGCCGGCGCCTTGGGGAATAGTTGATAAAGGTCTTTGGTGCTCAACCCGGCGCCCTGGGTGATGCGGCGAATGTTCGGAGAGGCCTTGGTGGACAAGAAATCAGCGCGGGCAAACTGGACAATCTGCCACCGCGCCTCCGTGAGCTCGATGCCCATCGCCGCCGCCATCTTGTGACCGAGCTCGGGGGTCCACGTCATCGGGTCCGCGAGGTGCCCGTCTTGGGAGAGCCCGACCCCTTCGAACGTGGTGGCGACGGGCTGCGGCCCCGTCGCCGGCTTCGCGCAGGCGGCCGCAGGCTTCGCCTTCGCTTCTGTCTTCGGCTCCGCCTTCGCCGCGGGAGCAGCGGCCGGCTTGCGCGCCTGCGTCAGCGCCTTCAGCCGCGCCTTCTTCTGCTCCGCGGGAGAGGCGGCGCGAACGGCGTTGGCAGCGCGGCCCACGTGGCGCATCATCTCCATCAACACCGCCATCCCCTTCTGCACCTCGTCGTCCCGGGTCGCCTTCATCACCCCGAGCATCCCGACCGGCTTCACCTCGTCGGCGCTGCCGAGCGCGGTCGAGGCCTCTTGCAGGATGTTGAGGACCTCCGGCTGGGTCACCGTTCGGACCGCCGAGAGGATCCCTACGATCGCGTCGCCGAGCTTTCTGACATCCTCGGGGGAGAACCCGTCGAGCACGCGCTCGCCGACGCGCCCGAGCTCACGGGCGAAGTCGAAATAGCCGCTCTGGTCCCAAACCGCGAGGCGCTCCGTCGCCGTCTTCATCATCTCTTTGGCGACGGGGGTGAGCTCCTCGAAGAGCTCCTCCGTCTTGCGCTGCCGCTCCACCAGATATGCGACCTGTTGAGAGAGCTCTCGAACGCTCTCCGTCAGCGCCTCGACCTGGATGTCCGTGGCGTGGCCGGCGGGCCTGGGCGCGTGACGTTGACCCGAAATGCCGCCTTGAAGTTGGTTCATTGTCAGCTCCATTTCCCGGCCATGAGCATGCGGTGATCGAGGGGAAGCTCCTTGCCCTCCAGCAAGAGGTTCCAATAGACCCATTTGAACGCGAGCTTGCCCCAATGGTTGGTCGCGCTCTCCTCCAGCAAGGTGAACGGCCCGATCCCCGGCAGCGGGAAGCGCCCCGGCATCGGCTCGGTCGTGTAGTTGAAATCGATGAGCATCGCCTTGCCGTAGCCGGTTTCGATGAAGCAATTGGCGTGTCCGTCGAAGGTGTCCACGAGGGGACGGTCCGCGATGTACCGGCGGATGTTCTCGAACAGCACCTCGGACTGAAAGTGGGCCACCGCCCCCGCCTTCGAAGTGGGAAGATCGGTGGCGTCGCCGATCGCGAAGATGTTCCCGTGGTCCCTCGCCTTGAGCGAGTGCTTGTCGGTCGGGAACCAGCCCTGCTGATCGGCCATCCCGCTCGCCGTGAGCACCTCGGCGCCGCTGTGAGGCGGGATGCTCACCAACAAGTCGTACTCCGTCTCGCGTCCGTCGAAGGAGCGCAGGACCCGGCGCTCCCCGTCGACCTCGCTGACGGAGAAATCGCCCAGCACGCCGATGCCGCGCTGGCCGAGCATGTCGCCCAGCGCGGCGCTCGCGCGGGGCTTCGTGAACGCCCCCTCGAGCGGGGTCGCGTACACCATCTCGACTTTGTCGCGCAGGCCCTTCTTCCGAAAGAACGACTCGGCGAGGAAGAGAAACTCGAGGGGCGCGACAGGGCACTTGATCGGCATCTCGGCGACGTTGATGACGACGCGGCCACCCTCGAACCGGTCCAGCTTGTCGGCGAGCGCGAGCGCGCCCTCGAGCGTGTAGAAGTCGAACGCGGAGTCCCTCCACCCTGGTCCGGTGAGCCCGGGCACGGCCTCCGGCAGGATGCGGGAGCCGGTGGCGACGATCGCGATGTCGTAAGGCACGCGCTCGCCGTCCTTGAGGTAGACGGTGTTCTCGTCGGGGGCGACGCGCTCGATGCCCGAGAGCCGCACGTCCACCCGTTTGTCGAAGAGGGGCCGCCGCGCCTTCAACGTCTCAGAGGCTCGGTACATCCCGAACGGGATGAAGATGAGCCCGGGCTGGTAGAGGTGCACGTCGTCTCGATCGACGACCGTGATGCGCCACATGTCCTCGTGCAGCGAGCGCACGAGTTTGTTCGCCATCATGGTCCCGGCGGTGCCCGCACCCAAGATCACGATCCGCTTCATGGCGACCGGCGGGTGCATCGTGCGCGCCACCGCCGAGGGCACGGTCGCGGCCGCCCTCTGCGCGCGATCGAGCGGCAATCGATGCAGGGCGACGCGCGTGTTGCGCGGGGCTTGAGGATCGACGGCGGACCAGGTTGACTGGCCGACGTCCCGCGGCCCCGGTGGAATCGAAGGTGAAGCGCGCTCCGTTCGGCGAAGGCGAGATGGTGCTGCCGGCCTCGCTCCCGAGCGATCCGGTCGCGCGCGCGCGCGCCCTATCGGCGGCGGCCCGGCGTGAGATCGACGCCGCCCCGCCGGGCACCCTCGACGTCGTCTCCGGCGCCGACCGCTTCTTGCTCGTCCCGATGCCGGCGGGGGTACGCGCGCTCTCCCTGCCGGATCCTCGCGCGCCGCGCACGCACACGATCGCGGTCCGGTACGACGGGCCCGATCTGGCGCGCGCGGCTTCCCTCCTCGGGCTCGCCGAGGCGGAGATCGTGGAGCGTCACGCGAGCGGCCGCTACGTGGCGCTCCTCGCGGGGTTCATGCCGGGCTTCGCCTATCTCGGCGGCCTCGATCCGGCCCTCGCGATCCCGCGCCTCCCCCAACCTCGCAAGCGGGTGCCGGCGAGCGCGGTCGCGATCGCGGGGCCCCTCACCGCGGTCTATCCCTTCGCCTCGCCAGGAGGTTGGAACCTGATCGGTGAGGCGATCGATCCCGCGCTCTTCGACCCGAGCCGCGCGCCCCCCGCGCGCATCGGGGCCCTCGACGAGGTCGTCTTCGTCCCTTCGGATGCGGCTCCGGGGCCGCGCTCGGCCGCGCTCGGGGTCGATGGCGGCGCCCCCGTGGACCCTCACATCACGATCGAGAGCGTGCGTGGTCTCGCGACGGTCCAGGACCGCGGTCGCTTCGGTCATCGGAGCGCCGGCCTCGGCCCGAGCGGGCCCCTCGACGTCGAGACGTTCGCGGCGGCGAACGCGGCCTTGGGCAACGCGGCCGACGCGGCGGCGATCGAGGTCGTGATGTTGGGGCTGACCCTCGTCGCGGAGCGGGAGGTCTGGATCAGCGTCGACGGCGCGCCTGCCAAGCGGCTGAGCCCCGGCGAGCGCCTCGTCGTCGATCCCCGCCCGCGGCTCTGCTCGTACCTGGCGATCGCGGGGGGCGTCGACGTCCCGGCCGTCCTCGGGTCTCGCTCCACGTTCGTGGTCGCCGGCCTCGGCGGCCACCGCGGTCGACCTCTCGCGCGCGGCGATCGGCTCGCGGCCGGCGCGGCGGTGTGGTCATCGGGCTCTGCCGCCCGCTGCGAGATCCCAGGCGTTCCGGAGGGTTCGGCGACGCTCTCGGTGACGCGAGGCTTGCCGGACGACCGTCTCCCCGACGGCGCCTTCGAGGCGCTCGTCGCGTCCCGCTACCGGGTCTCGAGCGCGCTCGATCGGGTCGGCACCCGGCTGGAAGGCGCGACCGTGCCCCGCGTGCCCGTCGAGCATGGCCTGCCCGACCCGGTGCTCCCGGGCGCGATCCAGATCACCCATGACGGCACACCCATCGTGCTCGGTCCCGACGCTGCGGTGACCGGAGGCTATCCCGTCGTGGGGCTTTTATCACCCGAAAGCGCTGCCCTTTTGGGGCGGCTTCGCCCGGGACATCCGATACTTCTGCGTGAGGGGTGAGCCGTTGGTCGAGCTTCGGGCGTCAAAGTGCCAAGTACCTCCTCTCGGTCCCCGGGAGGCTGTGCCCAGCTGGCCCGGGCCTCTGGCTCTGGCGCCCGTGAAAGTCGAACGTTGAACGCCAAATGTTGGCGAAGCCCGCTTCGTTTGCGATAGGCGCTTTCGCCGGAGGTTCTTTTCTATGATCAAGCTCACGACTGTCAGCGCGCTCTTCGCTTTCCTCCTCGCCTGCAGCGGCGGTTCTCAAGAGGCGGCAAACCCCGAGGCCTCCTCGACCCCGTCGGCGACGGAGACGGCGACCCCCGCTCCGTCCGGCTCTGCGGACGCGACGCCGGCTCCCTCCAGCTCGGCCAAGTGAGCTGACAGGCGATTGCGCCTCGGAGGGCGGCCGGCCTCATGCCGGCGCCCGATCTGGCGCGGCTCTCCTCGGAGGGTCGCGCCTTTCTCTTTTGTTTCTGCGCTCGAGAACACCGATCATGTTCGGCGCTCAAGGCGCGGGCCGGGGACAACAGAGTTGGGCCGGCGGCGTCGCCGTGCTACCTCACCCTCGCAACGCTTCGAGGCCCTATGCGCAACGCGGCTTTCTTCCGACTCGGGCTCTTTGCTCTCACCACCGTCACGGTCGCGGGGGCTCTCGCGGTCGGGTGCGGCCGCTCCGGCCCCCTCGTCGACGCGAACGACGACACCACCGAGAGCTGTGGCAACGCCGTCTGCGACTCGGGTGAGGCCTGCGACACCTGCCCGGTGGACTGCGGCTTCTGTGCGGGCTGCGGAGATGGCGCGTGTCAGGGCAACGAGACGTGCTCGAACTGCCCCGTCGACTGCGGCGTCTGCGACACGTGCGGCAACGGCGCCTGCGACGCGGGCGAGTCATGCGCTACGTGCAATCAGGATTGCGGCCAATGCGCGAGCTGCGGTGACTTGGTCTGCGACGCCACCGAGACGTGCGCGAGCTGCCCGAACGACTGCGGCATTTGCCCCGGCTGCGGCGACGGCAGCTGCGCGGCGAACGAGACGTGCACGAGCTGCCCCACCGATTGCGGCAATTGCACCAACTGCGGCAATGGCTTCTGCGAGACCGGTGAAGACTGCTTCAGCTGCGCTCCCGACTGCGGCATCTGTCAGACCTGCGGCAACGGGATCTGCAACGCCAACGAGGACTGCTTCCAGTGCCCGCAAGACTGCGGAGCCTGCCCCGGCTGCGGCGATGGGCTCTGCGTGGCTCCCGAGCAGTGCGCGTCCTGCCAGACGGACTGCGGCGTCTGCTCCGTCTGCCCCAACGGCGTCTGCGAAGATTTCGAGACCTGCTCGAACTGCTCGGCCGACTGCGGCACCTGCAACCCGATCGGCTGCCTCGAGATCGTGACGTGCGCCTTCGGCTGCATCGACCTGAACCAGGACCCGCCCGACTTCAGCATCACCTGCGTCGCCAACTGCGTCGCTCAAGGTTGCGCCGACGTGCAGTTCTTCGTGGATCAGGTCCTCGACTGCGCGGTCGCGAACCTCGCGACCTGCGGCGGAGACTTCGGGTGCATCCAGACCGAGTGCGGCGAAGAGTTCTCCGCTTGCCTCAACGCGAACTGCTCTCAGTGAGCGGGTGGTAGCCCCCGCCGGCCCCGTCCTCAGCGCGCGCGACGTCGTCAAGGCGTTCGGCAGCCGCACGCTGTTCGACCACGTCTCGCTCACCATCGGCGCATCGGAGAAGGTCGGACTGCTCGGCGACAACGGCGCCGGGAAGTCGACCCTCCTCGAGCTCCTCGCGGGGCTCGAGCCTCGCGACGAGGGGGTCCTCGAGGTGCGGCGTGGAGCCCGGATCATGTTGCTCGAGCAGCGCCCCGAGCTCGATCCCGAGCGGACCCCGCGCGAGATCGTGCGCGAAGGATTGGGGGCGTGGGTCGAGGCCAAGGCGGCCTACGACGCGTGCCTCGCGCGCATCGAGCGCGGCGAAGGCGGCGACGCGCTGATGCACGAGCAGTCCGATCTCGCCGACGCGGTGGAGCGGCTCGGCGGCTGGGCCCGCGACCACGTGGTCGAGGACATCTGCGCGCGGCTCGGGGTGATCGATCTCGACCGGCCCGTCGCTTCGATGAGCGGCGGAGAGAAGCGGCGCGTGGCCCTCGCGCGTCTCCTCGTGGCGCGGCCGGATCTCGCCCTCCTCGACGAGCCCACCAACCACCTCGACACCGAGACGATCGCGTGGCTCGAAGATCACCTGACCCTCGAGTTCCCGGGAGCCGCCCTCATCGTCACCCATGATCGCTATTTCCTCGACGCGGTCTGCGATCGAACCCTCGAGCTCGATCGCGCGAAGATCGCCGAGTTCGACGGGGGCTACACGGATTTCCTCGAGCAGAAGGCGGCGCTCTTGGAGCACGAGGCGCGCGTCGAGCAGAACCGCCAAAACCTGCTCCGCCGCGAGATGGCGTGGCTCCGGCGGGGCGCGAAGGCCCGGTCGACGAAGCAGAAGGCCAGGATCGCGCGGGCCAAGAAGGTCATCGCGGCCGCCCCCGAGAGGCGCGAAGAGCGCGGGTCGTTCCGCGACGTCGGCGCGAAGCCCACCCGGCTCGGCAAGACCATCCTCGATCTCGAGGGCCTCGGGATCGACGTCGGAGAGGGAGCCGCCAAGAAGACCCTCGTCTCGTCTCTGGATCTGCGCCTCGTCGCCGGGGACCGGGTCGGGATCGTCGGGCAGAACGGGGCCGGCAAGACGACGCTGCTTCGATGCATCCTCGGGGAGGTCCCGCCCGCCCGCGGTCGGATCGATCTCGGCCTCAACACCAAGATCGCCGTCGTCGATCAGGCCCGCGCGAACGTCGAGGAGAAGTGGAGCGTCTTCGACAACGTGGCCGGCTTCGAGGGCGCGGAGCGGACGAGCGGCGGCACCGTCCCCCTCGGCGACAAGATCGTGACCCTCCGCCAATACCTGGAGCACTTCGGCTTCGACGGCTCCGCGCAGCGTCGGTCCCTCGACAGCCTCTCGGGCGGCGAGCGCGCGCGGGTCGTGCTCGCGAAGATCCTCAAGGAAGGAGCGAACCTGCTGCTCCTCGACGAGCCCACGAACGATCTCGACACCTCCACCCTCGCCGCCCTCGAAGAGCTGATCGACGTATGGCCGGGCTGCGCCCTCATGATCTCCCACGATCGGGCGTTCCTCGACAACGTCGCGACGAGCATCCTCGTGTTCGAAGGGGCAGGCCAGGTCACGACCTACCCCGGCAACTACGAGACGTACCTGCGCCTTCGCCCGCCGCCGGGCGCGCGATCGAGCGCGAGCGCGGACCCGGGCAGGCCCGCTCCCGCTCCCGAAGCGACGGCGACGAAGCCGCCGCCGAGCAAGAAGGCCAGCCTCAACTTCGCGGAGAAGAAGGAGCTCGAAGGGATGATGGACGCGATCGGCGTGGCCGAGCAGCGCCTCTCCGCGCTCTCCGCCGAGCGCGCGGATCCTGCGCTGTACGCCGCGCGCGGCGCGGAGGTCTCGCGCCTGCGCGCCGAGCACGACGCCGCCGAGGCGGAGGTGGCGAAGCTGTACGCGCGCTGGGAGGACCTCGAGGCGCGCTCCAAAGCCGCCCCGAAGTAGCCCCGGAACGTGGTAATCCTCGGCCTCTCGAAGACAGGGGTCGCCCATGGAAGACAACGAGCAGCCGGTTCGACTCGAGCGCCGGGATGGCGTCGGCATCCTCATCATCGATCGACCCGATCGTCGCAACGCCCTCTCGCGCAAGACACTGAAGGAGCTCGGCCGGCTCGGGGCGGAGCTCGTCCGGGACGCGGCCATCCGGGCGATCGTGATCACGGGCGCGGGGGACAAGGTCTTCTGCGCGGGCGCCGACTTGAAGGAGCGCCAAGGCTTCACGAACGAGGACGTGCGGATGCAGGTCGGGCTCTACCGCACCGAGCTCGGCGTCCTCGACAAGAGCCCGAAGCCGGTGGTGGCGGCCCTCAACGGCAGCGCGTTCGGAGGCGGGCTCGAGCTCGCGCTCGTGTGCGACCTCCGCGTCGCCGCCCCTCATGCGCTCGTCGGCTTGCCCGAGACGACCCTCGGGATCATCCCCGGCGCGGGCGGGACCCAGCGCCTGCCCCGCGTCGTCGGAGAGGCGCGGGCCAAGGAGATGATCCTCCTCGGACGTCCGCTCACCGCCGAGCAGGCGCTCGCCTGGGGCCTCGTCAACCGCGTCTCCGCGCCCAGCGTCCCCGTCGTCGACGACGTCGTGCAGTGGATCCAGCCCATCGCCCACGGCGCTCCCATCGCTCAAGCGGCTGCCCTCGCCGCGATCGATCAAGCCTTCGACGTCGCCATCGATCAGGGCCTCGCCCTCGAGCGTGTCCACTACGACGAGACGCTCCGCTCCGAGGATCGCAACGAGGCGCTCCGCGCGTTCGCGGAGAAGCGCCCGCCCAAGTTCCGCGGCGTTTAGGCTTTTCGAATCTTGGTCCCGCTCCGCCGCATTGGCTAAGGTGCGCGGAGGGTCTTCGGAGGTCGAACATGTCTCGAAGCGCGTGGGTCGTCTCGGTGCTTTCGCTCGCGGTCTCGGTCCTCGGCTGTTCGAATGAGTGCAAGGACGCCGCGAAGAACTACACGGATCTCGCGGCCGCCTGCGGGGCGCTCGACGTCACCTACGAGTTCACCGGCGAGTGCGACAGCGTCGCGCGGGACTGCATCGCCGCCTGCGACTTCCTCTCCGACAACGTCTGCGAGACCGAGAAGACGACGACGTGCATCAACGCGTGCATCGGGGGCGAGCCCCTCGGGGGAGGCACGGGAACGGGCGGCGCCGGCACCGGCGGCGCGACGAACTGAAAGGGACGGAGTCATGCGGACGCTCTCACCTCGCCTCTTCATCGCCGCCTTCGCGCTCGCGGTGCTCTCCTCTGGTTGCACGGATCCATGTGTCGCGCTCTGCGAGGACAACAAGGAGTGTCCGGACGCGGACGTCTCGATCAACTGCACCGATCAGTGCGAGGCGAAGAAGACCAACATCGAGGGCCAGAACTGCCTCGCCGAGTACGAGGATCTCGTCGATTGCCAGACCGGCCTCGACGACGTCTGCACGCCCGGCGATCAATGCGCGGAGCCGCAGGCGACCTTCGACACGTGCGTGACCAACGCCTGCACCGCCGATCCGACGCTCGCCGGCTGCCCCTGACGGGCGCGCTCAGATCCCGTCGGTCGGGTCGTGCTCGAAATGGAGCACCGCCTCGAGCCGCTTCGAGGTCCAGACCTTGTTCTTGCTGTCGACGATGACGGCCCCGGCGCCGTCGATCGACTCCACGAGCTCGAGGCCCTTCTTCGGCCCGAGGATGAAGACGGCGTCGTCGATCGCGTCCGCGGTGAACGCGTCCTTGGCCCAGACCGTCACGCTCCGCGACGCGGTGGCGGGAAAGCCCGTCCGCGGATCGATGATGTGGTGGTACCGCTTCTTCCCGTGGATGAAGTACCGCTCGTAGTCGCCGGCGGTGCTGAAGGCGTGGTCCTCCACGATCATGGTCGCGAACGAATCGTTCGGCCCGCCGCGCGGATCACGCACCCCCACGCGGAAGGGGCTCCCGTCCGGCTTCCGGCCGCGCACGAAAAGATCCCCGCCCGCCTGGACGAAGAACGCCTTCACCCCATCGCCGTCGAGCGAGCGAGCGACCGCGTCGACCGCGTAGCCCTTCGCGATCCCGCCGAGGTTGATCCGCATCCCCGCCTTGTCGAGCTTCACCGTGCTCTTGTCGTGGTCGACCTCGATCTGGCGATAGTCGATGAGCTTGCGCGCCTTCTCGAGGACGTCCTTCTTGGGGATGCGCTCTTCCGCGCCTTCATCGAACTTCCACAGGCCGTGCATGGCGTCGAAGCTGATGTCGAACAGGCCCCCCGACGCGTTCGCGATCCACTGGCTCTTCTCGATCACGGCGAGCGTGTCCGGGCCGACGACCACCGCCTCGCTCCCCGCCGCCGCGTTCACGCGGGAGACCTCCGAGGCCTCGATCCACGTGCTCATGAGCTTCTCGAGCCGCTGAATCTCGCGAAACGCCTTGCTCGTCGCGCCCGCGACCTTGGTCTCGTCCATCTCCGGCGACGTGTAAGCGACGATGGTCACGCGCGTCCCCATCGCCTTCTGCTCGAGCGTCACCTTCTTAGGCTCGAACCAGGTCGAGTCGGGGGCGGCGCTCGCGGACGCGCTCGCCGTCACCGCGACCTCGGAGGCGGACGGGCTCGCGCTCGAGGCGGTGGCGTCCGGCTCCGCGGGCCGCAAAGGAGGCGGCTCCGTGCAGGCATGCGCCGAAAGCGACACCAGGATCACGGCGGCCCACGCGAAGTGCTTCGACTCGGCCTGCATCCTGGGCGATTCTTAGCACCGACGAGACGGCCCGGATTTGGCTTTCCGCCGCCCAGGCCCGCGTGGCGATCGAGGGGACGATGCTGGTCAGAAGGACGTTGCTCGGATGCGCGCTCGGGTGCGCGGTCCTGTTCGCAAACCATCGCGTCGCGCTCGCGCAAGACGCGCCGCCGCCGCCCCCCGCCCGCGCCCGCCCCGGCGCCAGCGCCCGGAGTCGAGCCGCCCGCGCCCGCGCCTGCCCCGCCTGGAGCGCCGCTCCCTCCCGAAGCGCCCCCACCTCCTCCTCCGCTCGCTCCCGTCGCGCCGCCCCCGCCGCTCGGCCCGGTGGCGTGGGCGCCGACTTCGTTCCAGGTCGATCTCATGGAGCCTCCCGCCGGGACGGACCCTCTCCTCATCGCCGGAATCACAGGCTCGGTGGCGGGTGGCGTCTTCCTCCTCTCGGGCGCGATCTTCGCGGGCGCCAAGTCCGGCCCCGAGCAATATTGCGGGATCACCGGCTGCGTGGACCGTCCGCGCCCCGTCGACGAGAACACCATCGCCAGCCTCGTGGGCGCCGGCGCCGGCCTCGGCGCGGTGGGCTTGGGCTCGCTCCTGGGCGCGATCGGCAACCCCCTCCGCAACGGTGATCGCCATCGAAACATCCCCGAGCTCGCGTCGGGCTTCGCCCTCACGTCGGTCGGGGCGGCGCTCCTCGGGCTGGGCTTCGGTCAGGCCGCTACCTATGGCCTCGAGACGGACCTCTCGACCGCCGCTCCGTGGTTCGTTGCCGGCGGAGCGCTCCTCGCCACCGGTCTTCCGCTGTTCGTCGCGGGCGCCCGTCACGACTCGGTGGACGAGCGACGGGCGCGGGCCGCGCGTGACCGCCTGTTGGCGGATCCGAGCGTGCCGAAGCGCCACCATTCGAAGTCGATGATGACGGCCGGGATCGTCCTCACCTCGCTGAGCGGTCTGGGCGCCATCGGCGGGACGGCGATCGTCGTCGTCGACGCCGCCACCGACAGCGGCGGGTTCTACTCGGTCATCATGGGGCTGCCCACGCTCGGCACGTCCGTGATCCTGTCGTCGATCGGCGTTCCCTTGATCGTCGCGGGGGCTCGGCGCGAAGTGCCGGGCGATGCTTACGACGGCCGCGCCGCGTCCCTGCCCGATATCGACCTTCAAGGCGCCGGCCTGCGCGCGACATGGAGGCTTCCGTGAACCCTCACGCTTCGAGGCGCATTGCGCTCCTTTGGCTGGGCTTGATCGCGTGCTCGGAGCGGGGCCGCCCCCCGTTCGCTTATCAGAGCGCATTGACCCTGGGTGTGGAGGGGGACGCGCTCACCGTCGACGTCGCCCAATCGTTCTCCGGTGACGGAGAGGTCCTCCTCGACAGCGTCACGGCCACGATCTCGGAGCGAGGCGTCCAGACGTTCTATGACGATCCCGACGTCTCCGAGAACGCCGCCCTCGACATATCGGATCGCTCCGACGGCACCTATCGATTCCGTCTCGCCATCGACCATCCCATCACCGATTGGGATCGCCTCGAGGGCTCCTGCGCCCTCGCCGGACGCACCATCACCGTCGACGCAACCTACTATTCGGATCGGAACGACCAATCGCAGGCCGACGATCCTCCGCTCTTCGCCGTGTCGACGACCGCTCCCCTCGTCGCCCCCAGCCTCCCCTCCGGGTCGGGGACGTTCTCGCTGTCGAGGTGGTGGCAGGTCGACCTCACGCTGGAGGGGGCGGTCGGCGACGTCTTCCAGGTGACGCCGGGGGAGACCGACTCCGTCCTGATCTCCGCGTTCACCAACCGTACTTGGGCGCTCTATCGCGCGCCGGTCGGGTCATCCGGCGAGCAGCTCGATTCTGGAGAGTTCGAAGAGCGACCCGTCGGAGCGGCGCCGTTCGTGGGGCCGCTCGTCTGGGGCGGCCGAATCGACGGCGGGGACATTCCCCGCATTGGGATTCGAAGCCAGGGGAACGGGCTCGATCTGGAGCTGAGCCGCACGACCGATCCCGAATACCCGGCCGCGCACCTCGCCTCGCTCTCTCCCTCCGAGAATGGCGTGTACGCCGTCCTTCAAACGAGCTTCGCCGTGCCCGACACGGAAGGTGGCTTGCTCACGCCGCCCCCCGACAAATACTACGGCGCGTTCCTCGTCGAGATCGGGCCCGATCTCACGGTGACAGCGGTGGAGGCCTCGGACCGCGACATCCTCTATGTCGGCGCCGATCAGGATGGGTCCGTCCTTCGCGTCACGGGCGACCTCCCGCCGCGCACCGACCCCACCGGGATTCATGTGGAGCGCCGCGACGCGAATGGCCAGCTCATTTGGACCTATGACGACCCGACGGTCGCGCTGCACGCCTCTGTCCGCTCTCAGCCGGGCGGAGGCGCCATCGTCGCATTCGAGAGCTCGCTCCCCTCGGAGACGGTCGTCGTCGTCTCGCTCGACGGCACCGGCACCCCCATCTATCGCTACACCGCCTTCGGTCGAAGCCCGACGATCGCGACCGGCTCGGAGGGGGCCACCCTCCTCGCCTTCTCCGGCGTCGAGCCTTCGCTCCCCGCGCTCCCCACCCGGCAGGTCCCCCTGCTCGTCGAGCTCTCCCCCGAGGGCGTCCCCGTGCGCGGCCAGCAGCTCGGCTGTGGAGGCACCGCCGTCGTCGCCAACACCGGAGGCGGGGCGCCCGTCCTCGCGGGCGCGCTCGACGAGCTCGCGGATCTCGGCGACTCGCTCGAGGCGGCGGATCCGACCCGACTGTCGGTCGTCGAGATCGACTGACCCGACCGGCCGCACCCAGGAACACAGAAGCTCACGGCCAGCCTTCGAGCTTTCGTGCCTGGAGGTGCTCCGCCCCTCACTTGGCGCGCCAGGTCACGAATTTCGGGCCGGCAATCCTATTGCACCGCCGCGGCGGGGGCGGCGTTGGTGGCGACGGTGTTCTGCTTCATGGTGCCGGCGAGGCGCATGATCGGGGCGCCGAGCTGCTCGGTGTAGCTCGAAAGGGCGAGCGTCCGCGTCGCCCCGGGGCAGCCCTCTCCCGCGTGGGTACCGAGGATGAAGGTCTGTCGCGGATCGATGGCGGAGTGAGCATAGGCGCAGATGTCGCTGGGGGAGTTGCCGTATGCGTATTGCACGTCGAGCCCGGCCTTCTTCAGCTCGACGAGGGTGCGCTCTTTGTAATGTTGCGTCGCCTCTCCGAACGACACCGTGAGGCTCTCCGACGTGCGGAGCAGGCCGGGCGGGAAGCCGCGCGCGGTGAGCCATTTGCGGGTGATGTCCGTGAACTGGTGAGGCCGGCCGGTGACATAGGCCACGAACCAGCCGGCGTCCGACCAAGCCTTCACGATCTTGTCTGCGTCCGGTCGCATGTCGGGGGTGGCGTTCGTCATGAGCTGCTCGATGAGCTCGCCATTGCCGGTCGTGAGCGTCTCGTCGACGTCGAACACGACGGCCTTGGTGGTTCCATCGATGACGTAAATGGCCCCCGGGGCCGCCTCTCCATCGGCGAGGAGCACCGCCTCGAATGCATAGCGTCCCTTCGCCGGCAGTTGGCTCGCGGGGACCTTGAACGTCGCGATCCCCCGGTCGTCGGTGGCGCTCGTGCCGACGCGCGTCCACTCGCAATGGTCGTCTCGCACGAACAGGGCGACGTCCTCGTCCTCGAGGTCCTTCGCGAATTTGCCATACGAGAACTTCGCCTCCACGACCGCGTCCGCGCCGAGCTTGACGAGGGCGTCGCGCCCGTGGGCGCGGGCATCTCCGAGGCCGACTACGAAGAGCTTGTTGCGGGTGTGGCGGAGCTTGCCCGTCGGCTGGAACGCGTAGGGTCGATTGGTGCATCGAGCCGGAGCGGACAGCGGCTCCGCGGCCCACCGCGGCGCCTCGACCGGAGCGCGTCCGGAGCCGTTGGCCCTCTGCGCGCTCGGGACGAATCCCGCGCATCCACTGACCGCGATCGCGAGGGCCCCGAGACAGAAGAGCTTTTGCTGCACGCGCCAGAATAGCTCGCTCCGTTCGTGGCGCCACGATTGTCTCGATTGTGCGCTTTGGTCACCTGGTCGTCCGATGCAATCAATCGGCTTCGACGCGCACTTGGCCCTCCCCAACCTGGCCGAGGAGCTTTACGAGGCGGAGGTTCACGTTGGTGATCTCCTCCGGGGTCAGACCGAGCTGAATGGTCTGGCCCTTGCGCTGTACACCCTCGTTCCCCGGGAGCGGCGCCGTGGGCGGGACCGACACGTAAGAAGAGCCCTTCTTCTCGAGCTGGA
The DNA here is from genome assembly GCA_044225865.1 of Polyangiaceae bacterium. GTDB lineage: Bacteria > Myxococcota_A > Polyangia > Polyangiales > Polyangiaceae > Xiheicaenibacterium. The sequence continues at coordinate 43,662 of JBGAID010000002.1, read as the reverse complement.
CGACGACGCGCAGTCGCTCGAGCGAGGCAGGCTCGATCCTTTTCAGCCGCTCGACGAGCTTCCCCGGCAGGACGTTCACTCGGACGTTGCTCCACGCGGAGCTGAAGAAGCGGATGGGGTTGTCCCCCATGGCCCCGAAGGCGAGCCCGTTGTCGACGCTGAAGAGTCGCGGTCGCCGAGGATCCTTCGCGCGGTAGACGTTGTCGCCGATGCTGTCCTGGTGCCCAATCAATACGGTCAGGGCGTTGAGCTTGCCGAGGTTGTCTCGATAGTCGGGGTTGCGGTTGAAGTCCGCCTCGTCGAGGACGCGCTCGTCGCTCAGCCCTTCGACCCAATAGGCGAGCACCCCCACCGCGCAGCTCACGCCTTCGTGGGGCTTCAGCCCCGGCATCGTCCGCCGGAGCTTCTCCACCGGCAAGCAGGTGACGACGGTCGGGGGAACCACGTACTCGTCGGGATCGAGGAAGAGCTTCTGGAGCTCGTAGGCGGCCACCTCTCGCCGGGGGCTGTTGTTGAAGGCGTCCAGGTCGTCCGGCGCGCGCTTGAACTTCGCGGCGAAGGTCCGGCCATCCGGGGTGCGCAGGCGGATCTTGTAGGGTGCGGTCAACCCCGACGGCGAGCGCGCCGCGTCGGTGACGACGAGCTCATCGCTCTTCAGCCAGCCCTCGATGCGTGTGGCGGGCATGCAGAGGTCCTTCTCGCCGAGGGACGAATCGTCACACAGCTCCGCGGGGGAGGAGACCGGCCACTTGGGTAATGGAGGACCGTTCGAACACGCGGGTAAGGCCGCGAGCGCCAGGGCGGCCAACCTGCTCCTGCCTCGAACTTGCATGATTCAATCTTCGATGCAGCAGCTTCCGTGCCTCGATAAGACCCATGTGCTTTGGCTGGTGCGCCACGGCGAGCGGGAGGACCACGTCGACCTCGACTGGGTCAGGACGGCCGCGCGGCCCCATGACCCAGGCCTCTCTCCGGCGGGCATCGAGCAAGCGCGCGCCGCCGGGCGGCGCCTCGCGAGCGAGGGCATCCGGAGGATCTTCACCTCGCCCTACCTCCGGTGTGCCCAGACCGCCCGCTACATCGGCGAGAGCGTGACGGCGCCGGTCCACGTCGAGCCCGGCATCGGCGAGCTCAATCACCCCGACTGGAGCGAAGGCATCCCCGTCATGCTACCGATGCACGCCCTCGCCGCCCTGACGTGCTCCTTCGACCTCACCCACGAGGCTCTCCACGATCCCGTCTATCCCGAGACGCTCGAAGACGCCTTCGCCCGCGCCGAGAGGACGGCCCGCGCGATCGTCGAGAGCTACCCCGGCCCGGTGCTCCTCGTCGGCCACGCCGTCAGCATCATCGGCGTCGTGCGCGGACTCACCGGCGATCCGGGCGATGTGCCCTGCGACTACGCCAGCCTCTTCCGATTGGAGCGCGTGGACGACCGTCGCTTCGAGGCCACGGTCGTGGGGGACATCTCGCACTACCGCCCGTGACCCCCGCGTGACTCCGACGCGGAGCAACCTGCATGCTCGAGGTGGCGACCCGCTATCGCATGTCGGTCGTGTCGCGCTGGAAGTACTCCTGCAAGAGCTGGTCTTGCTCTTGTCGATCGGTGACCCCGTTGTTGTACATCTCCTGTCGGGCGAACGCGTTCTCGCCGCCGTTCGGCCTCGGCTTCTGCCAATCGGGGAGGCCATTGATGGCGTCTCGCCCGCGCTGGAGCCGCTCTTGACGGCCGGGGGCGAGGCGGGCCTCGCGCTCCGCCTCTTTTCGCTTCTGCTCCGCCTCCCGAGCCGCCTGCTCGTCCGGGTTCAGTGAGATGCCGGTCACGCTCTCCGAGGGCGTCTTGCTCCCCTTCGGGTTGACGTCGACCTTATTGGCGCCGGCGAGGAACGAGATGTCGTTCGGGGAAATCTGGACGAGGGACTTCTTGCCGGCTTGGAACTGGATCTTCTCGTCGCTCTCGAAGCGAATCACCTTCTTGGCGCCGATGGTCAGGTTGCTGACCGAGGACTCATAGACGATGTCCCCGTTCGACGAGGACTGGGTCATCTGTTTGCCGACTTTGTCCGCGCGGTTGCCGCCGATCAGCGACTTGCAGTCGTTTTTGACATCGGTGCGCTGCTCGTTGTCGATGCGAATCCCCTGGTTCTTCTCGACGCGGAGGAAGTCATCCGTGCCGATCTTCGTCGCCCGGTGGTTGCCGATCACGGTGGACCAATTGTTCCAAACCACCAAGTGGAGATCGCGATTGGCCTGGATGTAGAGGTTCTCCGCCCCGCTCATGTCGTCGAGCTTCATCCCGCTGCCGGGCCATTTGTGGTTCGTCCCGGTGGGCGAGACGGCCTGGAACGGACCGGGTTGGGTGACGGTGTCGTTGATTTGCTGGGGCGAGAGCGGCGTACCGCCCATCGGGCTCAGGTTCCCGCCCGCGGAGGCGTCGCCCGCCGCCCCCATCACCATTCGCGGGGTCGCTTCGCTGAAGATGCCCGCGACGTGCTTGTACTTCGGGAGCGGATCCGGCGGCGGGTTGGGATCGGTGTACACCCGGCCAATCACGACCGGCCGGTCCGGGTCCCCGCCGAGGAACTCCACGAGCACCTCTTGCCCCACGCGCGGCAGGTTGATGGCGCCATAGCTCTTGCCCGCCCACGGCTGATTGGTGGGTAGCCAGCAGGAGCTCTTCTCGTCGCGCGTGCTCTCCCGATCCCAATGGAAATGGACACGGACGCGCGCGTACTCGTCGGTGTGGATCTCCTCCGCGGTGGGGCCCACCACCGTCGCGCTCTCCACCCCGCGGGCGAGCGGCTTCGGCGTCTTCATCGTGGGCCGATAGGGCTGAGAGGCGTGGACGGCCTCGACCTCGACGCGCCATTCCTTGTCGTGATCGGCCTCGAGGCGGGCGGCGGTCACGAGCAGGCTCTTGTCGGGGGCGACCCCGCGGTGGGGGTGATTGAGCACGTTCGTGATCACGCCGGGCCGGAGGCCGAGCACGTCGGACTCGAGCCGGACGACCTTGGCGTCGTTCCTCCGTGAGAGCAGGCGGTCCTGGGTCTTCTTCGCTCCCGCCGCGTCGTCGGTGCGGGCGGCGCCTCGATCGTCGGCGGCGGGCGTGCTCCCCCCCGCCGGGGCGGTGAACAAGAAGGCTCCCGGCTCATAGTCGAACTGCTCGAGCTCCGCCTCCTGCGGTAGCCCCATCGTGGCGCTCTGGGCGGGCTGCTTGGTGCTCTCGCGCCGGAAGTCGAGATCACCGATCCGCATCGCCCCGGGGCGCGCGCGCGATCCCACCGAGACCTTGGTCACGTAGCGCGACGCGTTCCGGCCCGGCACGTCGTGGAACTGCAAGAGCGGCTGCGAGAGATCGCGCGACTGTGGCTCGTCGTCGAGCACGAGCGTCATGCCCGCGTCGCTCGGCTCGAAGAAATAGCTGATGGCGGCCTCCTCGAGCATGCGGCTCACGAAGGCGAAATCCGTCTCCCCGTATTGGACCCGGAACTTCCTCGCCTTGTGGGCGCCCGCATCGACGCGCGCCTCGTGCTCGATCCCCCACTCCCCCAAGATCTGCTTCACGATCTCGAGCTCCGATTGGTATTGGAAGATCCGGTAGTTCTTCCGCTGGGTGAGGAGCCACGCCTGGGGCACGATGACGAGCCGGTAGGTCGCGAGGCCCTGCTCTTCGACGCGGGTCTGCTCCATCTCCCGGCAGACACCGTGCCACTTCTCGACGCCGTCCTTGGTGGTGAGGGTGAGCTCCGCCGGATTGCCGATCACCTCGTCGAAGTCGATATCGAGGTTCCGCGAGACGACGCGGAGCTCGACGGTGAAGAGCTCGCTCATGCCGGAACGCACGGAGAACCACCGCACGTCGAGGTGGTCGCCCGTCGCAATCGTCGTGTTGGCGTAGTTCATGGCGCTCGTCCGCTCCGCGATCGATCAGGTGCGAGGGTTGAGGTGGACCGACTTGGCGTCGACGATGATGGTCGATTGATCGACCGAGATCGAAGACTCGCCGACCTCGAAGCGAATGACTTGGTAGCTCTCCAGGACGATCGGCTGCTTTGCCTTGTAGACCATCGTCCCGTCCGTGCTCATGCTGAGGTTGCTGAGCACCTTGAGCGAAATATCCTTTTTGACGTTCTCGACCCGGCGCTTGCCGACCTGGATTGTCTGGTTGCCTCGAACCCGGAGGGCCTGCTCGTTCTTGATGTCGATCTTCTGCTTGTTCTTGATCCAAAGACGATCCTGGCCGCCCACGCGCGTGCCGCGGTAGTTGCCGACCACCGTCGTCCACTTGTTCTTGACGAGGATGTTGAAGTCCTTGCGAGCCTGGATGAAGGTGATGTCCTGCCCTTGGGTGTCCCCGACGAGGAAGGCGTTGTCCCCGACATAGGGAGAGAAGGGCTCGGGCGGCTTCGCATAGAACACCTGGCGGTCGCCCACGCCGCCGTAGGTGCCGAGCTGATCCCCCATATCCGAGTTGGACATCCCGTCCTCCGCCGCCCCCGTGACCATCGCCGGGCTCGACTTGCCGACGATGCCGGTGATCTTCTTGCCCTCGGGCATCTTGTACGGAGGCGGCTGGTGCTCGGTGAACACGCGGCCGAGCACGACCGGCCGATCCGGGTCGCCGTCGAGGAAGTCGACGAGGACCTCCTGTCCGACGCGCGGCAGGTTGATCCCGCCGAAGCCGGCCCCCGCCCAAGGTTGATTGGTGGGTACCCAGCACGAGCTGTTCTCGTCACGCTCGCTCTCGCGGTCCCAATGGAAATGGACCCGAACCCGGCCGTACTCGTCGGTGTGGATCTCGTCGCTCTCCGCCCCGACGACGGTGGCGCTCTCGAGGCCGGGGATGCGCGGCTTCGGGGTGACGGGCTCGGGGCGGAACGGCACGTCGGTGGGGACGGAGTCGACCCGGACCCGCCAGGTCTCGTCGTGATTGCCCTCGATGTGGGAGGCGGCCGCGAGCAGCGAGGTGCCCAGCGAAGCGTGAGGGTGGTCCTCGATGACAAGGATCTTCCCGGGGGCGAGATCGAGGGCGCTCGATTCGAACCGCACCGTCTGGGCGTCTTGCCTCTTCCCGAGGAGTCGGTTCGTCGTCTTTCGATCGCCGGCGCTCTCGTCGGTGCGCGAAGCGCCGCGATCGTCGGCCACCGGGGTGTGGCCTCCGGCGGCGTCCAGGCGCTGGTATAGAAAGGCGCCCGGCTCGTGGTCGAACTGCTCGAGCAGCCCCTCTTGGGGCAACCCGGTCGTCGCCGACTGGCGTGGTTGCTGCGCGCTCGCGCGCCGATAGTCGACGTCGCCGATCGTCATTTTGCCCGGCCGGACCCGCCGGGCAATGTTCACCTTCGTGACGAAGTGAGAGGTCGCGACGTCGGGCTTGTCGAAGAACGGCAGGCCGGGATGGGTGACGTCGCCCTGCTGGGGCTCGTCGTCGAGCACGAGCGTCGTCTCCTCGCCGGAGTCCTCGAAATAGAAGCTGATGCCGGCGTCCTCCAGCATCCGCGAGGCGAACGTGAAGTCGCTCTCTCCATATTGGACCCGGAACTTTCGGGGCTTGTGGACGGCCTCGTTCGCCTTCGCGCGGTGAGGAACTCCCCACTCGGAGAGGAGCTTCTTCACGATGTCCAGCTCTGACATGAACTGGAAGACGCGGTAGTTCTTTCTCTGGGTAAGGACGACGGCGCGGGGAGCGAGGGTGAGCGTGTATGTCGCGAGCCCGTCCTTGTCGACCCGCACCTGATCCATGTCGGCGACGAGCCCGCGCCAAGACTTGGTCGCCTCGCTCGTCGTGAGCGAGAACACCGCGTCCTTCGCGATGATGGCGTCGAAGTCGATATCGAGGTTCCGCGAGACGGCGCGGATCTTCACCGTGAAGAGGCGGCTCATCCGCTCGTCCACGGAGAACCACCGGACGTCGAGCGCGTCACCGGAGGCGACGGAGACCTTGGCTTCGTTCGGCATGCTCATGTGCGTGATCTCCACCCATGCACTCGGTCAGTCGCCTTTGATGAAATCCCAGGTCGCGTCGAGCGCTTGGTCGCGCGCGATGCCAGCGACGGCCTTCCCGAACTCGGCGAAGCCCTCTTCCGCCTTGTTGCGGAGGTCGACGGCGGTGTAGGCCCACTTGATGAACTTCTGCCAATCCGACTCACGATCGGCGTCGACCTTCGGGCCCCCGATGAACACGTTCGGCGAGGCGGTGGCGATCTTCCCGGAGTCGTTCGTCCAGTCGCCGAAGCGAGCCGCCGGCTTCTCGTTGATCGTGACCCACTTGCTCCCCTCGATGATCTTCTTGCCGACGTGACACTTCAGAGGGTCGCCGTCCTTGCCGCCGCGGGCGGCGGGGCGGCGGTTGATGCTCACGTTGTTCGAGCCCGCCTTGATCCCCATCTCGCCGGGCTCCTCCATCGCCTCGCCCAGCTTGTCGGCGGCGAAGTCGATCGCCTTGCTGATGGCGTACTCGAGGATGAAGCTCGCCGCGAAGAACGCGAGGCCGGCCGGGTTCAGCGCGAGGAACAGGCGCAGCACGCGGGCGGCCGCCCACGCGGATCCGAAATCGGCCAGGAGCTCGCCGAGGATGCGCATGAACTGGCTCTGATTGTGGGCGATGAGGTCCTCCCATCGCGCCGCGGGGGGAGCAGCTTCACTCATGGATGGCCTCGATGGTGGAGACGGGTTCGTAGGTTTCGAGGAAGCGAGCGACCACGTGCCGGCAGAGCTCTTCGCTGTCCCAGGGTCCGCGCACGCGCATCACCCAGACCGTCTCCTCGACACGCCAGAATATGGAGAGCTCGAACCGCGAGAGCATCCCCCCGAAGCGATGGGCGAGGAGCTCCGCGCCGGGGGCGGGCCGGTCGATCCGCCCCCGCTCGATGAGCTCGTACTGCGGCATCGTGAGGCGGAACGTCTCGATCGCTTTGTCGACCTTTCCTTCGAAGCTCGCCGCGGGCACGAAGGGCCCCACCGCCACGCGCAGCTCGCCATTTTCGAATGTGTACTTCGTGTCGTCGACCCAATCCGAGTCGAGCTCGAAGACGCACTCGCTGCAGGTGTGGAGCGTCATCCGCGCCCCCAGAACTTGAGCGTCTCGAGCGTCCTCTCCGCGCGGGCGTCCACCGCGGGACGGGCCTCCATCGGCCCCATCCATTGGAAGCTCAGCTCCTCACCGTAATAAGGAATGCAGACGATCCGATAATAGGCCGCGTCCGGTCCCCGCCGGGCGTAGAAGCTCACGTCCTCGACGTCGACCGCCCCGAAGTAGCGACGATCCTTGCGGAGGATCGTCCGCTCGTCGTGGATCTTCTTCGGGAGGGCAGCGAGGCTCGCCTCGATGCTGTTGTCGACGCCCTTCTCGGGCGTGAGGCGGGTAATCGCGAACCCCGTCTTCTGATCCCCGGGAGGGTGGAAGACGTGGATGGTCCGCTCCCGCCAGGCGTCGCCCGGCAGCTCGAAGCGGAACTTGCTGGTCGAGAACCAAGTCACGGCAGCTCCACCACGTGGGCCGTCTCCGGCATGGATCGAACCGCATTGGAAGCGGTCGCGACGATGATTTGGGTGCGGGTCGTCCACCGGAGGAGCGCCTGCACCAAGTCCACCGCGCCCTCGTCTCCGAAGCCGAGCTCGGGGGCGTCGATCATCAACAGCGAATCGAAGATGGGGCCCTTGCCGGTGTAGAACGCGGCGAGGAACGCCTGCTGCTCCGAGGAGGAGAGCTGGTGATACGTGCGCTCCTTGCCGGTCCCCTTGTTCTCGAACATCGGGACGAAGCTGATCCCGGTGCGGCGGAGCCCGAGCACGCTCAGGGCGGGGAAGAGCTCCGCGAGGCGCTTGGCCCCCTCCTCTCTGGCGGGGCGCAGATTGGGTTGATCGAGGACGTCATAGAGATCCGCGAACTTGGAGTTTCGGGTCGTCATGCGCTCCGCGAAGCTCGTCTCGGCGGCGCCGTAGTTGACCGGTCCCGTCAGCTCTCGCGTGTCGTGGAGGTAATGCACCGAGCCGTGGGTCGCGTCGCCCGGGCGGCTCAGGATCGCGGCGAGGAGCTTCGACGGGTCCGGGGGGGCGCCCTGGGCGCCCAGGATCACCTCGCTCGGCACGAGGGCGTCCCCCACGCCGGCGCGGCGGCGCTCGTCCTCGGAGAGCTCCCAGTCGATCTTCACCTTGGCCGCCCCGATGCTCGAGCCGACGAGGTTGTCCCAGCGGGCGTCTCCCGTGCCGTAGCTGCCGATGCTCTCCTTTGCGGCCGCGATCGTGTCGAGGAAGGTCGTCTTGCCGTGCCCATAACGGCCGTGGACCACGATCAGATCCGTGTCCGACGTGCGCGGGAGATCCCGCTGGAGCCCGTCGAGGGCGCGAATTCCCATGAAAGAGAAGTGACGGATTCTCATCCCCCGGAGCTCTCCGTTGGCTGGAGGTTTACCTTCGGCGATTGAATGGTGATCGAGTCGGGTGAGATCACGATGTAGCTGTCTTTGACGACGAGCTCGATGCGCTCCTCGCTCTTGACGGTGATGGTCCGGCCGTAGCTCTTCGCGCGGAACGTGATGCCCTTCTCCACCGCCCGCACGTCGAGGCCGTCTTCGCCGACCTCCAGGGTGCACTGGCCGCTGACCTCCTCGGCCCGGTTGCCCTCTTTGACGGTCAAGAACTGGTCAGTCCCGATCTTCAGCCCCTGATCGCCCAGGACCTCCGTCGCTTGGCAGTTCCCGACCTCGAGCTGGTCATCGGTGCCGATCAGGCACGAGCGCGACGCCCGCACCACCGTGCGCCAGCAGTTGTTGACGACGAGGTTGAAATCCTTCTGCGCCTGCAGATAGAGAAGCTCGTTGGGATACCAGTCATTGAGCTTGATGCCGCTGCCCTGCCATTGGTGGTCTTTCCCGCTGGGGGAGGCGGCCTGGAACGGACCGGCCGTGGTCACCGCGCTGTTGATGTCGTCGGTCGACATCGGCGTCCCTCCCCCGAGGAGGCTCGTCTGGGCGTCGGCCCCGCTGCCGTCGGCGGCGCCCATCACGAGCCGCGGGGTGGACTCGCTGAAGATGCCGGAGATCTCTTTGAACCGCGGCAGCTTGTCGGGGGTGCCATTGAGCTCGGTGTAGACGCGCCCGATGACGACGGGCCGATCCGGATCGCCGTTCAGGAACGAGACGAGCACCTCTTGCCCGATGCGGGGCAGGTTGACCCCACCGAAGGCGGCGCCCGCCCACGGCTGGCTCGTCGGCAGCCAGCACGAGCTCTGCTCGTTCCGCTTGTCATAGCGGTCCCAATGAAAGTGGACGCGGACGCGCCCGTACTCGTCGGTGTGGATCTCCTCCCCCGCGGGGCCGACGACGGTCGCGCTCTCCATCCCTGCCTTTGGGATCGGGGTGACGGCGTCGGGGCGATAAGGGATCGACGTCGGGGCCGCCTCGAGTTGGACGCGCCATGGATCGTTGTGCTTGCCGGCGATGCTGGCCGCGACGACCAACATCGACGCATCCGGAGAGAGGATGCGATGCGGGTGGCCGGTCACGCTGAAGATCGAGCCAGGAGCGAGCTCGAGCGCGTCGGACTCGAGCTTCACCCGCTTGCCGCTGCTGCGCCGCCCGAGCAGCCGGTTCTCGGCTTTGCGCGCGCCCGCGTGCTCGTCGGTCCGGGAGGCCCCGCGATCGTCGGCGGCGGGGGTGCGACCGGCGGCCGTCGTTTGATAGAGGAAGGCGCCCGGCTGATAGTCGAACTGCTCGAGCCGCTGCTCTTGGGGGAGGCCGCGCGTCGCGCTCAGCCGCGGCTGGGCCGTGCTCTGTCGCCGGTAGTCGACATCCGAGATGGTCACCTTCGCCGGCCGCACCGCCTGGAAGACGGCGACGTTCGTCACGAAGGAGGCGAGGGTCGTCTGCGGCTTGTCGTAGAACGGCAACGGGGCCACGGCGGCGGACCGATCCTGCGGCTCGTCGTCGAGGACGAGCACCGTCTCTTCGGCGGCGCCCTCGAAGAAGAAGCTGATGCCCGCCTCCTCCATCAGCCGGCACATGAAGGAGAAGTCGCTCTCCCCATATTGGACCCGGAACTTGCGCGCGCCGTGCGAGCCTTGGGCGACCATCACCTCGTGCTCGATGTTCCACTCGCCGAGCAGCTGCTTGACGATGTCGATCTCCGACATGAACTGGAAGATGCGGTAGTTCTTCCGCTGGGTGAGGCGCCACGCCTTCGGCGCGAGCACGAGGCGGTAGGTCGCGAGCCCTTGGTCGTCGACGCGCACCTGCTCCATCTCGATCGCGATCCCGGTGAGCCGCTGGGTCGAGCCCTCGCGCTCCAGGGTGAAGCTCGCGTCGTTGCCGATGACCTGATCGAGCGCGACGCTCAGGTTCGAGGACACGACCTCGAGCTCGATGCGGAAGAGCTCGCTCATCCGCATGCGCAGATCGAAGTGGCGGACGTCGAGGTGATCTCCGCTCGCGACCTCGACCTGGACGTGGTTGCGGCTCGGCATGGGGCCGAGGTCCGGCAAATTCGGGTCCAACCCGGGGGGCCTGGAATTTCCGCGAATCATGCTCCCATCCCACATTGGAGGCTTCACTCGAAGCGCAGCGCAGCGTGCGCATCGAGCGAACCTGGAAGAGGTTCAGATCACATCGAAGGTCGAGGCGACGAAGCCACCGCGACCCCAAACGTAGAGCTTATGGTCATCGACCCTCGGCTCGGAAGAGCCTCCGAGCACGCTCGTCACCATGAACGCGAGGGGCCACTGTGGGCCTGCCCCCAACGTCGCCGGCCCGCCCGCGAAGGAAGGCGCGATCCCACCCGACAGCACCGCCGCGTCCGTGCCGCTCAAGGCCGCCGTCGCGTCGAGGTGCGAGTGGTAGAGCACCTTCACCGGCGAGCCCGCGCTCTCTCCCGCTGCCATCGCCCGCTCGAGCGTGCGCGCGTGGAACGCGAAGAACGTCCGCGCCGTCCGGAAGAACCCCACCGGGTCCCGCTCGTGGAGCACCCGCGCCATGTTCTCGATCGGCTCCGCCCGATCGCAGAGCAGCGCGTCCCCCGCCGGCCCCGCGAGGTAGCCGCAGACCTCCTCGTCCTTCGCGTAGCCGACCTTCGCGAGCCGCTCGACCTCGGTGAGCGCAGCGCGCGTGATCCGAAGGTTGCCCGCGATCCATGGGTAGGACTCGAGCCAGTGCATGGACCTAACATCTCAGGGTCGGGCGGGGATGGCCAGCAGCGCCAGCGCCGCCTGCCAGTCTGCGAGGGAAGTGTCGAGGACATAGATGTCCCGCCAGCTGCCGTCGAATACGAGGGCGGGCTGTATGGCTTGCCACGTTACATTGGTGCGGTTCCCCCTTGCCCCTCCTGTGAAGTCCCGCCTGTGCGCAGGACTACGCCCGCGGCGAGCTCGAAGCGCTCCTCGTCGTCTACGAGCCGGACGTATTCGCTGGGAAGATTGCCGGCGTTGAGCTGCTTTTCGGCAAAGAGCCGAAGTCTCCAGGGATCAGGGTTGGGCTTGTCGAAGTCGAAGTCGATGCCGCCGCAACGTATGCCGCGATCGATGTCCACCCCGACCCCGTGGGTGCGGTACATCCAAGTGGACCCGGGAATAGGATGCCAGCCACGGTGCTCCGGCTTCAGCACATCTGCCGCTTCCGAGAGCTGGAGGGCCCCAGTACTGCCGGCCGGAAGTCCGCTTCCGGGTCCGGCAGTACCCAGGAACACAGAAGTCCACGGCCAGACTTGAGGCTTCGTGCCTGGAGCTGCTCCGCCCTTCACTTGCCGCGCCGTGCGCGGGGGCGGAGCAGATCCAGGCACGAACTTCGGGCCGGCAGTACTAGACAGAAGCTCCTCTGCCCAGCGGCGGGTGGCAAGCCAATGGGGAAGCAATGCGTGCACGAGCTCGATGTCGTGAGGGTTTGCTGCGTCCATGTCTCCGCCTTGAGCTGAGGCCCCGAACTGTACATACCGGCGCGGTCAGCGTCCCTCTTTGGCGGCGAAGGCGAGCGCGGCGGTTCGCAGCGGGGGGAACCATTCGAGGATGCGTGGCTTCGTCCGGAAGAACAGCATGGCGGCGACCCTGAGCACTTCGTACGTGTCGGCTACTCGTGTCCACGCCAGATTGCGGTGGCGCAGGTCGACCCTTTGGGGGCCAGGGTCTTCGGTCAGCGCTTCCGCGAGGGCGTGGAGCTGGCTCGGGAAGGTGGGATCACAATGACTGTCGTGCTCGCCGAACTTGTGCGCGTGTTGCCGGTAGTGATGGGCGAGGCGGGTCATGCCCCGGCAGAGATCGGTGTTGCTCTTGGCGCGGCGGATTTCGTCGAGCTCCGCGCGGAGGACGGTCCCGACATGATAGTCGAGGACCATGAGCACTCGGCTGCGGAGCGCCCGCGCCTCGACGACCAAGCGCTCGCGCTTGGCACGGGCCTCGAGGATCTCCCGCTCGGCGGTGGACGTCCGCGCATCGACCTCCGAAAGCAGGAGCGCCCTCCGCTCGAGCTCGTCGGCGGTGTGCTCTCCGAGCAGGGACGCATATCGCGAGAGCTTGGGAGCACAGGCTCGATGACGGGCCCTCGCGACGAGTCGAAGGGCCACCGCGACGGTAGCGCCGCAAGAGACGTTGGGCACGCGGGCCTCGGGGCCGGGCGCAGCCTCGAGCGCGCGCACCTGCGCCCGATATTCCTCTTCTTCGATCGATCGCGAGACGGACAACGCATTGAAGGTCATGACGGTCTTTCGCTGGGGAGTTGGAAACTCTCGGGCGCCGACGCGCCCGTTTTCAATGAGCACCCTCGTGGTCGGCGGACGCTCGCGTCCGGTTGTCAGAAAAATCGCCCCCGCGATCTCTTTTCCCAGCGTGCGCGAAGAGCCACGGAGCATTCGATCCGTCCCCGGGCGCGTCCGAGCCCGTCCCGAGTCGACCGGCGATCCGCGAGAGGCGAGCCTGTTTCGACCGTTGCCTCGTCCGTAAGAGCAATGGCGGATCGTGAGGGAGACCCTCGACGAATGATCCTCGCATTGTACCCTTCCTCGCTCCCATGCCCCTCGACCTCCCCCGCCTCCACGCCGACACCGACGCGCTCGCGCCGCTCCTCTCGGACATCGCGCGGAAGATCCACGCCCACCCCGAGCTTCGCTTCGAGGAGCATCGCGCGGCCGCTTGGCTCGCGGAGGCGATCGAGGGGGCGGGGGTCCACGTGGAGAGGAACCTCGGGGGGCTCTCGACGGCGTTTCGGGCGCGGGTCGGGGCGGGGGCGGGGCCGCGGGTGGCGATCCTCGCCGAGTACGACGCGCTGCCGGAGATCGGGCACGCGTGCGGGCACAACTTGATCGCGGCGGGGGCGCTCGGGGCGTTCCTCGCGCTCCAGAAGCAGGCGGGAGATATCCGCGGCACGGTCGAGATCGTGGGGACGCCGGCGGAGGAGGGTGGGGGCGGGAAGGTGAAGCTGCTTGAGGCGGGGGTGTTCGATGGGGTGGACGCGGCGATGATGTTCCACCCCTTCGATCGGGACTTGCTCGCCCACCCGACGCTCGCGAACACGTACCTGACCTTCGTCTTTCGGGGGAAGGCATCGCACGCGGCCCTCGCGCCGTGGGACGGAGCGAGCGCGCTCACGGCGTGCCTGCAGACCTTCCACCTCGTCGACGCTCAGCGGGTGCACTTCCGGGACGGGGTGCGCGTGCACGGTTACGTCACGCGGGGCGGCGACGCGGTGAACATCGTGCCCGAGCTCGCGTCGGCGGAGTTTTCGGTGCGCGCCTTCGAGCTCGGGGAGCTGGAGCGGGTGCGCGCGATCGTGGAGCGCTGCGCGCGCGGGGCCGCCCTCGCGTGCGGAGCCGAGGTGGAGATCGACGTGCGCCGCGGCTACCGCGACATGCAGAACAACATGTCCCTCGCGCGGCGCTTCGGGGACCACCTGCGCGCCCTCGGACGTGCGCCCAAGGAGCGCGATCCGAACGTGGGCACGGGGTCGACCGATATGGGGGACGTCTCCCACGCGGTTCCGTCGATCCACCCTTGGATCGCGATCTGCGACGAAGATGAGACGACGTGCCACCAGCACGCGTTCGCGGCGTGCGCGGCCTCGGAGCGCGGGGCGGCCTCGATGTTGGTGGCGGCAAAAGCATTGGCGGCGCTCGCGCGCGACGTGCTGGAGGACACTCCGCTACGCGAGGCCGCCAAATCCGAGCACGCGGCTCACTCGAGCTCGAGCCGCAGGACGTAAGGTCCGACGCCGAACTCGTCGTCGTTCCAGCCGTCCACGAACACGAAGTAGTCCTGGCCGGCGGTCACCGCGAACGAGACCTCCTCGCGCGACCACCACTCGCTCGGGTTGTCCGAGCAGGCGACCTCGGCGCCGACGTCGTTGCACACGCCCTCGCGCACGTGGAGGGCGCGGTCATAGCAGCCGTACGGGTACGGGTAGTCGGGCTCGAGCGACTCGGCGGCCCCGCACATCGCGACGTCGTCGGGGCCGAGGCCGATGGTCGCGGTGAGGGTGCCGGAGGCGCTCGGCACCACGCGATAGACGTGGTCGGGGGCGGCGAAGATGGAGTCGCCGTCGGGTTGGAGCGAGCAGCTGCCGGTGCCGCTGTCGGTCGCTCCGAGGGTCGTCTCGAACGAGCCGTCCCCGGGGACGTGAAGAACGTCGCCGACCGAGATCGCGATCCCGGGGCCGGCGACGGCGCCGTCGCAGGTGTCGACCGATGCGTCGGCCGCCTCGAGCGCGCACGTCGCGTCGCACCCGTCGCCGTCGACGAGGTTGCCGTCGTCGCACGCCTCGCCGGAGACCGCGAGGAACCCGTCGCCGCAAGCGGGCGGATTGCACTGCACGGAGAGGGTGAAGTCGTCGACGTCGCCGGGGTGGGCGGTCACGATCAGCCAATAGGTGCCGGACGCGACCGACTGCTGGAAGACCTCCTGGGTCCCGGCGGTGTCGGTGCAGTACTCGTCCGTGTCGCACGCCTGGGATCGGAACGAGAGGGCGCCGTTGAAGCCGGTCGCCCCGTCGAGGGTGACGCGCAGCGCGCACTCGTCCGAGAGGGTGATCTGATAGACGACGTCGGGCAGGCCGGCGTTGTCCGCCTGATCCACACAGAATGATCGAGTGTCGTCCTGCGCGCCTGCCATCGTGCCGTGCTCGAAGGCGTGATCGCCCGGGGCGACGTCGATGAACGTGGGCGCGGCGCAGGAGTCGTTCGCGGGCGGGGGAACGTCGACGCCTCCCGCCCCGCCCGTCGCCCCGCCGCCCGTCCCTGCTCCACCGCCTCCCTCCGAGTGGGTGCAGACGAGCGTGAACACGCCGTCGACGTCCTCCCATGAACAGTCGGCTTGGGTGGAGCCGCCAGCGGGGATGCCGTTGCACGCGCTCAGAGAGAGAAGGACGCACGCGACGGACGCAGAGAGGTTCGGGTTGCGGAGCATGCTTGGCCGAACGGCACACCGTCGCTCGCGCTTAACCGGTGCGGCAGAAGTCCCGCACAGCACAAACGCTCGACGGTCCGGATCGCACCCCCCTCACGCGTCCCTCTCCTGGACCAGCCGTTGCAACCGAAGCCCGATGCGCACGGTTCGCGGTGTAGGATGGTTCGCTTCGAGGGCGATGAGCGACGACCGGACAGCCAAGACGAAGCCAGCGTCGAGAGGGGGCAGAGACCCTTTCAAGACGCTCTCGCCCAGCGCGATCGGCTTCGGGGCCCTCCCCGGCACGCCCGAGGAGGCCAGGGCCCACGTGCAGCTTCGCGTTCGCACGTACATCGGGCTCTTCGCCGTCCTGTGGACGGTCATGTACCTCGGCGATGCGGCGATTCGGTTCGCCATCGCCCCCGACTTCCTCAAGAACACGTCGCTCCGATCCGTCCACGCCCTCCACCTCTCCGAGTGCGTCGTGCTCGTCGCGTCGTGGGTGCTGCTCGGGCGGCGCTCGTACAGCCTGCGGGTGCTCGACGTCGCGGACGCGATCGCGACCCTCTCCCAAGCGGCCGTCCTCGCCGGGATGCTCTACATCGGCGGCGAGCCCAAGTTCCGGACCGAGCTCGTCATCATGCTCGGCCTCACCACCTTCCTCGCCGGGCGCGGCGCCCTCGTGCCGTGCACGGCGATGCGCACCGCCGTCTTCTCTGCGATCTCGGTGCTCCCTCAGCCGTTCGTCACCTACGCCGTCTACTCCACCAAGCCGGTGCCGGAGGGGTTCCCCGATGCGCTCGCGCTCGGCGCGTTCGCGGCCATGTGGGGCTCGCTCGCGGTGCTCCTCGCGACCGCGATCACCCGGATCATCTACGGCCTCGAGCGCAAGGTGCAGCAGGCGACCCAGCTCGGCCAGTACACCTTGGAGTCGCGCATCGGCGCGGGCGGGATGGGGATGGTCTACCTCGCGAAGCACGCGCTCTTGCGCCGCCCCACCGCGGTCAAGCTCCTCCCCGCGGAGAAGGCCGGCAAGGACGCGATCAAGCGCTTCGAGCGCGAGGTGCAGCTCACCAGCCAGCTCACCCACCCGAACGTCGTCGCCATCTACGACTACGGCCGCACCCCGGAGGGCGTCTTCTACTACGCGATGGAGTACCTCGAGGGCATCGACCTCGAGCGGCTCGTCAAAGAGCAAGGCCCGCTCGCTCCCGCTCGCGTGAAGCACATCCTCCGGCAGGCCGCCGACGCCCTCGCCGAGGCTCACGACATCAAGCTCATCCACCGCGACATCAAGCCCGCCAACATCGTCGTCCTCTCGCGCGGGCGGCAGCACGACTACGTCAAGGTGCTCGACTTCGGGCTCGTGAAGGAGGTCCGGCCCGAGAACAACATGCCCTCGTTGAGCAACGTCGCGACCCTCATCGGCACCCCCCTCTACATCTCGCCCGAGAGCATCACCGACCCGAAGAAGGTCGATCACCGCAGCGACGTCTACGCCCTCGGCGCCGTCGGCTACTACCTCCTCGCCGGCTCGCCGCCCGTGAAGGGCCGCTCCCTCGTCGAGGTCTGCGCCTGGCACATGTACGAGAAGCCCGAGCCGCTTTCCAAGCGTGTGAAGACCCCGATCCCCGAGTCGCTCGAGAAGATCATCCTCCAGTGCCTCGAGAAGGACCCGAACAAGCGCCCCCAGAGCGCCGCCGAGATCGTCGAGGCCCTCGACGCCGCCACCGACGTCCCCCCCTGGACCGCCGCCGACGCCGCCCACGCCTGGGAAGAGGTCCCGAGCGACCGAAAGACCATGGGGCCCCCCATCCCGCTCGGCGAGTCTGGACCGAACGACGGCGACCGCGACTCGCCCGTCCCGGTGTCGCGCGCGTTCCCCGCCGACCTGCAGCACCGTTAGCTGCGGTGTCGCGGGGGCGTCGGGCGGGACGGCGTCCCCTCCCGCGGCGCGCGTCAGCGCGACGCTTGGGAGGGGCCGAGGAGCGGAGCTCCGAGGGGGGAGGGCATCACTCGGTGCGGAGGATGATGTGGAACCCGAACGGGGTCTCGACGATCTCGCTGATCTCGCCGACCTTGAGCTTGAAGGCGGCGTCGGAGAAGGCCTTGAGCATGACCTTCTTCTCGAAGATGCCGAGGTCGCCGAGGCGCTCGGCGGCGCCGGGCTCGTCGCTGTACTCGATGACGAGCTTGTCGAAGCTCTCGCCCGCCTTGGCCCTCTTGAGGGCCTCTTGGGCCCGCTTCTTCGCCTCGTCTTTGGTGCGGGTGACGTTGGGGGGCTTCCGCTCCGAGTCCTTGTGCATCACGAGGATGTGCTTGGCGCCGATCGACTTCGGCTCCTTGAGGATCTCCTCGGTGGCGTGCTTGATCTCGGCGTCTTCGCGCGCGAAGCGCTCGGGCGCGCCCTCGGCGAGGGTGCCGCCGACCCATGAGGGGCTGCTCGCCAGCGTCGTGCATCCGCACGCGAAGAGGGCGAGGGCGACAAAAGGAAGGATCCGCACGGGGCGGGTATTGCAACGTCGGTCTTGGGAGCGCAAGGGGTGAGCCCGATCTTCAAGGTGCTTTGCGGAGGGCCTTCTCGAGCGTCGCTTCGTCCTGCATGCCGACGAGCTTCTCGCGCTGGATGAACAGCATGGGGAGGCCGTCGCCGCCGAGCGACTCGTAGTCGCGCGTATCGGAGGTGATGCGGGCGGCGGGCAGGTCGCTGCGCAGGCAGGTCTTGAAGGTCTCGACGTCGAGGCCGACGCGCTGGGCGAGGTCGAGCACGTCGTCGTCGGAGCGGCCGGCGCCTCGCATGAGGGCGTCGTGCATGGGCATCGGCTTGCCTTGGGCCTCGGCGCAGATCGCGGCCGCGGCGCCCTTCTTGGCGCTGGGGTGCTCGGGGAGGGGCACGTGCTTTAGAACGATGCGCACGCGACCTTCTTGCTCGGTGAGGAGCGGCGCGAGCACGCCGTGGAGGTCCTGGCAGAAGTGGCACTCGTAGTCGACGAACTCGACGACGGTGAGCTTGTCGGGGCTCTTCTCGATCTCGCGCTCGATCGGTGTGGCGCCGCTGCAGCTCGTCGCGGCGAGCGCGGCGACGGCGCTGATGAGGAATGCCTCGGCTCGCCTTTCGGGTAGAAGCGGCACGGCCGAGAGATTACCTTGTGCGGCTCCATGGATCGACCGTTCAAGATGGTCACGGACTTCGAGCCGCGTGGGGACCAGCCGCGCGCGATTCGAGAGCTCTCGGAAGGCCTCGACCGCGGCGTCCAGCACCAGACGCTCCTCGGCGTCACCGGCAGCGGCAAGACGTTCACGGCCGCGAAGCTCATCGAGCACTACGGCAAGCAGACGCTGGTGCTCGC
The DNA here is from genome assembly GCA_044225865.1 of Polyangiaceae bacterium. Taxonomy (GTDB): domain Bacteria; phylum Myxococcota_A; class Polyangia; order Polyangiales; family Polyangiaceae; genus Xiheicaenibacterium. The sequence goes on along the minus strand of JBGAID010000002.1, from coordinate 24,960 downwards.
CCCCAACAAGACGCTGGCCGCCCAGCTCTACGGGGAGCTGCGGGAGCTGTTTCCTCACTGCGCCGTCCACTACTTCGTCAGCTACTACGACTACTACCAGCCGGAGGCCTACGTCCCCTCGACGGACACGTACATCGAGAAGGACTCGATCATCAACGACGCGATCGATCGCATGCGGCACGCGGCGACGCACGCCCTCTTGTCGCGCCCGGACGTGATCATCGTCGCGTCGGTGAGCTGCATCTACGGCATCGGGTCCGCGGAGTCGTACCACGGCCTCTTGATCGAGCTCGAGAAGGGGGTGGAGCTGCGGCGCGACGAGCTCCTGCGGCGCCTCGTCGACATCCAATACGAGCGCAACGACGTCGACTTCCACCGCGGGACGTTCCGGGTGCGCGGCGACGTGGTCGAGATCTTTCCCGCCTACGAGGAGAGCGTCGCCATCCGGGTCGAGTACTTCGGGGACGAGGTGGAGCAGATCAAGGAGGTCGATCCTCTCCGCGGGAAGGTGATCCGAAGCTTGCCGCGTGTGTCGATCTTCCCGGGCTCGCACTACGTGACCGAGCAGCAGGTGCTGCGGGGAGCGATCCAGGCGATCCGCGAGGAGCTGCGCGATCGGCTCGAGTTCTACGATCGCGAGGGCCGCTTCTTGGAGAAGCAGCGGCTCGAGCAGCGGACCATGTACGATCTCGAGATGCTGGAGCAGATGGGGTTCTGCACCGGCATCGAGAACTACTCGCGGCACCTGTCGGGGCGCAAAGCGGGGGATCCTCCGCCCACCCTCATCGACTACTTCCCGGGGGACTTTCTGCTCCTCATCGACGAGTCCCACCAGACGGTGCCCCAGCTCGGGGCGATGTACCGAGGGGACCGCGCGCGCAAAGAGACGCTCGTCGAGCACGGGTTCCGGCTCCCGAGCGCGCTCGACAATCGCCCCCTCAAGTTCGAGGAGTTCGAGAAGTTCTGCCGGCACACCGTCTTCATCAGCGCGACCCCGGGCGAGTACGAGCTCGACAAGAGCGAGGGGGTCGTGGTCGAGCAGATCATCCGCCCCACCGGCCTCGTCGATCCGAAGATCACGATCCGTCCCGTGGCCGGTCAGGTCGACGACCTGCTCGCGAAGATCCGGGAGCGCACCGCCATGGGCGACCGCGTCCTCGTGACGACGCTCACCAAGCGCATGGCCGAGGATCTGACGGAGTACTACACGGAGCTCGGCGTCCGCGTGCGCTACCTCCACAGCGACGTCGACACCCTGGAGCGCATCGAGATCCTGCGCGACCTGCGGCGCGGGGAGTTCGACGTGCTGATCGGGATCAACCTCTTGCGCGAGGGGCTCGATCTCCCCGAGGTGTCGCTCGTGGCGATCCTGGATGCAGACAAGGAGGGCTTCCTCCGCAGCCCGCGCTCGCTCATCCAGACGATCGGTCGGGCGGCCCGAAACCTCCGGGGCGAGGTCCTCATGTACGCGGACAAGATCACCCCCGCGATGAAGCAGGCCATCGACGAGACGGATCGGCGGCGCGAGCGGCAGGAGGAGTACAACCGCGAGCACAACATCACCCCCGCCTCGGTGGCGAAGGCGATCCTCGATCTCTCCCCGACCTCGGGCGCGCGCGACTACAGCGCCGCCCCGAAGACGAAGCTCGACGGCATCGACGCGGTGGCCGCGGGCAAGGACGTCGACCTATCGGAGGTCCTCGAGTCGCTCCGCCAGGAGATGTTCTCGGCCGCGGAGGCGCTCGACTTCGAGCGCGCGGCGAAGATCCGGGATCAGATCAAGCGCCTGCGCGGCGAGTCGGACGCCTCGGCGGTGGTGGCGAAGGCGGCGGGCGCTCCCGCCAAAGCGGGGTCGAAGGCCCAGGGCGGCGGCATGCGAGGGGGCGCGCGTCGAAGCGGTCGACGCTGAGGTCGTCCTTCTCTTAGGATCGGGAGGTCGATGAAGAAGCTCCTCGACGGCCTGATGGACAAGATCGCCGAGAAGGCGGCGAAGCAGGTCGTCGACCGCACGAAGGCGCGCATCTTCGGTCGCGACGAAGAGGAGCCGCCGAAAGAGGGGGCGCCCGCGGAGGAGCGCGAGACGGAGCGAGCGCGCAAGGCGCGCCTCGAGGCCGAGGAGAAGCAGAAGCGCGAAGAGCAGCTGCGACTCGAGAAGGAGCGCGCCAAGGCCGAGCGCGACCGCGCGGAGAGCCAGGCCCGCATGGAGCGCGAGGTGGACGACGAGCTCGCGGCGCTGAAGAAGAAGCTCGGAAAGCGTTGAGGCAGGCCGACTTGAGCGACGACGCCGCCGAGATCGAGATCGATGAGCCCCCGCCGAAGCGACAGGAGCCGGGGCGCTTCGGCCTCAGCGTGCTCGCCGTCGTCGCCATCGTGGGGGCGATGTACATCGCCTCGCCGGTGTGGATGGGCCTCGTGCTGGGGACGACGATGGGGTTCACGAGCGAGCCCATCTACCGGTTCCTCGCGCCGCAGCTCCGCTACAACCGCGCCCTCGCCGCCCTCGTCACGACCATCCTCGGCGGGATCATCACGGCGCTCGGGATCACCCTCGTCGGGTACATCGCCGTCACCGAGATCGTCGACATGGTCTCGGACATGAAGGCCCCCGAGATCGGTCCCTGGGGCCTCAAGATGCTCGAGCGGGCCCACGTGTCGCCGGAGGCGTTCGTCACCCAGATCAACTCCGCGCTGCTCTCGCTCTCGGAGCGCGCCGCGGGCGGGCTCGCCCAGGCCCTCACCTCGATGACGTCGCTGATGCTGACGGCGGTGATCGCCTTCTTCACGATGTACTACGTGCTGCTCGAGTGGGCCGCGATCGTGCGGCGCCTGGAGCACGTGCTCCCCCTCGATCCGCGCCACACGCGCGCCCTCGTCACCGAGTTCCGCGCGGTCGGCCGCAGCGCCTTCGTCGGCACGATGGGCACCGCGCTCGCTCAAGGCGTCCTCGCCGGGGTCGGCTACTGGATCGCCGGGGTCTCCCAGCCTCTCCTCTGGGGCACGGTGACGATGCTCGCCTCGTTCCTCCCCGTCGTCGGCACCGCCGTCGTGTGGATCCCCATCTCCATCGCGACCGCCGCCTCCGGCCGCACGAGCTGGGCAGTGTTCATCGGGCTCTGGGGGTTCTTCGTGGTGATGGCCGTCTCCGACTACATCATCCGTCCGCGCCTCGTCGGGTCGAAGGGCTCGGTGCATCCGCTTCCCCTGCTCGTGAGCCTCCTCGGCGGGGTGGAGATGTTCGGCCTGATGGGCGTCATCGTCGGCCCCATCCTCATGTCGTTGTGCCTCAGCGTCCTGCGCATCTACGAGCAAGAGCGAACGTCCGCCGCCCAAAACTAGCCGGATGAGCGGGCGGGAACGTCGATTGCTCCGAGCGGGAGCATGCAGCGAAAGGGCGAAATCGAGCCCACTCCCCACGAGACCGCGCCGGGCGAGAGCGCCACAGACGCGGCGTTCGGCCCCACGGACCCCGTGCCCTCGACGCCGGGGACGTTCCTCACCCCGACCATCCGCCTCGTCCGCCCGCTCGGCGACGGCGGGATGGCCCGCGTGTGGGTCGCGTTCCATCGGAACCTCCGCGTCCACGTCGCGGTGAAGCTCCTGAACGACGCGATGCTCGCGCTGCCCGCGGTGCGCCAGCGCTTCGTCGACGAGGGGCCGTCGGCGGCGAAGATCAAGAGCCCCCACGTCGTGCAGATCCTCGATCGCGGTCTGACCACGGACGGGGTTCCGTTCATCGTGATGGAGCTGCTCGAGGGCGAGACGGTGCAGCAGCGGATCGATCGCACGGGACGGTTCTCCCTCGACGAGACGCGTGCGGTCGTTCACCAGACGGCGCGCGCCCTCGCGAAGGCCCACGCGGCGGGGGTCGTCCACTGCGACGTGAAGCCGGACAACCTCTTCCTCGTCGACGGCGAGCCGGGGATCTTCGTGAAGCTGCTCGACTTCGGGATCGCGAAGCAGCTCGGGGAGGCGGACGCGAGCGGGGTCGTGCTCGGAACCCCCGAGTACATGGCGCCGGAGCAGATGCGCACGACCGCCGACGTCGGCGTATTCACGGACGTGTGGGGGCTCGGGGTCGCGACGTACCAAATGCTCACGGGCAAGGTCCCGTTCACCGGCGACGACCTCGACACGGTGCGCGCTCGGATCGAGCACGGAGAGCTGCCGCCGATCGCGCCGGTGAGGAGCGACGTGCCACGCGAGCTCGATGCGTGGCTCGCGAGGGCCCTCGCCCGCGACCCCCATGAGCGGTTCGCGACGATGGCGGAGGCAGCGGCCGCGTTCGATCGAGCGTGCGCCGCCTCGAGCGAAGACCGCGAGCGCACCAGCACCGCTCAGCCGATCGCCCACAGCATCGCGGTGTTCCCGGCCCCGAAGCCGCGGAGGTGGCTGCTCCCCCTCGCGGCCGCGCTCTCGCTCGTCGCGTCCGGCACCGGGTTCACCTGGGCCCGCGCGTCGAACGTCAAGGCGGCGGGCGCCCCGATGGCGGTGGGCGCGCCCCCGCCGCTCGCCCTCGAAGAGGCCCCCATCCCCGAGCGCGAGGACGTCCCCGCGCGCGCCTCCGCCTCCCCGCCGACGGAGGACGCGAAGAGGGCTCCTTCCTCCTCCGCAGAGATCTCGAGCGCGCGGTCCTCGAGCCCTGCACCCCGACCGCGACCTCCGACGAGCCCCGCCGTCCGCCAGGCCTACAGCGCGCGGGCAAAGGCCATCGCGAAGTCGTCCGCGCCCGTCGCGACCGCGCCGCCCGAGAAGAGCGATCCTTACGCGGACGTCGAGGCCTCGAGCGCTCCGTCGTCCTCCGAGCGGAAGGTCGAGCTCGCTCAGCCCGACTCGCTCTGATCCCTCACGGTCTGCCCCGCTGGCGGCACGCCTCCTCCAGCAGGCGAGCCAGCTCGAGGAGAGCCGGCTCTCGAACCAGGCCCTTCACGAGCGCGCCGAGATCACCAATCATCTTGGCGAGCTCACTCGCTATCGAGCTTTCGCTGAGGGACATGTCGCTCGCCATCGTGGGCAGGTGGGGGGGGTGACGCGAGATGGAGATCCGATTCGGCTATCATGCACGACCGTGAGCGTCCTCCTCAGCCTCTCACCGAACACGGTTTTCGCAGGCGACTATCGAGTCATTCGCCCGCTCTCCGCGGGCGGGATGGGGACGGTCTATGTCGCAGAGCAGCTCTCCACGGCGCGGGAGCGCGCGCTCAAGGTCATGCTCCCCGATCTGGTCAATGACGCGGATCTGAAGCGGCGCTTCGAACAGGAAGCGCGAATCGGGGCGCGCATCGAGAGCGAGCACGTCGTGGAGGTCGTGGGGGCGGGCATCGACCCTGCCTCGCAGACGCCGTGGCTCGCGATGGAGCTGCTCCAGGGCGAGACGCTCTCGGACCGGTCGAAGAAGACGGGGCCGATGCCGCCCCCGCTCGTCGCAGAGATCTTCGCCCAGCTCGCGCATGCCATCGCCGCCGCTCACGACAAGAACATCGTGCACCGCGATCTCAAGCCCGAGAACATCTTCCTCGCGCATTCGAAGCGAGCAGGGGCGGCCTTCGTATTGAAGGTCCTCGACTTCGGGATCGCGAAGCTGATGAACCAAGTGCGAACGAGCGCGACCGGCGCGATGGGGACCCCGCTCTGGATGGCCCCGGAGCAGGCGCACTCGGGGATGGCGGTCACGCCCGCCGCCGACGTCTGGGCCCTCGGCCTGATCGCGTTCGCCCTCCTCGCGGGGCGACCGTTCTGGAAGAGCGCCCACGCCGCGGACTCGTCGGCGGTGATGATCCTCCGCGAGATGGTCATGGACCCGATCCCCCCCGCGAGCGCGCGGGCGCGGGAGCTCGGCTGTCCTTCGCTCCCCGGGGGGTTCGACGCCTGGTTCGCTCGCTGCGTCGACCGGGAGCCGTCGGCGCGCTTTCAGCATGCACGCCAGATGGAGCAGGAGCTCGCGCGCGTGCTCGGCGGCGCGGCGACGGGGAGGGCGCCGGCGACCTCCATGCCGAGCGGCACCATCGTCGGCGAGCCGCTCGCGGCGGTCGCGGTCAGCGGCTTCGTTCAGGCCACGCCGCCTCCCGTCGGCATCCCGACCGCCCCGCGCTCCGTCGCGAGGCCGCGCGGATCGATGTGGCCGTGGTTGGCCGGTGGTGGCTTGATCGCCGGCGGTGCCATCGGCGCGGTGGCGTTCTCGATGGGCGCCAAGGAGAAGCCTTCGAGCAAAGGCCAAGAGACCGCCTCCGCCGCGCCGGCCCAGACCGCCTCCGCCCGCCCCCCGATCCCGGAGCCCTCGACCACCACGCAGGCGCTCGCCCCATCCGCGGCGTCTCCCTCGGCGAGCAGCCATCCCCTCTCCTGTGAAGAAGCGAAGGCGATCGCGAGGCCGACCGACGACGCGAGCGCGGCCGACTCGAAGCCGATGCAGACCGCGCTCAACGACGCCTCGAGGCTCTCCTCGTGCCGTGTCCCCCCGACCACGCGCGTCACCATCTGCGCGGTTTGGGACGGCGAGGGACCGCCCAAGGGCGTCACCGTGACGCTCGCCCCTGCCGATCCGACGCAGGCCGCCTGCGTGGAGAAGGGGGTCCGAGCGCTCGAGAGCAAGACGCCCCTGCACGCCGCCTTCACGACGACGTTCACCCCCGAGCAGAGCAACGCCTCCGCGCCGAAGCCCGCGCCCGCACCCGCGCCCAAGCCGGCGGCGCCGCCCCCCAAGTCCAGCCCGTGCGGCTGCAATCCGGCCGACCTCGACTGCAACATGAAGTGCTCCGCCAAGCGGAAGGCCCCGCCCCCGTCCAAAGGGGGCGGCGACCTCTACGGGACCGAATGACGACGCGACGTCGCATCGACAGGCGGTGCGGCGAAGCGACGCTTCGATTTCCGTAGTGCCCACCCCCGCCTCGCTCCGCTCGGCGACCCCTCCCTTGCTCGGAGCTCCGCTCCTCGCGGGAGGGGTTCCCGATCGCTCGCCCCTCTACCGGTCGCGCGCGGCTCGATATGCGCTCGGGGTGAGCCCGATCGCTCGGTGGAAGGTCCGGATGAAGTTCGACAGGTCGCCGAAGTCGACGTCGGTCACGGGACGCCGCGTGTCCAAGAGCAGTCGGGTGGCGAGCCGGAGCCTCGCCCCGATGACGTATTGGTGGGGCGTCGTCCCGGTCACGCGCCTGAGCTCCCGCAGGAAGTGGAACGGGCGGGTCCCCGCCTCTTTGCCATCGAATGAGCTCGAACGCGAAGAGCCCCGCGAGGCGACAGCCGCGCGGGGCTCGGAGTTGGGCTTGGGGTTGGGCCGCGAGAGCCGATCAGGCGCGCTCGAGGAGGCCGGCCGCGCCCATGCCGCCGCCGATGCACATGCTGACGATGGCGTACTTGCCGCCGCGTCGCTTGAGCTCGTAGAGCGCGGTCGCGACCAGCTTGGCGCCGGTGCAGCCGAGGGGATGACCGAGGGCGATGGCGCCGCCGTTGACGTTGAGCTTCTCGTCCGGGATGCCGAGCTTGCGCTGGACGTAGACGGACTGGCTCGCGAAGGCCTCGTTGATCTCGAAGACGTCGATGTCCTTCACGGAGAGGCCCGTCTTCGCGAACAGCTTCTCGATCGCGGGGTGGGGGCCGATGCCCATGATGGCCGGGTCGACGCCGACGGTGACGAAGGAGCGGAAGTAGCCGAGCCGGGGGAGGCCGAGCTCATCCGCTTTCTTTTTCGAAGCAATGAGGGTCGCCGCCGCGCCGTCGGAGAGGGGGGAGGCGTTGCCGGGGGTGACGGTGCCCTTCACCGCGAACGACGGCTTGAGGGCGGCGAGGCCCTCGAGGGTCGTGTCGCCGCGCGGGAGCTCGTCCGTCTTGAACTCGGAGAGGACGCGCTGGTTGTTCACGTAGCGGACGGCGTTCACGGGGACGATCTCGTCGTTGAACTTGCCCGCCTTGATCGCGGCCGCCGCCTTCTGCTGGCTCTTGTAGGCGAACTCGTCCTGGTCTTTGCGCGAGATCTCGAAGCGCTTCGCCACGTTCTCGGCGGTGATGCCCATCGGGGTGTACACGCTGGGGAACCGCTCCATCGCCTCCGGGGATGCGGAGAGCTTGTTGCCGGTCATGGGCACCATGCTCATCGACTCGACGCCGCCCGCGACGACGAGATCGTTGGAGCCCAAGAGGACCGCGCCGGCGGCGAGGGCGATCGCCTGGAGGCCGCTCGAGCAGAAGCGGTTGATGGTCATGGCGCTCGTCTCGGCGGGGAGCCCGCCGAGGAAGCCGGCCACGCGCGCGACGTTGAGGCCTTGCTCCCCCTCCGGCATGGCGCAGCCGAGGACGACGTCCTCGATCTGCTCCGGCTTGGCTTGGGGAACGCGAGCGAGGAGCCCGCGGATGACGTCGCCCGCGAGCTCGTCGGGGCGCTTCTGCGCGAGGCTTCCTTTGATGGCCCGGCCGACGGCCGAGCGAACCGCGTCGACGATGATGATGTCTTCCATGGTGTTCGTCTCTTTCGTCGAAAGGGCCTAGTTGCGCAGGGGCTTGTTGTTCATGAGCATGTACTGCATGCGCTCCTGGCTCTTCGGCTCGCCGCAGAGGCTCACGAACGCTTCGCGCTCGAGATCGAGGATCTCCTCCTCGGTGACGGGGCGCTGGTTGCCGCCGCTGCCGCCGCTCAAGATCACCGCGAGCTTGCGGGCGATCTTGGCGTCGTGCTCGGAGGCGTAGCCGCCGGCGACGAGGGTATCGACCATCATGGATAGGGTCGCGATCCCGCTCTCGCCAGGGAGGACATAGGCCTTCGGGGCGGGGGCGTGATAGCCGCTCTGGGCGAGGCCGAGGGCCTTCGCCTTCGCCTCCGTGACGAGGCGCGACCGGTCGAACGACACGCCGTCCGTCTTGCGGAAGAAGCCGAGCATCTTCGCCTCGTCCGCGCTCGTGGCGACCTTGGCGAGGGCGATGTTCTTGAAGACCTGGGTCACGACCTCGAGGGTGTTGAGCTGAGCCCCTTCCGGCAGGCCCTCGAGCGCGCGCCACAGCATGTTGAGGTTGCCGGCGCCGCCGGGGACGAGCCCGACCCCGACCTCGACGAGGCCCGAGTACGTCTCCGCCGCGGCCTGGATCGCCCCGCTCGCCATGCAGAGCTCGAGGCCGCCCCCGAGGGCCATCCCGAACGGGGCGGCGACGATCGGCACCGTCGAGTACTTCATCCGCTGGGCCGCCGTCTGGAGGTTCTTCACCATCGAGGTGAGCTGGTCCCACTCCTTGGCCTGGGCGGCCATGACGACGAGGAGCAGGTTCGCCCCCACGCAGAAGTGCTCGCCCTGGTTCGTGATGACCATGGCGCGCCAGTTCTTCTCCGCCTCGTCCACCGCGTCGCCGAGGATCTTGATGATGTCGGGGTCGATCGAGTTCGCCTTCGTCTTGAAGGTGAGCCCGAGGACGCCGTCACCGAGATCCCACGCCTCCGCGCCGTCGTTCGAGAGCACGGGCGCCTTGCCCTTGCGCAGCTCGACCACGGTCGCGTTGCGCGGGTCGATCTCGCGCTTCACGTAGGCGCCGCGGGCGAGGTCGAAGATGCGGCCGTCGTGGGTGTAGAAGCCGGTCGCGCCCGACTCCTTCATCTTGATCACGGACGCGGGGAGGGCGACGCCGTCCTTCTGCATCCGCTCGAGGGTCTCTGCGAAGCCGAGGGCGTCCCAGGTCTCGAACGGGCCGAGCTCCCAGTTGTAGCCCCACTTCATCGCGTCATCGACGGCCTCGACGCTGTCGGCGATCTCACCCATCCGGCGCGCCGCGTACGCGAGCGATCGCGAGATGACCTTCCACGCGAACTGGCCCGCCTTGCCCTGGTCGGCGACGAGCTTCTTCACGCGCTCCTTCGGGTCCTCGATCTTCGAGATGCCCTTCGTCGCCTTCGCGACCGCCTCGTCTCCGCCCTTGTCGCGGTAGGCGAGCGTCTTCGGATCGAAGGTGGTGATCGCGCCGCCCTCGCCGCGCTTGTAGAAGCCGCCCTTCGTCTTGTCGCCGAGGAGCTTCTTCTCGATCATCGTCCCGACGTAGGCGGGGAGCTTGAAGACGTCCCGGTCCTCGTCGTTCGTGAGCGAGCTGTAGCAGTTCTCCGCGACGTGCCCGAACGTGTCGAGGCCGACGAGATCCGCCGTCCGGAAACAGGCGCTCTTCGGGTGGCCCATCGGGATGCCGGTGATGTTGTCGACGTCCTCGGGGGCGAGGCCGTCCGCCAGCATCTGGTGGATCGCCACCATCATCGAGTGGGCCCCGATGCGGTTGCCGATGAAGTTCGGCGTGTCCTTGCCGAAGACGATGCCCTTGCCGAGCACGTCGCGCCCGAACTTCTCGATGCGGGCGAGCGTCTCGGGGGCCGTGTCCGGGCCGCCCACGAGCTCGAGCAGCTTCATGTAGCGGACGGGGTTGAAGAAGTGCATCACGCAGAAGCGCTTCTTGAAGCCCTCCGAGCGCCCTTCCATCATCGACGCGATCCGGATGCCGCTCGTGTTGGAGGCGACGATGGCGTTCGCGGGCACGATCTTCTCGAGGCGCGCGAAGAGGTTCTGCTTCGGCTCGAGCTTCTCGATGATGGCCTCGATGACGAGGTCCGAGTCCTTGGCGAGCTCGAGGTCGTCCTCGACGTTGCCGACGCGCACCGCGGCCGCGAACGACGGGTGGAAGAACGCGGCGGGACGGCTCTTCAAGGCCTTGTCGAGGCCGCCTTGCGCGAAGCGGTCACGCGCCTTCTTGTCGCGCTTCTCTTCTTCGCTCAGGTTCGGGGGGACGATGTCGAGGAGCAGCACGCGCACGCCCGCGTTCGCGAGGTGGGCCGCGATGCCGCTCCCCATCACGCCGCCGCCGATCACGCACACGTTCCGGATCGGAGTGGTCATGGGAATCTCGGCTCCTTGTGAGGTCGCGCGGCGAGAGACGTTCGAACGCCCAGCCGCCGCACGGCGCGGAACCTAGCGCAGCTCGCCCGCCGGTGCTCTCTGTTTGCTCGCGTGCGCGGGTAAACCGCGCACCGGGCGACACTTCTCTGGATATTTTTGCTGCGCAAAAATCCCAGGAAGCTTCGTCGCCTGACCTGAGGGGGGGGCTATCGCCCCCCCGGCTTCGCCTCCCCCCTCCGGCCCAAGCGTGGAGGGAGGCTTTCGGCCTTTCGGCCCTCGAGGTTTCAGAGAAGAGAGTGGGGGGGCTATCGCCCCCCCGGCTTCGCCTCCCCCCTCCGGCCCAAGCGTGGAGGGAGGCTTTCGGCCTTTCGGCCCTCGAGGTTTTGGAGATCGCCTCCCCCCTCCGCCCAAGCGGGGATGGAGGCTGATCGCTGGATCTACGGCGAGACCCAAGACACTCCCGAGCTGCACAACGCTCGCTGCAATCAATCGCCACAGTCCGGATGCCACTGCATTGGCGACGGCAAGTGGTGCTTCAAAGAGACCGCGTTGACCGTCAAAACCCCGGACGACAAGTGGGTCTTCTTCGGAGGGGTCGAGCTTGAGTGCGTCCGTGACAACCAGGGCTCAGCCGCCTGGAACGCGCTCGGTGCGGGCGACAGGTTCTTCATCGACCTCAACAACCCGAACGAGATCCGCGCGCGAGTCCTCACGAGTTCGCGCAGCATTGGCTTGAGGCTTCGCTGCCGAGCCCGCTACTACCCCTAGCCGACTGCGGGGCTCGTTTCACGCGACGAGCCCCGCTTGCGGGTTCTTGGTCAACATGTCGGGTTTCTGGTCAGGCACGGCTTTTGGGCAAAGCCCGCGCGACGGCGAGCAACGCCAAGTAGGATCGCGCGATGCCGATCGATCTGAAGAACTTCGTCTTCCACAGGGCCGTCGTCGTCCATCAGGTGCTCGACCAGCAGGACTTCGAGGCGGCGCGGAAGTACGTCGATGCTCTCGGAAGCCGCGTCACGAACGACCTACCGCACGATCCAGATGCCCAGGCTGGGGTGGCAGAACTCCGCGGCTATCTGCTCGCGCTCGAAGCGGTCGCGGGACTCGCCAAGGCCCAACGCCAGCAGATCGAGGAGTACCTCAGGGACCTCTGTGACGAGCGGTAACCACGACGCGGAGTACGACGACTTCGGCGATCCCGTCGGGAACGTCGCCTTCGAGATGGACTACTGGCCCTGGCGGGTTCGGCCTCGTCGCTCACGACGTTGCAGGTGGACCTGCTTGCCGCGCTCGTTGCAGCCCCGGGCAACGAACTCTCGGGCGGGCAGATCGCACGGTTGCTCGGGCTCGCCCATCATGCGGGGGTGAACAGCGCGATCGTCGGGATTGCGAAGGCGTTGACCAAGGCCGTCGGGGTCGATCCCCCGAGGAGGGCCGACGGCACGGCGCGATGGTGGCACGTCGTCGCCGAAGGCCGACATGGTGAGGACCGCTTCCTGTGGCGACTCCGCCCGGCACTTCGGGAGGCGGCGGTCCTGGCCGGGTTTGGAGCCGCACCCGCTGCGACGTTCGCCGACGAGAGCCCCGCGACCCCGCTGTTCGAGGGCGCGCTGAAGACGGTTCGGGTGAACGCGTACGAGCGGAACCCAGTGGCCCGCCGCCGGTGCATCGAGCGTCACGGGACGAGCTGCGCCGTCTGTGGACTCGCGCTGGCCGCCATCTACGGTCCCATCGCCGAGGGCGTCATCCACGTCCACCACCTCCGGCCCCTCTCGGAGTGTGGTGGGCAGGACTACCAGGTTGATCCGGTCACCGAACTCCGGCCGGTCTGCCCCAACTGCCACGTCGTGCTTCACCTGCGCCAGCCACCGATCACAATCGAGGAACTTCGCGCGGTTCTTGCCGAACGTCGCGCCAACTCGGTGTAGGCGGCGGGGATGAACGTCTTCGCCGGGCAGGAAAGAGCACCCAACCCTGGGCGACACCTAGGCTTTCACGGTCTGAGGCGGCACTTCGATTTTCCTCGGGGCGGTGTCCTCGTTGGGGACTCGGACAGGTGGCGGCTCGTTCGGCTTTTTCGGCTTCTCCGGCTGCTTGTCGTCGTTTGCCATGACTGCCTCTTGTATCACTGGCACAGTGAACATAAGTATAGCATGGTTGCACGATGAGCGACGGGACGGAGGCGATCACGGCGATGACCACGGAGGTGGCAACCGTCGCCGAGCCGGTAGCCGTCGTTGTTGACCGACAACCTGATCGCAACGCCCCATTGAGCCTCTCCCAGATCGGGGAGCGCGTAGCTAGGACCAACACGCTGGTCCTGGGCCAGCTCTTCGCGATCCAACAGAAGCGTTTTCAGGATGAGGAGGCCCGCGGCGCTCGGCTCGAGACGAAGGCCAACGGGTTGATCGGCGTCAACGCCCTGACGTTGACGTTGGTGTCGTCGGTCGGGATCGGCGTCCTGTTGCAGTCCGGTGCCGGCCTAGGCCTCTGGCTCATCTTGGTGTTGCCGCTCTACCTGTTCTGCGTCGGCCTCGGCCTTTGGACGGGATGGCTGGCGCTTGAAGCGGTGAAGGTTCGGGAGCACCACAAGCTGAACGACGACGACATCTTCCCCGACGACGTGCTCAAGGACGCCGATGCCGTCGCGAATGAAGAGGCCGCGGATGGCGAGAAGCGCGATCGAGAGAAGGACGGGCTCGCGCTGTACCACCGCTACCAGATCATGTGCCTCAGCAAGCTGCTGCCGAAGGACACGGTCGTGAATGACCGGAAGGCAGGGGACCTGGAGAGGGCGCAGAGGAAGTTCCAGCATTTCCTCCTCACCGTCGGTGCGCTGGCGGGTGTGGCGGCTTTGATCGCGTTCTTCAGAGCCGTGTTCGGCTGAAAGGAGCTGCTATGTCGTCCTCGAAATCGTCCGACGCACCGACGAAGACCGCCGAAGTTCCAGCGAAGCAGGCGGAGCCTCAGGTCCAACCTGAGAACGTCAAGCGGGTCGCGTGGCCCGTCCGGGTTCCCGACGAGAACACGAAGCGGGTGAAGACCACTCGAGACCCCGAGGGTGTGCGGACTCTGGTTCGTCGCATCCCACCGAAGCGGTAGGAGGAGAGAACGATGTCGAACAAGGACCAGACGCCCACGAAGGACACCAACCCGCCCGTGCGACCACAGGTACAACCTCAGAGCGCCGGGAACGATCGACGCGTTGTGCCCGTGCGCGTGCCCGATGACGCAACTGCGATCGTGAGGAAGCACGAGACGCTGCCGAAGAACCTCCGGAGGCGAAGGTAGCTCTTCAAACTAGGCGCGCCATCAACTCTAGGTGGTGCTGGATCGAGAGTCGCTTGAGATCGCCGAGCCCGGGGAAGTGGCCGTGCCGGTGGTGCCGCAACAGTTCCTGGCAGGCCAACGAGAAGTCGATTCGGCCGGGATTTGCCTGCACGTACGCGGCGAGTGCTGCAACGGCTTCTCCGAATTTGCCTCCCGGGTTAGCCGTCGTCGCATTGCTGGTCGAAAGGAAGTGATTGCAATAGACGCCCTGGGCCTGCCGGTCCTCGGTCACGTGGATCGCGACGGCGTACGCCGGCCCGCCACCCTCCGTGTACCGAGCCCCGATCGTTGCGAAATCGCCGAAGCCGGCGAACCCCAGAGTCGTGTACGTCAGGTGCAGGTCGGTGAAGAAACTAGTCGCTGGATAGCTCGAGTTCCGAACTTGGGCGCTGAATCCGTCGCGCAGAAGCGACCTCGGAGCAAAGCTATTCTGATGAGCGACGCTGGTAGCACCATCAAGAAATAGGTTCGTTGCGGTAGTTATCGCTTTCACGGCGGCCACAACGGGCGGGGCGGGCACATCGAGGTGGACCACGACGCCTCCGCCCGCGGCGGCCCCCTGGAAAGCTTGGACCTCGGCAACTTGAAGCCTGGCGTGGACAAGAAGCGCCGGAAGCACCGTGGCGCCGGCTGCCTGCATTGCGGCCAGAATCTGCGTGGTCGCCGACGGATTTCCGTAAAGCTCACCGACCTGGGGGTTCAGGACAAGCGCCGTCGTGAGTCCAGCAGCACCGAAGGCTGCGGCCCGACGCACGATCGGGCCCGAGGCGACCCGAACGGGCTCGAGGATCGGGAGGATCTTCCCGTTGCTGACCAGCGCTGCGCTGGCATGCTCAACGGCGCTCAGTTCGTAGGTTTTCGCCCTGAGGTACGGGAAGTATGTGGCCATCAACCGGTGATGAGATGGCCAACGAGGGTGTTCGTCAAGCGCGCGGTCAGCTCTGACCAATGATCTGGCTTCACCCCGCTATCGAGGTAGGCGGTGACCAGTTCGGGGCGAACGTTCTCGAAGTCCTGCCTCGTCAGTCGTTGGCGCCTTTTCAGCACCTTCACCATCGCGTCGTGCACCGCCTTCGGGGGAAACGCCTCCAGGGCTCGCTTGCAAGCCGAGCTAAGGGTCACGCTCGTGGCCTCGGGAACGGACCCCGTGACGAGGCGGGTAACCGCCAGCATTTCGTCCTTGCGTAAGGCATCGACGATGCTCTCCGTGAGCACGTGGTCCACGTTGGCAGACGCGTCTCGAGCGGTCGCCAAGCTGAGGTTCGGAGTAAGCGCGAGGACCCCAACGTGATCGGGAACGCGCTCCAGCACGACGCCAACCTGAGCCTCGCTCGTGACCACGAAAATTCGGTCGAAGACGGACGAGTAGTCGTCGAGTTGGCTGGCCAGGCGGTCGAGGTTGTCCAACTCGGTCTTGATCTCGTACGCGATCGAGGTGCCGTTGAACATCGCAAGGTCGGCCTTGGAGCGCCACACGCGCAGCTCGGAGAGAAGCGTCGTCGTCGCCGGGGAGTGTCGCCCGAGGTAGACCTTGTTTGTGATCGCGTTGCGGTAAACGTAGTCGCAGCGGTAGTCGGTTCGGAGGAGGTCGAAGACCAGGAGGAGCGCGTCGAGCACGCTCATATCGTCGCCGGCCATCCTCGCGAAGCCCGACACGGCGAAGGCCTCGCGCATGAAGTCGGAGTGGCCCTTGGTGGCGATGTCCCGCAGAACCGGCCCGCTGATGCAGCGCGCCAGGGTCGGCATCGAGCACAACCCGACCGCCTCCCGAGGGTTCTGCCTGTGTCGGACCGTTCGCAACGTGCCGCGCATCGTACTCGGCACGAGGGAGAGGTAAAATACCGAGGATCTTCACCGCCGCCGCCGTGCTGCCCGAAAACCCGTCGGGTTGCCCGAGAACGCGGCCATCACGCACGGTTCTCAGGCAAAGCCGCCTCCCCCCTTCGGCCCAAGGGGGGGCTATCGCCCCCCCGGCTTCGCCTCCCCCCTCCGGCCCAAGCGTGGAGGGAGGCTTTCGGCCTTTCGGCCCTCGAGGTTTCAGAGACTGGGGGGGCTATCGCCCCCCCGGCTTCGCCTCCCCCCTCCGGCCCAAGCGTGGAGGGAGGCTTTCGGCCTTTCGGCCCTTTTTCTCCACCCTGCTAGCCTCCCGGCATGGCGAAGGCCAAGGCACCCCAATCGGGAGGCCTGACGAAGACAGAGCAGCGCGAGCTCGAGGCGCTCGGGCGGGTGGCAAGGCCGGACTATCCCGTGAGCGACGTGCTCCATGAGGCGCTGGAGCTGGACGCGACGCTGAGCATGCTCGGGGAGCGACTTGCGAGGGGGGGGCGGCTCGAGGGGGATGTGAAGAAGGAGCTGTCCCGGCGGCGTTTGCTTCTCGGGGCCGCGGAGACGGCGTGGCTCGCGCGGCGCAAGCGCGTGCCGCCGATCGCCGTCATGAAGGCGCGCGCGGCGGCGACGTCCCTCAAACGCGATGTCGTGGCGGCGCTGCGGTACTTCGTCGCGGACGACGCTGGCTTGAAGCGCGCCCTCGACGACATGGCCAAGGGCACCGGGGACGCCGATCTCATCGACAGTCTCGGAAAGCTCGCCCACCACGTGACAGCCCATGCCGCGGCGCTCGGTCGGGCCGACCTCCCCGAGCAACCGGCGGAGAAGCTCCGCGCTCACGCCAAGTCTCTCTCGGACGCGGTCGCCGCCCGCGCCGCCGATCCCGAAGCGGTCCACGCCAAAGATCAGCGCGACCGCGCGTTCTGGCACCTCCGCGCGCTGATGGATGAGATCCGTGCCGCCGGGCGGTACGTCTTCCGCAACGACCGCAACGTCTTGCGGCTCTTCAGGTCTACCTCGTCACGTGCTCGTCCTGTTCCCAGCCGAGCCAAAGGCGTTCCCGCAGAGGTCGCAGGTGGTCCGGATCCAAACTCGGCGCGTTCCGTGACGAAAGATTAGGCTTGAGCGCTGAAAGATTGGTGCATCGGCGCAAAAGATTTGAGCCGATGTATGAATGATCCAGCCGCGATAGCGAAAGATTATGCCTACCCCATGAAAGACCTAGCCACAGGCATGAAAGATAGCGCTTAGTCGGTGAAAGATTTTCACCGATCCCCCCCAGCGATGCCCACCCGCGCGTCGCTTCGCTCCGCTCCGCGACCCCTCCCTTGCTCGTCGCTCCTTCGGAGCTCCTCGCGGGAGGGGTGCGGCCTCACGGCGCTGTCGCTCCGCAATCGAGCCGAGTCATCTCGACCTGCGCGCCGCCGGGGGTGTTGGCTCGCCATCCGATGATCGCGGAGTGGGCCGAGGTAGAGGAGAGGATCGTGACGTTCGAGACAAAACCGGACGCCTGGACCGTCGACCGCGCGACGCGCTTCAGCTCGAGATCGAAGAGCTCCACATCGACGAGCGCTCCGTCTTCTGCGTCCGGGTAGGCGATGAGGATTCCGTCTGCGAGGGCGGCGATGTCCATGCCGAACCACCCCGCCGGCCCGATCTCGATTGGATCCTCGATCGTGAGGTCAGCGTCTATGCGGGAGAGCTCGAGAGAGGCGGAGTTCCAGAAGTGCTGGACCAGCACGTAGGTGCGGCCCGCGGCCGTGGCGAGCCGTAGGTCCAAGATCGGGGTGTCACCGCGCTGGGTGGCGACGCGCTCGATCGTCCAAGTGACCTCATCCGGCGGCCCCCACGCGACACGCGTGAGCACCAAGTCGGTGGGGAGGTAGTTGTCGTCGTGGCAGTCGCGATAGTTGTCGGTGCCCGACGAGGAGACGACGAGCCACCCGTCGCTCTGGCGAAGCGCGCGGCCGACCAAGTCCGTCCCGCACGCGATGTCGGTGTGAGGCAGGGTGACGACGCCCGCGTTCTCGCCACACTCGGAGCTCCAGACCCCCATTCGCAGTGCGGAGGAGATCATGTCTCGAGGGGCATTCCACAACCCCATCGTCCCGAGGTAGCCCTGGTCGCACGAGATGGGGGGCGTGTCGTAGCCGCGGGTGAGCCCGAGAGGGGTTTCGAGCGGCAGGGAAACTCCTGCGACTTTGGCCTGGACGGGTTGGTCGTGGAGCTCACTCGGGATCTCGGCGCTCGTGACCGCGCTGAAGGCGAGGTGCTCATCGGGGTAGTTCATGTGCTGGAGGAGGACGTGAACGAGCCCTGGCCCGATCGACTGGACGCTGAGCGCGGGGCCCGCGTCATCGACAAGGGTGAAATGGGTGTCGAAGGTCGGCGGCCAGGTGGTCCACGGCTCCATCGTGGTGACGTGGATGGACCAGGTGGCGCCGTCGTCCGGTGACCACGTGTCGAACATCGAGACGATCCCGTCGTGGTCCTCTGCGCTGACGAAGGTTGGGCGGTCGTGCAGTCCGCCCTCTTCGTCGAGGTCTGCGACGACGGCGGGGAGAAGGTCGGGCTCACCGTTGCAGAGCGGCGTCGGCGTAGGGGGTGAGCCGCCATCGGACGGCGGGGGGGGCGGAGGAGGCGCGGGCGCGCCGCCGGTCCCGTCCACGCCGCCGTCCCCGCCGATGGAGGCGAGATTGTCGAGAGAGGAGCGGGCGCCGCAGCCGGAGCTCGCGACGACGAACATCAACGGAACGATCGAACGGAAGGTCACGCCCACGAGTGGGTCACCCGGCCCGACGCGATCACTTTTTCTTCGCCAACACCACCGATCGGATCCAGGACGAGAAGAAGACGCGGTCTTCGGCGAGGGCGATGCTGCGGGCGTCGATGGAAGGGAAGAACGGCTCGAGGGGGCCGCCGATCTTGGGGACGCGGTCGACGCTTCCGTCGCTTTCGTAGGGGCCGTTTGGGTCGTTGCCGCCGACGGTGCCGGCGCTCGCGATGTAGAGGTGGCTCGCGTCGACGGCGAGGGAGACGGGTTGGACGAGGTGGTCGGCGAGGGTGGTGCGGCTCGAGCCGTCGGGGGCGGCGCGGACGACGCGGCCGAGGGTGCCAGCGTTGAAGTCGGTGTCGGAGGTTGCGTAGGTGGTGATGCTCCCAGACTCGGCCCAATAGATCGCGTCGGCGTCGGCGACGATGGCGGTGGGGGTGTCGAGGCCTTGGGCGATCGTCTCGACGGCGTCGCCGGTGACGCGCAGGAGGCTTCCGCTCGGGTGACCGGTGTAGTCGAGGCCGCTTTGGTCGACGCCGGGGACAGCGGGGCCCAACACGGTGACGTAGAGGCTGCCGTGGGCGAGGCGGCCTTGAGAGACGCCGACGAGGCCGGTCGCGATGGTGGAGCTGTCGCCGAAGGCGATGGTCGTGCGGACGATGGTGGCGCCGTCGGTGAGCCAGACGTTGCTCCCGTCCACGTCGAGCACGCGCAGCGACGAGGTGGAGGGGACGAGGGTGACCTCGGGCCCGCTCGGCAGTTGGAACGTGAACAGCCCCGCGCGCATGACGTCGCCGTAGAAGAGGGCGCTGCCGTTCGCGCGCATCGTGATGGGCCAGAACGAGACGCCGGGGGCGAGCAGAGGGGTGAGCAGGCCGCCCGCTTGGGGCACGCGGGCGATCTCCCCGTGGGCGTCGACCCCGGGCGTCGCGAAGTAGAGATCGGCGCCGATGGTGAGCAGGGAGTCGGCGCCGACGAAGGCGGCCGTGGCGGCGGCGAGGATGGAGACGCAGGACCCTTCGAGGCAGTCCGTCTCGTCGCAGGCCGCTCCGCACGCCTGGCAGTTGGCGGCGTCGGTGAGGAGGCCGACCTCGCAGCCGTCCCGAGGGTCCCCGTTGCAGTCGGCAAAGCCAGGGTCGCAGGTGATCTGACAAGCGCCGGCGACGCACGCGGCGGCGCCGTTGTGGGCGGTGCACTCGACGTCACACGCGCCGCAGTGCTCTTCGGAGTCGAGGGGGAGGCAGTCGCCATCGCCGCAGTCGGCGGTGCCGGCGGGGCAGTCGATGCGATCGGTGGCGCCGCCGCCGGCGCCTCGTCCCCCTGTCCCTTCGGGCGGGTCCGAGACGAGGGTCGTGCAGGCGGCGATGATCACGCTGGCGGCCATCGCGACGAGCGGTGACCTTCGCATCACGTCCCTCCTTGGCAGTCGAAGCGGGTCATCTCGACCTCGGCGCCGCCGGGCGTTTCCGAGCGCCACCCGATGATCGCGGAGTTGCCCGAGGCGGCGGGGAGGATGGAGAGGTCCGAGACGTAGCCGGCGGCGGCGATGCTCGAGCGACCGCGCAGGGCTCCGTCGCGATCGTAGAGCTGCACGTCGATCTGGTCGCCGGGGCCGGCGGCGTAGGCCACGACGAACCCGTCGCCGATGGCGGCGAGATCGAAGGCATATACCTCGCCGTCGCCGATGTGGATCGGGTCCTCGATGGTGAAGTCGGCGGTGATGCGAGAGAGCTCGAGATCGAGGTCGTCGTCGGAGCGCTGGACGAGCACGAACGTGCGGTCGGCGGTGGCGGCGAGCCGGAGGTCGTGGATGGCGCTCTCTCCGCGCTGGGTCGCCATGCGCTCCGTCGTCCAGTTGACGACGTCGGGCGCGTCCCACGCGACCTTTGCCACGATGAGGTCGGTCGGGACGGACACGCTGTCGTCGCACTCGCCGTAGACGTCCGTGCCGGAGGAGGAGGCGACGATCCAGCTCTTTTCGCCGCGCACGGCGGCGGCGACCATGTTCTGGTTCGCGCACGCGATGTCGTTGCCGGGCACGAGGGCGAGGCCCGCGATGGTGCTGCACTCGGAGATCCACACCCCCATGCGCACGGCGTGGATGCCGATGCCGAGGGGCGCGCTCCACATGCCCATCATGCCCATGTAACCCTGGTTGCACGCGATGGGCGGGGTGTCGTAGCCGCGGGTGAGCCCGAGCGGCGCCTCGAGGGGCGGGGTCACGTCGCCGACCTGCTCCGAGACGGGGATGTCGACGAGCTCGCTCGGCGACGCGGCGCTCATGAACATGCTGAAGCCGAGGTGCTCGTCGGGCGATTCCATGTGCTGGGTGAGCAGGTGGACGAGCCCTTGTCCGACCGACTCGACGCGGAAGTCGGGCCCGACGTCGTGGACGAAGGAGAAGTGGGCGCCGAAGGTCGGGGGCCACGAAGCCCACGGCTCCATCGTCGTGACGTGGATGTCGAAGGGCCCGCCGGTCCCTTGCGACCACGTGTGGAACATCGAGACGACGTCGTCGTGGTCGTCGGCGGCGACGAAGGAAGGACGACCCGGGAAGCCTCCTTCGAGATCGAAGGCGACGTCGACGATGGAGGCGGGGAGCAGGCTTGGATCTCCCTCGCACGAGAAGGGGGTGGGGGTCGGCGGCGAGCCTCCGTCGGGCGGGGAAGGATCGAGCGGCGCGCCCCCCGCTCCGCCGGCGGCGGACGCCTCGAGCTCGTCGAGGGAGGAGCGCGCGCCGCAGGCGGCGGCCGCGAGCGCGACCATGAGGAGGCTGCATCGAGCGGTGGCCAAGATCGAGAGGAGCGCGTCGGGGGTGAATGAGGCGAGGCCCGCGCGCGCGATGCTCCGATGCTCGCGCGGCGGCGCGCATTCAACGCCCGACCGTTTGCGCTACCCTTGCGGCCGTGTCGTCCCCTACGCCCCCGATGTTCGGAAGGCGCACCGACCTCGAGCGGCTCGAGCGGCTGCTCATGCCGACGGGCGCGCTCGTGAGCATCGTGGGCGCTCCCGGGATCGGCAAGACGCGGCTCGCGACGGAGGTGCTCTCGAAGAGCCCGTGCGCGGACCGGTTCGTGCTGTGGCTCGCCGACGTGACGACCGATCGCGAGCTCATGGAGGCGCTCGCGCGCGCGACCCACGCCGAGATCGATGCGCGGGGAGGGGACGCGCTCGCGCAAGTGGGGCTCGCCCTCGGCGAGATGGGAGAGCTGCTCGTGCTGTTCGACAACGTCGAGCAAGCGATCGAGCCCGTCTCTCGCGCGCTCGAGGTGCTGCGGCAGGCGGCTCCCCTCGCGCGCTTCCTCCTCACGAGCCGCCAGCGGCTGCACGCCACCAACGAGTGGGTCCTCGAGCTCGCGCCCCTCGGGGTGCCGCAGGCGGACGAGGATCCGAGCGAGAGCGACGCCGTCCGCATGCTCGTCGATCGGGTCGAGCGCGCGCGGGGGGCGGCGGTCGACCCGACCGAGATCGCCCATCTCGCCGACATCGCCCGCCGCCTCGACGGGATCCCCCTCGCCATCGAGCTCTTCTCGCCGCGCATCGCGACCCTCGGCGCGGAGGCGGTCGCGAGCAGCCTGCGCCTCGAGCCGGCGATCCACACGGAGGGCCCGCGCTCGATCGGGCAGCGGCAGCGCACCCTCCACGACGCGATCCACACCTCGTGGGAGCTGCTCGACAGGCGTGAGCGCGAGGCCCTCTCCCGCCTCGCCGTCTTCGCGGGCGGCTTCACCCTCGACGCCGCCCTCGCCGTCCTCTCCCACGCCGCGGAGGGGAGCGCCCTCGATCTGCTCCACGGGCTGCGCGAGCGGTCCCTCATCGTCACGATGCAGCAGCACCCGCCGCGCTTCTCCGTGTTCGAGAGCGTGCGGGAGTTCGCCCGCGAGATGGCCCCCGAGCCGCGCGACGAGGCGGAGCGACTGCGGGCGCGCCACTTCGCGGAGGAGGTGGAGCGCGCGGCCGCCTCCCCCGACGGCGCCACGAAGCGGGCCCTCATGATGGAGCAGGAGAACCTCCGCGCCATCGTCGCGTGGGGGCGCGCCTTCGACGATCCCGAGGCGCGCGCGACCGCGGCGCGCATCCTCCTCGGCCTCCAGGTCCTGGTCGATCGCGTCCCCCTCGAGCCGTACCTGTCGGACCTCGAGTCGTTCGGCGCGGCCGCGACCGCGAGCTTGGAGCCGGCCCTCCGCGTCGGGCTCGCCCTCGCCACCGCGCGCTGCAAGCGGCGCCTCGGACGTCGCGACGAGGCCCTCCAAGATCAGGATCTCGCCCTCGCCATCGCGACCGAGCACGGCCTCGAGGCGTGGCAGGGGCGCGTGCTCTCCGAGCGCGGCATGGTCCATTTCGTCCGCGGGGATCTCGAGGCCGCGCTCGCCGACTGGGACGCGTCGACCGCGCTCTTCGAGCGTCACCGCGAGGCCGCCCGCGTCGCCGTCGATCAGCTGCGGGCCTCGATGGCCCTCCGCGAGAAGGGGGATCTCCTCCTCGCCGTCGAGCGGGCGGAGCGGGCCTACGTCGCGGCGCGCCGGCTCCGCCACCCGGACCTCGGCGCCCTCGCCCTCGGCGAGCTCGCCCAGCTCCGCCTCGAGCTCGGCGACGAGGGGCGGGCGACGGCGCTCCTCGACGAGGCCGAGCACACCGAAGAGCGCAGCATGCTCGCCGACGCCGCCATCGTCGCGCGCCGCGGCTTCGTCGATCTCTCGCGCGGGAAGCTCGACGCCGCAAAGCAGCGCCTCCAGCGCGGGCTCTTCCTGTTGAGCCGCATCGGCTACCGCCGCTTCGAGGGCGGGGTCCTCGGGTACCTCGGCGTCATCGAGCTCCTCGCCGGTCACGCCGACCGCGCCCGCACCCTCCTCGAGCAGGCGTGCGATCTGCTGCGCGACTACGCGACCGCGCGCGGCCTGTTCTCCGCGTGGGCGGCGCGGCTCGAGCTCGACGCGTCCAACGAGGTCCGCGCCCAGCTCCTGGCCGCCGACGTGCCCCCGCTCGATCCGAGCAGTCCGCTCAGCGTCGCGAGCCACGTCCTGTGCTCCCTGGACTCGACCACCCGCGCCCGCCTCTCGGGAGCGCCCCTCGCGGGGGCGCGCGCCCCCGCGGCGAAGGCCTCCCTGGACGTGAGGCTCGCCCTTCGGCATTTCGAGCTTCACGGCGCGGCTGCCTCGGAGGCGCCCGCGCCCGATCTCCTCATCGTCACCGACGGGTCCACCTTCGAGCTCGGAGGGCAGCGGTGGTCGATCCAGAAGCACGTAGCGATGCGGCGGATCCTCATCCGCCTCGTCGAGCATCACCTCGCCGGATCGACCGAGCCCCTCGCGGTCGAGACCCTCGCGCGCGCGGGCTGGCCGGGCGAGCGCATCCTCGAAGCGGCCGCCAAGAACCGGGTGAAGGTCGCGATCGCCGGCCTCCGGAAGCACGGCCTGCGCGATCTCTTGGTCCACGACGGGGCCGGCTATGCCCTCGCGCCGCGCGCCACCGTCGAGGTCCGCGCCGCGTTGCCCCCCTCCGGTGAAGCGTGATCCTCCCCCGTTTAACCGCCGATTAACCGCCTCGATCCCCGCGCCCCGATATCACCGAGGAGAACCACGGAGGCGCGCCATGAA
This sequence comes from Polyangiaceae bacterium, assembly GCA_044225865.1. GTDB lineage: Bacteria > Myxococcota_A > Polyangia > Polyangiales > Polyangiaceae > Xiheicaenibacterium. The sequence continues at coordinate 583 of JBGAID010000002.1, read as the reverse complement.
GCTCTTTTCGACCCGTTCGCTGATCCTTCTCCCCCTCTTCGTCATCGTCGGTTGTGCGCCGGGCGGCGGGGAGAGCGAGAGCGATCCCGAATCGGCGGATGCCGATACGGACGCCGTCACGTGCGGCCCGCAGATGTCCCACTTCCCGGTGGGGGACGCCCACAACATCGGCTACGACTCGACCTGCAACGACGGCACCTGCGACATCTCGTGCCCCGACCAGCACGCCAACTCCGACTGGGGCGGCGACCACCACGGCATCGACGTCTTCGCCTATCGGGGCGCCCCCATCACCGCCGTCGCCGACGGCACGATCGTGAAGGTTGGGGTCGTGAGCAGCACGAGCGGCCTCCGCGTGCGCATGCGCGACGCGTGCGGCTGGGAGTACTACTACGGCCACCTCGAGGCCGCGTACGTCAGCCCCGGACAGCAGGTCCACGCCGGCGACGTCATCGGCGCGATGGGCAACTCCGGCACGGGCGGCGTGCACCTTCACTTCAACGTCTCGCCCGACGGCGGCTACACCAACGACATCAACCCGATCGATCTCTTGAAGCAAACGAGCGCGACCGCCTGTGAGGAG
>JBGAID010000132.1:0-24139 GCA_044225865.1 Polyangiaceae bacterium | reverse complement strand
CTACGTGGCCGGGTTCGGGCTCGCGAGCTTCGGCCCCGCGAGCTCGTTCCTCCACGAGGGCGATCTCGGCGCGCAGACGATCCCGACCGCGCTCACCGTCACCCTCTCGACGCCCGCTCCGACCGACACGTTCGTCCCGGTGGTCTCGGCCGATCCGGCGCTCGTCGCCGTCGTGGGCGGAGGGGTGACGGTCCCCGCCGGACAAACGACCGCGCCCGTCCTCCTCGACGGGCTCGCGGCCGGAACGACGACCCTCACCGCGACCTTGGGGAGCTCCATCGACGCCGGCGTCACCGTCGTCGCGCCGGCGGCCCAGCCGACGCTCGTCGACCTCTCGCCGGCCACGACGACGATCCTCCCGAGCGCGACGATCCACTTCACGGTGACCCTCGACATCCCTGCCCCCGCGGGCGGCGCCCAGATCGATCTCTCGGTGCTGCCGGCAGGGGCCGGCTCGTTCCCGCTCTCGGTGGTGATCCCCGCCGATCAGCTCACGGCGACGTTCGACTACGTCGACGGCGGCACGGCGAGCTCCGCCCAGCTGACCGCCCACCTCGTCGGAGACGGCTCGCGCGTCGCCGACATCACGGTGAGCACCGTCACCCCCACCCTCCTCTTCAGCGAGTACGTGGAGGGGACGTCGAACAACAAGGCCCTCGAGATCAAGAGCACCTTCGCCGCCCCGTTCGACCTCGCCGCGAACGCGTGTCACCTCAACCGGTACGCGAACGGGGGCACGACCGCGGCCACCGCGACCCTCACCGGGACGATCGCCCCCGGAGACGTGTTCGTCGTCTGCAACCCGCAGGCGGGCAACGTCCTCTTGCCGCTCTGTGACGTGACGACGTCGCTCATCACCTTCAACGGCGACGACGCGATGGAGCTCGAGTGCGGCACGACCAAGTACGACGTCATCGGGCAGATCGGCTTCGATCCCGGGACGCAGTGGGGCAGCTCCCCGACGACGACCCTCGACGCGACCCTCCGCCGCAAGTGCTCGGTCACGGTCGGTGACACGAACGGAGGCGACGCGTTCGACCCGAGCGTCGAATGGGCGGGCTTCCCCACCGACACGTTCAGCGGGCTCGGCGATCCGGCGTGCGCGCCCTGAGCCGAGCGCGGACCGTGGTGATCGCTACTCGGTCGCCACGGTCCCCACTTCTCCCAGCTCGGCTTCTGCGCGACGGGGATGTCATCGAGAGACCAGCCGGTGTCCTTCTTCCGGAAGGAGAGGTAGTCGATGGAGGTGCCCGCCTCGCCGAACTTCACGCGGGCGAGGTCGTCCTTCACGCGGATCTCCTGGAGCTTGCCGTCCCACGCGGCGTAGCCCTTCGCGCGCGACTGCTCCTTCTTGTCGATCGTCTCTTGGATGTACTTCTCGAGCGCGTCGCGGTGTTTTCCGAGACAGAAGTCCGCGGCCGCCTTCGCGTCCCCCCGCTTGAGCGCGTCCATGACCTTGGTCGCGCGCTCCTTCAGGGCCCCGACGCTCGTGGGATCCATCGAGGCGATGGCGCCCGTCTCTTTGGGGGGCGGGCTCGCGTCGGCCGGTCGGGGCGCGCTGCCGGAGGAGGAGGACGACGAGATCGCCGCCGGTCCGCTCGCGGCCGCGCTCGAGTCCGTCCCCTTCTTGTCTCCGCAGCCCGCGACGACGACCGCGAGCAGCAACGCTCTCCTCATGCTCGTGAACGGCGGGTGGCTCATGGCCGGAGAGTCTACGCGGTCGGCGCCGCGAGCGCGGCCCATGCTGCTCCCGCCTCGACGGCGGACGGGAATCGCTCCGCGGGATCCCGCGCGAGACAGCGCACGAAGAACGCGTCGAGGCCGGCGGGCACCCCCGCTTCGAGCGCCCTCGAAAGCAGGCGGGACGTCTGCTTGGTCTTCAACATGATCGGTGCTCTAGGCCCTCGCCGAAGCCGGTCGAGACCGCTCCAGAAACGCGGCGATCCAGCCGTAGAGCTCCGTGTGAAACGCGGCCCGATCGAAGCCGGGCGGATCCATGGATGGCGGCGTCTGGGGGCCGCGCATCGCCTCCGGCCACGGGCTCAGGAACGCGTAGTGGTGGGCACGCTCGACGTAGCGAGCGTCGACCTTCGAGACGTCGGGCACCCCATCGAGGACGACCTGGCACATGTAGAAATAGGGCGCGGCCTCGTCGTGATAGCTCGCGATCATCAAGATCGGGACGCGCACCGCGTCGAGCGCGCCGCGCAGGCGAAACCAAGGTGTCGCGGGGGCGAGCAGCGCGATCGCGTCGACCCGCGGATCGGCGACGGCGTCGACGCGGACGGCCCGGCGATCCTCGCGCTGATGCGGGAGGGACGTCGGCACACCGCCGGCGAGGGCGAGCGCGGTGGCGGCCCCCATCGAGTGCCCGACGACGGCGTAGCGAGAGGTGTCGACGGCGGGCCCCAGCTCGCTCGCGGCGATCCCGTCGACGACCGCTCGCACGTCGCGCGTGCGGCTCGCGAGGAGGTCCGGCGAGCTCGCGAGGGTGTCGTCGAAGCGGTTGTTCTTCGTGTGGAGCGGCACGCACGCCACGAACCCGCGCGACGCGAGATCCCGGGCGAGCTCGCGATGCGAGAGGTGAGTCCCCCCCGTGCCGTGCGACACGACGACGAGGTCGTGCCCCTCTCCGCTCGGCTCGGCGTCGAGGGCCACGTCGATCTCGAAAGGTCCGAGCCGCTCGCGTCGCTCGCCGGACGCGGTCGGGAAGAAGACGAGGGTGGGGATGTGCAGATCGCGGTCGACGTCTCGAAGCTCGAGGGAGCGGAGACCGACCGAGGCGCGGCGCGGGGGCGAGCTCATCGACGACACGATACTCCGCCCGCGCTGCGAAGCCCGCACAGGAGCGTGCCGTTCTCGCACTCGCAGAGGCCGTCGAGGCCGGGTTCCCCAGAGGATCGAGGGAGGCACGGTCGCTGCTTCGAGCGAGCTCAGGAGACCGCATGGACAAACCGAATCGATCGAAGAGCACCTCGTTCCTTTACCCGTCCCCGATCCCCGCGGGCGCGACCTCGCGGAGGTCGGCGCTCCGCTTGATGAGCGCGCTCGCCCTCGTCCCCGCGTGCGGCAGCAGCGTCTCGGAGACGGGCGGCGAGAGCGCCGAAGGAGGCGGGGCGGAAGGAGGAAGCTCCGCGGGAGGCGCGTCCGCTTCGGGAGGATCGGGCGCGGGCGGCGGCGCGAGCAGCGCCGCATGGGCGAGCGACGGCACCGCGATGCTCTCCGGCAAGGACTACGGCAACCCGTTTGCCTCCGGGATCGGCTCGGCGTGCGCCGTCTATCTCTCTTCGACGGAGGGGCCGTGCCACGCCCCGAGCCCCACCCGCAAGGACGTGAGCGAGGGGTATCCCGGCGTCCCCACGCGCCTCGAGCTGTTGATCGTCGACACCGACTGCAACCCGATCCCCGACGCGGTGGTGGAGATCTGGCACTGCGACACCCACGGGGTCTACTCGGGGGACATCGACGGAGACAACGACGACTTCTGCACGGGCGGCGACGAGACCGCGGCCACCGCCTCTTGGTACCGGGGCATCCAGACCGCGGGCGCGGACGGCCGGGTGACCTTCGACACCAACTTCCCCGGTTGGTACGGAGGACGGACGACCCACATCCACTTCCGCGTGACCGTGAACGGCCAGCAGTCGCTCGTGTCTCAGCTCTTCTTCGACGAAGATCTGAAGTCGGACATCTACTCGAACGTCGTCAACTACGACGCTCCCGGCGGTCAGGGGTACGTGCAGAACGCCAGCGATCAAGTCATTCAAGAGTCGTCGCTGTCCCTCGACGACGTGACGCTGGCGACGGCCCAGCAATCCGACGGCGCGCTCCTCGCGTGGAAGGCGATCACGGTCAACGGCTGAAGCGGCGCGCGCACTCCACGAGGCGCCTCCGATGATCGCCTATGATGCGCTCCTTCGATGGATGCCGCGCGCGCTCGGCCTTGCCCGGCCCCCAGTGTCCTCGTCGACCTGGCCGCCCGCGGCTTGGGTCAGTCGGGGGACGCGGAGCTCGAGGAGCACGTTGCTTCGTGCAACGCGTGTCGAGCCGCCCTCGTCGCGGTGGTCGAGGAGGGCAGCGTGGTCCGCCCGACCGCCGCGACGCCGCCCCCATCGAGCGGAGGGCCGAGGAAGAGGTGGCTCGGGGAGGGCGACGTCGTCGGCCGCTACCGCATCGCGCGGATGTTGGGCAAGGGTGGGATGGGGGTCGTCTACGAAGCGACCGACCCCAAGCTCCGCCGCGCCGTCGCGCTGAAGCTCCTGCTCCCTCGCGCCGCCGTCACGGAGGAGCGGCTGCTCCGCGAAGCCCAAGCCCTCGCTCAGCTCAATCACCCCAACGTCGTCACCGTGTTCGACACCGGCATCGACGCGTGCGGGGTGTTCGTGGCGATGGAGCTCGTCCTCGGCCCCACCCTCCGCGAGTACGTCGCGGCCCCCGAGCGCACCCGCGAAGACGTGCTGCGCGCGTTCGTAGCGGCCGGTCGCGGCCTCGCCGCGGCCCACGAGCGAGGCCTCGTCCACCGCGACTTCAAGCCCGACAATGTGCTCGTCGGGCCTGGTCCTCGGTTCGTGGTGACGGACTTCGGCCTCGCGGTGGCGCCGTCGACGATCGAAGATCCGATCGACGACGGTCCCCCGTCGGAGGACGACCTCCTCGCGCGGCCCCTCACGAAGGCGGGGCACCAGGTCGGCACCCCCGCGTACATGGCACCGGAGCAACGCGACGGACGCCCCGTGGACGCGCGCGCCGATCAATACGGCTTCGCGGTCGCCCTCGCGGAGGCGATGACGGGGCACCGTCCCACCCAGCCCGACGACCTCTCCTCGAAGCGGTTCGCGATCGGGCCGCGGCTCGAAGAGACGCTGCGAAGGGCCCTCGCGCAGGATCGCGCCGCGCGCTTCGACTCGCTCGAGCCCGTGCTCGCCGCGCTCGAAGCGGAGCTTTCGCCCCCGCGGTCGCGCGCGACGAGAGCCGCCCTCGTCGCGATCGCCGGCGCGATCGCCCTGGGGATTGGCGCCTTCGCATGGTCGAGCGGCCGAGCTCGCCCGGCGGGCTCGCCGTCGGGCGCAGAAGCTTCCTCCCCCTCCCCCTCCCCCGCCTCCGCCGACGCGCTGCCCGCGGCGTCACTCCCGTCTCCGACGGGCAGCGCGACCGCGACCGCGACCACGAGCGCAAGCGCGAGCGCCCCGCCGACGCTGAGCCCGCTCGAGTGTGACCCGAAGCGACATCCCGACCGTGCCCACCGTGGGTGCGCTACGTCGATCCGGGCGGGCGCTACGCGGCGGTGTTCGTGGGACCGCCCATGATCGAGAAGCACGGGGAGGAGGCCTCGCCGGTCGGCACGCGCAACGTCCCCACCCTCCTCGTCTCGATCGACACCGGGCACACGATGAGCCTCGTCACCGTCGACACCGCGAACCTCCACGGGCTCGACTGCCGAACGGCGATCCCGGTCATCGCCGCGAACCTCGAGTCGTTCCTCGACGGCTGCCGCGTGACCCGCGACGAGCCCATTCGCCAAGGGACCTTCCTCGCCCGCCGCTACACCCTCGCCTGCCCGAAGAAGCCGCGCGCGCGCGGCGAAGTGCGGATCGCCTGCGACGCGCGCGACATCGAGTCGGACCGGCTCCACGTCTATCGACTGCAGGCCGTCGTCGAAGGAGAGCGCGCCGAAGAAGAGCTCGCCCTCCTCATGGACGGCCTCGAGATCTTTTAATCGCGCCCCCCCCCCGCGACCCTGCTTCACCGCGCCTTCGACACGGTGAAGCTCTCGTGCTCGATCGACCAGGCGCGCGTCTCGACTCCGTTGCGCGAGGAGCCCTCGAAGGCGCGCTTCTTCCCCGCGTGCTCGACCACGATCTTCCCTCCCGACGCGGGGATGATCCCAGCGTGCACGGCGGCCGCGCACACCGGCGAGTCGTCGGTGTACGGCCCCGATCCGTAGACGGTCGACGCGGAGCAGCTCGCCGGACAGGAGTGCTCGGCGCGCGGCCGCGCCGCGGAGACGAGATCCCAGCCGCGCTGACTGCACCCGTGTGACGCCTCCGCCGCGGGCGGCGTCGGAGCGACCGGGGCCCCATCGGCCCCGATCGCGAAGACCTGGAAGCTCCGGCGCCACGCTCCCCACGAGCGCGACTCCACCCCCGCCCGCGTCGAGGCCGCGTACTGCTCGCGACCGGGCATGAAGTCGAAGAGGGCCAGGCCGCCCTCCGGTCCGATCGCGCCCGCGTGGATCGCGGCCGCGCACACGGAGGAGTCGTCCGAGTAGACGTCGGTGCCCCAGACCGCGTGGTAGGCCTGGAGACATCCCGCGGGGCACCGCACGAAGCGCTTCTGGCCATCCTCGCCCGGCACGTCGCGAGCAGCGAGCGAGCAGTCGGCGCCTTGAGCCGTCTTCGCGTCGTTCGTCGCGCCCGCGATGACGGTCGCGGTCGGCGCCTTTTCGGGCGCGGCGGTCGGGGCGTCCGCGGTCGCGGCCGAAGGCGGAGGGGAGCTGCCACCGCACGCGGCGCACGCGAGGAGGAGCAGCGCGTAGAGACGGTTCGAGATCGCAGGTCGCATTGGGATCGCCTCTCCGCTCGATGGATCACGGGGTGATGGTCAACCGCTGCAGGAGCGCGTGGGTGCCCGTCTGAAACGCGTCCTCCTCCGCCGACACGGGCTCGAAGTATGCGACGGTCGGGGTGACGTCGACCCACTCGGCCGCGGTCGCGGACGCGACGTGGGCGGTGCAATTCGCCAGCGGCGAGAGGGTCGCGGAGCTCGCCACCGCCGCGAAGTCGAAGTCCGCGAGGCGCATGCTCCCGTCCCCGCCCGGGAAGTCGAGGGTGTCGTCGTTGGCCTGGTACCAGCGGCCCCAGAAGTGGGCGTGGTTGTTCGGGCCGGGGGTGTTCTGATGGAGCGCGTAGAGCCCCGCCGGCGTCGACACGAGACCGGTCACGAAGTCGGCCTCGAGCTCCTCCGCGCCCTTGCCGCCGTAGTAGAACGAGCCCCAGTCGTAGGCGCCGGTCGCGGGGTCGAGCGAGAGGAGGAAGCCGTCGCCGCCCTGGGTGTCGAAGGGCGTGAACCCGACGCGGCCAGAGAAGATCGCGCGCCCCTCGTGCATGACGACGGTCACGGTGTTGTTGCTGTCGCCGGCGTTGTTCGGGTCCCAGATCTTCGACCACACCACGCTGCCGTCGGCCACCGACAAGCGCGCCCCCACGAACTGGGTGGTCGCGCCACGGATCCCCACCGCCGCCACGAGCCCGTCGCCGTCGAGCGCGATCGAGTGGATGTTGGCGAACCCCGGATCGTAGCCGTGGGCCCATCCGAGCGTGGGGGCCGCCCCCGCCACGCCGTCGATGCGGGCCGCGAAGGGAGCGTTGTTCGCGATGCCGGCCAGGTACGCGCGCCCCGTCACCGGATCGACGGTGAGCGCGCCGACCCGATGGACGCCGCCGAGCGAGAACGTCCGCGCCCACATCAGCGATCCATCCGACTTCGAGAGGGCGGCCACGAACGCGCCCGCGGAGTCTGCCACTTGGCCGGCGACGAGCACGCGATCGGAGAGCGACGCGTCGACCGACTGGGCCCGGAGAGCCTGGCTCGCGATCGCCGCGACCTCCGACGACGGGTTCAGGGTCAAGCCCCGCGCCCACTGCAGATCACCGCTCGCCGCGTCGACCTGCATCACGAACGCCTGCCACGCCTGGTTCGACGTCACCGCGCGCTCCGCCACGATGTACGCGTGGCCCTGGGCGTCGAGATCGATGCTGTCTTCTCCGCCGCCGATCTCTTGGTTGGCCCCGATGTCGCGCGACTCTTGGGGCCACTGCTCCTGGAGCTCGCGCACCCACGACAGCGTCCCGTCCGCGGCGACCCGCGCCATCACGAGGTTCTCGCCGAACAGGTCCGCCCACTCGTTCACGTTGCCGTTGAAGACGATGTTGCCCTGAGCGTCCGCGGCCAAGCCGCCCGGCTGGAAGCTGTTGCTCTGGGTCTCGTTGGAGCGCCCGAAGATGCGCTCGAACGAGCTCGCCACCACCGGGCTGAAGGTCGCGTTGTCGCGGCCCCTCCCCGCGACCGTGAACGTGAAGCTCTGCGCGTCTCCGTAGGTGATGGTCACGCTCACGTCGCGCGCACCGGACGCGAGCGGATAGAAGAACAGCCCGAACGTCGTCCCTTCGTTCGCCGCGAGATCCACCTCCGACACGGTGATGGGAGACTTCGACGTCGTGCCCGGCTCGTTGAGCGTCCACTCGTAGGCCTCCGTCGCCCCCACCGGCGCGAGCGTGACCGAGTGCACGGTGAGGGCCGCGCCCGAGACGTTCGTGACGCTGATGTCCGCGACCCCATCCGACCACGGCGGGATGCCGTCGAGGTTCACCTGCTCGTAGACGCCGCCGTTCGCGATCTCCTCGTCGTTGAACCCGCTGACCCGAATGCCTGCCGGCTCGACGACCCCTCCTCCCGCTCCGCCTCCGCCCGTCTCCACCCCGCCTCCCGCGCTCGAGCCGCCCGTGCCCGCGCCGCCCTGCGGAGAGCCGCCCGTGCTCGCCCCGCCCGGAGCCGATCCCGCGACGTCACCTCCCCCCGCATCGCCCCCGCCCGCCGGCGGCGAAGCCCCGTCGTCGCAAGCGGTGAGAGCCCAGGGAAACGCCACAAAAAGCAAGCATCCAAGTCCTCGTAGATTCATGAACCGTCCTCCTCGACCGGTGAACGCGAGGACGAGCGCCGCGTAGCATCGAAAAGTTTCGAAACACCTCCGAGACGCCCCCGAGCGATGCCCACCCGCGGCTCGCTTCGCTCGCCGACCCCTCCCCGGCGTCGCGCTGCCGCGCGCCGCGGGAGGGGTGCGCTGGCCCAAGACACTGCCGCTCGCGCGATGCGGACGGTCGGCACCCCTCCCGCGAGGCGCGGAGCGCCGAGCAAGGAGGGTCGCCGAGCGGAGCGAGGCGGGGGTGGGCACTTCGAGCGCGGACGTGGAAGCAAGTCGGCCACCCGCCGTCAGGTGCCCGGTTGCCCTCCCACGTTGCTACGGAAACCGTAGCGGCGTCCCGCTCTGGCCCGCGGCCGCGCTCTGCGTGGGGCGCACTGGGCGGGCGCTTCGATGCGGCGCGGGGGACTGGTAGCCTCGCGGCGTGCCTTTCCGGGAACTCCTGTTGGAGCTGGATCCGCTCGGCGGGGAGCTCGACCGCGTCGCCAGCCTCGCGCGCGACGGGTACGACCGCGCGAGGGCGCTGCGTCCAGAGGTGCGGTGTCGCGAGCGCTCGTTCGTGCGGGTGCTGCTCGCTCGGCTCGCGCGCGATCCGGCGGTCGAAGACTTCGGCGAGGTCGCGCTTGTCGCGGCGTGCGTGGACGGCGACGGGCCGGCCCTCGCGCTCTTCGAGAGCGACTACATGGCGGCGGCGGCCGCTTCGCTCCGGCGCCTGAAGATGAGCCCGAGCGAGAGCGACGAGGCCTTGCAGCGGGTGCGGCTCAAGCTGCTCGTGCCGGGCGCGCAGGGGGAGCTGCCGGCGGTCGCGTCGTACGCCGGCTCGGGGAAGCTGAAGAGCTTCGTGCGGGTCGTGGCGACGCGCGAGGGGATCTCTCTGCTCCGCGCCTCCCGCGGCAGAGACGACGCGAGCGCGGAGATCGAGGGGCTCGCGGGGTCGCTCGACGACCCGGCCCTGAAGGAGCTCGCCGAGCGATCCCGGGAGGCGATGAAGCGAGGCTTCGAGGTCGCGGTGGCGGAGCTCTCCAGCCGCGACCGGAACATCCTCCGCCTCCACTTCCTCGACGGCGTCGAGCTCAACGCGATCGCGCGCCTGTACGCGGTGCATCGAGTGACCGCGTCGCGCTGGCTCTCGGATATCCGGGTGACCCTCCTCGACAAGGTGCGGGACCACGTCCGGCGCGAGCTCGCCTTGAACGAAAGCGACCTGGCTTCGGTGGTGCGGCTCGCGAGGGAGGACTTGGCTGGGAGCGTGGAGCGCATCCTGCGGACGCCGACGCGCGGCTGAGGATGGCGAGACCGCGTTAGATCCCGAAGCCGACGATGGTGCGCGCCCACAGCTCGCCGTAGGCGTCGCCGGGCTCGAGCACGTAGCCGACGTCGTCGAGGCGCGCGTAGATCCCCGTCGACCACCACGCGGGGCCGAAGTTGAACATGAACGTCGCGCCGAGGTAGTGGTGCGGCCCAAGGTTGAAACCGCGCTCGCCCTCCTCCTCCTCTTCCTCCTCCGACTCGAGCGGGAACTCGGCGCGCATCCAGTATTCGAAGCCGGGGTGGAAGGCCGGCACGACCTCGTACGAGATGCCGACGGAGGGGTTGAGCACGAGCTCGAGCTCGCCGTTGAAGTAGGCCTCCATCTCCCCGGAGAGGTTCGCGGCGATCTGGAGCGGACCGAAGCGACGCGCCGCGATCACCTTGGCCTCGAGCTCGATTTCCCGCTCGTTCTCCACCACCTCGCCATAGAACGCGAGGTCGATGGGCAGCTCCCCTTGATCGAGCACGCGATAGCGCAGGCGCTGCTTCGAGCCGTTGCCCTCGGGCATGACCGGGATGGAGGTGAGCGTCTCGCCCGGGCGCGGGACGAGGCTCACGTACACGCCGAGCTCCAGGCGATCGGTGATGCCGATCTCGACCTCGGTGACGAACTGGGTGGCGCCGTAGAACGTCTCTTCGCCGGTGCTCGTGGAGATGGCCTTCACGGGGGTGAAGTCCACGAACTGCTCCACCTCGAAGGCGCCCTTCGGCAGCGTGGGATAGGTGTACGTGTACGGCAGCGGTCGCGGGTTCGCCAGCGCCGCCGGCACCCCGCCCAGCGTCGCGATCGCGGAGGCCGCGATCGCGAGCACGGAGCTTCGCTTCATGGTCGATGTCCTCAGGGCGTCAGGGCGAGCCCGTCTGCTTGAACGAAGTCGTTGTCTTTGGCGCCGGAGTGGCAGCCGTTGCAGCCGCCGTTCGGATCGCCGCCGTACTTCTCGCCGGCGGGCGGGCCGACGCCGCGCCACAGGATCGTCATCGCGGAGTCGTCGTCGCCGGTGAGCTCGAACCACTCCCAGTCGGTGGCGCCGTTCGCGTTGTAGTCGCCTCCCCGCTTCACCATGCAGAAGATCTGCTTCTCCGCGTCGGGGTTCTCGGAGAGCTCTTTGACGATGATCGTCCCGACCGGAAACTCCGTCGCGCCGGCGGGCGGTCGCGCGTTGATGTAGATCGTGCGGACCCCGGCGAGGTGGGTGGACGCAGGGGTCCCCTCCGCGGCGGTGATGTCGAAGTGCTCCCAGCTCTTGTAGCCGGAGAAGTCCGAGGCGAACGCGAGGAACGTCTCCGGATCGGGATCCGGACCATCGTCGTCGGACGCCCCGCTGCACCCGACGCACGCGACGACGAAGGCGGGGGCGATCAACCATCCGAGCGCAGCGCGGAGCATCATCACTGGGCCAGGCCGAGGGCCTCTCCTGCCTCCGTCATCTCGGCGACGATCGATCCATCCTGATTGGGATCGACGGCGTCACCGACGGCCTTGTAGAGCTTGCCGAACGGCGTCGCCAGGTTCTCTTCGCTCGGGCTCTCCGCGCTCCAGTCGGAGGGGGGATCGGGGATGGCGTCCCCCTCGACCGTCTCGTAGACGGACTCGAGGTTGGAGAAGCCCGCCTCGATCCGCGTGTCGATGGCGGCCCCTCCTTCGAGCGACTGCAGCCACGGCTGAAACACGGCGTAGATCTTCCGTGTCCCCTCGAGGTTCGCGCGGAGGTCCGCCATCGTGCGCTGGGAGTAGCGCGACTCCTGCTCTTGAGAGGCGGCCTTGTTCACCTTCTCGCGCTGCTCGTTCATCAGGTCGACGAGCCCGGTGAACGCGCCCGGGAGATCGATGTTCGCGGGCACCCACTGCTCCTTGAGCCTCTGCGCGTCGGCGACGATCTTGGCGAGGAGCTCCTCCTTGAACGCCTTCGCCTCTGCCTCCGTGCTCGGGAAGCGCGCCTCCTGATAGCCGACGAGGGTCGCCTCGAGGGCGATCACGTCGGCCGGGGTCTCGTCGGAGAAGATCACCCGCTCCGCCCCGTGCATCCCCGTGACGCCGACGTCGTCGAACATGTCGTCGTCGGGGCCGAGATCGGCGAGGTAGTCGTCGTAGCGGGCGTCGATCGCGAAATCGATATCGGGGAACAGCGGCGCGAGGGCGCCCTCGACGTGCTCGTAGGCGACGCGCGCGTCGATCCACGCCTGCTTCATGTTCGCGATCGCGTCCGCGTCCTGCACCGGATCCCAGCCGCGGCCGGCGGGGGTGGGGGCAGCGGCCTGGAGCGCCTGCGCGGCGAGGATCAGCTCGTCGATGTCGCCATCGATCGAGTCGTGCATCGCGGTGACGGTCGTCTCTTCGTAGTCCTGTCCTTGCGGGTCCGTGTCCGAGTCGCATCCGGCGGACATCCCCATCGAGGTGAGGGCGACGAGGGCCCAAGCGAATCGGGTCGAGCGGCGAGCGAACATTCTCTTCTTCTCCTCGTTGATCAGAGGGCCTGGACGAACGCGAGCAGGGCCGCTCGGTCGTCGTCATCGAGATCCTGGAAGCGCTGCGCCGACTCGGCCGCCTCCGAGCCGGGGCCGCCGTGGAGGATGATCGCCTCCTCCAGCGACTTGGCGCGGCCGTCGTGGAGGAACGTCTTGGCGAGCGACATCCCGATGAGCGGGCTCGTTCGCCACTCCCGCGGCTCCGCGTCCCCGTCGGCGCCCTCGAGGCTGTCGGAGAGCGTGTCTCCCATGTCGTGCAGCAAGAAGTCGGTGAAGACGGGCGCGTCGATGTCGGCGAGGGCGGCGATGGGATAGTCGGCGCGCGTCCTCAGGCTCGGGACGTGACAGGCGCTGCACAGGGCTTGTTCGAAGACCTCTCGACCGCGCCCGTCCGGCGCGCTCGGTCGAGGGATGTCGAGCATCCGGATGTAGCCGGCGCGGGTGTTGATGCTCTCGGCGGTGATGTCGACGCCGGGCTTGTCGTCGTCCTCCAGGCCCTCCGGGTTCGCGAACTCGTCCGGTCGGAGCGGGCTCGTGATCCCCATGTCGCCCTGGGCCGCGTCGGCGGTGAAGTCGTCGAGGGTCGCGATGCGGGCCTTCACCCCGAAGCGCCCGATGACGACGTCCCCCTTCTGATGGGTGTGGAACCGGGTGTCCGGGTTCGCCTCGGAGGCGTAGACGACGCGGTTGATGCGACCGTGGATCGCGTCGGCGCGCGCCGCCTGCTCCGCCTCGACGCGCTCGATCTCGCTGTCGGCGACGGCCTCCATGTAGCCGCGGCCCATGATGGGAGGCCCGACGCGCAGGGTGACCCGGATCGACGGATCGCCCTCGGGCGGGACGATCGGCTGCGTCGCGCCGGCCACGACGAGCGGGTGCACCGTCGGCCCGTACGGGAGCTTCGACTGATCTGGAGACGGCGTGACCCCGTCCTCGAGCACGACCGACATCTTCTGGACCGCGCCCGGCCCGCGCAGCGCCCCATCGTGACAGGCGTTGCACGACGAGCGCGTGTAGAGCGGGCCGAGGCCGTCACCCTCGAACAGGGCGAGGTCGAACAGGAAGTCACCGTCGTTGAAGACGGCCATCTCCGCGTCGGTGAGGCCGTCGATGGGCTTGTCCTTCGGGAGGAGATCTTCGTGGGGAGCGCCGCCTTGCCCGCCCTCCCCGGTCGACCCGCCCCCGCCCGCGTCGACGGCGCCGCCGCACGCGGCCGAGACGACGGCGAGGATAGCGAAAACCGAGGGCGCCGCTCTCAAGAAGGTGAAAGTCATGTGCGAGATGAACTACCACAGCCGAAACTGATGTTGATAACTATTTTCAATGTTCCGCGACGGCAGGTTCGGAGAACGCGCGGGAACATCGGGGATCCACACTGTTCCTCGCTATCCAATTCGTAGCGCGGCGGGACGCGGCACGGGCCGATCGAACCATCGCTTTACGCCGATCGAGCTGTAGCGGAGGATGGCATCCTCGACGGGGAAACGCGATGGAGGGTCACGAGCGCAAGTCCGAGTTGGACGATGTCTTGGGCGTGCTCGGCCACGAGATCGTCTTGATGGACCTCGATCCGGTGCGGATCCGCTACGCGAGCCCGAGCGTCCAGGCCCGCCTCGGCGTGTACGCGAGCGCCGAGTGGAGCCCCTCGGATCTGCGCTCGGTGCTGCCGAAGTTCATCCCCGACGCGGAGGCGCGGCGTCGCGTGCTCGCGCTTTTCGAAAGCCCCAGCGATGGGGCCGCCCTCGTCGTCGAGTACGCGGTGGAGGTCGAGGGCCAAGAGCGCTTTCGCCGCGCGACCCTCCGCGTGGTGCCGGCCAGCGAGGAGCACGGACGGCGCCTGCTCGTCGCCTCCTCCGACATCACGGACCTGGTGGAGGCGCGGCGGGGCGCCGAGCGCGCCGAAATTCTCCGCGGGCTCGTCGAGCGCGTCGAGAGCGCGAGCGAAGTCGGCCTCGAGCGCGTCGCAGAGGTGCTCGCCCACGAGGTCAGGCACATCCTTGACGCCGACGCGTGCGGCGTTTGCCTTTTCGAGGACCAAGGACAGACCCGCACCAAGCACCTCGCCACCCGCGGCGGAGAGCCCCTCCCCGGAGCAGAGCGCCTGCAAGACGAGGCCGAAGAGCAGCTCCGCCGCGCGGGGCCTGTCGTCGAGCTCGTCGTCGGTGATCACCGCGTGACGGTGGTCGGCGCGGGCAAGATCGCGGGCTCGCTCCTCGGTTGCATCGCCATCGTCGAGGCACGCAGCGCTCGGCCCCCTGGCCCCCAGCGGATCGCGCTCCTCACCGCCATGGCCGACGTCGTCGTGCCGCCGATCGCGCGCGCCACGATCGCCGCCGTTCGGACCAAGAACGAAGACAAGACGCGGCTGGCGAAGCACCGCCTGCGAGCCGCCCTCGAGGCGACCCAGACCGGCATCTGGGAGATCGATCTCCAGGCGGGGACGCTCGCGTGGGACGGTCGATGCTTCGAAGTCTGGGAGCGCGACCCTGCCCTCGGCCCTGACGCCCATTGGGTCCTCTCCCACCTCTCGGAGCAGGAGCGAGACGAGGTCGAGGCGAGCATCGGGCGCGCGCTCGATCCCGGCGGGGACGGCACCTTCGAGGTCGAGTACGTCTTCAACGGCCCCTCCGGCTCGCGTCGCTGGATCAGCGCGCGGGGACGCTGCGCCTTCGACCCGAACGGTCGGCCCGGCAAGTTCATCGGCACCGTGGTCGACATCACGGAGCGGAAAGAGGCGCACGAGGCAAAGCTCGAGAGCGAGCGCTTGTATCGCCACATCGTCGAGACGATGGACGAAGGCGTCGGCGTGCTCGATCAGGTCGGGTTCATCCGCTTCGTCAACCCCGCTTACCGGCACATGTTCGGCTTCACGAACGACGACGATCTCGTAGGCCGACACGTCGAAGAGCTGATGTTCGAAGAAGACCGCGAACGCGAACGCCGGCGCTGGATGGACCACCTCGCCCAAGGCGGCGGCGCGACCCGGGCCGTGCGGCGCTTCCGTCGCGCCGACGGCCACGAGCTCTGGGTGTCGCTCGCGTCGGTGCCCATGGGCGACGGCAGCACCCTCGGCGTCGCGACCAACATCACCGCCGCCCGGCGCCTCGAGGCGAAGCTGCAGCAGACCCAGAAGCTCGAGAGCCTCGGCGTGCTCGCGGGCGGGATCGCCCACGACTTCAACAACCTCCTCGTCGGCGTGCTGGGCAACGTCGGGCTCGCCCGCGTCGACCTGCCTCCCGAGTCGCCCGCCCTCGAGGCCGTCGGCGAGATCGAGACCGCCGCCGTGCGCGCCTCCGAGCTCACCCGGCAGCTGCTCGCCTACGCCGGCAAGGGCCGCTTCGTCATCACGCGCATCGACCTCCGCAAGCTCGTCGAGGAGATGGGCCACCTCCTCTCCGCCGTCATCGGCAACGGCGTCACCGTCCGGTACCAGTTCGGCGACGTTCCCCCCGTCGTCGAGGGGGACGCGACCCAGCTCCGCCAAGTGATCATGAACCTCATCACGAACGCATCCGACGCCATCGGCGATCGGAGCGGCATCGTCACCGTCGCGACGACCATCGTCCAAGCCGATCGCAGCTACCTCTCGGAGATGCTCTTCGACGACGAGCTCGCCCCCGGGCTCTACGTCTGTCTCCAGATCTCGGACACGGGGGCGGGGATGTCGCCGGAGACGCGCGATCGCATCTTCGATCCCTTCTTCACGACGAAGTTCACCGGCCGCGGCCTCGGCCTCGCCGCCGTGCTCGGGATCATGAGAGCCCACCGCGGCGCCATCAAGGTCTACTCGGAGGTGGGACGGGGCACCACGTTCAAGATGCTGCTGCCCGCCGCCGAAGGCGCCGCAGAAGCCCTCACCAGGCCGCCCGCGAAGGATCGCCCCGAAGCCACGACCGGCCTCGTCCTCGTCGTCGACGACGAGACCTCCGTACGGACCGTCGTGAAGCGCCTCCTCGAGAGCGCGGGATACGCCGTCATCACCGCCGCCGACGGAGAAGAGGGCGTCGAAGTGTTCCGCGCCCACCACCCCCACGTCCGCGCCGTCATCCTCGACGTGACCATGCCGCGCATGGGAGGCGAAGAGGCCTTCCGCCGCCTCCGCCAGATCGACCCCGACGTCCGCGTCATCCTCTCGAGCGGCTACTCGGAGCAGGAGGCAACCAGCCAGTTCGCTGGCAAAGGCCTCGCCGGATTCCTCGAGAAGCCCTTCCGAGCGGAGGCCCTCTTCGAGTGCGTGCGCCTCGTCTGCGGACCTGGATAGCCCACCCGCGCCTCGCTTCGCTCGTCGAGCCCTCCCAACAATGTGCTCGAAACCCGCAAAGCCGGGTTTCTGCGCGCATTGGGGAGGGCTTGGGTCCTCGCATGGGCGCGGCCAAATGAGCCAGCGCAATGCTCGATCAGGGATCCTCGCGCGATTCGGTCACCGGGTCTGGACTTGGATTCTCTCGCCGCGCCTCAATGATACTTCCGCTAACGCGAAGCCACTCCGACCCGCGCTCGGGGCTGTCTCCCCCACGCACGCGCAGGGCTGCGCTTCGCAGCCCGAGCATGCGTTTGGGGGAGACCGGCGGCGCGCTGGCGCGTAGCGCCAAGCACCGACGCGTGGGGGCATCCCTCATCTTGGTCTCGCGGAATGGGCGGCCGGCCGCGCTATGTTTTTCATAATGGCGTGGAGACCTCCGAAGCGACAATGAGGGGCTTCGATCTCTCCAGTCCGTGACGCGGCGTCTCACCGGCCTGGCCGAAACCCGCCGGCCAGACGGAGGTCGAGCTATGCTGCCCGGCGATGCCGCTGGACCGGGCCCTCGATAGTCTCCGCCGAGATGACCGAGCGACCGGGCTTGCAGCCCTGCTCGAGGCGTGGGGCCGCACGCGTCACCCGCGAATCGCCGACGTCATCGACGCGATTACGCAGCAGCACCTCGACGCTGCGCCCGATCCGGGGATCGCCCTTCGGCGCACCACCGGCAGCGACCAGTGGGACGAGCGGTTCGAGGCCAACGACGTGCTCGACCTTGGCCACCTCTTTCATTGGCTCCGCGCACCGAACGACCCCGACAAGGGCATCCACGGGCTCGACCTGCTCGCCGCCCGCACGAGGGCGTTGCTCGGACGCCCCCCCGATCCGCGAGTGACCAAGCACCTCGTGCGCTTCCTCGTGGATCAGACCGAGGGGGGACCTCACCAGCGGTCGCGCATCGTCGCTTGCGTCGATGGCGCGGCGGCGCCCCTCACGCACCTACGCGACGTCCGCTTCACGGTCGCGATCGAGCACCTCGGTACGCGCCCCATCGCAGGCCTCCTCGCGGAGAAGCCGCCGAGCATCGTCGCGGCCCTCGTCGAGCTCCGAGCAGCCGAGCCCAGCGAGCTCGACGCGGCGGAGTGGGAGTCGCTCCGCAGAATCGAGGACCTCGTCGCGGGCGCAGTGACCCACCAAGGCGCGCCGAGCATTCGAGATCTTTTCGAAGCGGTTTGGGCCGACCCCTCATCGAACGAGCCACGTCACGTCCTCGCCGACCGTCTCCAAGAGGCGGGCGACCCGCGGGGAGATTTCATCGCGCTGCAGCTCGCCCGGGACGGAAAAAAGAAGCGCGCGAGCTTCGAGGAGACATCGTTGCTCGAGCAGCACGGGTTCGCCTGGAGGGGCGCCCTTCGCTGCGAGCAATCGAACGGGCGAAGTTCCGCCGGGGGTT
This sequence comes from Polyangiaceae bacterium, assembly GCA_044225865.1. GTDB lineage: Bacteria > Myxococcota_A > Polyangia > Polyangiales > Polyangiaceae > Xiheicaenibacterium. The sequence continues at coordinate 5,971 of JBGAID010000132.1, read as the reverse complement.
CCTCGACGAGATCTACTTCGGACACAAACCGACGATCCGCTTTCCCGAGTACGCGCGGAGCTGGAATGGCCTGGGCAGCGAGAGCGAGTGGACGACGGTCGAGCGCCTGTCGCTATGGCCGAACGCCCTCATTCACTCGTGCGGGCTGCTCAACTCGCGGAGGCTCATTTCGCTGCGACACGTCGCGGACGTCGGCGTGGAAGACTCATCGCTCTGCGCCCGGTGGACCCGCTGCAATGGACCTCGTTCGCGATCGACCGTCCTCGGACGGGCGCGTGGCGGAAGATGGGCGTGCGAGACCGCCTGCAGGAGTTGCCGAGCATGATGCCCCAGCTGCGGACGCTGACCATGCCGAACCTCGGCCCTGAGATCCTCGACGCAGTGGCGACGGGGCTGCATCTCGAGAGCCTCGCTATCCCCGGACCAGCTCGGGATCTGCGGACGCTCCTGCAGATCGCGAAGCAGGCCGGGATCAGCGTCGTGCACCTCCTCGGTCCCGCCAATCTCTCGTTCGACCTCGCCACGCGTCGGGCGAGCCTGTGGTTCAGCCCGCCGATGGGGGTCAATCCGATGACCGCCGCGATGGAGCTCGCCGCGATTCTGGGGGCTCTCTCCGTCCCCACTTTCGAGCTCGCGGTCCCGAAGCGATCACGTGCTCACGGTCAAGCGACCGCAGACCCTCTGCTGCCGCGTCACCTCGAGCTTTACCAAGGGGAGCTCGACCTCGAGCCTCTGTGGTCGCGGCTCGCTTCGCAGGGCATCCCTTGCAGGGTCGTCCCCGAACAGGCCTTCGGCTGGTCGCTGTCGCCCAACGCGAAGCTGTGAGGTTCGGCGTCGTCCCTCAGCCGACCCCAGGTCGCGCGCGCGATCGAGCATAGGATTGACGACGCGTCCCCCCCCAAAAAACAACAGGGGCTTCATGGTGCTCCTGCCAGCTTGCTTCCGATTATCACGTTGCGCGACGCTGCCTGAGGGAGAGCTTGGGCGCGTCGACGCCTGAAGGGAGTGGTTTGTCCAGCGGCCCCAAAGATCGCTGGTGCCCCACACTGGTGCCCCACACTGCTCACGCAGACTCGCCGAGCCCGGCGTCCACACGACACATCATCGAACCCTTTCCCACTTGGAAGCGAACACCTCAACTGAAAGTGCTTTTCCACTGACCGCGTCGAGCACCACGCGCGCTAGATCCTCGCCACCACGGGCAGCGGGCCGGGTAGGTGAAGCACAAATATGCGCTCGTCGTCGCGAAAACTGGAGACCAGTACCAACTGCTCCTTCCATTCCTGGGGGAGAGGCGAGTGCGCATTGACCGACTCGACAATCAGATCGAGCGCATGTTTTGCAAGAGCATCGTATTTCATCGCCACAGATATCCCGGAATGACGTGGAAGAGCGTGCGCTCTCCAACTTCGTTCACGATTGCACTTTTCGCATTGCGATTTCCCGCCCTCAACACCGATTCGTCCCCCGGTGAAGGCTTCAAGTCTGACTCCGACCTCCCCGGGTGGGAGTGTGCCGTAAACGCCACCCTTGACGACCGAGCTCGGCTGAAACATCGGTGTCGATGCTGTCGATGCCGTGTCGCGTGCCACGGACGATCATTCTACGCCCGCCCATTGTGAATACTGCGAACTCGACCCCGCCCGTCTTCGATGTTATTGCCGAGAGGTCATTCAGGCCAAAGTAACTATTGGGCACGATAACAGTGGAGCCTTCCTTCGGCAGCTGCTCCAAGATCTTTGCTTGATTTGTGGTGAGCTTTACCGGGTCCGCGGTGGATAGATCTTGCTTGCTCACCCGGTTCGCTGAGATAACCCGACGCTCCGTCTTGGGGGCGGTGCTCGGAGCTTCGGCTTCCGTTCCGACTAGTGTCTTCACGAGACTTCGGACGACCCGCTCAGCCCCCACTATCCCAGGGCCAAAGTCGCCGACGAATTCACCGACCTTTCCTTCCGTGGTCGTCGCGCGCGGAAGCTCCGACGCTCCCTTGGTCAGCCGATCCGCGGCTGCTTGATCGCGCTTCGCAGCTTGCTTCGCTCCGACGGCCCTGAACACGTCCGCCGCCTCCTGGCGCTGCTGTGCGCTCGCATTCACGCGCTGTCGCGCGACTGAATTCATCATGCCGATGAAGAAGTCTCCGGCGCCGCTTCTCGCAGCCCCTTTGACAGTGCCGGAAGCCGTGCGCGCAGCCTTCAGCTCCTTTGCCTGCAGGCGAGCCGCCAGTCATCCCGCCGTCGCTGATGGGTCACCCTGCGCCTGGGTGGGGCGAGGCTCGGCCCCAATGCCGGGCTCGGGAGGTCTCTATGGAACGCAAACCATCCAACTCGTCCTGGCTGGGCGCGCCTGCCGCATGCGCAGGCTGCCCACGTCCTCGGAGGCCCTGCTCTGGGAGCGGCTGCGGGGCTCGCGGCTGGGGGCGGGGTTTCGCCGTCAATTCGTCATCGGCGAATGGATTGTCGACTTTGCGGCGCCGGCGTCGCGGCTGGTGGTCGAAGCGGATGGCGGCTATCACGCGGCGCGACAGCGCGCAGATGCGCGCCGGGATAGGCAGCTCGGGGCGCTCGGCTGGGGGGTCGTCCGGGTCCCGGCCGAGGTCGTCATGGGCAAGTCGCGGTGGTGCGCGCGGCGCTCTGAGGCGCTGGGAAGATGTGCCGCGAGGGCTCCCTCGAGCCCTCGCGCAGGGTTGTCAAAGTGCGAGCCGCGCTTCGCGCCGGACAGCGTCGGAAAGTAGCACGGTCGCGTCCGGGCGCCCTCGGGCATTCGTGCGCTCGCTCTTGACCTCATCCGCCCGCCTCTGCCGCCATCCTCCCGACCGGCCGCATCGCGCCCTCGGTGGAGCGACCCCGCTCGACGTGTACCGCAGAGCGCCACCTGCCAATGAGCGGCAACGGATCGAGCCTCGTTCCCGCTACCCAGCCAAAGGCGTCTGCGCGACCCCACAGAGCGCGGCCAGGGCCGGCAAGCGCCCTCGGGACCTCGAGCTGATGGCGAGCGGGCTTCATGGCGCTCCTGCCAGCTTGCTTCCGACTATCATGTTGCGCGAAGCCGCCTGAGCCGGAGCTGCGGCGAGCCGCTGCTCGAAGGGACTGTTTTGTCTCGGGCCAGCCAATTGGCGCCACCGGGTGCGCCGACCAGCCCGGGCGGGGGTGGCGGGTTGGCTCTGCATGCGTCCAGTGGAACACCCTATGAACTCCCGCCGTAGAGCTCGCTGGTGCCCCACAGGTGCCCCACAAGCCGCAAAGATCGCTGGTGCCCCACAGCGGCTCATTCTCTCTCCAGGTCCTTCAGCTTCGTCAGCACCGACTCAAGCGCAACGATCTCCAACGAGTCCGCCGAACGATAGCCCATCTCGGCCAGTCGCCGCGACCATAGCCGCAGCAATGGTTGCCATGCCAGCATAAACCGCACACGACTCATGGCAAATTCCTCCCGTCCTTTCAGCTGCTCCGCGACCTCACGGGAGAACGCGGCACGCATCCGAACTTTCACCTGGCCCTGAGTCCAAACAGCCCGCAACACGAGGGGGAATGACGATGTTGCCAGGTTGGCCTCATATTCGCCAGCCGGACGCGCAAGCAGTTGCTCAAGCAACGCCACGACCGCAGATGAGATCTCAGCAGCGTCGTAACGGTATGCAAGGGCAAAGTGCACGCCGTTCAGCGTGACATGGGCAGCGCCGCCCGTCGAGGCAAAGGCGCTCGCAAGGACTTCCGACAAGCTGGCGTCCGATGGCTGCGGCTCATGCAAGCCGGGGCCCTCCGGGGGATCCATTTCGATAGTCAACATCGTTATCGCCTCCGCGGCGGCGCGTAGACAGAGCGCGGATGGCCGTGCCACGTCACGCCACTGGGATTGCGCCTGAGATATACGTGGGTTGCCGGGACCCGCTTGCCCTCGACAGTCCAAACGAAGCTCTTGTTGCCCTCCGGTAGGAGAACAGTCGACCCTCGCCCGGCTTGAGAGTCGCGGCTCGCGCACTGGCCCAATCTAGGTCTTCAACACTACCCCATTGGCCCTGGGGCTTGCCCTTCTTTGCCTCTGCTGCTCCCTCCGTCCAGTCCAGGCCATGCTTCTTCGCACCCATGTAGGTTTGTTCCGCGCGGACGGTCACAGTGGGCGCTGTAGTGGCGGCGCCATCGTCGTCTCTGCGTCGGCGACCGCCACCAGAACTCGCCGCGCTTGTCCCACCAAGAATATCGAGTAATCCCCCGGTAAGCAGATCCGGCACCGATAGCGCGACGCTCGAAATAGAGCCGCCGCCAGCCGTTGCTAAGGCGGGCGCAGCTTTTGACCGCGGTGTTCCAGCTTTGGGCTTCTCGATGGCCCTGCCCAGGCCGACTGCCATTAGCAGGGTCTGAAGCCCAAAGGTGAGCCCTTCGGCAACCGCCCCGGGGACGTCGCCCCTCGCCGCAGCTTCTTTCTCGCGCCGAAGCGACGTGACTGGCGGGGCGTTTTCGACCTGGTCCTCGACCACCTTGCCGATGCCGCCCTTCTTGTAAGACGTATGAATCGGCTCGACGATGTCGTACGGCGCTGCGACAGCTCCAAATACTGCGCCGCTGACGACTCTCATCGCAAGATGTCGACGCCTCCCAATGCCTTGGCAGTTGTGGAATCGCCCGACTCAGCGACCTTCGCTTGGACTTTCTCCTCGACCTGTTGGTTCAGACGAGCACGGGCTTCGGCGGCCGCCTTGCTGATGCTGCCAGCTATGTTCGAGAAACCCTTCCACAGCGTCTTGAGTCGCTCTCCTGAACTGGGGTTGTACATCCCCTCCACGAGGGAACGCCGCTCGTGTCCTGTCGGGTCGCTGAAGGGAACCGGCGACCCCCGCGTGTAATTATAAAGCCCCGGACCATCGGCCCCAATCCCCATTGGATCCGCGCTCGTCCACCTCCCGAGCCAGCACGCGTAGTAGCGAGCCCCCATCAAGTACAGCCCAGTCTCGTCGTCCCGCTCCATCCCGACGTACCGGTACCGCCTCGCCGAGACCTCGACCCCGCTCCGAGCGCTCCGGTACGCGCTCGTTCCGTACGGGTGATACTCCTCGTACGACGCGATCAGCCCGGTCTCATCGAGCTCCAGGAGCGCGCTGCCAAGGTGGTTGCCGAGCTGATAGCGCTGCTTGGGATCCGGCGTCGACACCAGGTCCCCATCATCGATGGTGAGGGTCTCGACCATGGCGATGCGCTTCGCCCCGTCGAGCACGTGCAGGGTCTGACGTTCCTTGTCGACCGTACCGGACACGATCTCTCGGTAGATCTCGAACGACCCCAGATAAATCCTCTCCTTGATGAGGTTGATGCCGGTGTCGATGACCTTCCGGATGCGCGTGCCGCCGCTGTCGTAGACGTAATAGGAGTCGCCGCCTCCGCCGAGATCGGCGTGCATCACTTGGTCGAAGGGGGTGTAGTCGATGGCCGTGAGGTGCGGCATCGCGACCATGTTGCCGTGGGCGGCGATGCGTAGACGTCCCGGTGCTGGGGCCAGCGCGTTGTGGCTCGCGAGCTGGTTCTGCCGCTCACGTAGGTGTAGGTCCGGGTCCAGGTCGCGGCACGCCGCTGCCGGCGTCGTGGAACATCTCGAGGATGTTCCCCACGACGTCGGTAGGTCTCTTCGTAGTTCCGGACGGCCGTTGGGCTGGTCGCGAGCGGCAGGTTCGAGATCGGTTGATCGTTATTGTCGACCTGGACGTCCCCGTTGCTTGCGTGCTCGCGGCGTCCTGTCGCGGCGATGAGCCCTGTGGACGGCGTCATAGGTGTAGTTGTTCGAGGCGCCACGAACGCGTCGTCGTAGAAGAGGCTCTGCTGCGCCCCGTCCGTAATCGGACGATGTTGCCGGTAAAGCACCCGCGCCTCCTTCGCTCGTCGAGCCCTCCCTTACATGTGCTCGAAGCCCGCGAAGACGCGGGCTTCTGCCTGCAAGTGGGAGGGCTGGGATTGTCGAGGTCGGGCGCCTGGAGACGAGACCA
>JBGAID010000131.1:0-23955 GCA_044225865.1 Polyangiaceae bacterium | reverse complement strand
CCCACCCGCCGCCTCCGCTTCGTCGAGCGCGAGCATCGTGGCGAGCCTCGACATGAGCGACGCGCCCCCCGACGCGGCCGACGCCGCATCGAAGACGGACGACGCGGAGACGTCGCTCCAGGACGAGGTCACCCGCGCCTATGACGTCTCGGGAGCGCGCGGCCTGGATTCCGCCGCGCCGTCTCCGACCCCGCCCCACGCCCGCGAGCCGCACGACTCGCTCCTCGGCACGTCGCCCACCCTCGCCGCGCTCGCGAGCCCCGGCTCCCCCTCGGTCCGCCCCGCTCCCCAGCGCTCCAAGGCGATCGCGATCGCGGCCGCCGTCGCGGCGGGTGTCGGCCTCGGGATCGTCCTCGTGGCGAAGCTCGGGTCTCAGGGCGACGGAGCGATCGGGGCCGCGAGCGCAAACGCCGACGCGCGCCGGACCGAGACGACCGTGGCCGGAGCCGACACCGCTTCCGAGCGCGCGACAGCGACGCCGAGCAGCGCCGCCGTCGCGGCGGAGACGAGCTCGAGCCCTGCCCTCGACGTGCACGATCTCCCCGAGGCGAGCGCGGCGCCGACCGGGAGCGCGGGGCCCACGGCGCCGCGAGGCCCCGTCCAGCACGGCGGCCCCATCGCCGCCGCTCCGAACCCGAGCCTCTCCGCGAAGCCGACGGCGGGGACGCCGGTATCGACGCCACCCGCGACGGCCGCCCCCGTGAGCAAGCCCCCGCCCAGCACGCCCGGGGTGAGCCTTCCCACCGTGCAAGACCCTGGCTTCTGATCGATCGATGGCCTCCGAGGGCGCGAGAGCGACGCTCGCACGGGCGCGTGACCTCCTCCTCGTGGCGGGATGTTTGATCGCGGTGGTGGTGGCGTTCCGCGAGCTGTCGCCGCCCGCGCCTGAGCCCGCGGGCGCGTCCAGCGCGAAGGTCCCCGTGAGCGCCGAGATCGCGGCGACGACCGCGAGCGCCGATGGCCGACCTCCCCTCCCCGGGCCTTCGCTCCACCTCACCGACCGGGACTGCTCCTTCGAGGATCGCGGCCTCGGCGACTACGAGCGCAAGCGCGCCGGCATGGCGGAGGTGCTCGTCCGCGCCCCCGCCGTGATGCCGGACGGCTCGTACGATCTCGTCCTCCACTTCCACGGCGGGCTCGCGCTCGATCGCGTGCTCGCTCCCCTCGCCAAGCCGATCGTCATCGCGACGATCGACAAGGGCTCGGGCTCGAGCGACTACGCGGGCCTGTTTCCGACACGGCGGAGCTTCGACGCTCTGCTGAGCGCGATCGACGCGGTCGTGTCGGAGACGACCGGGATCAAGAGTCACGCCGCGCGCCTCCTGCTCTCTTCGTTCAGCGCTGGCTTCGAAGCGGTGCGGGGCGCGCTGCTCGTCGCCGCCGACGAGCCCGCGCTCACGGGCGTCATGCTCCTCGACTCGCTCTACGGGAGCTATGTCCCCGGCTCCCACCGCGTCGCGGCCGAGCCGCTCGCGCCCTTCGAGGCGGCCGCTCGGCGTGCGCTCGATGCGCCGCGGTTCGCGTTCATCCTCACCCACAGCGAGGTTCCGACGGACGGCTACGCGAACACCGCCGAGGTGGCGACGACGCTGCTGGAGCGCCTCGTCGTGCGCGCGAGCGTCGTGCGCTCGACGCAGGAGCGAGGCCTGCGGCGCGTGGCCGAGGAGCGATGCCTCATCGTTCGGGGCTACGCCGGGGGAGACAAGGGAGCGCACTGCGGCCATTTGGGACTCGCCCCCGAGCTCGTCGACCGCTGGCGCGGCTGCGGCTGAAGCGCCCGCACGTCGCGAATGGACCGAGGCAGACGTGCGATCGAGGCGCAGCACCGACCGCACGGGCGCGAGGCCAGCACCGGCACGGAGCTTGAAGCGCGCGATCGCCCATGAGCTCCGTAGAAGAGATGGCCGACAAGGCGAGCGAGCCCAAACCTCCTGCTCCCGAGCAGGTCGTCGATTGGGAGAACGAAGGCGGCGCGACACCGGACGAGCCGCTCCAGAAGAAGCGCGCGAGCGTGGTCCGCACGCTCCGGCGAAGAGCGCGCATCGCGGTGCACGTCGTCGCAAAGCTCGTGAAGGAGAACCCGGCGGCCGCGCTCGCGACCGCGTTCGGGGTCGGGTTGGTGATCGGAGGAGGAATGCAGCGCACGTCGAAGGGCCGACTCATCCTCGGCGTCGTCGCGCAGCCCATCCTGAAGCGCGCCGTGTCGGCGCTCCTCGAGCGCGCCTGAGCTCGGTTCGAAAAATCGGCGGGTGGCGCCTGGTGACGCCACTCGCCGTGCTCCGTGCTCAGTCGACGATCTCGGGAGGCATCGGGTCGTGAGGGCTCGTCGGGGGAGGCGTCATGGGGGGCTCACGCACGCTGGGCTCGTGGGGTCGCTCTGGCGTGCCGGGCCGCGGGCTGCTCGGGCCCGGTGTCCCGGGGCGCTCGTCGGGGGGCGTACTGGGTTGAATGGGCAACTCGGGTTTGGCGGGGTTGCTCGGGTTGTTCATGCTCGATGGAGGTGCACGGCACGTGCCGCGCGACCGGCATTCTCCTTCGCGATGTGGTCTCGACGTTGCGACGAGTCTCGCGAGGAGACGAACATGAGGTTCTTTTTCAGGCTCGAAGAAGAGGGGAAGCGCTGGACGGCCGTGTGCGACGATCTGGACGCGTCGGGGCGCGGCGCGACCCCCGAGGAGGCGGTGGCGCAGCTCCGCTCCGTGATCGCAGAGCACGTCGATCGTCCCTTCGCCGTCGCTCCCCCCGAGGACACACCCGCGATCGAGATCGACCTCGTTCCCATCGATCGGCGGAGCGACGCGATGGTCGGGTTGGGGAGCGACTGCGCTCTCCGAGCTCCGTCGCGGCAGGGGTTGGGTTGATCGGACCAGCGGTCGTTGATCAGGCCCGTCCAGCGACGGGCCGGGGACCGCGGCCGAGGTCGACGGGCCCCACGTCCAGGCTCGTCACCATCCGCACCAGATCCTGAGGCTCGGGTGGGATGGCGTGGATCAAGAACCCTGCTTGGAACGCGCCGGAGATCTCGTCCTCGTCCCGGCGCGGAGCGAGCGCGATCGCCGGAAGGGGTGCGCGGTGCGACCTCAGGTGACGCAGCCGCTGGAGCAGCGTGCAGCCGTCCATCCCTTCTAGGTCGAGATCGCACACGAGCACATCGATGTCGATCGCGGCCGCGATCGAGAGGGCCTCGGCCGGCGTACAAACCGCGTGCACGACGGCGCCGGATCGCTCGAGGGCCGTCTTCAGCAAAGCGAGCCGCTCGGGATCGGAGACGACGAGCTGCACCAACAGGCCGAGCCCTGGCGCTACCCGAGGCGTCGGCCGCATCGCGACGTGCATGGTCATGACGAGCGCTTTGGCAGCTTCCGTGCCCCACAAAACCTCGAAATAACCGGCCTCACGCCGCCTCGTGCCCGGGGCATTCCACCTCGTCTGCCGCAGAATTCCGCCGCGCCTCGAGGGCCTCGATGAAGGACGAGCCCCACGCCTCCGCGGTTTGACTCATCACACGCTCGAACGAGCTCGCGTGGCGGCGCAGTCGCTCCTCGAGCGGCATGCGCAGGCAGCGATCGAGGTCTCGTGCGAAGCCGCAGGCGTGGAACGGGTTCGTGAGGACCGCGTCGGTCAGCTCGTCGGCCGCGCCCGCGAAGCGAGAGAGGAGCAAGACGCCCGGATCGCCCGCGCGCTGCGACGCGACGAACTCTTTCGCGACCAGGTTCATGCCGTCCTTGAGGGGGGTGACGATGCCGACGGCGGCGGCTCGATAGAGTCGAGCGAGCTGCTCCTGGCCGTACGATCGATAGAGGTAGCGGACAGGGACCCAGTCCGCGTCGCCGAACTCGCCGTTGATGCGGCCGACGAGCTCCTCGACCAACTTTCGCTGCTGCGCGTAGTCGGGGAGGCCCTCTCTGCTCGGCACCGACACTTGAACGAACGAGACGCGCCGGCGCCACTCCGGGAACGTCTCGAGGAAGCGCTGGAACGCTCGCAAGCGCTCCGGGATCCCCTTCGAGTAGTCGAGCCGATCGACGCCGAGCAGCAGGCGCCGATCGCCAAGGGATCGAATCAAGCTCTGGATCTCGTCGTCGAGCACCGCCTCGGAGCCGCGCACGAACGGCTCCGGCGAGATCCCGATGGGGAACACACCGACGCGACTGGCTCGGTCTCCCTTGCGCAGGACGGAGCCGATGCTCCGCGCGCCCGCCACGGTCTCCTGCCCGGCTCGGTAGTTGTCGGCGTACCGGGCGGTGTGGAATCCGATGAGATCGAAGCTCATCATCGCGTCGAAGATCTCTTCGCACCACGGCAGGGTCTCCATCAGCTCCACCGAGGGGAGGGGCACGTGCAGGAAGAACCCGATCGGGCCCGCGTGACCGAGGGAGCGGAGCTCGCGGCCCACGAGGAAGAGGTGATAGTCGTGCACCCAGACGGGGACGTCGGGCGGGGCGGCCCGGCATATCGCCTCTGCGAACGAGCGGTTCACGTCCCCGTACGCGCGCCACTCGTCGTCGTCGAACCGCACGCGGGAGACGAAGCCATGCAGGAGCGGCCACAAGGTCCGATTGCAGAAGCCGTCGTAGAAATTCTCCACCGTCTCGGGGGCGAGATCGAGGGCGCCGCGCATGGGGCTCGCGTCGAGGTCGAACGTCGTGGCGTGCCCGCCGAGAGGGACGCCCTTCTTCGCCCGTCCGCTCCAGCCGATCCAGAGCCCGCCCCCGCGCTGCTCGAGGGCGGGGCCGAGCGCGCTCACGAGCCCGCCGACGCTGCGCTTGCGAGCGCCGCTCTCCTGCACCGCCTCCGGCAGGCGGTTCGACGCGACGACGAGGCGTGGCTCGACCTTCGGCGCGTCGTGGATGGAGGGCGGCGGCGCGAGCGACGTGCGCGCAGACAAGCGCTCGGAGATGAGCGCGCGGAGCACGGTGCGAACGTCCTCCGGGCTCGCGATCCGGTAGCGCGCGTGCGTCTCCCCTCCCCCGACGTGCACGGTGACGTCGTCCGGTCCCGCGACACGGAAGGCGTCCTCGTCCGTCACGTCGTCCCCGAAGACGACGAGCCGCGAGGCGCCCCCGCCGAGCTCCTCGAGCACCCAGTCGATCGCTTGGCCCTTGTTCGCGCTCCGGTGCCGCACCTCGACGGTCGCCTCACCGTTCACCCGCTCGAGCTCGGGAGCGGAGACGAGGCAGGAGAGGACGGCGGCGTCGATCTCCGCCAGCATCGTGTTGCGGAGCTCCTCGGGGACGAGGCGGAAGTGGAAGCACACCGCCCAGCTCTTCGGCTCGACCCACGCCCCCGAGATGCGGCGGGCGATCCCCTCGAGCAAGGTCGTGCAGCGACGGATGCTCGCGGGATCACCTTCGATCGGACAGGAGAACGTCCCCCCTCGACCGCGGCGCCACGCCCCGTGCTCGGCGATGATCCACGGCTCCGCATCCGGGAAGAGCGCGGACAGAGAGGCGCGCGTGCGCCCGCTGACGATCACGACCTGCACCCCCGGGAGCGCTCCCAGATCGAGGAGGAGCCGCCGCGCCGTCGTGTCGAGGCTTCGCGGCGGGGTCGCGGCGAGGGGCAGGAGCGTCCCGTCGAGATCGATCACGATCCCGAGCTCGGGCGCCTCCGCGAGATCCCTCAGGACGCTCGGCGGGATCGTCTCTGTCCATCGATCGAGCATCGTGTCCTCACGTCTTGCGGACGGCTTCTTTCACCTTCGAGGCCGCGTTCGAGACGTCCTTCTCGAGGGCGTCGAGGGCGCCGTCGATGGTCTTCTCAGCCTTGTCGAGCTCGTCGCCGGTCTTCGCCTTGGCCCCTTCCAGGTCCTTCTGGAGGTTGGCTCGGCGCATCTCGAGATCGCGGACGGTGCTCGTGGCGTCGGCCTTCGCCTTGCCCTCCGCCTTCTGGAGGTCCGCCTTCATGTCGGCGATGTCCTTGTCGACGTCGGTGAGGCGCTTGTTCGTCTTGTCGGCGTAGGTCTGGTAGACGTCCGCCTCCTTCTTCTGAGCCTTGGCCTCCTCTTCGGCGGCCTTCCTTCGCGCCTCGTCGATCTTCTCGTCGGCCTTGCGCTTCGCCTCTTCGACGTCCTTTCGGGCGTCCTGCTCGACCTTGCCGACGTCCTCCTTCGCCTTCTCGGCGTCATGGCGCTGCTGCGCCGCCGAGTCGCAGCCGAGGATCGGGGTCAGAAAGACGAGTCCGGCGAGGGAATGGATCAGGCGGTTCATCGTGTCTCCTCTGGGCCCGAAGGAGGGCCCGGCCCTCGGGCTACGCACGGCCCGGGCCGACACGGAAATCCCCGGAGCCCCGGCGCGACCGAGGCGAGAACGTCACGCGGTCCGGCCCCACATGGTGCCGGGCGCCGCGCGACGCTTCGGGGCGCTTCAGCGCTTGGGGAAGGTGAGCCGGACCCGACCGCCCGACTCCCCGCCTGGTCGGGGCTCGATCGAGAACGAGCCGTCGTGTCGCGCCATCACGCCGAGCACGGTCGCGAGCGACAAGCCGCTGCCTCGCTGTCCTTCGCGAGGGCGCAGCGGAGGATGGAGCTGAGAGGCGAACTCGGCGTGGAAGCCGGGTCCGTCGTCCTCCACGACGATGAAGGCACCTGCATCGTCCTCACCGAGCTCGAGCGAAGCGGACTTTCGCGCGAACCTCACCGCGTTGCTGACGACCTCGGAGATCGCGGCCCGAACGAGCTCTTCGTCGAGCTGCGCGATGACCGCGGCCGGCGGCAGCCGCGCCTCGAACGTCACCGTCTTGCGGCCGTCGAGCTCGAGGGCCTCGCGCGCGCCCGCGCGGGCCACGTCCCTCAGATCGAGCTCCGCGAGGGCAGGCGCGAGGTCTCCCGACTCGGCCACCGCCGCGTACCGGAGCCGCCGCGCGAGCCGGTCGAGACGGGTGAGCCCCCGCCGCGCCATCGCGAGGAGCATCGTCTGCATCTCCGAGGGAGCGCCGAGGGTTCGCTCGATCTCGGTGAGCGCGCCTCGGGTCACCCCCGCTCCGCCGACGATGTCGTGGGCCACCTTTCGAAAGACGCTCGTCGTGACCCACGCGCTGCGATCGCTCATCGACCCACCTCGTCCGGTTCGGGCTCAGCGGGAAGAGCGCGCATCCGTCGACGCGCTCGACTGAGCGGAGGCCGCTCGATCCTCGTACCGATCCAGCTTGCGATACAAGGTTCGACGATCGAGGCCGAGCACCTGCGCGGCGCGAGACTTGTTTCCGCCGAGCATCTTGAGGACGCGGTGGATGTAGCGGCGCTCGAGCTCCTCGAGGGTCACGAGCTCGCTCGCGTCCTCAGCGGAGACGACCAGTCGATCAGAGCGGTGGGTGCGCAGCTTCTCCGGCAGGTCTTCGGTGGTGATCTGATCGAAGCGCGCGAGGGCGACCGCTCGCTCCATGCAGTTCTCGAGCTCCCGCACGTTGCCGGGCCAGTCGTAGCTCATGAGTCGCTCCGCCGCCTGGGGTGAGAGCGTCAAGTTGCGGCCCTGGGCGATCCTCCGGAGCAGGTGGTGGGCGATCGCGAGGACGTCGGCCCCCCGCTCACGGAGCGGAGGCAGCTCGATCTTCACGACGTTGATTCGGTAGTAGAGGTCCTCGCGGAAGCGCTTCTCCTCCACCTCGATCTCGAGGTCGCGGTTCGTCGCGGCGACGATGCGCGCGTCGAACGGGACCTCCGCGTTGGAGCCCAACGGACGGACCTTGCGCTCCTGGAGCGCACGCAGGAGCTTGGGCTGCACCTCGATCGGCATCTCCCCGATCTCGTCGAGGAAGATGGTGCCCCCGTTCGCCTCCACGAAGAGGCCCTCGCGGGCCGACTTCGCGTCCGTGAAGGCTCCGCGGGCGTGACCGAACAGCTCGCTCTCGATCAGGTTGGCGGGCACGGCCGCGCAGTTGAGGGCCACGAAGGGCCCCTCGGCGCGCGCGCTCTTGGCGTGGATGGCGCGAGCGATCAGCTCCTTGCCCGTCCCCGTCTCGCCGTGGATGAGGACGGAGGCGTCGCTCGGAGCCACGCGCGCCACCAGATCGTAGACCCGCCTCATCGCGCTGGAGGCGCCGACGACGTCCTCCAGAGGGCGCCCGGTGTCGACCTCCCGGCGGAGGCGCTGCACCTCCCGCTCGAGCAGGCGCGCTTGTCCCGCGCGCGCCAGGCAAGGGGCGAGGAGCTTCTCGTCCACCGGCTTCTCGATGAAGTCGTAGGCACCCGCTCGCAGCGCGGCCACCGCCGACTCCATGCTGCCTTGCCCCGTCACCACCACGACCGGCAACCCCGGGCGCAGCTCGGAGACCTTCTGGCAGAGCTCGAGTCCGTCCATCTCCGCCATGGCGATGTCGGTGAGCACGATGTCGAAGTCCGACTCGTCGAGGCGCTGCAGCGCTTCCGGTCCGCTCGTAGCCGTGACCGCCTGATGGGAGAGGCGCCGCAGCGCCATCTCGAGCAGCTCACACATGCCGGGGTCGTCATCGACGACCAGAATTCGATAGCCCATTTCGCTCATCCTCGGAGCCACGCCGACGTGGCGTGAACCTGCGTGCTCGGGCAGCTTGCATGCCAGGCCCCGAACGGCCGAAATCGGCTCCTTCGATCGTGGCACATTGCCACGTCGAAGGGCATCCCGCGGGAGAATCCGCTCCTCGCCCGAAGTTTTGAGAGAGGGCGTGCCGTGGCCGAATGCCACGCTCACGCGACCGCGCCTCACCTCATCCGAGGGCGGTCCCCCCGCCTTGGTGCCCCGCCCCGTCCTCCACCGCTCAGCGCGTGCGACCGTTCGTCGCCACCGCCGCCTCGGCCTTCTTGAAGCCCGGGATGTTCTCGACGGTGTGCTCGAGCTTGCTCGAGACATCGTGAGCCTTCTCCTTCACGCCGTCGGCGGCGGCGCGAGCCTTGTCGGTCGCCTTGTCCATCGCCGTGTGCATGGCGTCCTCGGACTTGTCGAGCGCGCCAGCGAACCGCCGGCGGAGCAGCTCGCGCGACGCCTTGCCCGAGCGGGGGGCGAGCGCGAGGCCCACCACCGCGCCCGCCGCGATGCCGGCCCCGAACATCGAGATCGCGAGCCAGGGGCTGCGACGGCGCTGGAGGCCGATGGTCGAGAGCACGTCGTCGAGGCCCAGGCCACGGAGCGTCTGAAACATCTCCGAGACGCGACCGATCGCCTCGAGGATGCCTTCCTTCGCCGACTCGGCCGTCGCTTCGGTCTTGTCCAAAGCGTCGGCGGCGCCCTGGCGAACTTGGTCCACGATCTCTCGGTTCATAGTGCTGATCCTTCTCCTCTTCGCCCCACCGCTCTCGTAGCGGGGCGCGCGTTGACGTGTGCGCCGCGCTTCGGCCGCGAGCCGCTGAGACCCAGCCAGCACGCGGCTCGCCAACGAAGCTCGACTCCGTTCGAGCTCGCACACCGCGCGCCAACATGGTCGATGCGAAGCGCGCGATTTCGAGACACGCATCGGGCGAGGCCGTGGCCATCACGCGATCGAGGGGCACGCCGCCGCGCCTCAGTGCCCACATTCGCGCGGATCGCCGCGCGCTCGTTCGAAATGACGACGAGGCGCTGCGACATGAAATCGCGGCGCCTCGTTCGAGGACTCGAACCTGATCGAAACCCCTGCCGCGACGGAGCTCGAAGAGCGCAGTCGCCTGGCAGGGGTCGGCGAGCGCGAAGCGCGCCGGGGGTCCGAAACCCCTGCCGCGACGGAGCTCGAAGAGCGCAGTCGCCTGGCAGGGGTCGGCGAGCGCGAAGCGCGCCGGGGGTCCGATCAACCCCTGCCGCGACGGAGCTCGAAGAGCGCAGTCGCCTGGCAGGGGTCGGCGAGCGCGAAGCGCGCCGGGGGTCCGATCAGCTGACGACCCGGCGGCCCAGAAGAAGGCTGCCGACGGCGAGGACGAGGAACGCGATGAAGAGGATCTTGGCGATACCAGCCGCCGCGCCGGCGATGCCGGTGAACCCGAGAAACGCTGCCACGAGAGCGACGACGAAGAACACGACGGTCCAGTACAACATGACGATCTCCTTGATTGACTCGGTGAACTCGAGAAAGGTCGGGACGCTCCTCTTCGCGAAGCGCCCGGGCGTTACGTTGCTCGTCACGATCGAGGCGAGCTGGGACGAGGGACCTCCGGTGATTTGGGATCCGGTTGGTGGCGCGCCTCGTCGTTCGGAGCCAGCTCGCTGCGATTCGTCACGAACCACCTCGTTGCAGTCGACGTGCCGTGCGCGCGTCCTCACGCGGCGAGCGCCGACGCGCGAATCGAGGGCGTCGCGCGGTTCGCGGCGCTATGCGCGTTGCCTCGACTGTGGCCAAAGCGTCGCGCGATCGGCGCTGCGCGCGCGTGGGCGTGTTCGAAATGCAAAGAGGCGCTGATCGCGTTCGACCAGCGCCTCTCGCGCGAGCGAGGGACGATCAGCGAGAGCGTCGAGAGAGGGGGACGATGTCCGCGCTCTCGGAGGGCGCGAGCATGATCGCGCTCTCGTCGAACGCGCCCTTCCCGTCTTCACCAGCGTCGCGTCCGGCGTGAAGAGCACGCGACGCGACGAGCCTCTCGCGCTCTCCGCGGCAGGCGATCCCATCGTGGCGAAGGAGGCGCCCCAGCGCCGCGAGCAACGATCCCCGCGCGCAGCCGAGCCACGCTCTCGCGCGCGAGATCATGTCTCCACCGGCGGGGGAGGCGCGTCGACGCCCACGACCTCGGCGCACCCGCGCATGCAGAACTGACTGGCCTCGTTGCACGGGTGGTCGAGCATGCACGTCGAGCAGCGGTCGACGAAGAACTCGAAGTCCAGGTCGACGCCCGCGCGCTCGTCGCACTGGGTGAAGCACGCCTCCACCGGATACTCGGCGTCGAAACACTGTTTGTATTTGGAGCAGATCAGCCGGCAGTCGCGCTCGTTGTCGCTCGCCTCGTCTTGGGTGCGGCACCCCGTGAACGCGCCGGCGACACAAGCCGCGCACAAGAGGGCGGCGGCGGCGACCGCGCGTCTGCTCTCGAATCGATGGGACATGTTCGCGTCGCATCGCACGCGGCGTACCACCCCTCGGCCCCACCGACGCGTCGGCGCGCGCTGGGCTCGCCCGACACGCGCGTGGCGCTCGCGCCTCCACGCCTCCCCACGCTCTTCAGGAGTCGCGGCGCTTGGGCGGCGAGAGCGTCTTCCGCTTCGGGAAGGCAGCCGACGGGGGCCGCGTGTGCCGCTTGGGAGGCGCCTCGGAGATGCGGGGTGGCGGCGGGCTGCTCCCCGCGCCCTCGGTCGCGTCGATCTCGCCCAGCGCCTGGTGCCAGGCCTCGATGTTCGAGTCGCGAAGCTGCCGGAGGACGCGCTCGTCCTTCCCGATCTCCTTCGATTCGATCATCGGATCCCCTTCGGGAGGAGGCGCGCTCGACGCCGCCCTCGGGGCCACGCTCTTCCGAGCCCCCGGGGCGATCGATCTGGGCTTCCCCGGCGCGGCGGGGTTCTGCGAGACGCGCTTCGGAGCGGGCGGGGGGGGGCGGAGGCCGGCGGGCGCGGCGTCGGGGATCGTGTCGTCGCTGTCGGGGACGGAGGCGCGCTCGTCGCGAAGCGAACGCTTGAGCCGCGGCCCCGAGCCGCTGCGTCCCACGATGACGGTGCGCTGCGCGCTCGCCGACACGGTGACGGGGTGCTCCGAAGGGGGGCTCTCCTTCGCGTCGAAGGCGCGCTTCGCCGCGGCGGCGTTCTCCGTGAACGGCAGCGTCTGCCGATCGATGACGTCGAGCTCCTCGGTCGGGATGTCCGGCATCGTGACGACGTTCACCCGGATGTCGGGGATGCTCGACTTCGGATCACCCTCCGGCACCACCGAGCGCTCGATCTCCGCGATCGTGTGGCGCCCGATCGGCGACATGCCGTAGACGATCTCGGGGCTCTGGGCGTCGACCTCGATCGCGGCGAGGGTCGCCCGCCCGACGCTCGCGTCCCGCACCGTGATCTCGGGGGGCGGCTCATCCCGCTTCGGCGCCGGCTTGTAAGGAGCGAGGAACGGGATCGTCCCCCGCGCCCCCTCGTCGTCGAAGTCGAGGGTGAACTCCCCGGTGCGGCGGCGCTTCTGGCCGCTCGAGCTCTTCGGGTTGGGAGGCCTCGCCTTGAGGCCGCGCCTTCGCAGCCGGCGCTGATCGGTGTCGAGGAGGGCGTCGAGCTCCCCGACCCCGCGCGCGACGGCGGGCCCGACCCGATCCTGCGAGACGAACGTCGCCATCACGACGCAGAGGATCGCCTCTTCGCGCGCGGCGACGTAGACATCGACGGGCGCGGCCCCGCCGAACGGTACGAGCGTCTCACGGGGCAGCTCCATGTGGGCGAAGTCGCGCTTCGAATCGAGGAGCTCCTCCGCGAGCTCGACGAGCGCGGCGCGCCCCTCTTGGGGCATGTCGGAGGGCGCGTTGCGCGTCGCGAGCCGACCTCGCCGCGTGAGGATGAAGGCGAAGTCCGCGCCCGACTCCTCACGGACCCGATCGACGATTTGATCGAGGCTCGCCACGAATGATTCAGTTTACCGAAAAGCTTCGCGGCTCCGCCAGTATCGCTCGACGAATGTCAGTAAGCCTTCGCGAACACGGCGACGGTGTCTGTCTTCTCGCCCGTGAACGGGCACTTTCCTTCGCCGCGCCATTCGTCCGTCTGGAGCTCGTCGGGGATGTTGCGAACCGTGACCTTGAGCTTTTCTCTCAGCTCGCCCTCGAGCTCCGCCCCGCCGGCGAACGGACAGACCGCGAAGCCGCCGTGGATCTCCGGGCGCTCGTCGCCGCCGACGTTCTTCACCTGCTTGGGGGTGAAGAAGTCCTCGAGCTCGGCGCGCGTCGTGACCTTTCGGGTGTGCTCGTTTCGGAACGCGAGCGCTCGCTGGTAGAGCCCCGACTGCATGTCGTCGAGGAGGGAGAGGATCGATCCGACGAGATCCGTCTGCGCCATCGACGCCTTGTCCTTCGGCCCCCGATCGCGGCGCGAGACGACGACCGTCCCCGACTCCACGTCGCGCGGGCCGATCTCGATCCGCAGCGGCGCGCCCTTCTTGATCCAATCCCAGTTCTTCTCTCCGCCGCGGATGTCGCGCGCGTCGATCTCCACCTCGAGGTTGCGGCCGTGATAGCGGAGGGCCCTCAGCTCCGCCGCGAGCGAGTGGACCGCCTCCATCACCTTCGCCTTCGTGTCGTCGCCGCGGAGCACCGGCAACAGGATCACGTGGGCGGGCGCGAGGCGCGGCGGGATCACGATGCCGTCGTCATCGGCGTGGGTCATCACGAGGCCGCCCACCAGGCGCGTCGAGACGCCCCACGACGTCGTCCACGCGATCTCCTCCGTCTCCTTCGCGGACTGGTAGCGGATGCCGCTCGCCTTCGCGAAGTTCTGGCCGAGGAAGTGGCTCGTGCCCGCCTGCAGCGCCTTGCGGTCCTGCATCATCGCCTCGATCGAGTAGGTGTCGACCGCGCCCGGGAAGCGCTCGCTCGCCGTCTTCTTCCCCTTGAAGACGGGCATCGCCATGAAGTCCTTCGCGAACGTCGCGTAGACCTCGAGCATGCGCTGCGTCTCCTCCTCCGCCTCTTCGCTCGTGGCGTGGACGGTGTGGCCCTCCTGCCAGAGGAACTCCGCCGTCCGCAGGAACAAGCGCGTGCGCATCTCCCAGCGAAGGACGTTCGCCCACTGGTTGATGAGGAGCGGCAGATCCCGGTACGACTTCACCCACTGGGCGAAGCTCGCGCCGATGATCGTCTCGCTCGTGGGACGGATGATGAGGGGCTCTTCGAGCTTCGCCTTCGGATCGGGGATGAGCCCGCCCCCCGGGCCCGGCACGAGCCGGTGGTGGGTGACGATGGCGCACTCCTTCGCGAAGCCCTCGACGTGCTCCGCCTCCTTCTCGAGGAACGACTTCGGGATGAGGAGCGGGAAGTACGCGTTCTTGTGGCCCGTGGCCTTGAACATCGCGTCGAGCTCGGCCTGCATGCGCTCCCAGAGCGCGTAGCCCCACGGCTTGATCACCATGCAGCCGCGGACGACCGAGGTCTCGGCCAGGTCCGACGCGCGGACGACCTGCTGGTACCACTCCGCGTAGTCCTCCGCGCGCGTCGGCTTGATCGCGGTGTCGGCGGCGCCGCCCTTCGGAGGCTGCGCTTGGCCCTTGCCGCCTTTGCCCGCCTTCGTCTCGTCCTTCGTCGCATCCGGCTTCGTCACGATGATCTGCCTCCTCGGTCGACGCTCGTTACCACGGGCCGAGCGCGGCGAGCACGCGGTCGAGCGCGCGCAAGAGCGGCTCGGCCATCTCTTGGACACCCGACGCGGTTGCGATCCGGTCCTGACGCACCTCGAGGAGGACGCCGAGGCGCCCCGCGCGCTCCGCGTGCGCGGGGATCCCGTAGTCGGAGCCATCGGTCACGCGGTACGGCTCGTTGTCGCCGACGACGACGCCGCGCTCCTCGGACAGCGCGTCCAAGAGCGCGGCCGCGAGCCGCCGATCGCGCCCGTACATCACGCCGAAATGCCACGGTCGCGCCTTGCCATGGAGAGAAGGGGTGAAGCTGTGCACGGCCACGATCGCGCTCCTTCGACCGCGCGCGTCCCGATCTGCGAGCGTCCTCTCGATCGCGCGATGATATGGCCAGAAGAGCTCCTCCCTCCGCGCCGCCTTCTCCTCGTCCGAGAGCCCGACGTTCCCCGGCACCGGCACCTCGCACGTCACCTCCGGGATGCTCGTCGGCGATTCGAATGGGCGGTTCGCGTCGATGACCAGGCGCGAGTAACCGGAGAGGACGAGGGGCGCGTCGAGCCGCTCCGAGAGGAGCCGCGCGAGGTGGGCCGCGCCGATGTCCCACGCGATGTGATCCTCGAGCTCCTCGTCGGAGAGCCCCATCGTCCCCACCGCGCGCGGCCTTCGATTCGAGGCGTGATCGCAGGTGAGAAAGAACGGCGACGTCCCCTCCGCGCGCACGATCTCGAGCGCGGGCGGCTCGTCCGGATGAAGAAGAATCATGGGCGGCACCCTAATCCGAGATCGATGCGCTTCGGAAACAGACGTGCGCGCTGTGTTTTCCGCTCGCCGCTCGGGCCAGAGAGTCCTCGCTCGCCTCCGGCTCGCTGCGGCGAGAGTCGACGGAGGAACCGTCGCCTCTCGGGGTCCGTTTGAGTTGGGAGGGGCGCGCGGCTCTGCTTCGAGCCTGGACCTAGCTCCCCAATCGCATCCGTGCTCTTCATCATCGCGTGCCGGACGTCGTCGTGATCGGTTCGGGCCCGAACGGGCTCGTCGCAGCGTGCGTGCTCGCTCGGGCGGGCCTCGAGGTCGTCGTCTTGGAGGGCAGCGACCGCCCCGGCGGCGCGGCCTGGACGGTCGAGAGCACGCTCCCGGGATTCCGTCACGACGTGGGGGCGGCGTTCTTCCCGTTCGGCCAGCTCTCGCCCGCGTTCAAAGCCCTCCGCATGGAAGGCGCGGGCCTCTCGTTCCTCCACGCGCCCATCGACAGCGCCCACCCCGCGCGGGACGGGAGCTGCGGCGTGCTCGCGCGCGATCTCGCTCGCTCCGACGAGCTGCTCGGAGAAGACGGCCCCGCCCTGCGCGACTGGGTCGAGTGGTGGCGCGAGGTCGAGCCGCGCATCTTGCCCGTGCTGCTCTCGACGCTCCCTCCCGTGCGCGAGGCGCTCAAGATCCCGCCCCTCGCCCTCGCGCGCTTCGCGCGGGTCGGGGTCGCGAGCGGCCGCGGCTTCGCCTCGAGCGTCTTCCAGACGGAGGCGGCGCGGCGGATGTTCCCTGCCCTCGCGCTCCACACCGACGTCGCCCCGAGCGATCCGCTGGGGGCGATCGTGGGCTTCATGCTCGCGATGACGTCGACGACGGGTGGCTTCGCGATCCCCGAGGGAGGGGCGCTTTCGATCACGAACGCCCTCCTCGTCCGGCTCGCCCAGGCGCGCGGTCGGGTCGAGCTCGGGGCGCGCGTCGAGCGCATCGACGTCGAGGGAGGCAAGGTCGTCGGGGTTCGCGCGCGCGGCCTCGGGACGATCGAAGCGAAGGTCGGCGTCGTGGCCGCGACGGCCGCCCCGACCCTCTATTTGAAGCTGCTCTCACCCTCGGTGGTGCCATCCCCCGTCATCGACAAGATGCGCGCGTTCCGGCGAGGCTTCGGCACCTTCAAGATGGACTGGGCCCTCGATGGCCCGGTCCCTTGGACGTCGGAGCCCTGTCGCGAGGCCGCCGTCGTCCACACCGGCGAGGGCCTCGACGATCTCGATCGCTTCGCGGGCGAGGTGCGGTCGGGAGAGCTGCCGCGCGATCCGTACCTCGTGATCGGACAGCAGACGCTGGTCGATCCTTCGCGCGCCCCCGCCGGCAAGCACACCCTCTGGGCCTACTCGCGCGTCCCGGGCGAGCTCGCGGGCGGCCACACCGACGAGGTGAAGAGGGCCTTCGCGGGCCGCATCGAGGCCCGCATCGAAGGGCTCGCGCCGGGCTTCAAGGAGCGCATCCTCGGCCGCGCGATCGTGAGCCCCGCCGATCTCGAGGCGATGGACGAGAACCTCCTCGGAGGCGATCTCGGCGGCGGGACCGCGGACATCAAGAACCAGCTCTTTCTGCGGCCGGTGTTCCCGTACTACCGCTACCGCACCCCCGTGCGCGGCCTCTACCTCGGATCGAGCTATGCCCATCCGGGAGCGGGCGTGCACGGGATGTGTGGATACAACGCCGCGCACGCCCTCCTCGAAGATCGTCGCTAGCAGTGTGCTGAAAAAAGGGGTCGTCAGGCCACTGGGTGGGCAGTTGCTGCTCTTTCACCCCCCAGCCCCCCTCGCGTAGCGAGGGGGGAGTCAGCGCTCTGGGTTGTGCACAGCACCTTGACCCGGCCGCGCGCGGAGGAGAGAGGCCCAAGGCGAGCTCGCTGCGACCGCTCACGCGACGACCAGCCGTGCCCTCCGACGGATCTCCCCCCTCGCACAGCGAGGGAGCCGGGGGGTGAATTGGCAGCCACGCCGGTGCCGAGAGGCATGACGCCGACTATTTCACCACCTGCTAGCTGGCTTCCGGGCCTTTGCGCCACGCGCGGATCGTCGCCGCGACCGCCTCCGGGACGAAGCCTATCTGCTCCGCGATCACCTTCGCGGGGGCGGAGTAGCCGAAGTGATCGAAGCCGATGGTGAGGCCTCGCTCTCCGACCACGGCGCGCCACGGCGTGGAGATGCCGAGCTCGAGCGAGACCTTGGGAAGGCTCGCGGGGAGGATCGATTCGCGCACGTCGGCGGGCTGGCGGAGGAACGCCTCGAGGCACGGCATCGACACCACGCGCACGCGCTCGCCCTTGCCTTCGAGGACCTTCTTCGTCTGGACCGCGAGCGAGACCTCGGAGCCGGTCGCGATGATGGCGAGGGTCGGCTCGGACGCGTCGGCGAGGACGTATCCGCCGCGCAGCATCGCCTTCGGATCGAAGTCGCTCGCGCGCTCGAGGACGGGGACGTTCTGGCGGGTGAGGGCGAGGACGGTGGGGCCCTTGTCGCGAGCGACGGCGTGGGCCCACGCCGCCGCGCACTCGAGGGGATCCGCCGGACGCACGACGTCGACGTTGGGGATGATGCGCATCGCCCAGAGGTGCTCCACCGGCTGATGGGTCGGCCCGTCCTCGCCGAGGTAGAGCGAGTCGTGGGTGAATACGAAGATGCTCCTCAGGTGCGAGATCGCGGCGAGGCGGATCGTCGGGCGCATGTAGTCGGAGAAGACGAGGAACGTCGAACCGAAGGGGATGAAGCCCTCGGTGGCGGCGATGCCGTTCACGATCGAGCCCATGCCGTGCTCGCGGATCCCGAAGTGGAGGTTGCGCCCCGCGAACTCCCCTCGCTTGATGGCCGGGGATTTCTCGATGTACGTCTTCGTCGAGGGGTTCAGATCGGCGGAGCCGCCGACGAGGGACGGCACGAGGGCGGCCACCCGCTGCTCGACGATGCCGGAGGAGACGCGGGTCGCTGCTTCTTTTTTCGGAGCGGCGGCGACGAGCTCGGCGAGGAGGTTCTCGGGGACGGAGACGGTGAGCTGATCCTCGAAGGCGCGGGCCGCGTCCGGCTCCGCCTTCTTCAAGGACGCGAGCTCGCGCTCCCACGCCTCGCGCGACGTGCGGCCCTCCTTCGCGCGCTCCTTGAACATGCCGTAGACGTCATCGGGTACGTAGAACGTCTTGTCCGCGGGCCAGCCGAGCTTCTCCTTCGCGCCCTTGATCTCCGCTTCCCCGAGGGGCTCACCGTGGGCCTTCGAGGTGTCCTGCTTCGTCGGCGCGCCGATCGCGATGTGGGTCCGCGCGACGATCAGCTTCGGCTTGCCTTGGAGAGCGACCGCCTCGTCGAGGGCCTTGCGGATCTGGTCGTTGTCGTGGCCGTCGATCGTCCACGTCGCCCAGCCGTACGCCTCGTAGCGCTTGGCCACGTCCTCGCTGAAGGCGAGCTCCGTGTCGCCGTCGATCGTGATGTGGTTGTCGTCGTAGAAGAAGATGAGGTTGTCGAGCCCGAGGTGGCCGGCGACGCTGGACGCCTCGCTCGACACGCCTTCCATCAGATCGCCGTCCGACGCGATGCCGAACACGCGCGACCGCACGAGGCCGCGCCGCGGCGAGCGCGCCGCTCGCATCTTGAGCGCGATCGCCATCCCGACCGCGTTGGAGATGCCTTGCCCGAGGGGGCCCGTCGTCGTCTCCACGCCGGGGGTGATGTGGAGCTCCGGATGGCCGGGCGTCTTCGATCCCCACTGGCGGAAGTGCTTCAGGTCGTCGAGCGTCACCTCGTAGCCGGAGAGGTGGAGCATCGAATAGAGGAGCATCGACGCGTGGCCGCACGAGAGGACGAAGCGATCGCGATCCGGCCAACCAGGATGCTCGGGGTCGTAGCGCAGGTGGCGCATCCAGATCTCGAGCGCGATCTGGGCGAGGGCCATCGGAGTCCCCGGGTGTCCCGAGTTGGCCTTCTCCACGCCGTCCACCGCGAGCATCCGGATCGTCGCGACGGCCTTCTGGGTCGAATCGGGATCGAGCGTCGTCATGCGTACGGAGTAGGCCACTTCGGGCCCGTACGCTCTAGAAAAAACCGAAGGCGAAATGCCTCAGAGGTTGGCGGCGTGGGCCGGTCGCGCCCGCGACGGAGGGGGCGGCTCGAGGGTCGTCGCCGACTCCCCCTGGAACGCGGCGAGCACGTCGTGGGCCGAGGGCGGCTCGATCACTTCGTATCCCCGCGCCTCCGCGAGGAGGTTGAACCGACGCTGCAGGAAGCCTGGGATCACGAGCGCGAAGGTCCGCGCGAGGCGGTTCTGATCGTCGAGGGTGCGGAGCATCGCCTGGTACGTGTCCTCGCCGTACGTCGCCCGGAACGCGGCCGCTTGCTCGGGTCGGGCGACCCAGCTCATGACCCCGGCGCGATCCGCCTCGGGGTGGAACTGCACCGCCTCGACCCCGCCCTCGAAGTCGAACCCGAGCAGACCGCGGCCCTTCGAGTGCCCGTCGCGGCTCTCCTGGGCGAGGAGCCCGCCGCCGAGCTCGGCCACGCGCTTCTCGTTCACGTTCACCGCCTCCCAGTTCCGATGCTCGAACGCGAAGAGGCGATCCTTGAAGGCGGAGAGGAGCGGGTGCTTCTGCCCGAACGACGTCGTGTAGATCGGCATCACCCCGAACTTGCGGCTGTCGCGCGTCGACACCTCTGCCACCCCGAAGTGCCGAACGAGCAGCTCATAGGTGTAGCAAACGCCGAAGAGGCTCTTCTGATCTTCGTCGGTGCGGCGGGAGGCGGTCGCGACCCAATCCGAGAAGGAGCCGAAGTCGGCGAACCACGGCTCCGCGTCGCCGTCGTAGGGCGAGCCCGGCCCGCCGGAGCCCACGTAGATGTCGCAGTCGCGGGGGATGAGGGTGTTCGTGTCGCGGGGGGAGACCTCGACGACGCGGCAGGCGAGCGTCGGGTTCTTCAAGCGGACCCGGTCGAAGAACGACGTGACGATGCCGCGGAAGCAACGCATGGCCTGGTTGACGTGGCCCGCGTTCATGTCGATGAGGCACACGGAGAGCTCGCGTTGCGAGCTGGGCGCGTTGGAGCGCGGCCGTTCGGCAGCAGGGTCCCCGGAAGGCGCGGCGCCGTTCGAAGGCGCCCCGTTGGTGGATGCGGAGCTCGTGGGGGAATGCGGCATCGGGTCGAGCGGTCCCATCGGTGTGCTGCAGGCCCGAACCTCGCGCCTGGAGTCTCCTTCGGCCCAGCGGAGCAAGAGACGGGCCGAAGCAGGTCCGCACGCGAGGCCTTCGTCGTCTGACATGGGCCTTGGGGTGCTGAAACGCCGGCGACGAGAAGCACCGCCGGATACGAAAGCGGGCTCACGCCCGGCGATCCTAGGTACCACATCGCCACGTTCGACGGCCCAGATTTCTCACGCCCCCCCGGCGCGTGACGCAAACTTGAAGTCTCCGAGCTTTGGGGCGATGAGGCGTCGAGCTTGAGTGAGAAAGCGGACGCTTCGGTGACGTCGGCTCCGGCGGTCGCAGAGAAAGGACGCGGCGGACGCGGCGGCGCCGCGCTCGTCTCGATCGGGATCCTCGCGTCCCGCTTCGTCGGTCTCGCTCGGCAGAAGGTCATCGCCCACTACCTCGGAACCGGCGAGGCGGCTGACGCCGTCGCGGCCGCGTTCCGGGTGGGCAACATCGCGCAGAATCTCCTCGGCGAAGGGACGCTCAGCGCGTCGTTCGTCCCGATCTACGCGAAGCTCCGGCTCGAGGGAGACGCGCGCGCGGCGCGCTTCGCCCGTGCTGCGCTCGGCGCCCTCCTCGTCCTCGTCGTGACCCTGAGCGTCCTCGGGGCGCTGTTCGCGCCCGCGCTCACGGGCCTCATCGCAGCCGGCTTCCACGGGCACAAGCGGGCGTTCACCGCGGAGCTCGTCCGCATCCTCTTCCCGATGACCGGGATCCTTGTCCTGTCCGCTTGGTCGCTCGGGGTCCTCACCGCCCATCGGCGCTTCTTGCTCCCGTACATCGCGCCCGTCGTGTGGAGCGTGGCGCAGATCGTAGCCGTCGTCGCCGCCGCGCACCTCGCCGGCCGCGGCGAAGAAGATCTCGCGCGCGCGGTGACGTGGGGAGCGTGCGCGGGCGCGGTCCTCCAGCTCGGCCTGATGCTGGTGCCGGTGCGGAGGCTCGTGGGGTCGGTGGCCCCGGTTCTCGATCTACATACCGAAGGGCTTCGCGATGCGATGGTCCGCTTCCCCACCGCGCTCGCCGCCCGCGGTGTCATCCAAATCTCGGGCCTCATCGATCTGGCGATCGTGAGCTTCCTCGGGCCGGGCGCGAACGCGACCTTCCAGTTCGCGCAGACGCTCTATCTCCTCCCGATGTCGGTGCTCGGCACCGGGGAGGCGGCCGCCTCGCTCCCGGACCTCTCGGAGCAGAGCGTCGATTCGCCGGAAGCCCGACACCGCATCGTCAAAGGGCTGACGACGCTCCTCTCGCGCGTGTTCGTCCTCTCGCTCGCGGCGGCGGCGATGTTCCTGTTCTTCGGGGTCGAGGTCACGACCCTCCCCCTCCGGGGCGGGAAGTTCACGGGCTCTTCGACCCAGGACGTCGCCGCCGTCCTCTCCGCGTACGCGCTCGGCCTCCCCGCGAACGCGGCCTCGCGCATCCTCGGCACCGCGCTCTTCGCGCGGGGCGACACCCGACGCCCCGCGCTCTACGCCCTCGTTCGGGTGATCGTGAGCACGGGGGTGTCGCTCGCCCTCATGCGTCGCTTCGGGGTGCCGGGCGTGGTCGTGGGGGCCGCCGTCGCCGCCTGGGTCGAGCTCGTCCTCATCGCGCGAGGCGTGCTCCGCACCTACGGCGCCACCGGCTTGTCGGGGGTCCCCTTCGTGCGGGTCGTCCTCGCCGCGGCCGCGCCGGTCGCGGTCGGCTTGCCGGTCCAGGCGCTCCTCGCGCGCACCTCCGTGGGCCCGTTCCTTTCGAGCGCGATCGTCCTCGCGGTGGCGGGAGGGACGTTCCTCGTCGCCGCCGAGCTCACGAAGACCCTGAGCGTGCGATCGCTCCTGCGGCGTCGGCGCTGAGCGCTACTGGCAGATGCGGGCGGGGAGCCCCTCGACGTTGGGGGCGGAGGCGCTGGTGCACGAGGACCCTTCGGGGCACAGACCATCGCGCGAGCAGTCG
The DNA here is from genome assembly GCA_044225865.1 of Polyangiaceae bacterium. Taxonomy (GTDB): domain Bacteria; phylum Myxococcota_A; class Polyangia; order Polyangiales; family Polyangiaceae; genus Xiheicaenibacterium. Next base: position 1,850 of record JBGAID010000131.1, on the reverse strand, counting down.
CGGGTGCACGTCCCCCCGTTGCAGTAGCCGAACGCGCAGTCGCGGTGGTGAGCGCACCCCTGACCGACCTCGCTCGCGCCCGCGCCCATGCAGAGCCCGATCGACTGAGAGCCGAGGGTCGCGATGGCGGCGCACGCGTAGCCGAAGGGGCAGCCGCCCTGGAAGCGACAGCTGTCGAGGCACGCGTCTCCCGGCTGCCCGTCCGTCGTGACCGGCGAGCTGCAATTCACTGCCGGGGCGGCGGGTTGCGTGTCGGTTCCGAAGTCGTAGTTGAGGCCGTCGCCGCAGACGTTGACGACGTTGCCGCTCCCGTCGCAGGCCCACTGCGCCGGCGCGTAGCCGCCCGGCAAAGGGCCGTAGACGTCGGCGGGCCGGCGACACGCGCCGTCGCACGTCCAGGTGGGGAGCCCGAGGGCGCGCTGCGGGCATTCGGCGGCGGAGGTGCACCCGAACGTGCAGCCCGAGACGACGAGGCTCGTGTCGCACGCGCTCGCGGAGACGCACTGGCTCGTGTCGGCGGCGCAGTCGGCCTCGACCCGGACGCACACGTTCGACCCCGCCACGAACATGCAGCCGTAGCCGTTCGGGCAATCGGCCCCGCTCGAGCATGCGGAAGTGCAGTAATTGAGCGGGGACAAGCACGCGAAATTACACTGCCCGGTGCCGGTGCACGGCTTGCCCACGTCGCTCGCCGCGCAGTAGCTCTCCGCCCCGATCGTCTCGCACCGGAAGCCGGAGGCGCATTGAGCGTTCGAGCTGCAGCTCTGGGTGCACCGCTTTTGGGCAGAGCCCACGCGCGTCGGCCTGCACATTCCGGAGTCGCACGAGCCATCGCTCGAGCAGAGGGTGAGGATCGCGTCGCCGCCGGGAGGCGCGCCTCCCATGGAGCTCGTGGTCGTGACGTCGGTGGTGGTCGTGGTCGGGCCCGCGCCGCCGTTCGAGGGCGAGCCCCCGGTCGAGGGGGCGCCTCCCGATGCGCCCGCGCCACCTTCACCCGAGCCGCCGGAAGGAGCGCCGCCGCCAGACCCGAACTCGCACTGGCCGATCGCGTTGCAGACATAGCCCTTCGGGCAGTCCTTCGCGGAGTCGACGCAGTCCTGCTTGCAGGTGCCGTCGCTGCAGTAGCCGCGGAGACAGTCGCTGTTGAACGAGCAGGTCTCGCCGCTCGTCGCGCACGCGCCGAACAGGCCCGTGGAGGTGGAGAGGGAGAGGGCGACGAAGGCCCACAGGTGCGATCGAGCGCGGCGGGATCGAGAAGGAAGCATGGTTCGCGCGACCATCGAGCCTATCACACGAGCGGCGCGGTCATCCGCGCGAGCGCGGCGCGCGTCCGGTTTGTTGGCCCTTGTCTCCATCGTGAGGCAACGGTCCGCGCATGCGTCCCCTCACCCACCCCTGCGAGCCGCACCCCATCGAGAAGGCGCGCGCCCGGCGCCCGCTCGCGCTCGGCCTGATCGCCCTTTCGCTGCTCGGGGGCGCCTCATGCAAAGGGGCGCGCGCGGACCTGAAGCTCTCGAAGACGGCGCAGGCCACCGAGGGTGACATCGCCGTCGAGAACGTGCCGGTCCCTCCCGAGAACGGGCCCAAGCTCGTCGCCTTGAAGGCGGACGTGTTCGTCCTCGAGAAGCCGAAGAAGTCCGCCGCGGCGGTGGGCGTGCTCCGCTTCGGGGCGGCCGTCGCGCGGGCGAAGGAGCCCATTCGAAAGGACCGCGACTGCGAGGGCGGCTACTACCCGGTGCGCCCGCGCGGCTTCGTCTGCGCAGAGGAGGGGATCTCGCTCGCCATGACAGGAGACGCGATCCCGGCGCCGGACACCGCCCGCGCCCTCCCCTACCGATATGCGACCGCCA
>JBGAID010000130.1:0-23943 GCA_044225865.1 Polyangiaceae bacterium | reverse complement strand
GGGCGAGGCCGCGAACGGAGGCTAGACGCATCGCTCGAGTCTATCAGAGCTGCCCCGCGCGCGCGGCCAAGCGAAGGCTATGATGCCGGTCCTTGGGTGCTTCGAGAAAAGCCATCGAGAGGAGCGCGTCGGGGTCCGCACCGACCGCGCTCCGCGGCGGTCCGGTCACGATTCGCAGCGCGTCCAAGCTCGTGTTCGTGCTCCCCCTCCTCGTGGCCGTGCTCGGGCTCGTCCTGCTCGCCCTCGGCCAAGCGGCGCTGCGCGACTCGAGCCGCGATCTCGGCCGCACCCAGTTCGTCGCCCAGTCGAGGTCGGTCGCGAGCTCGATCGATCACGCCCTGGCCCAAGCGGACCCGCTGCGAGAGCGGATGGTCGAGATCGCTTCGGCGTGGCGGGTGGCCGACGATCCGACGAAGCACGCCTACGAGCTCTCGGACCTGATCCTCGGTCGCCCCGGGGTCGCGTACGCGAGCGTGAGCTTTCCGAACGGGACGTTCGCGGGCGTGTTCCTCGAGGACGACGGGCGCGCCTGCCGCTTCCAGGTGAGCGAGGTCGAAGGTCCGGAGCGCACCCGGGTTCGGGTCTGGGATCCGACGCGCCGCGACGGGCTCGTCTTCGTGCGCGACGAGCGATCGGACTACGATCCGCGCGCGCGCGACTTCTACAAGCTCGCCCTTCGCACCCCGGGGCCCGTCTGGACGGAGCCCTATCCGTTCTTCAAGACCAACGTCACCGGCATCACCCTCACCCAGGCGGTCTACGAGCGCGATCGCCCCAGCGAGCTTCACGCCGTCATCACCGTCGACTTCGACATCGAGGCCCTCAGCGCCGCGATGAGCGACCTCGAGATCCCGGACGGGGCCGTCCTCGTGCTCGCGACCCAGAGCGGGACGATCCTCGCCGCGCCCGGGTTCCGCGAGCGGTTCCCCAGCCTCGCCTACCCGAAGGACCGCCCGCTCGCGGTGTCCGATCTCGACGACCCGGTGGTGAAGGCCCTCGTCGGCGACGCGGGGCCGGCATCGGACGAGGTCTTCGGCTTCGAGATCGGAGGGACTCGCTACCTCGCCGCCCGCGAGCGGGTCGGGCGCCCTCAAGGTCTCCTCTGGTTCACGTCGATGAGCGTCGACGAGGAGCGGTTCTTCTCGCGGCTCCCGAGCTTGCGGCGGCGCGCGCTCCTCGTCTCCGGGCTCGCGGTCGTGCTCGCGACGCTCCTCTCCCTCCTCGTGGCGAGGCTCCTCGCGCGGGCGCGGTCGGCGGTGGTCGCGGCTCGGCGCGAGGCGGAGGAGGCCCTCGGGCAAGCGAAGGAGCTCGGGAGCTATCGGCTCGTGGAGCGCCTCGCCCACGGCGGCATGGGCGAGGTGTGGCGCGCCGAGCATCGACTGCTCGCGCGGCCGGCCGCGATCAAGCTCATCCGCAGCGACGTGCCGGACGCGATGGGAAGGAGCGTCGCGGAGGAGCGCTTCCGCCGCGAGGCGGAGACGCTCGCCGGGCTTCGATCCCGGAGCACGGTGCAGATCTTCGACTACGGCCTCAGCGAGGACGGGACGTTCTACCTGGTGATGGAGCTGCTCGACGGGGTCGATCTCGATCGGCTCGTCGCGCGCGACGGTCCGCAGCCGGCGGCGCGGGTCATCGCCATCCTCGATCAAGCGCTCGGGTCCCTCGCGGAGGCCCACGACATCGGCCTCGTCCATCGCGACGTGAAGCCGGGCAACCTGTTCCTCTCGCGCGCCGCCGACGAGCTCGACATCGTGAAGGTGCTCGACTTCGGCGTCGTCCGCTCGCTCGCGCCGGACCCGGCGCCGCCGCCCCCATCGAGCGACGTCCGCGCGCGCGGCGCGGAGAGCTCGTCGGCCGCTCCCCTCACCTCCAAAGAGGGTTACCTCGGGACGCCCGGCTACATGGCTCCCGAGCAGATCCGGCACCAGCCGGTCGACCCGCGGACGGATCTCTACTCCCTCGGGTGCGTCGCGTACTTTCTCCTCACCGGTCAGACCGTCTTCGGACCGGGGAGCTCCATGTCGACCCTCGTCGCCCACATGACGAAGGCGCCGCCCTCACCGAAGGCCCTCGCGAAGGGCTTCTTCCCGGATGAGCTCGCGGCGCTCGTGCTCGCCTGCCTCGCGAAGGATCCCAGCCAGCGCCCCGAGAGCGCCCGGGCGCTGCGCGCGCGCCTTCGGGCGATCCCCGTCCCCGAGGAGCACGCCTGGACCCGGGAGCGCGCGCAGGCGTGGTGGGCCTCGTTCACGGTGGAGGCGCGGGCGCCCGCGGGGGAGGAGGCTCGGCTCGTCGTCGCGAAGGGCTGACGAGCGCCTTCAGCCCCCGCGCTTGGGGCGCACCGCATCGAAGGCCTTCGTCGCCGCGTCCTCCCCGGCTTCGCCGCGACCGCTCGAGGGCGGCTCGGAGTCGCGACGGGAGAACGGGGTGACGGTGGTGGGATCGTCGTCGGCCTTGGCCGGGAACTGGAGGATCGCGAGCGGGCCGGGGCTCGCGACGGTGTCGGGGCTCGCGAACGACTCCTCGGTGAGGAGGGCGATGGCGGCCTTCACGTCCGCCTGCATCGCCCGCGCGTCTTGATAGCGGTCGACCGCCTCGAACTGGAGGGCCCGGTCGACGATGGCGCCGATCTCTTGAGGCGCGTCCGGCATGACGTCGAACACCCGGGGAGCGGGCATCGTCGCCGCCTGGTAGAGCAGCTCGCCGGGGTTGTTCCCCGAGCGCACGGGCTTGCCTGTCAGCAACCGGAACAACGTCGCGCCCACCGCGAAGAGATCCGCGCGGCCGTCGATGGACTCCCCCCGGACCTGCTCTGGCGGCATGTACGCGGCGGTCCCGACCGTCGCGCCCTGCTCCGTGAACGTCGAGCCTTCGATCTTGGCGACCCCGAAGTCGAGCACCTTGAGCCGGCCGTCCTGCTGGAGCACGAGGTTCGACGGCTTGATGTCGCGGTGGATGATCCCGAGCGGGTGGGCGGTGGCGAGGACGTCCAGGATCTGGTCGGCGTAGCGGAGGATCTCGAGCGGCGTGGGACGGCGCGTCCGCAGGTGCTCGGTGAGGGTGGGGCCGACCGCGAGCTCCATCACGAGGAACGGACAGCCGTCCTCCGACACGTCGACGTCGGTGATCTGGATCGCGCCGGGGTGGTGGAACCGGTTCGCGATGCGGGCCTCGCGCTCGAACCGAACCAGGAGCTCTCGGTTCTCGAGGAGGTTGCGGTGGAGGATCTTGATCGCCTCGATGCGACCGATTCGATGGCGCGCGACGTAGACGGCGGCCATCCCCCCGTAACCGAGGAGCCGCTCGAGCACCCACTTGTTCCGGAGGGTCGTCCCGATGCGCGCATGGATCGCGCTCGACTCCACGGTCGTGACTCTAAATCAGCGAGCGCCGTTCGGCTACACGGGTTCCGCCTTCCCACGACCTCGCCCCGGCTTACGATGCGGGCATGTCCGTCACCCCGAAGCCTGGCGAACGCTGGCTCGTGCTCGAAGAGATCGTCGCGCGCGGACCGCGTCTCTTCATCAAGGCCACCATCGAGGGGCAGCCGATCGCGACGAGCATCGCCTACGGCGACGTCGACCTCGACGCCCTCCGCGCTCGCATCGGGATCGAGCCGTTCGAGCGCATCGCGTTCCACATCGCCGCGTTCGAAATCAACAAGCTGGCGAGCCTCAACCCGACCCACCTGTCGTTCGGGCGGTGGGGGAGGTTCGTGACCCCGTCGTTCGTTTCCCTCTTCCGGACCGTGCTCGTGAAGGTCTGGGCCCAGTGGCGCTACGAGCACGAGCGGCCGGCGTGGACGGGCCCCGAGATCGTCGACGAGCCGGTGGCCGAAGAGGCCCTCCCGTCCGCCTCCTTCCCCGTCGCGGACACGGGGGAGGTGCTCCTCTTCTTCGGCGGCGGCAAGGACAGCCTCGTCGCGGCGCGCCTCCTCGACGGGGCGGGCGCGCCGTGGTCGAGCCAGACGTACGCCCACTCCGTCTACGGTCCGCCCGAGCCGCAGCACGCGCTCATCGACCGGCTCCTCAACCGCCTCTCGCCGCGGCGCCGCCATCGCCAGTGGGTCTCCGACGAGGCGTTCGCGGCCCCCCTCCCGCAGCTGCTCCCGGCCGGGGGATCGAAGAGCTTCCTCGCCGCCGAGACGCCGAGCTCGATCTTCGGCGCGCTCCCCACCGTGCTCACCCACGGCTACCGGCGCATGGCCCTCGCCCACGAGTTCAGCGCGAACAAGGGCAACTTGATCTGGGCCGCGACCGGCGAGGACGTGAACCACCAGTGGGGCAAGTCCTGGGAGGCAGAGCGCCTCCTGTCCGAGTACATCGCGCGCGAGCTCGTGCCCGAGTTTCGCTGGTTCTCGATCCTGCAGCCCCTCTCGGACGTGCTCATCTTCGAGCTCCTCCGGGACGCGGGCGACGCGGTGGTGGAGACCCACTCCTGCAACATCAAGAAGCCTTGGTGCATGCGGTGTCCCAAATGCGCCTACGTCGCCCTCGGCTACGCCGCCCACCTCCCGGACGGCGTCTACGAGTCGGTCTTCTCCGAGGACGTCCTCGACATCGAGGAGAACCTCGCCCACTTCCGGCCGATGATCGGCCTCGGCGATCACACCCCGTTCGAGTGCATCGGCGAGATCGACGAGGCCCGCCTCGCCCTCGCCCTGTGCGCGGCGCGAGGTCGGAAGTCACGAGCGGTGCGCATGTTCCAGCGCGAGGGAGGCCACCTCGACGTCGCCTCGATCCTCGGGCGCTACGCGGTCGTGCACGACGACGCGCCGAACGGGATCCCCGCCGACCTGGCCGCGAGCGTCCTGCCCGCGATGAAGGCGGCGGAGCGCTCGGCGCGCGAGCGCATCACCTATCTGCTCGCGGGCCGGGTGGCGTAGCGCCCGGAGAGCTCCGTCGGGTCGAGGCCGAGGGCGGCGAGGCCCGGCTTCCACACGTCCTCGATCATCGCGCGGAAGATCGCGAAGTCGTCGTCGTTCGCGATGTAGCCGTGGTCTTCGGCGAGGGATCGCTCGCGCTCCCCGCCCCAGTCCGGCTCCGGGTGCTGGGCGAACGCCTCCGACACGAACGTGTCGAAGACGGTGAGGAGATCGGCCTGCATGCGCTCGCGGATCGCGACGCCGTCCTCGCCGCCGACCATCGTCGCGAGGACCGACCAGCCCATCCGCGCGTGGTGGATCTCGTCGGCGAGCACCACGCCGAGCGCGCCCTTCACGGCGGGATCCTTGGCCCGGTCGTGGAGGGCGCCGAGAGAGGCGGCGGAGAAGGTCTCCGAGCACACGCACAAGAACATCGCCTCGCGCGCGACCTGCTCGCGCATCGAGATCCCCGCGTCGTCCGGCATCGGCGGGATCCCCGCCGGCGGGGTCTCGGGCACCCCCGAGTAGAGAGAGGTCAGCCGGGAGAAGAGCTCCGCGTGTCGGACCTCGTCGAGCGCGGCGCGGCACGCGAGCGAGAGCGCCTCCGCGGGCAGACCGGCCCCGAGCAGGTCCAGGGCGTAGACGTTGAAAACCCCGATCGAGCGATGCTCCGAGATCATCCGCGCGCGCCACAGGTCCGCGAGCATCGCGCGCACGCCCTCGGGGAGCGCGTGGGCGGTGGAGCGCTCCCACGGCACCGGCTTGTGGTGCTCGGTCATGAGGCGCTCGTGCTCGGGCCGGAGGCTCGTCTCCTTCGTGAACGGGACGAGGGCGGCGACGGAGGGGATCACGCGACCCCGAGGTGAGCACCTCGAGACGGAGCGAGCGCGCGGCGCGAGCCCAAGAGCAGCGCGAGGCTATCGTCCGCGCCTCGCCGGACCGGCCGCGCGGGGCGGGAGGTCGTGGAGGCGAACGCGCTCGCGGAGCTCTGTCCGACGAGACCGGGGGCCTGGGTGCCGACGCGATGAGGCATCGGGACGAGCCCGGGCGGGCGAATCTTTCCCGGGGGGGTGGGCATCCTCCCCACGACGGGCGGGAGCGCGCTCGCCGAGCCCGAGGGCGGCGAGGACGCGACGGCGGTGCTCCCCGAGCTCGAAGCGCTGGCGCTCGCCTCGGCGGCGCTCGCGCTCGGCTCGGCGCTCGGCGCGGTCGCGGCGGAGGGGGCGGCGCTCGCCGTCGTCGTCGTGGTCGCGGACGCGGTCGCGGAGGTCTTGGCGGAGGCCTTCGCGCTCGACGTCGAGTCGGTCGGGCCCTCCGACGAGCAGCCGCCTTGCGTGAGGACCGCGATCGAGATCCCGAGGGCCGGGCTCACGATGCTGCGGAGCACGAACGAGGGCGAGGGACCGCGGGGCTTGAGATCGTCGCTCATGGGCCGCGGAGCTTACCGGATTTCGGAGGAGGTCGCTCCCCGCCGCGCTTGCCGCGTCGCCGGCTTTACTTCGGCCGACCGGCCGGTGAGGCTCCCTCTTCGATGATCGTCTCGCGCGCTCCGGTTCGGTTCTCCCTCGGCGGCGGCGGCACCGACCTGCCCGCCTACGCGAGCCGCTTCGGAGGCTTCGTCGTCAGCGCCGCCATCGACAAGTACGTCTACGTCTGCGCGAACAAGCGCTTCAACCGCGAGATCCGCCTCGCGTACTCGAAGACGGAGATCGTCTCCTCCGTCGAGAGCATCGAGCACCCGATCTTTCGCGAGGCGCTCCGGATGTTGGACGTCCGCCACGGCGTCGAGCTCGTCAGCGTCGCCGACCTGCCCGCGAACTCCGGCCTCGGGTCGTCGAGCACGTTCACCGTCGCGCTCCTCAACGCGCTCCACACCTACAAGCGCGAGCTCGTGTCGTCGCGGCGGCTGGCGGAGGAGGCGTGCGAGATCGAGATCGATCGGCTCGGCGAGCCGATCGGGCGGCAGGACCAGTACATCGCCGCCTTCGGGAACGTGGCCGCGATGACGTTCCACGAGGACGGAAGGGTGGACGTGGCGCCGGTGGCGATGCGCGACGAGGTCCTGTTCGAGCTCGAGAACAACTTGGTGATCGTCTACTCCGGGGTCGAGCGCGCGGCCCGCATCGTGCTCGCGGAGCAAGGCGAGCGGATGGGCCGCCTCGAGCCGGCGGTGGTGGAGTCGATGCATCGGATCAAGGCCCTCGGCCACCGCGTCGTCCGCCTCCTCGAGCGAGGAGACGTCGATGACTACGGGGAGCTGCTGCACGAGCACTGGACCAACAAGCGGCGCGTCGCGAGCTCGATGACGGATCCCGTGCTCGACGAGCACTACGAGGCGGCGCGGCGGGCGGGCGCGATCGGCGGCAAGCTGATGGGCGCGGGCGGGGGCGGGTTCTTCATGTTCTACGTGCGGCCGGGAGACAAGCGGCGCCTCATCGAGGCGATGACGGCGCGCGGGCTCCAGGTCCTCCGGTTTCGGTTCGACTTCGACGGCGCGCGCATCGTGGCGAACCTCCACCGCTCGTGAGGTACGCCCCGGTGAGCATCGGTCACGCGCGCGCCCGCTTCGCCTGCTCCACCGCCGCTTCGTCCAGCTCTCCCTCCGCGGCCGCGAGGAGGGCGCGGGTGAGCGCGGGGTCGGCGGAGGCCCGCGCCGCGATGCGGACCCGGTCGGCCGCGTCCCGGTCCCTCGTCCTCGCCACTGCGAGGGCCGCCCCCACCCGCTCGTCGACGGGCGCGCTCGTGGAGGCGGCGACCTCGACGGCGTCGGAGACGGGCACCCCCTTCGTCCGATAGGCGCCCTCGAAGACGGTGTTGGCGATGCGCGCGATCCACGCCGCCGGATCCCGCTCGACCCGCGCGAAGAGGCGGCTGATCTCCAGAGGCTGCTTCTTCTCCGCTGCTCTCGCTCTCTTGCCGATCTCTCGCGCGAGCGCCTGAGCGCTCCCGGGCCGCCCCGCTCCGATCCGCGTCTCGCCGCCGCCGACGTGCTCGATCACGAGCTCGCCTCCGTCCGCGCGCGCGCGCTCGATGCGGGCGAAGGGCAAGAAGGCGGGAGGCGCGTCTTCGCTGCCCCCGATCGCGAGGCCGTCCGTCCCCACGAAGAGCCGCTCCCCCCGGGCCTTGCGCGCGAACACCGCGGCGAGGACGACGAAGCTGGCGGCCCCGGCGAGGGTGACGACGGTCGTCAACGTCGGCAGGAAGAGCGCGACCAACACGGCCGCGAACGACATCGCGAACATCGCTCCCGGCTTGGTGTGGTCCTCGAGGGCGTCCAGTGGCACCGCCCCGAACGGCCTCTTCTTCGCGTCGGATGCCGCGCGCGGGTCGCGCGCCGATCGGATCATCTTCGCGAACTGGGCGGCGGTGCGAGCGTCCGCGACGCGGATGCGGGCGGTGCGCTCGTGCTTGAGGGTGACGACGAGGTCGTGGCCTTCTTCGCGGGCTTCGACCCAGACCGCGCCGTCGGGGGCGAGCGCGAGCGGCTCCGTACGGCCCGACGGGTCTTCGATCACGAGCGCCCCCTCCGTCACCGAGACGCGGACGTCGCGGAGGCGGCGAGGGGCAGCGACGCGGCGCCGCAGGCTCACCGCGACCGGACCCCCGAGCAGGAGCGCCACCGTCGCGAGCCACAGCTGTGGCAGCGCGAACGACGCGAGGCGGAGCGACATGAGCGCGAAGGCGAGGCACCCCATCGCCGCCGAATATCGGGGGGCGGTCCGCCGCGCCTCGTGCAGATCGGTGATCTCGCACTGCGAGCTCGTGAGCGGCACCGGCATGTGAGTGGGATCGTACGCGGCGGTTGCCGCCGCGCCAGCGCCGTACGAGTGCTCGGGGGTGGAAGACTCCGAGAGCTTCGTCGACCGCTACCTCCGCGAGACGGCCGAGATCGCCGCGCGCACGAGCCGCGCCGATCTCGCGCGCGTCGTGGACGTCCTCTTCGAGGCCTATCGCGCCGGGCGGTCCGTGTTCGTCTGCGGCAACGGCGGCAGCGCCGCCAACGCCTCTCACCTCGCGTGCGACCTCGCGAAGTTTACGCATTGCCCAGGCAAGCCGCGCCTCAAGGCGACGAGCCTCTGCGACAACGCCGCCCTCATCAGCGCGCTCACGAACGACGTCGGCTTCGGTCACATCTTCACCGAGCAGCTCGACGCCGTCTTCGAGCGAGGGGATGTCCTCGTCGCGCTCAGCGTCCACGGAGGCAGCGGCGCCGACAAGGCGGGCCCCTGGTCTCAGAACCTCGTCGGCGCCGCCCGCCTCGCGAAGGAGCGCGATGGCAAGGTGGTGGCGTTCGTGGGCTACGATGGCGGCGCGCTGAAGGGCCTCGCCGACGCGTGCGTCGTCGTGCCTCGGACGGAGGCGGGCCACACCTCCACCCCGCACGTCGAAGGATTCCACGAGGTCTATCACCACCTCGTCTGCGAGCGGCTGCGGCAGCTCGTCGCCGCGGCGCTCTAGAGCACCGATCATGTTCGGTGCTCTAGCGATGCCCCCGCCGCCGCGCCTCGTCGTTCTGGATCGCGACGGCACCCTCGTCGACTTCCATCGCGACCCGGAGCTCGGCGTGGTCACGCCCGTGTTCCACCCCGCGCGCATCCGGTTCTTGCCGACCGTCCTCGAAGCCCTCTCGCTCCTCGCGGACCGAGGGGTGCGGCTCGCGGTCGCCAGCAACCAGCCCGGCGCGGCGAAGGGGGAGATCCCGCGGAGCGCCATCGAGGCGACCTCGGCGGCCTTCATCGATCGGCTCGCCGCCCGCGGCGTCGCGCTCGCCGCGGTCTCGCTCTGCCTTCATCACCCCGAGGGCGGGGAGGGGGGCGATCCGTCCCTCGTCCGCGCGTGCATCTGCCGGAAGCCCGCCCCCGGGATGCTGCTCTCGATCGCAGAGAAGCTCGGGGTGGACCCGGCCGACGCGTGGATGGTGGGGGACACCAAGACGGACATCGAGGCCGGGATCGCGGCGGGGATGCGCACCGCCATGCTCGGCCCGACGAGCCGGTGCGAGCTGTGTCCCCTGCGCGACGTCACCGATCCCGTGCCGAAGCCCGACCTGCGCGCGCCCACCCTGATGGCCATCGCGCGGGCCATCCTCGGCGCCGACGGCCCGCCTGGGGCTTGATCGCGAGCTTCTTCTTCTCGTCCGGCTGGTGTAACGCTCGCGCCGTGTCGAACGGCCCCATGCCCTACGCCGTAGAAGAGCGAAACATCGCGATGTGCCGCCTGCTGGGCAGGCCCAAGCGCGTCCTCGACGTCGGCTGCGGCGTCGGGGAAAACGGGCGGTTCTGCCGCTCACGCGGCGCGATCGTGACCGGGATCGAGCGCAACGCGGCCACCCGCGCCGTCGCCGCCCGCGCCCTCCACGAGGCGCTCGACGCCGACATCGAGAGCGACGCGTCCGTCGGCGCCGCGCTGGGGGACCGGCGCTTCGACGCCATGCTGTTCGGAGACGTCCTCGAGCACGTGGCCGATCCCCTCTCGGTCATGCGCCGGATGCTGCGCTACCTGGACCCGGAGGGGCACGTCCTCGTCTCGCTCCCCAACGTCGCGGCCTGGCCCGTTCGGCTCTCCCTCGGCGCCGGTCGCTTCCGCTACGCGGACAGCGGCGTCCTCGACCGGACCCACCTCCGCTTCTTCACGCGAGAGAGCGCGCGGCAGCTCTGCGCCGACGCCGGCCTCCAGGTCATGCGAACCGACCAGAACCCGATGCTGGTGCGCGCAGCGCGGGCCGCCATCCTCGAAGGGCTGCGCGCGCAGCCGGGCTTCGATGCGCGCCTCTCCGCCGATCCGACGGCGCTGATGCGCTCGGCCCCTTATCGTCTGTATCTCGAGCTCGTCCGTCCCCTCGAGGACGCCGTGGCGAGGACGGCCCCCGGCTTCTTCGCCTTTCAGAACGTCCTCGTCGCTCGCAAGCCCCCCACGCCGCGGAGGCTCAGCGTCACGATTGGCATGCTCACCATGGATGAAGAGCCGAGCGTTCGTCGCATGATCGAGGCGATTCGAAAGCACGCGCCGGATGCGTCGATCCTGTGCGTCGACAGCTCGATGCACGACAAAACGCCGGAGATCGCCCGGGCGATGGGGGCGCGGGTGCTCCGGCAAACGCCGCCGCGGGGCCACGGTCCGGCGATGGAGCTGCTCATGTACGAGGCCAGCCGGAGAAGCGACGCCCTCGTCTATCTGGACTGCGACTTCACCTATCCGCCCTCGAACATTCCAGTGCTGACTCGCCTCCTCGAGGAGGAGGCGGTGGACGTCGTCAATTGCGCGAGGACGCGCTCTCGCCCCAAGGCCATGCCACTCCCGAATTATCTCGCGAACAGGACATTCGCCGGGCTCGCCCACGCCCTCCACGGCGTGCCCACGGTGGACGTGCACAGCGGCATGCGCGCCTATCGCTCCAGCGTCATTCGCGCCTTCGACTTCGACGGGGAGGGCGACGCGCTCCCCATCGACACCCTGCTCTGGCCCGCCAAGTGCGGCTATCGCGTCGTGGAGATGCCAATCGAGTACGACGAGCGGGTGGGGGCGAGCAAGCTCCGCAAGGTCGCCGGCACCGTCTGGACCTTTGCCCGGCTCGCCCGGTCCCTCTCGGTCGGCAATCGGGGGGCAAAGGACTATCGGCTTCAGCCTTCGTCGCGATGACGACAAAGGTGTAGACCTCCGAGCCGCGCCTCGGCGGGGAGGAACAGGACATTCTGTCTGTCGCGAAGGCTCCTCTCAAGTGGCGTCGGTGGCCTCCAAGAGCGCCGCTGCCACGCCCTCGCCTCGGAGCACGTCGCCGTGGGACGGGATGAAGACGTTGGGAGGGTGCTGTTCAATCTCGTCCCGCATGAACCGCTTGTATTCGGCGCGACTCGTCAGAAACACGCGCTTGAAGAGGGGATTGGTCATGAGCTTGGCTCGGAACCCGAGCGCCCAAAAGAACAGCGGCGCCTTGGGGAGGTTGACGATCGCGTCGCAGACCGCGAGCGCTCGGACCGCGCCCCGCTCGACCCGGACGAAGGTCTCCCCCTGGCGCGCCATCGGGGGGCCGAAGACGGTCACTCCTTCCGGCAGCTCGCGCTGCAGCTCCGCGAGGTCGTCGATCGGTCCGGCCGCGGGGACCTTCTTCGCCAGGCGCGGGCGCGCCGCTTCGTGGGCGACCACGCGCGCATCGGGGTAGGCCCGCCTCCACTCCGCGAGACCGGCGTTGTGGAAGGCGTTCGGAGCGACGAGAAACCTCGGCTTTCCCCAGCGCTCGAGCCCTTCGCGGGCCTTGTCGCCGCGCGTGCCGGGAGAGACGACGGCCAGCCCGCCGCCCTTCAGCCCGAACGCGACCATGCGGGCTCGCCCGCGGCCGTACGTGGCTCCGAGCAGCGGCGTCGTCTCTTCGTAGATCTCCCACTGGCCGTCTTGCATGGCGGGACTCTACTGCCATTCGGCGTGCCCGACGATCAGCGCGACTCGGTCGGGCGCGACTTTCGATGCGGGTCGATCCAGGTCGCTCCCTCCAACGTCACGTCGCGCTCCACCGCGCGGAGCCCGATGTCGTGCCAGGCGAGCTCGAGGTGCCCGTGGAGCGCGTCCTCTGCGACCTCGCGGTACGCGTCGAGGTGCCGGCTCTCGAGGACGTAGACCGTGATCTCTTTGAGCCGGGTCCCCCCGAGGGCGAGGTGGTCTCGCACCGCCGTCATCATCGCGCTCGCGCTCGTCTCCATGCTCACGTTGGCGGCGCCGGTGCCGAGGGCGGCGAAGGCGAGGCTGCGATGTCCGAGCTCGTCGGCGAGGAGCAGCGCCCGCTGGGTGGCGCGTCCCACGCACGAGGCCTCCTTCCATGCGCTCACCGCGTGGAGCACGTGCTTGGCCGCGAGCGATCCGGCGATGGTGGCGACGCAGCTGCCGAGCGGCTGGCGACCGGCCTGCTTGGCCGCCTCCGCGATCGCGTCTCCGCCGCGCTTGCGGAGCGCGCCTCCGACGCCCGCTTCCATGGCGAGCTGGTCGTTCGCGCTCGAGACGATGGCGTCCGCGCACGCGTCCACGATGTCGCCTTGGCAGATCCTCACCACGCACTCGTGGACGCGGTACACCCCCCGCTCGAGCACGACGACCGAGCCGTGGCGCGAGCGCGAGCGGAGCAGCTGGGCGAGGAGCGCGAAGTGCCGCATCGGCTGGATGAGATCGACGTCGCGCTCGGAGAGGTCCTTCTTGAGCATCCCCCTCAGCACGTGCTGGAAGTACGCCTCGGCCGGGCTCGTCGGAGGGGGGAACTGCGGATCGGTGGACCGGTCGAGGACGGCCTCGAGGCTCGGAAAGGGGGGAAGGCCGTACCGCAGATCGAAGGCGGTCGCGCCCGCGCCCCACACGTCCGTCGTCGGCTGGGGCGCCTCTCCCATGATCTGCTCGGGGGCCATGAAGCGCACGGTGCCGCTGATCTCTCCCTCTCCCTCGCTCTTGGCGAGGGCGGCGATCCCGAAGTCGCCGAGCCGGATGCCTGTCTGCGGTGATCCGAACAGGTTCGACGGCTTGACGTCGCGGTGCACGACCCCCGTCTGATGAGCGAAGTGGAGCGCTTCGCACGCGGCGTGCATCACCTCGCACACGAACCACAGCGGCAACCCGACCCCGAGGGCGCGCCTTCGTCGCGCGTCCAGCTCTGCGACGTCGACGCCGTCGACGTACTCCTCGACCAAGTAAGGCCGATGCTCGTGGACCCCTGCGTCGATGGCGCGCACGACGCGCGGGCTCGGGATCTGGGCCATCAGCTTGGCCTCCTTCAGCACCCGCGCCTCGCCCTTCGCGTCGCTCTCGAGCTCGGCGAGGACCGTCTTCACGATGACGGGGACCGCGAGCAGCTGGTGGCGAGCGAGGAAGACGCGGCTCATGCCGCCCTGCCCGATGCACCCCCAGATCTCGTAGCTCCGCAGCCGGTCCGCGAGCTGTGCGGCGTGCGCGTCCTCGTCGCCGCCTTCGCGCTGAGCATCCATCGCGCTCCCTCGAACGCGAGCCTACACGGGGCGGGCCGCGAAGTGACGGCGAAGGTCCTCGAGCCCGCCCGGAGAGCCGATCTCGAAGAAGCGCTCCGAGACCGGGAGCGCGAGCAGCTCTCTTCGCTCGGCGAGCTCCGCCTGCACCACGTCGAGGCCGAGGGGCTCGTCGTTCAAGGAGGAGATGACCTCTCGGCGGAGCGCGGTCGCGCCGTAGTCGATCGAGTCGAGCGCGGGGAGGGCCGGATCCGGCCTTCGGCTCTTGTCGTACCGGACGACGAGGTCTCCACGGATCGCGACGTTCGACGGCTCGATGCGGTCGCGGTTCGGGTAGACGGCCATGCACCCGCGCGCCTCGGGGCGGGCCCGCAGCCGCTCGAGGGGAGCCGCGTAGTCGAAGGTCAAATAGGAGTCGCCATAGGTGACGAGGATCTCGGGCTCGAGCCGATCGAGGGCGGCTCGGAGCGCGCCCGCCGTGCCGAGCCTCCGCTCCCCTTCGTCGGAGACGGTGACGTCGAGCCCGAACGTCGGTCCCCGCGCGAGGGCCTCGCGCACCGCCGCCCCCCTGTGACCGGTGCAAAGCAGGACGCGGTCGAAGCGGCTCTCGGCGAGGCGCCGCAAGAGATGGTGGAGGAACGGCGCGCCCGCGACCTCGATGAGGATCTTCGGGATCGAGGGCGCGAGCGTCGCCATGCGCGTGCCGAGACCTCCGGCGAGGACGACCGCCTGGCGGCTCATCCGAACACTTCGCGCGCGAGGGCGCGGATCGCGAGCTCGACCGCCTCGTCGCTGGTGTGGCGCACGCGGAACCCGAGCGCGGCGAGCTTGTCCGGCCGCATGCGGGATCGGGGGACGTCACCCTTCCATCCGCGGTCCCCCCCAGTGTAGCGGATGGACGCGGTCGGGTAGGGGGAGTGCTTCACGCAGAGGGCGGCGATGGTCGTCACCGTCGTCGTATCTTCGGGGGCGAGGTTGTAGATGCCGAGGCGCTCGCCGACGCGGACCGCGTGGTCCACCGCGAAGAGCATCCCCGCGACGCAGTCCTCCACGTGCAGATAGGGCTTCTCTTGTGCCCCGTCACCGAGGACCTCGAGCTCGGCGGGGGTGGCGGCGAGCTTCTTGAGAAAGTCCAAGCTCGCGCCGTGGGTGCCTCGCGGGCCCACGACGTTGCCGAAGCGAACGATCGTCGCGCGCAGGTCGAAGCACTCCGAGAACGCGGAGATCATCGCCTCTCCCGCGAGCTTGCTCGCGCCGTACAGGGAGATGGGGAGGGAGCCGAGATCTCCCTCTCCGCACGCGCGCGGCGTCTCGCCGTACACCGTGCCGCTCGACGAGAAGAGGAGGCGCGGCACGCCCGCCCGCCGCGCCGCCTCGAGGACGTTGTACGTGGCGATGGTGCCCTGCTCGAGATCGAGCCGGGTGTTCGCGAGACCGTGGCGCGCCTCCGGGTTGGCGGCGAGGTGCACGACGAGATCGTGACCATGCATGGCCGCGACCAGGTCGTCCAACGAGAGGGCGTCGGCGACGACGAGGGTGGCCCGCGAAGCGGCGAGGTGAGGCTCCACGAAGGCGCGGCGGCCGACCGAGAGGTTGTCGAAGATGGTGACCGGGCCGCGCTCGACGAGCCGGTCCACGAGGTGGCTCCCGATGAAGCCGGCCCCTCCCACGACGATCGATCTCACGCGTGATCCCTCCGGATGAGACGGGCCGCGAACTGGAGCTCGCTCCTCGTGAGTGTACGCAGCGGCGCGCGGTGGACATCGAGCGGCCAGACGAGCCCGTCGAGCTTGGCCCCGACGCTGCGAAAGGAAGCCCACCATTGCTCGGGGCGGAAGTAGCGGCCGAGCACGTCGACGCCGTGAGGGCGATTGCCGGCGACGTCGAGGGCCAAGAGGACGCGCTCGGAGATCGGCCCGAACGCGAAGTGGTCCTTCAGGATCACCGCTCGCCTCGCGACGCGCAGCGCCTCCGAGAGCAGCGCCTCCGGCTCGCGGGCGTGGTGGAGCACGTCGGCGAGGAGCACGACGTCGAAGGCGTCCCGCTCGAACGGGAGCGCCACCCCGTCGAACCGGGTCACGTCCGCCGGCGAGCGATCCGAGACGGCGACGTCGACCCCGCGAAACGAGGCGCCGAGGGCGGAGGCGAGGGCCCGCCCCACGTCCCCGTTGCCGGTCCCCACGTCGAGCAGAGCGCGCGGCTCCGCGACCTCGGCGAGGGGGAGGAGGGCCCGGACGAGGAGCTTCGTGCGAGGGCGCTGAACCAGGCGCCGATGGACGGACGCGGCGAGCGCGAGCCCGTTCATGTCTGCTTCTTCAGCGCGACGAGCGCGGAGCCCGTCTGGTCATGGGTGAGCGCGACCACCTCCCACCCCGCCTCGAAGTAGTCGTGCAGCGTCGGCAGCTTGTTCTTCTCGTCCGTGCACTGGAGCACACGCCCGAAGTGGTCCAGGGTCTGCACTTTGACGAGGACGGTGTCGGCCATGGGCAGAGCTTAGCAGTGTGCTGAAAAAGGCGGTCGTCAGGCCACTGGGTGGGCAGTTGCTGCTCTCTCCCCGCGAGGGGGAGCCTCGAAGGCTGGCCGTGGACTTCTGTGTTCCTGGGTGCTGCCGGATCCGGAGGCGGACCTCCGGCCGGCGGTACGAGCTCGACCTCAGCGGGGGAGGATGCCGAGGGCCCTCGCGGCGTGGAGCATCCCGCTCATCGAGTGCTGGGCGAAGTCGATGCGGATGTTGGGGGAGGCCGCGTTCTCGCTGAAGCCGCCGACGATCCGGAGCTTGCGCGTGCACATGAAGCAGTTGTCCTCTCGCCACTGGAATCGCAGCAAATAGGAGAGGGTCCAGCGCATGACCTTCTCCTCTTCCTCCGCCGACTCGCCCCGGGCCTTCTTGATCTCGATGGACGCAGCGAGGCCCTCTGCGAAGCCGGCGGCGGCGGCGTGGTGGGGAGGAAAGACGTGCCCGAACGCGTAGCTGCCGACGTGGTCCTCCGGGACGCCGCTCGACGGTGACTGGATGAACCGCATCTTCATCGTCATGTAGTCGGTGCAGAAGCGCTCATAGGCTTCGTTGCGGTGGTGATCGAGCGCGGCCTTGGCCGCCATACAGTGCCAGTTCTCTTCCAGATAGAAGAAGTCGCGGAGCGGTATGTCCCAATAGGGGCCCGCGTAGTAGGCCATTGCTTTGTCGATCCGCGCCTTCAAATCCGCGGGGCGCTCGAGGCCCTCACCCTCGTTGCCTTCCCACAAGACGAGGGCGAACAGCCCTTGCCCAGCGGCGTAGAGACCGTCTTTGCCGTCGACCCGCGCGCCGGTGCGCGGGCTCCACGCGGGGGCGAAGCTGCCATTGTCCCTTTGCATGGATAGGAGGGCCCGCGAGAGCTTCAGGATCGTCTCGTCGAAGCCGGTCCCGACGAGGTCGCGGCAGCGAAAGAAGGCGATGAGCGGCAGGGCGACGTTGCCGAGCGAGGCGTCCAGATCGGTCTTTCCCTTCGGGAAGACGATCCCGCCTTTGTCGCCGTTCTCTTGGACGAGCGTCGTGAGGAAGGTGAGGGAGGCCTTGGCGACGTCGCGCGCCTTCGGCGAGTAGCGAGCGGCGTCGCAGAGGGCGAGGGTGGTGCCCGCCTGCCGGGGGATGTTGAAGCCGTCGAAGTTCGAGGAGCCGGTGAACGGCTGGATCATGTAGCGAAACCGGCCGTCCTTCACCTGGGCACCCGCGACGAAGCCGGCCGCGTCCCGCACCGCCGCCTCGAGGGTCGGAGCGTCGAGCGGTCGCGGGCCGGCGCGGAGGTGCTTGAGCGGCGTCACGCTCCCGTCGCGGGCGCGGAGCAGGTACGTGCGCGTCGTGAGGGCGTCGAGCCCGACGAAGCCCGCCCCCGCAGAGCCGAGGTGCTTGCGGAGCGCCTCCGCCGTCACCCCGAGCTCGGCCTGCAGGGTGGCGATGCTCGTGGCCTCCGTGAACGCGTCCAAGCCGAAGAGCTGCCACGGAAGCAGGCACCGCTCCTCGTCGCAGACACCCTCCGTCCCCGGCACGACGATGATCGATCCGAGCAGCGGCCCCGCGTCGGGGAGCTCGCGCGTCGAGATCACGACGTCCACCACCGCGTCCCCGAAGGCCTGCTCGGCGGCGAGGGTCGCGCGCACCTTCGCGAGCACGTCGTCCACCGTCGCGCCCTGAACGCACGCGATGGCGGGGTGGGCGCCTTCGCCCTCGTCGTCCGCCTCGAGGTACGTCACGAACGCGGTCGCGTCGCGGGAGGCGTGGATGCGCGACGCGCACGTCGTCGGCTTGGGAGAAAAGAGGCTCGGCCCGGGGGGCTTCGCGGGAGGGGCGGGGGCGAGCCCCGAGAGAGCGATCGACACCGCCTCGTCGAGCTCCGCCTCCGTTCCCTGGAGGTGCCGGGTGCCGCGGGCCTCGCTCGCGCGCGAGGCGGCGGCGTACGCGAGGACGACGACCCCGAGGACGATCGCCGCTCCTCCGCCGTTCGTCCCGCGGGCTCGCCACCGAAAGAGCCCGCCCGTCGCGACGATCGCCCAGACCGCATAGGGCATGAGGAAGAGGGCGAACGCGCACCAAGCCCCCACGCTCGCGGCGAGGATCGCCGTCCCGACGCCGTCGTAGAGGAGGTTCACGTAGAGCCCGGAGCCGATCGCGGCGTACGTCACGTACGCGAGGAGCCCGAGCGACAGGAGCCCGCTCGTGCGCCACGCCGTGACGCGGGCGCGCGCCCCCACGATCGCGAGCACGCTCGTCACGAGGTGCGCGACCGCGGTGAGCCCGGCGAGCACCGCGAACACGGTGAGGAGCGGCCACGGCAGCGCGTAGGCGGCGGCGCCGAGGACGGCGGCGTGAACGAACGACAGCGGGGCGAGGGCGGCGCGCGGCGCGCGGGGCTCGGCGTTCGAGGCGGAGGCCATCGGCGCCACCGTATTGCCCACCCGTCGCGCGTTCAACCGGTGCGCGACCGAGCCCGACGAAAGCGCTCGTCGATGATACCCTCCGCGGCGTGTGACGATTGGCCCGGCCATCGATGGGTGGAGGCGGCGGATCGCGATGGTCGATCCGGCGCGCGCGATCGCGGCGGCGATCGCGTGGGCGGTGGTCGTGGTGCCGGTGTGGATCGTGATCGCGCCGTGGATGGATCGCGTCGACACGTTCGGGTTCCACGACTGGGACGTGCAGACGTCTCACCGCCACCTCGCCGTCGTATCGATCACGAAGTACCACGAGTGGCCCTCGTGGAACCCGTACGCGTGCGGCGGCTTCCCCGCCTGGGGTTACGTGGAGTCGGGGACGACGGTCGTCTCTCCCCTCTTGCCCGTCTATCTCTTCGCCGACATCCGCACCGCCATCCGCATCGAGGTCCTCTTCATGGCCCTGCTCGGCGCGGTCGGGACGTACCTCGCGGCAGGCCGCTTCACCAAGAGCCACGGCGCGCGCGCGTTCGCGGTCGCGCTGTTCGCCGTCAACGGGAGGTTCACGCTCCAAGCCGCCGCGGGCCACACGTGGCACCTCGCCTACGCCTTCACCCCGTTCGCGCTGTTCTTCCTCGATCGGGCGATGGAGCCGAGGACCCGATCGCGAGATGTGATCGGCCTCGCCGTCGCGATGGCGATGCTCGTGTATGCGGGCGGCATCTATCCCTTGCCTCACACCGTGCTCGCCCTCGGCCTCTATGCGGCGGGCGTCGCGGTCGCCTACCGCTCCGCTCGGCCGCTCGCCGTCGTCGCGATCGCCGGGGTCGCCTCCCTGGGCCTCTCCGCGCCGAAGCTCCTGCCCATGATCGCCACGTTCCGCCGCGCCCCGCGCCTCGTCGAGTCGACGGAGAAGCTCGACGCGGGCGGGCTCTGGGCGTTGCTCACCTCCCGGCAGCAGGGGTTCTTCGACCGGCCCGCCCCCCTGCACCCCTATGGCTGGCACGAGTGGGGGATGTACATCTCCGTGCCAGGCGCGCTCGCCCTCGCCGCCGCGTTCGCCGCCACCCCCGGGAAGCGCGAAGCGGCCCTGAAGGTCGCTGGCCTCGTGCTCGTGCTCCTCGGCTTCGGCGCGGTCGGGTCGTACGCGCCCTGGACGTTGCTCCACGCCCATGCGCCGGTGTTCAAGTCGCAGCACGTCCCCAGCCGATTCCTCTATCCGGCGGTGCTCGTGCTCGGCCTCGTGCTCGCGTCGGGCCTCGGGTGGCTCTGCGATCGCGCGGCGAGGCGGACGCGGTGGGCCGACGCCGTCCTCGCGTGCTTCGCCCTCGCGCTCGGGGTCGACGTCGCCACCGTCGCCGCCCAGCCCATGAAGCAGTCGATGATCTTGAACGCCCCCGAGCCTCTGCCGGAGCCGGGCCCCTTCCACTTCGCGAAGGATCCGCCGTTTCAGTATCACCCGCGGGACTGGGCCGGCCCGATGTACCTCGCGATGCTCGGCAACACGGGCGTGCTGAACTGCTACGGCACGCCTCCGTTCGATGGGCACGGGGCGATCGCGTCTCGCGATCGGAGGTACCGCGGCGAGGTCGAGGTGAAGGGCGCGGCCCACGTGAACATCCACGCGTGGACGCCGAGCAGCGCGACCATCCAGATCATCGGCGCGCCCGCGGACGCGCGCCTCGTCTACAACATGAACTTCGACGAGGGGTGGACGGCGGTCGTCGATCACTCAGGCGCGCGCGAGGCGGTCGCGCCGAGGCCGGACGCGGACCGCGTCGCCGTCGCCGTCCCTCCCGGCGACAGCGTCGTCGAGCTCCGGTATCGTCCGCCGGGGATGCGGCTGGGTGTCGGCCTCTCGGTCCTGACCGTGCTCGCCCTCGGGGCGGCGGCGGTGCTGCGAAGGCGGAGCGCCTTCGATCGGCCCGCCGTCACCGACGCGAGGGATCCGTGAAGCTCGGGAAGGGCTATTACTACGCGCTCCTGCCCATCGCGGGAGCGTTCGAGCTGATCGGAAGCTTGCTCGCCCACCACGCCGCTCCCGCCCCCGAGCGCTACGCCGAGCTCGGCGCGGCCATGGAGTCGCTCCATCGTCGCGGGGACCTCGTCGTGGTCGCGCCGCGGTGGGCCGAGCCTCACGCCCGACACGCCCTCGGCGACGCCTATTTCCCTCTCGAAGCGGTCGCGCGCAGCGACGTGGCTCGGTTCCCCCGCGCGATCGAAATATCGATCCGCGGCCAGCACGCCTCCGAGCTCTCCGCGTTCAAGGAGATCGAGCACCGCGACGTGGGACCTTTCTCGCTGCGCGTCCTCGAGAACCCGCGGCCGGAGCGGGTCGTGTTCGACTTCGTCGACGGCCTCGTCCCGACGTGGGCGAGCGCCGCGAGCACCGATCCCCCGGCGAGCTGCGTGTGGAGCAAGCGATCGCGCGTGATGACGGGGGGCCTCGGGGGACATCCCGGGTTTCCCGCCCAGCGCTTCGAATGCCCCGAGGGCGTGTATCTGAACGTCTCCGCCACCGTGATCGCGGACGAGCACTTCCTCCCTCGGCGCTGCATCTGGGCTCACCCACCCGCGCGCGGCGCTCGGATCGTGCGCTTCTCGGGCGTGCCGCTCGGCGAGCGCATCGTGGGCCACGCCGGCATGTACTGGATCATCGAGCGGCCGAAGAAGGGCGCCCCGATCGATCTCACCGTTCGGGTCGACGGCGACGAGCTCGCGACGATTCGGCACACCGACGGGGAGGGCTGGAAGGGCTTCGAGGTGCCGCTCGGATCTCACGCCGGCGCCGAGCGCGCCACCGTCGACTTCGAGGTCTCGACCAGCGACAACGCGGATCGGCACTTCTGCTTCCAGGCGGACTCGCGGTGAAGAGCCCGGACGCGCCCGCGGAGAGGCCGGGACCGAAGGTCGCGAGCGTCCGGAGTGATCCGCTCGTGGCCCTCTCGGCGAAGATCGCGGAGCGGAGGAAGACGGCCCACCTCGTCGTCGCCGGCCTGCTCTTCGTGGGCGTCGTGTGGACGCTCCTCGCGACCTGCCAATCCGTCGGGTACGCGCGCGACGAGGGCTTCTACTTCAACGCCGCCCGGCGCTACGCGGAGTGGTTCCACGTCCTCGGTACGGAGCGAGGCCTCGCCCTGCGCCGGGACGTCGTCGACGCGAGCTTCTCCGTCAACCACGAGCACCCCGCGTTCGTGAAGTCGCTCTTCGCCCTGTCCTATCTCCTCCTCCAGAAGGACAGAGCGCTGTTCGCTCACGAAGGGACGAGCTTCCGCTTCCCGGCGATGTTGCTCGCGGCGGTGATGGTCTCCGTCACCTATCTCTGGGGGGCCAAGCGCGGCGGCTTCGTCTCGGGGATCGCCGCCGCCCTCTCGCTCTTCTTCATGCCGCGGATCTTCTTCCACGCCCATTTGGCGTGCTTCGACGTCCCGATCGCGGCGATGTTCCTCCTGACCTTGTTCGCCTGCGACCGGGCCTTGTCTCGAGAGGGACTGGCGTGGCCGGTCGCCACCGGCCTGCTCTTCGGCCTCGCCCTCGACACGAAGCACAACTCCTGGTTTCTGCCGTTCGCCATCGTGGCGCACGGCTTCTCGACCGCGGCCTCGGCGTGGTTCCTCCGAAGGAGCATCCGCACCGCCGTCCGGCGCCACCTCCACGTCCTCGGGGCGATGGCGGCGCTCGGCCCCTTGGTGCTCTACGTCGGGTGGCCGTGGCTCTGGTTCGATACCCGCGCCCGCCTCTCCGACTACGCGGCGTTTCACCTCCACCACGACTATTACAATATGGAGCTCTTCGGCGAGACCTACTGGGAGCCGCCGATGCCCCGCTCCTATGCGCCTGTCATGACGGCGGCGACGGTCCCTGCCGTCACCCTCGCCGCCGCCGCCATCGGCTTCGTCCTGTTCGCGCGCGGCTATTATCGGAGCCTGCGCGCGCGGGACGAGGAGGGGCTCGCCCGGCACTCGACGCCTCTGCTCTGGACGCTCGCCGTCCTCGTCTCGTATGCGGCTTGGCTCCGCGCTTCGACGCCCATCTTCGGAGGAACGAAGCACTGGATGACAGCCTATCCTTTCCTCGCCCTGTTCGCGGGGGAGGGGGTGCGCAGAGCGTCGGCGGCCATTCGCGAAGAGCTGGAGATCCTGGGGCGGGGCCGGATCGGGATCGCCGCGAGCGCGGCCGCTGTCGTCTTGTGCATCGCCTCCCCGATGGAGCAGGCGCTCGCCGCCCACCCATTCGGATTGTCGGCTTACACGCCGCTCGTCGGGGGGGCGCCCGGGGCGGCGACGCTCGGGCTCAATCGCACGTTCTGGGGCTACACCACCGGGTCGCTCGTGGACTATCTCAATCGCGAGGTCCCGCCCAATGGCAAGGTCTACCCTCACGATACGCTCTATGTCTCCTGGGACATGTTGAAGCGCGACGGCAAGCTGAGGCCGGACATTCAGGCGGTGGGCAGCGCCGAGGAGGCGGACATTGCCCTCTATCACCACGAGATGCACATGCAGGGACAGGAGTATCAGGCTTGGATCGCGTTCGGCACCGTCCGCCCCGACGTCGTGGCCGGGCTCGACGGCGTCCCGGTGATCTGGGCCTACAAGCGCAAGCCGAGGCCGTGAGCGCGCCCGACGCGCGGCGCCCACCCCCGCGTCACTGGAGCTTGGTGGTGTTCTCTTCGTTGACGGAGATCAGCTTGTCGTCGCCATTGAAGACGAGGGTCTGAACGACGGAGTGGGCCCCGAGGTTGGAGCGATAGTCGAGCGCGGTGTCGCATTTGGCCCGCTTGTTGGGGCCCTCTTTGGTGACATGGCAATGCGCGTACAGCTGATAAACGCTGGGTGAGCCCTTGAAGAAGCGGTCCGCTTCTTTCTGGATTCCCTCGCGGGTGAACTGGCTACCGCCCCAGCTCACGTCGTCGGCATAGAACTCGGCGCCGAGCTTCGCGGTGTCGTGGTTGTTCTGGGCGACCTGATAGGCGGTCAATCGCTTCGCCCACGTCCGCCGCAGCGTCTCGTCGTCGGCGTCGACGCCGACCCCGTCCGTGCAGCAGAGGACGCTCGCCTCCTTGCCCGCCGATTGCTTCCCATCGCAGCCTCCGCCGCCGCGCAGGGTCGAGAAGCCGGGCCCCTTCGCCCCGACGAGGACCATGTCGTTGCCGACAGACGCGTCGGCGGCGCACGCGGCCGCGAACTGGTCCTCCGTGCACAGGCTCGAGCC
>JBGAID010000129.1:0-26810 GCA_044225865.1 Polyangiaceae bacterium | reverse complement strand
GACCACGACTCAGCTCGCCCCCGCCCAACCCGGAACGACCTCGGTCTTCGCATGTTCCTCATGCGAAGACCGGCGCAGCGAGCTGATAGCGAGCGAGCATCTGAGTCTCGGGCCGAGCGCCGAGCGGATAACAGAGCGCGAGCATCCGAATCTTGGGCCGAGCGCCGAGCGGACAAAAGAGACCACGACTCAGCTCGCCCCCGCCCAACCCGGAACGACCTCGGTCTTCGCATGTTCCTCATGCGAAGACCGGCGCAGCGAGCTGATAGCGAGCGAGCATCTGGCTCTCGGGCCGAGCGCCGAGCGGACCAACAGAGAGGTGTATCGTGGGTGACTCGTTCGTCTGGATCGCGACCCGCTCTCTCGCCATCACCGGCTACATCGCGATGTCGTTGTCGATGTGGCTCGGCCTGTCCCTCTCCACCGGCGACCCCATCGGCCTCAAGCGCCGGGTCTCCATCAAGGATCTCCATCGCGCGCTCTCCGTCGTGTCCCTCCTCACCGTCGCCGGCCACGCCGCGATGCTCCTGTTCGATCGCTACGTCCCCTTCGGCCTGCGCGATCTCTTCGTCCCGTTCGCCTCCGACTACCGACCCTTCGCGGTCGGGCTCGGCGTCGTCGGCCTCTACCTCCTCTTCGCCCTTGAGCTGAGCCACGTCTTCTCCGACACGCTCGGACGCCGCGCGTGGCGCGTCATCCACTTCGCCTCGTTCGGCCTCTACGTCGCCTCGACCTTCCACGGCATCCTCGCCGGCAGCGACTCAGGCAAGCTCCCCCTCCAAATCCTCTACGTCGTGTCCCCCGGCGTCACGACGTTCCTCATCGCCCTGCGCCTGTTCCAGCGCATCACCCGCGGCGCGCGCCGAGCCGAAAACCCGATGCCGTAGCGTCACGCGCGTCCGACGCTTGCCGCCCCGCGCGCGCGGCCCAAAGACGGCGCGCATGGACGACTTCCGCACGATCATCGAGCCCTTTCGGATCAAGTCGGTCGAGCCGATCCGCCTCACCACCAAGAAGGAGCGCGCCTCCACCCTGGAGCGCGCCGCCTTCAACCTCTTCGCCCTCCACTCCGACGAGGTGATGATCGATCTGCTCACCGACTCCGGCACCGGCGCGATGAGCGCGGCCCAGTGGGCGGCGATGCAGCGCGGCGACGAGAGCTACGCCGGCTCTCCCAGCTTCTTCCGCTTCGAGGCCGCCGTGCGCGACCTCTTCCCGTTCAAGCACATCATCCCCACCCACCAGGGCCGCGCCGCCGAGAAGATCCTCTTCTCCGTCATCGGCGGCCCCGACAAAGTCATCCCGAACAACACCCACTTCGACACCACCCGCGCCAACGTCGAGTTCACGGGGGCGCGCGCCGTCGACCTCGTCATCGCGGAGGGCAAGCAGCCGAGCCTCATCCACCCCTTCAAGGGCAACATGGATATCGCCGCCCTCGAGCGCCTCATCGCCGAGGTCGGCCCCGCCCGCATCCCCGCCGTCTTCGTCACCGTCACCAACAACTCCGGCGGCGGCCAGCCCGTCTCCCTCGAGAACCTCCGCGCCGTCCGCGCCGTCTGCGACCGCCACGGGCTCCCGCTCTTCCTCGACGCCTGCCGCTTCGCCGAGAACGCCTTCTTCATCCGCGAGCGCGAGCCCGGCCAGCGCCACCGCGACGTGCGCGACATCGTCCGCGACATGGCCTCCCTCGCCAACGGCATGACCATGAGCGCCAAGAAGGACGGCCTCGCCAACATCGGCGGCTGGCTCGCCCTCGACGACGAAGCCTGGGCCGAGCGCTGCCGCAACCTCCTCATCCTCACCGAGGGCTTCCCCACCTACGGCGGCCTCGCCGGCCGCGACCTCGAAGCCATCGCCCAGGGCCTCGAAGAGGTCGTCCACCACGACTACCTCCGCTACCGCATCCGCTCCACCGAGTACCTCGGCGACGCCCTCCTCGCCGCCGGCGTCCCCATCGTCGTCCCCACCGGAGGCCACGCCGTCTACATCGACGCGCGCGCCCTTCTCCCCCAAATCCCGCCTCTCCAATATCCCGGGCAAGCCCTCGCCGCCGCCCTCTACCTCGAAGGCGGCATCCGCTCCTGCGAGATCGGCACCGTCATGTTCGGCCTCGCCCCCGACGGCACCGAGCACCCCGCCGCCATGGACCTCGTCCGCCTCGCCATCCCCCGCCGCACCTATACCCAGAGCCACATGGACTACGTCATCGAGGTCGTCCGCAAAGTCGCCAAGCAAGCAAGCGAGCTCCGAGGGCTCCGCATCGTGGAGCAGCCCCGGCAGCTCAGACACTTCTCGGCGAAGTTCGGGCGAGCGTAGCGTCGCGCTCGCTGCGCGCCCGTTGGCGAGCGAAGCCCGGAGCACGACGACGCTCGCGCGCGACACGTGCGCTCCTTCCCCGCGTCGTCTCCCCCACGCACGCGCAGGGCTGCGCTTCGCAGCCCCGAGCATGCGTAAGGGGAGACCGGCGGCGCGCAGGCGCGAAGCGCCGAGCACCGACGCGGGGGCATCCTCACTTCGACGTCGCAGCGGGCATGCGGAGGCGCGGGGTGGTGATGACTGCGGGTGCTCCACTTCGCCTCGCTTCGCTCGGCGACCCCTCCCTTGCTCGGAGCGAAGCTCCTCGCGGGAGGGGTTGTTCAGCGCGGATGGAGGTCCCTCGTCGCGCGGAGCAGCACCGCCACGAGACCCGCGAACACCACGGCGCTTACGAGGGGGACGAGCGCGGAGGTCTGCTGGGCGGGCTCCTCTGCGCCGGCGGACAGGCGCGCGCTGAGGAGGGCGAGGCCGTTGTTGGTGGTGTGGGCGGCCATGGCGGGGACGATGCTCTTGGTGCGGTAAGAGACGAGGCCGAGGGCGGCGCCGAGGAGGGCGGCGCCGACGGCCTGGGGCGGGTCGACGTGGGCGAGGCCGAACAGGAACGAGGAGAGGCCGATACCGCCCGCGACCCCGACGCGCGGGACGAGGGAGCGCTGGACGAGGCCGCGAAAGAGGGTCTCCTCGCCGACGCCGGGCCCCACCGCGATGGCGGCGATCATGAGGATGGCGCCGAGGCCGCGCGCTTGGGCGGCGTCGCCGAGGGTCTCGAGCACATGGAAGGTCGCGTTGGGGAACGCCCACTGCACGGCGCGGATCGCCGCGTCGGCGACCGGGCCGGCCGACATGACGAGCAGGATCGCGAGGGCGACGTGGGAAGCGCGCGGCAGGTGGATCGCGACGGCGGGGAGGAAGCGCAGCTTGGCGATCTTCACCGCCACGAACGTCCCGAAGACGAGGGTCACGCTCGAGGCGGCGACCGACGCCGCGAGCGACCACGGATCGTAGAGCGCGGCGCGCAGGGCCTCGGGATCCTGCAGGGTGTCGACGGCGATCTTGCCGGCGACGACCTTGCCCGCGAGGACCGCCCCCATCGCGACCGTCCCCGCGACCTGGCTCAGCACGAACACCACGAGCGCCGCGCCGAAGGTCGCGACGACGCCGAGGGGACGCTCGTGGGTTCCGGGCGGCTGAGCCTGCGTCACGCGGCGCAGTGTACCGCTCGCCTTGTCGCGTGCCCGCCTCGGTCGTAGGCTCCGCGCGTGACAAACCAGGAACCTGTGCGCGCGACCGGAGGAGGCTGGGGCCCTCCGCCCGATGGTGGTGGTGGTGGTGGCTACGGTCCGCCCGGCGGTGCTCCTCCTGGTGGAACGGGCGGCGGCTGGGGCCCGCCGCCTGGCGCCCCGCCCGGCGGCGGCGGCGGTGGCGGCGGCTGGGGTCAGCCCCCCGGCGGCGCCCCTCCCGGAGGCGGCGGCTGGGGCGCACCCCCCGGAGCACCTCCCGGCGGCGGAGGCGGCTGGGGACAAGGCCCCATGGCTCCCCCGCAAGCTCCCCCCGGCACCTGGGGCGGCCCGCCCGCGTACCCCCCGCCCGTCGTCGCCACGCCCTACGGCATCCACCCCGCCACCGGCATGCCGTACTCCGACAAATCCAAGGTCGTCGCGGGCGTCCTGCAGCTCGTCTTGCCCTTCGGCGTCGGCCGCTTCTACACCGGGCACATCGGCCTCGGCGTCGCCCAGCTCGTCGTGGCGTTCCTCACGTGCGGCATCGGGTGCATCTGGCCGTGGGTGGATGGGATCTTGATGTTGATGGGGAATGTGCCGGACGCGCAGGGGCGGCCGCTGCGCGACTGAGCGGAGCGGGGCGGGGAGCGCGCGTCTCGCTGCGCGCTCGCCTGTCGAGGCGAGCGCGAAGGGCGACGCGCGCCCGTTCGCTCCTGTCCCAAGACAACGCTACGCAAGCCACCCCAGCCAAATGAGCGAGCGCAATGCTCGATCAGCGATGCTCGCGCCGTTCGATAGCTGGCTTTGGGCCTGAATCGTCGCAGCGGGGCCTCAAGGATACCTCCGCTGAGGCCAGGCCCCGCAGAGCGCTTCTAGCTGGTCCGAGGGCTGACGTGCCCTCCCCACGCTGCGCGTGGGGCCCCCCTCCGCCCCGCGCCCGCCAAACGCGGGCGCCCCATCGCCACGGGGGCCCCATCCATCCACGCTGAACGACTGCTGTAGCAGGATCACGATCGCTGATTTAGAGACAACCCCGTGCAAGCCAAGGCGCGCGCAGTCCCCCATCGGAGCGACAACCTCCAACAAGCCATCTGCAGCGCCGGAGGGGGGCCCCGCGCAGCGGGGGGAGGATGGCGCTCCATTCTCTTCGCGTGCGCGGATGAGCCGCGCACCGGGCGACACTCCTCGACGATTCTTGGAGCAAGGATCGCAGGAAGCTTCGTCGCCCACCTCCAGCTCGCGAGCCGAGCAGCGGGGCGAGCGCGGAGCGCGACGCGCGCCCTCCTCCTCCTCGCCACCCTCGCCACCGCCACCTCCGCCTGCACCGACGACGAGACCGTCACCCCCACCCCCCACGTCGTCACCCTCGACGGCAAGGGCGGCTACTCCATCACGCTCGAGACGACCTCCGTCTCCTTCGAGCTCAAGCGCGGCGACGAGGTCCTCACCACCTTCGACGGGGGCTCGTTCGCGCTCGGCGTCGCCGACGCCGTCGACGACGCGACCAACTACGATCCGTGGCCGCTCGTCGACGAGACGCCGGGCTACTACCCGCCCGCGGGGGCGGCGTTCCTGCCCGCGACGAAGGTCCTCCGGGCGGAGCTCGACGACGCGGGGGCGCTCGTGGTCTCGCTCGCGCACGAGGGCGGCGCGACGAGCACGCTCACGATCGAAGAGGAAGGGGAGGGGTCCTTCCGCGCGCGCATCGTCCCGGACGATCCGGCGCGCGTCGCGTGGCTCACGGTCGGGGCCAAGCCCGCCCCCGACGAGGCCTTCTACGGCCTCGGCGAGCTCTACGACGACGTGAACCAGCGCGGCAAGCGCCGCGCGATGCAGATCGAGCTCGGCCCCTTCGAGTCCGGCTACAACGAGGCTCACGTCCCGGTGCCGTTCCTCATCGGGACGCGCGGCTGGGGGCTCTTCGTCGAGACGAGCCTCCCGGGGGTCTTCGACGTCGCCGTCGCCGATCCCTCGCGCGTCGCCGCCACCTTCGGCGCCGGCACCGCCGCGCGCGAAGGCCTCACCTTCCACCTCTTCGGCGCGCCCGCGCCCCTCGACGTCACCAAGCGCTACTACGACGTCACCGGCTACCCGCGCCTTCCCGCCCCCTGGGCCCTCGGCCCCCTCGTGTGGCGCGACGAGAACACCGACCAGGCCCAGTTCGAGAGCGACCTCGAGACCATGCGCGATCTCGACCTCCCGACGAGCGGCGTGTGGATCGATCGCCCCTACGCCACCTCCGTGAACACCTTCGACTTCGACGCGACGAAGTTCCCCGACCCCAAGGGCGCCATCGACAAGGCCCACGCCCTCGGCTTCCGCGTGTCGGTCTGGCACGTGCCCTACCTCGACGAGGGCGATCCCTCGACCCAACCCCTGCGCGACGAGGTCGAGGCGGCCGGCTACTACCCCATCACGAGCGGCCTCAAGCTCAACAAGTGGGGTCGCCTCATCGACTTCACCGCCGCGGGCGCGACGAGCTACTGGCGCGATCATCTCGCCGCCTACACGTCCCTCGGCATCGAAGGCTTCAAGCTCGACTACGCCGAGGACGTCGTCCCCGGCGCCCTCGGCATCCGCAACGCCTTCGAGTTCCACGACGGCTCCGACGAGCGCACCATGCACCGCGGCTACACGCTGCTCTACCACGCCGCCTACGCCGAGATGCTCCCCGAGCAAGGCGGCTTCCTCCTCTGCCGCGCCGGCAAGTGGGGCGATCAAATCCACGGCCCGATCATCTGGCCGGGCGATCTCGACGCCCGCCTCTGGAAGCAGGGCGAGCAAGTCACCGAAGGCGGCGAGACCCTCGTCGCCGTCGGCGGCCTCCACGCCTCCATGATCGCCGGCCTCACCCTCGGCCCGTCCGGCTTCCCCTTCTACGGCGCCGACACCGGCGGCTATCAGCACGCGCCCCCCGACCACGAGACCTTCCGCCGCTGGTTCGAGCAGACGGCCCTCTCGAGCGTCATGCAGATCGGCACCAGCACCAACGACGTCGCGTGGGAATTCGGCGACGCCGAGCTGCTCGACTCGTACCGCTTCTACACCCGCCTCCACACCCGGCTCTTCCCCTACGCGTGGACCTACGCCACGCGCATCGCCGAGACCGGCCACCCCATCCAGCGCCCCTACGGCCTCCAAGCCCCCGCCCAAGGCCAGCACCCGAGCGACGAGTACTTCTTCGGCGACGACCTCCTCGTCGCCCCCGTCACCGAAGCCGGCGTCGAAGCGCGCGACGTCCTCCTCCCCGAGGGCGACTGGATCGGCTTCTTCGACGGCGCCCGCGCCACCGGCCCCGCCACCATCACCGCCGAAGCCCCCCTCGGCACGCTCCCCCTCTACCTCCGCGCCGGCGCCCTCGTCCCCATGCTCCGCCCCACCATCGACACCCTCGCCCCCACCACCGAGCCCGACCGCGTCGACTCCTTCGCCAACGACCCCGGCCCCCTCTGGATCCTCACAAGCCCCGGCCCCGCCGCCACCTTCGACCTCTACGACCGCACCCACCTCGAGCAATCCCAAGACCCCCAAGGCCGCACCGTCATCTCCATCAAGCCCGGTGACATTTTTATTTCGAGTGTGCGTATCCAACAAATCGCCCGCGCGAAAGCCCCCGTGCGCGTCCAGCTCGGTGCCCTCACGTTGGATCGCTACGACACCGTCGAGGCCCTCGAGGCGGCAGGCTTCGGCTACGTCTGGGACGCGGACGACCGCGGCGGGACCCTCACGATCGCGTCGCCGCTGCGCCAGGACGAGGTGTTGAGCGTGATTGTGGAGTAGGGGGCGGGCGCGCGTCGCGCTTCGCGCTTGCCGGGAGATGGCGGGGCTGGAGTGTCGTGGTGCTGGGAGCGTTGTGTGGCTTGCGCGGGGCCCCGCTGCTCGGCTCGTTAGCTGGAGGTCTTGGCGAAGACCTCCCCCCAACTTCGTTGGGGCCCCCCTCCAACGCTGCAGATGGCTGCTGCGGCGGTTCGTGGCTTTGGGTGACGGGGAGCTCCTTGGCTTGCACGGCGGTGTCTCGAGGCTGAGGCGGCGCGCGTCGCGCTTCGCGCTCGCCGCGGGATGGCGGGGCTGGAGTGTCGTCGTGCTGGGAGCGTTGTGTGGCTTGCGCGGGGCCCCGCTGCTCGGCTCGTTAGCTGGAGGTCTTGGCGAAGACCTCCCCCCAACTTGTACGATCACCACCACAAAGTCGGACAGGGCGAACCGTGTCGACGAAAACAAAAGACTCGGCCACGCCGTCGGGAGAGGGCCACAACTCCCTGCCCCTCGAGGGCCTAGTTGGGACCTGCTCCCCGGCGGCGTGGACCGCGATGTACGTCCGGTGGCGAGTTGCGCCTCGGCTCCGAAGCCGAGAGCGCCAGTACAGGGCCGACAGGTGTCGCGGTCTGGTCGAGCTTTGCGAGAGGAGAGGTGCAATTGGAGTCTGACGTCTTTTGGGTCGGCATCGACTGGGCCACCGAGGCGCACGAGGTATGCGTGCTCCGTTCCGACAGGCTCGGTTCTGAAGCAAACATCGGTTAAGCATGATGGCGCTGCGTTGCGAGCGCTCTGCGATGAGCCTCGTGAAGCTCGCAGGTGGAGACAGCTCCCGAGTCTCGGTCGCCATTGAAGTGCCGCGTGGTGCGGTCGTGGAGACGCTCGTCGAGCGCGGCTTCGCCGTGTTTTCGATCAATCCAAAGCAGCTCGACAGATTTCGCGACCGACACAACGTCGCCGGCGCGAAGGACGACCGTCGTGATGCTTTCGTTCTTGGCGACTCGCTCAGGACGGACACATCGCGCTATCGGCAGATCGCCTCGATGATCCCGTCGTCATCAAGATCCGCGAGCACAGCCGAATCCACGACGACCTCGCCGAGGAGCGAAACGCCCTGGGAACCGGCTGCGCGAGACCAGCTCTTGCGGTACTTCCCGCAAGTGCTCGAGCTCGGCGACGTCTATCGAAACAAAATGGCTCTGGGCCTGCTCGAGCGGGCGAGCACACCTGCCGAGGCTGCAAAGCTTCGTGAAGTCATCCGTCTCTTGCTCAAGACGTCACCGAATTCGCAGCGTGGACAGCGTGCGTGTTCTGGAGACTCTCCGCCGAGAGCCGGTGACCGTCGCGCCCGGCGTCGTCGGGGCTGCCTCGGCCCACGTCGCGCTCCTCCTTACGAGGCTGCGAGTCGTGGACGAGCAGGACGCCGCCGTGAGCCGCCGACTTCGCGAGCTTCTCGAAGCGCTCGCGACGGCCGATGCGGGAAAAGCTGAGCATCGGCTGACGCAGCCATCCCTTCATTCCCTGCCAGGTCCGGAACGATTGTCTGCGCCACGATGCTCGCGGAGGCTGCTCAAATCCTCGCCGAGCGAGACTACAAAGATGCTTCGAGCGCTTTGCGGCACCGCGCCCGTGACGAAGCAAGTGGAAGAGCAAGTCGAGTCACGATGCGATACGCATGCAACAGCCGCTTGCGCCACGCTGCCCATCACTGGGCGCGCGCTGTGCAGAACGACCCTCGTAGCCGTGCTCACTACGACGCTCTTCGCCAACGGGGCAAGTCTCAGGGGCACTCCTACCGAGCGGTAGCGGATGGGCTCCTCAAGCTGCTGGTGGGGGCACTTCGCTGTGGGCGCCTTGCGGAGCGATGGCGGCCGGTACCCGCGGCCGCCTGAGGCCTTGCGAAGACCCCGAAAAATCTCGAAAAAGACTTTGACCGACGGTGGCGAGTCCCCAGCTTCGTTGGGGCCCCTCCAACGCTTCTGATGGCTGCTGCGGCGGTTCGTGGCTTTGGGTGACGGGAGGGCTCCTTGGCTTGCACGGCGGTGTCTCGAGGTTGAGGCGGCGCGTCGCGCTTCGCGCTCGCCGCGGGATGGCGGGGCTGGAGTGTCGTCGTGCTGGGAGCGTTGTGTGGCTTGCGCGGGGCCCCGCTGCTCGCCTGTTAGCTGGAGGTCTTGGCGAAGACCCTCCCCCAACTTCGTTGGGGCCCCCTCCAACGCTGCAGATGGCTTCTGAAAGGTTGCGACCGCTCTCGGTGACGGGGAGCTCCTTGGCTTGCACGGCGTTGTCTCGAGGCTGGGGTTCCTCACGGCGTCGTCTCGAGACTGAGGCGGCGCGCGTCGCGCTTCGCGCTCGCCGGGGGGATGGCGGAGCTGGAGTGTCGTCGTGCTGGGGAGCGTGGTGCCGCAAGCTCGAGCACCGCTGCTCGGCTCGTTAGCTGGAGGTCTTGGTGCGCGTCGCGCGTCGCGCTTCGCGCTCGCAGGGAGATGGCGGAGCTGGAGTGTCGTCGTGCTGGGAGCGTTGTGTGGCTTGCGCGGGGCCCCGCTGCTCGGCTCGCTAGTCGGAGGTCTTGGCGAGACCTCCCCCAACTTCGTTGGGGCCCCTCCAACGCTGCGTGATGGCTTCCTGAAGGTTGCGACCGCTCTCGGTGACGGGGAGCTCCTTGGCTTGCACGGCGTCGTCTCGAGGCTGGGGTTCCTCGCACGGCGTTGTCTCGAGACTGGAGCGGCGCGCGTCGCGCTTCGCGCTCGCAGGGAGATGGCGGAGCTGGGGATGTCGTGGTGCTGGGAGCGTTGCGTTGCTGGCGCAGGGCCCGCTGCTCGGCTCGTTGGCTGGAGGTCTTGGCGAAGACCTCCCCAACTTCGTTGGGGCCCCCTCCAACGCTACGGTAGATGGCTGCTGAAAGGTTGCGACCGCTCTTGGTGACAGTGGTTCTCCTTGGCTTGCACGGCGGTGTCTCGAGACTGGGGTTCCTTGCATGGCGTTGTCTCGAGACCGAAGCGGCGCTTGCACGGCGGTGTCTCGAGACTGGGGTTCCTTGCATGGCGTTGTCTCGAGACCGAAGCGGCGCTTGCTCGGCGTTGTCTCGAGACCGGTTCCAACGCAGGGCATTTGAACCTCGGTCCTCCGAGGTTGGCTGCCCGTCGACTTAACCGCAAAATCCAGAACTGGGTGCGCGGTTTATCGGCGCACGCGAAAAAAACAGAGCGACGCGCTACTGCCCGCGCGGCACGCCGAACCGCGGGTCGACCGGGCGGGCGCTCGGCTTCGGTGGGGGCTTGGCGGTCGCGGGCTTTGCGATCGCGCTTGCGCGGACCGGCTGGCTTCGGTGGACGCTCGGGGCGGCGCTCGCGCTCTCGCGACGGCGCTCGCGGTCGTGCTGGCGGCGGTCTGTGCGGTCGCGCTCGCCGACGGCGCTTCCTTCGGCTCTCTTGCGACGGGGCTCGCGCTCGGGGGTTGCTCGGTGGTGGTCGGGGCGGCGGGCGCGGCGCCACCGTTCGGCGGGCGGAGCCACCACCCGAGGGCGAGCGCGGCCGCGCCCGCGATGAGCAGCCCGACCACGACGAGCGCGGTCGAGCTTCGCGCGGGACGGGGCGCTGCCACGGTGCGCGCGGAGGGATCGGCCTCGCGGTCGCGCGCGGCGACG
Organism: Polyangiaceae bacterium; assembly: GCA_044225865.1. Classification (GTDB taxonomy): domain Bacteria; phylum Myxococcota_A; class Polyangia; order Polyangiales; family Polyangiaceae; genus Xiheicaenibacterium. The sequence continues at coordinate 15,875 of JBGAID010000129.1, read as the reverse complement.
ACCCGCGGCGCGACGACGTGGGGTGCGGCGGTGCCCTCGCCCTCGTCGAGCGCGCCTCGAAACGCCTCCGCCAGCGCGGAAGCGGATGGGAACCGCTGGGCCGGATCGCGCTCGAAGGCGCGCGCGAAGAAGTCGTCGAGCGCCGCCGGCAGCGCCGGCATCGAGGCGCGCGGGGAGGGGAGCTCGCCGCGGAGGATCCGCTCGAACGTCTTCGCCACCGCCGCGGCCTCGAAGGGGCACTCGCCCGTCAGCAGCTCGAACGCCACCACGCCGAGCGACCAGATGTCGCTCGCGCTCGTGGTCGGCTCGCCCCAGACCTGCTCCGGGCTCATGTACGCGGGCGAGCCCACGAACCCCGCTCCGGTCGTCTTGCCGCTCGACGCGCCGGCGATCTTCGCGATGCCGAAGTCGAGGACCTTCGCGACCACGCGCCCGTGCTCGCGGGCGAGGAAGAGGTTCGCCGGCTTCAGATCGCGGTGCACGATCCCGTGGGCGTGGGCGAGGTCGACCGCCGCCGCGACCTCGTCGAGGAGGCCCGCCACCTCGCGCGCGGGCAGCGGACCGCGCGCGAGCCGCGCCGCGCAGTCTTCTCCCTCGAGCAGCTCCATCGCGAGGTAGAGGCGGCCGTCCCCGGCTCCGAAGTCCAGCACGCGAACGACGTGGGGGCTCTGCAGCTTGGCGGCGGCGCGCGCCTCCCGACGGAAGCGCCATTCGCCCTGCGACCCCTCGCTCTCGTCGGCCAGCATCACCTTGAGGGCCACGTCGACGTCGAGTTCGAGGTGGCGCGCCCTCCACACCGCCCCCATCCCCCCTTCGCCGATCTTCGCGTCGAGGCGGTACCGTCCGTCGATGACGTGGCCGCTCTCGATCATCGAGCGCTGACCGTACCACGCCTCTCGCGACCCGCTCGCCAGCGCGTAGGATTGCCGCGATGGCCCCCCCGCGAACGGTCGCGCTCAAGCTCCGCGACACGATGCCGGTGCGCACGCTCGTCGTCCGCGTCGCCGACGGCGCGGACCGAGGGGCGAGCTTCGAGGGCGAGCGCGCCACCATCGGCACCGCCCGCGACAACGCCCTCGCGCTCACCGATCCGTCCGTCTCGGGCTACCACCTGGAGCTGTCCGCGGGAAAGGAGGGCGTCGCCATGCACGATCTCGGCTCCACCAACGGCACCTGGAGCGGTGGCATCCGGCTCGAGCGCGCGGTCGTCCCCACCGGCACCGAGCTCGTCCTCGGCAAGAGCCGGCTCGTGGTCGAGGGCGGCTTGCCGACCACGATCGCCCTCCACGAGGCCGACCACCTCGGCCCCCTCTACGGCGTGACCACGGCCATGCGCCGGCTCATGAGCACGATCCGGCGCGTCGGCGCGGGCAACGTCTCCGTGCTCCTCATCGGCGAGTCGGGCACCGGCAAGGAGCTGCTCGCGCGCGCGCTCCACGACGCGAGCCCCCGCCGGGACAAGCCCTTCGTGACCATCGACTGCGGCGCGCTCACCCCGAGCCTCGTCGCGAGCGAGCTGTTCGGTCACGAGCAAGGCGCGTTCACGGGGGCCCAGAAGCAGCGCCGCGGCGCCTTCGAGCTCGCCGACGGAGGCACCCTGTTCCTCGACGAGATCGGGGAGCTGCCGGCGGAGATCCAGACGATGCTGCTCGGCGCCCTCGAGCGCCGGAGGTTCTGCCGGGTGGGCGGGCGCGAAGAGATTGAGGTCGACGTGCGCCTCGTCGGCGCGACCCACCGAGACCTGCGCAAGGAGGTCAACGCGGGCGCGTTCCGCCTCGACCTCTACTATCGCGTCGCCGTCGTCACCCTCGAGGTGCCCCCGCTGCGCGACCGCGTCGAGGACATCCCCCTCCTCATCGAGCACTTCCTCCTCTCCGAGGGCGTCGAGCAGACCGCCGTCGGCCTCCTCGGCGCCGAGACGCTCTCGGCCCTGCAGCGCCACCGCTGGCCCGGCAACGTCCGCGAGCTCAAGAACTACGTCCAAGCCACCCTCGCCATGGGAGAGCCCGCCCAGCTGCGAGACGACCTCGAAGGCGCGCGCCCGAGCGAACCCACCCCTGCCGCCTCGTTCGCCCCCCTCCTTCACCTCCCGTACGGCGCTGCGCGCGACGCCCTCCTCGCCGACTTCGAGACCGCCTACGTCCGCGCCCTCCTCGCCCGCAGCGAAGGCAACGTCGCCCGCGCCGCCCGCACCGCCGAGATGGCCCGCTCCCACCTCAACCTCCTCCTCAAGCGCCACAAGATCCGCGACGACTGAGCGCCGCCCATGGCGCGCGCCCCTCACCCCTCCCGCGAGGAGCTTCGCTCCGAGCAAGGGAGGGGTCGCCGAGCGCAGCGAGGCGCGGGTGGGCACCCGAGGACCTTGCTACGGAAAGGATAGCGCCCGCCCCCGGGCGGGGCGCGATGAGGATGCCCCCACGCGTCGGTGCTCGGCGCTGCGCGCCTGCGCGCCGCCGGTCTCCCCCAAACGCATGCTCGGGCTGCGAAGCGCAGCCCTGCGCGTGCGTGGGGGAGACGCTGCGGGCGAGGGGCGCGAAGAAACCCCGCCACCTGAGGCGTCAGGTCCCGGGCTCCTTCGACCGTCCGCCCGCGAGCCACCCGCGTCTCGCGCTAGGGCGCGAGGGCGGTGAGCTCTTCGCGCTCGCCGGTCACGTCGTCCACGGAGAGGACGAGGCCGACGTCGGGGCAGTAGAACTTGGTCTCGCTCACGGTGGGCTCGATCTTGGAGGTGTCGTGAGTCTTGAGGCAGCCGGTGTAGCTGCCGAAGGGCACGGTGACGGCCTCGTCGACCGCGACGACTTGGCCGACGTCTTCGGCTTCGCACGCGTAGTACTCCTGGCGGTACTCGGGATCGCCGACCTTGGGCGTCGCGGGGATGAGGATGCCGGGGAGGGCGCCGTCGACGCCGCCGGTCCAGGAGCCGGCGGTGCTCGAGACGACGCCTTGCTCGTACTCCTTCGTGTCTTCGCCGAAGTACCAGACGGCGCCGCTCTCGTCCTGGGCGTACCAGTCGAACGTGTCCTCTACGATCTGGCCGCCGTCGGTGAGGGTGTCGTGCACGACGACGCAGGTGACGCCCATGATGATCTTGGTGTCCTCGGTCACGGTCGTGGTGACGACGCCGCTGCCCTCTGCGTAGGTCCACGTCGTGCCCGGCACGAGCGGGAAGAGGGGGTTGTCGACGGCCGCGACGAAGCTCGCGGGATCGATCGCGGGCTGGTAGGTGGTGTCGACGACGCAGCCGCCGCCGGCCCCGCCTGCGTCGTCGCCGCCCGCGTTGTGGCCGCCTGCGTCTTGGCCGCCCGCGCCGTCGCTCGAGCTGCTGTCGCCGCACCCCGCGAGCATGATCGCGGCGGCGAATCCGATCCCCGAGCAACGCTTGAAAGCATCCTTCATCGTCGAACCTCCGCGGGGACGTGTTGCAGCGCGCGTGCCTCGCAGAACGCCCGAGAAGCGAGGGGTCGCGCCGCGGAAGTGTCCTCGGTCGAGGACAGAATGCGCCCTCGGTCGAGGACGCTTCGGGCCCTTCGCGCCCTGCTACCATCGCCGCGTTCATGAGGGGTCTCGTCGCGCTCGTGTTCGTGGTCTTGGGGTCGGGGTGCCGGCTCGTGGTCGACTCGGGAGCGACGTTCCACGGCTGCGAGGCCGTCGACGAGAGCGAGCCCTTCGCGCTCGGCACGACGCTCGACGAGCTGTATCCCAAGTGCTGGCAGGTGGAGACGAAGGCCGACGAAGACGCGAAGGTTGAGGACGGCGATCTCATCTTGCGGTCGCGCTTCGTCGAGGGCGCCGGCGACGAGTGGGACGGGGGCGCTCCCGGCGCGTTCGTGTATCGAACCTTCGCGCACGACTTCCTCCTCGCGGTTCGGGTGGAGGCGCTCGACAGCTCGACCGCCGATCACTGCCTCCCTCCCGGAGAGGTCGTGGGCCTCGCCGCGCGCAGAGGCGCCGACTACGGCGTGTTCATGATCGGGCCTTTCGATCCGCCCACGCTGCCCCCCGACTACGGCTGCGGCGAAGAGGCGCTCGAGCAGCCGCCGGCCTTCGGCGTCGCGCGCACGAACGCGTGGGGGCCCGAGCACACCGATCGCGGCGCCGACGACGCCGGCATCGGGGCAGACACGGAGGCCGACATCGCCATGTGCCGCTCCGGCTCGACCCTGACCTTCTACTACCGCGATCCGAAGAGCCCCGAGACGGCCCCCGTGTGGCTCCCGTTCGGCGCCGATCTGAAGTGGCAGATCGGCGAGGGCCCCGTCGACGTCGGGCCGAGCGTGGCCGGCGTCGCGCAGCCGAGCCCGGACGAGGGCTTTCAGATCGCTGGCCACTTCCAGTGGGCGTGGCTGACGGAGGAGCTCGGTCCCGACTTCTGCCAGTCGGCGCTCGAGCGCGTCGTGCTGCCGGGGGTCGAGTGAGGGCGGCCGCGGCGGGGCTGTTGGTCCTCGCGCTCGCCGCCGCGGCTCCGTGCGCCCGCGCGGCCCCGGGCCCGACCTCGGCTGCGCCGCCCGCCGACAGCCGGAACGAGCGCGCGATCGCGCGCGGAGAGGCCGGCGTGGAGGCCTTCGATCGGGGCGACTGGTCCGCCGCGCTCGCCGCCTTTCGCGAGGCCGACCAGCTCTTCCACTCGCCCGTCTTCACCCTTTACGAGGCCCGCTGCTTGCGCAACCTCGGGCGGCTGCGAGAGGCCAAGGCGCGCTTCGAGTCCACCGCGCGCGAGACCTTCGACGACGCGGCGCCGAAGACCTGGGCGGAGGCGAAGAAGAGCGCCTCCGCCGAGCTCACGAGCCTGGACGCCGAGCTCCCTCGCGTCCGGATCGAGCTCGTCGGCGCGAGCGGCGCCGCCGTCGCGAGCCTCGACGGCGCGACCGTCGCCATCGGTCAGCCCCTCGAGGTCGATCCGGGCGGCCACGACATCGAGGCGCACGACGGCGCCCTCGTGCGCCGCATGCACCTGATCGCGCGCCGCGGAGACGCCACGCGCGTCGCCCAGCTCGACATGACGCCCCCGCAAGCCGCGGCCGCCCCCGGACCGAGCGGCTGGCTCATCGCGGGCGCGTCACTCGCCAGCGTCGGCGCCGTCGCCCTCGTCGTCGGAGGCGCCCTCGGCGGCGTGGCCCCGGGCGCGCCCCCCCCGCCGCCGCCAACCTCCCCCGCAGCTGCGACGCCCAGCGCCGCTGCCTCGAAGGCGATCAGCAGGCCGTCGACGCCGCCTACGCCGACACGTACAGCTTCGCCAGCGCCGCCGACGGACTGCTCTTGGGCGGCGGCGCCCTCGTCGCGTCCGGCCTCGTCTTCGTCCTCGTCGACCGACTCGGCGCGCGCAGCCGAAAGGTCCAGCCGACCGCCCACGGCTTGGTGCTCGCGTTTTGAGCCCACGGCTCCCCTCGGGAGCGGGGCGGTGGCCATCGAATCGGACGGCCTGCTAGGCTGACCGACCTATGGGGAAAGCGAAGACGGGGACGTTGAGGGATGCGGACGCGCGCGAGCTCGAGGCGCTCGGAGAGGTTTCGCGTCCGGACTTTCCCGTGAGCGACGTGCTTCACGAGGCGCGCGAGCTGGACGCGACGCTGCGCAAGTTGGGGCCGAAGCTGGTGAAGGGCGCGCGGCTCGATGGGAAGGTGCGGGAGGAGCTGGCGCGGCGCCGGGCGCTGCTGGACGTGGCGGAGGCGGCGTGGCTCGCGGCGCGCGAGCGGCTGACACCGAGGAACGTCGTGAAGACGCGGGCGACGGCGGAGGCGCTGAAGCGCGACGCGGTGGCGGCGCTGCGGTACTTCCTCGCGGAGGACGCGGAGGTGCAGCTCGCCCTCGACGAGATCGCGGAGGGCTCGGGGGACGCGGATCTCATCGACGATCTGCGCCGGCTCGCCGGCCTCGTGGAGGCCCACGCGGAGGCCCTGCGCCGCGCGGATCTGCCGAAGCACCCCAGCGACAAGCTGCGCGCGCTCGCCCAGACGCTCGCCGACGCCACCGCCGATCGCGCCTTCGACCCCGAAGCCGCCCACGCCGGCGCGCAGCGCAACCGCGCCTTCTGGCACCTCCGCGATCTCATGGACCGCGTGCGCGCAGGGGGGCGATACGTGTTCCGCAACGACCGGAAGCTCCTCAAGCTCTTCCGCGCGACCTCGACCCGCGCCAAGCGCCCCACCAAACCCGCGTCGGCCGAGCCCGCACCGGCCACCCCGCCCACGCAGACCCCCGGCGATAACGGTTCTTCTCCCGCGCTGAGCTGACTTTCCGCGGTAGAGCGGCCCGGGGGCGCGATAGATCCGGGCGGCGCGGCAATAGATCCGGTCCGGGCCGCGATAGATCCGGGCGGGGCCGCGATAGATCCGGTCCGGACGGCGATAGATTTTGGGAATTTGCGGCAAAAGTGCCCTGCCGCGCGGCTGGGACCCCTCCCGCGACGAGCGGAGCGAGGAGGGGGGTGGGCATCGCTGCTACCATCGTGCGATGCGAGCGAGCCGTGCGCTGCTGGCGCTGGTGATCTCGGGGTGCGGGCCGAGCGTGGAAGCGGATGATCCGACGTGCGCGGCGGGGGAGGGGAGCGCGCAGGGCGGGTGCGTGGTGGTGATCGCTTCGGGGCAGCCTTCGCCCTGGGCCGTCGTGGCGGACGGGGGGGAGGTGTACTGGACGGACTTGGGCGTCGGGAGCGACGACGGGGATGTGCGGGGGGCGGCGATCGAGGGCGGAGAGGTTTCGGTGCTCGCGGCGGGGCAGCCGCGGCCGATCGGGATCGCGGTGGATGGGTCCTGGATCTATTGGCTGAGCGCTCCGGGGACGGCGTGGAGCTTGAGGCGGGTCTCGCGCGGGGGCGGCGAGGCGGTGGAGCTCGCGTCGGGGATGGGAGGCAGCTCGCTCTCGCGTGGAGCGATCGCGCTGGACGCGAGCAGCGTCTACTGGCTGACGCAGGACGCGGTGATGCGAGCTTCGCTGTCGGGCGGGCCGGCGGAGGCGCTCGCGACGGAGCAGGCGTCGCCCTACGGCCTCGCGGTGGACGAGGGGAACGTGTACTGGGTGACGAGGGGCAGCCCGAGCGCGCCGGGCGCGGTGATGAAGGTGGCGGTGTCGGGCGGCGCGGCGACGACGCTCGCGACGGACGCCGAGCAGCCGTGGGCGATCGCGGTGGACGTGGATCGGGTGTACTGGACCGACGCGGGCGCGGGCGCGCTGAAGAGCGTTGCGAAGGGCGGTGGATCCCCCGAGACCTGGGTGACGGGCCTGGGCCTTCCGGCGAACGTCGTGGTGGACGACGCGCGCGTCGTGACGACGTCGCTCGAGGCCGATGCGGCGGCGCCGGGGTCGATCGTCGAGGTCCAGAAGAGCGACCGCTCGTCGGTCGTGCTGGCGGACGGGCAGGGAGAGATGCACGGGCTGTTCTCGGGCGACGGCACCTTGGTGTGGGCGAGCTACAGCGAAGGGACGGTCTCGGCGCTCACGTTGCGGTGACGGTCGCACCTCGCGCTCGGCGCGCGCGCCCTCCACCCTGGCCAGGCCCGATCCACCCTGCTGCCTCCATCGGTCGGCGCTGCATTTTCCCAGTGGGGCGCGCAATTGACCTCTCGTTCAAGCTGCCTACGCTTGGAGCTCGGGTTGGGTCTAGGATGCTCGCGCGCGGGTCGCGCCGCGGAAGGGAGAGCGCATGGCTTCGAAGTTCTCGATCACCTCGGGTGCGTTGCCGAAGGGGGCCGTCGTGGCGGGGTTCCGCGGCAGCGAGGGGATGAGTCGTCCCTATGTGTTCGACGTGTACGTCAACGTCCCGGGGGACGAGGAGATCACCCTCGAGGAGGTGATCGGATCGAAGGCGACGCTGAAGATCGAGGACGAGGCGACGCTGCTCGGGATCGGCGTGGTGGCGACGTGGAGCGGGGTCTTCGCGACGTTCGAGTGCGTGCGGGCGGTGAAGGGCAACTCGCTCTACCTGGCGCGGATCGTCCCGCAGCTGTGGCACCTGACCCAGACGCTGCACTCGCGGATGTTCACGAAGAAGAAGGCGCCGGACGTGATCAAGGCGGTGCTCGATGAGGAGGGGATCATCGACTACGAGATCCGGGTCACCGGGACCTACCCAGAGGAAGAGCACATCTGCCAGTACAAGGAGAGCTCGCTCGACTTCATCCACCGGTGGTGCGAGCGCGAGGGGATCTATTACTTCTTCGAGCAGGGCGAGGACGGCGAGAAGGTCATCTTCACCGACGACAAGTCGAAGCACGAGGCGGTGAAGACGGGGAGCGTGCGGTACCGCCCGACCACGGGGAAGGACCACAGCGCGGGGCGGCACTTCGACGTGTTCGTGGCGCGGCACGCGGCGCTGCCTTCGAGCGTGAAGCTGACGGACTACGACTACATCAAGCCGGGGCTGGAGATCACCGGGTCGACGAAGGTCTCGCCGAGCGGCGTGGGGACGGTGCAGAACTACGGCAACCGGTTCTTCACGTCGGGGGAGGGCGCGCGCATCGCGAAGATCCGCGCCGAGGAGCTCAAGAGCCGCGGCACGACGTACCACGCGTCGGGGGCGGCGGTGGGGATCTCGCCCGGCTACACGTACGCGCTCGAGGAGCACCCGCACCTGTCGCTCAACAAGGACTACCTCGCGACCCAGGTGGAGCACTTCGGCTACGTGGCCGATATCGCGAAGGGCTGGGGCGACATCGTCCAGCACCTCTACGACGACATCTATCACGTGGACCTGCTCTCGATTTCGGCGGACGTGCAGTACCGCCACCCGTCGACGACGCCGTGGCCGCGCATCGACGGCTTCGAGAACGGGATCGTCGATGGGCCGGCGTCGAGCGAGTACGCGCAGATCGACGACCAGGGGCGCTACTTCGTGAAGTTCAAGTTCGACGAGGGGACGCTGAAGGACGGCAAGGCGTCGACCTACGTCCGGATGATGCAGCCCCACGGCGGGTCGATCGAGGGCTTCCACTTCCCGCTGCGCAAGGGGACGGAGGTCGTCTTCATCTTCATGGGCGGGGATCCGGATCGCCCGGTGATCGCGGGCGTGGTGCCGAACGCGCAGAAGCCGAGCCCGGTCGTCGCGAACAACCACACCCAGAACATCATCCAGACCGGCGGCTCGAACTTCATCACCATCGAGGATCTGTCGGGGTCGCAGTTCATCAACATCTTCTGCCCGATCTTCCAGACGAACCTGTACCTGGGCGCGGATCGCGGCGTGGGCTCGTGCGGGCTCACGACCGGCAACGGGCCGGATGCGGCGGAGAAGGGCGAGTACAAGGAGGAGATGGGGCCGTTCAACTTCCAGCTCGCGACGAAGAAGAACGGCGAGGTCTTCACCCAGGGGAACCTCAACCTCATCGCGTACGGCAAGGCCCAGATGGAGGGCCAGAGCGGGGTGATCGAGTACTCCGGCGACTACTGGCACCAGCACGTGAAGGGGCAGACGGAGGAGCACCGCCAGCTCAAGGTCCACCACCGCTACGACGACGTGGTCGACTACGACTGGAAGGGGCCGTACACGCTCGACGTCGAGAAGAGCGGGACGCTGACCTACAAGGACACGTACACGCGGACGGTGACGGGCGTCTCGACGATCAGCGACAAGTCGTCGCTCGGGCACTTCATCGGCTGCGAGGCGAACATGTGCCCCGCCGACACCTACTACCTGAAGGTGCAGGGCACCGAGCACCACGAGGTGAGCGGCAAGGTCACCGAGGTCTTCAAGGAGGGCCAGGAGACGACGATCACCGGCGAGCACAAGGTGACGGTGAACGGCGAGCAGAAGTGGACGACCACCGGCAACGTCGAGTGGAGCGTCAACGGCGACAAGAAGATCGAGGCGACGAGCTGGCACGAGGAGTCGATCACGTGCAAGAGCGAGATCATCCTCGGCTGGAAGAACGACATGGTCTTCGGGGTCCACACCGAGGCGGACGTGGGCAACCACTCGTGCTTCGACGGGATCTCGAAGGTGGAGATCACCGCCGCCTGGCAGCTCGAGGGCAACTGGGGGCCGAAGCACAACCTCCGCGCGGAGGAGAACACGCTCGCCCTCGTCGAGGGGCACCAGGTCGGTCGCTACTCGGCGGACGCGCTCGAGGTGGAGTTCCACTGCGCGTTCTTGTTCTCGCTGCTGACGCCGCTGTTCGAGTCCACCGCGGCCCTGACGAAGATCGGCTGAAGACCGCCCCGTGCGCGCCGTCAAGAACCAGTACGTGACGCCGCTCGTCACCGTCTTCGACGATGGCAAGCGGCTTCACGCGGTCGTCACCGCCGCCTTCATGGCCTCGTTCGACGGGCGCCTCGGGGAGGACGTCGATCTGTGGAGCCTCGCCGGCGAGCAGATCGAGGGGGGCGTGCTCGACGAGGGCAAGCCCAAGCCGCGCGGCGAGCTCATGGTCCACGGGTCGTGCTACGCGCACGCCCCCGACACGAAGAGCTCGTTCGTGTCGGTGAAGATGGCGGGGCGCGAGAAGAAGCTGGCCGTGTTCGGGCCGCGGACGTTCGGGGCGGCGGGGCCTTCGGCGCCGAAGCCGTTCGCGTCGGTGCCGATCCGGTTCACCCACGCGTTCGGCGGGCCCGACTTCGCGGACAACCCGGTGGGGATCGGGCACCGCGGGACGATCGCGCCCCAGGTCGAGGTGCTGTCGAGCCTGGTGCGGACGCCGGACGACACGCCCCCGGTGGCGGGCTTCGGGCGGGTCGATCCGACGCGGCCGCGGCGGATGAAGCGGATGGGGACCTACGACGCGAAGTGGCTGAAGACGCGCTACCCGGGCGTGTCGGAGGATTTCGATCCGCGCTACTTCATGAACGCGCTCGAGGACCAGTGGCTCGAGGGGTTCTTCGAGGGGTCGGAGGCGTTCACGGTGATGAACATGCACCCCGAGAAGGCGACGCTGGAGGGGCGGCTGCCGGGGGTGACGGCGCGCGTGCTCGTGCGGCGCAAGGGCGAGGACTTCGTGGACGTGCCTCTGCGCATCGAGACGGTGCACCTCTTCCCGGCCCAGGAGCGGATCGGGATCCTGTGCCGGGGCACGACCGCGACGAAGAGCGACACCCTCTCCGACGTGCTGGACGTGATCGCGGGGCTCGAGTGGATCGGGCGGCCCAAGCCGGCCGCCCACTACGTGGAGCAGTACGAGAAGCGGACGGACAAGCGGCGCGGGGCCTACGTGAGCCTCGACAACTCTTCGCTCCTGCCCGAGGACGCGCCGGTGATGCCGGGGACGGTGGGCGAGGAGATGAAGCGCCTCATGCCCGAGAACCTGAAGCGCAAGCGCGCAGAGCGGCACGCCCAGAGCGAGTTCGCCTCCATGCGCGAGCAGATGGAGAAGAGCGGCGTCGACATGTCGAAGGTGCCGGAGCGGCTCCCCGACGTGCAGCCGCTCACGGAGGCGGATCTGATGCAGGGCCCCGCCCCGCGGGTCGACCCGGACGAGCTGAAGAAGAAGCTCGAGGCCGAGCACGACCGGATCATGGGCCTCGTGAAGGAGACGGCGGAGGCGCGCGGCAAGGACTTCGGCGAGATCGAGAAGCAGATGAAGGCGGGCCGGGTCGGGCCGCCGAAGTTCGATCCGGCCGCGGAGCGGGCGAAGATCGCGCGGGTCGCGGAGTCGCTCGACGAGAAGAAGTTCGACAAGGACCTGTTCCGCGAGCGGCTGCAGAGCGAGGCCTTCGATCGGAAGCTCGCGGAGCTCTCGGCGTTCTTGCGCGAGAGCTACCGCAAGATGGTGCACTTCCAAGGGGTCGCCCCCGCGCTCGAGGACAGCGCGGAGGTGCGGGCGTTCGTGGCCCGCCGCATGGCGGAGGGAGGGGACCTCGCCGAGACGGATCTCACCGGCGCGGATCTGTCGAACATGGATCTGGCGGGCGCGGATCTGCGGCGCGCGTACATGGAGAGCGTGAACCTCACGGGGGCGCGCCTCGACCGGGCGAACCTGGAGTACGCGGTGCTGGCGCGGGCGGCGCTGCCGGGCGCGGATCTCAAGTCGGCGAAGCTCAAGGGGGTGAACGCCTCCGAGGCGGATCTTTCGGGGGCGGATCTGTCGGGTCAGGATCTCGAGGGGGCCTTCTTGGTGAAGACGAACCTCGCGGGGGCGAAGCTCGTGGGGTGCAAGCTCGACAAGGTGAACCTGTCGGGGGCGCGCCTCGAGAAGACGAGCCTCGAGAAGACGACGGCGAAGGAGATCCGGATCACGAAGACGAAGCTCGACGGGGTGAGCCTGCAGAAGGCGAGCTGGCACCAGTGCACGCTGGTCGAGTGCGACCTCACGCGGGTGGACGGCGCGCACGCGTCGCTGACCCAGCTCGGCCTCGTCGACTGCAAGCTCGAGGACTGCGACTTCCACGACGCGGTGCTGAAGATCCTCTCGACAGGCAAGATCGAGCGCGGGACGAGCTTCGCGCGGTGCTCGTTCGTGGGGGCGGACTTGTTCAAGGCCCACATGCGCAACACGGTGGTGGACGCGTGCGACTTCACCCACGCGTCGATCCGGGAGGCGGACTTCTCGGAGGCGGTCGCGGACGGCTCGGTGTTCGAGGACGCGCGCGGGGTGGGGGCGCGCTTCATGTCGGCGAGCATCCGGCGGTGCCGCTTCCAGCGCGCGGATCTGATGGAGGGCCTGCTCGGCGGGGCCCAGATGGACGACGCGAGCTTCGAGTCGGCGAATTTGTACCGGGCCGACTTCGGGCGCACGGGCGGCGAGCGCGTCCACATGAAGGGCGCGAACGTGAAGCGGGTGCGGACGGTGCCGAAGCGGGAAGGTGACGCGTGAAGGCGACCCGCGAGAGCGTGATGCGTCACCTCGATCGGGGGACGCCGTTCGAGGCGGAGGACTTCGAGGGGCTCGACCTTTCGGGCTTGGATTTCTCGGGGGTGTCGTTCGACAAGTGCAGCTTCCGGAGCGCGAAGCTGCGGGGGGCGAGCCTGAGCGAGGCGTCGCTCTTGCGGTGCGATCTGGCGGCCGCGGATCTCAGCGGCGCGACGTGCAAGAAGACGAGCTTCGTCAAGTGCACGGCCCAGGCGGCGGTGTTCGACGAGGCCATCCTCGACGCCGCGAAGTTCCTCGAGTCGAGCTTCTTGCTCGCGCGCTTCGAGCGGGCGTCGCTGACCCTCGCGTCGTGGGCGAAGGTCGGGCTCACGCGGGCCTCGTTCGACAAGGCCCACCTCGAGCGGGCGACGTTCACGGAGGCGGAGCTCAGCGAGGTGAGCTTCGCGGGGGCGGACGTCGAGAAGACGACCTTCTTCCGGTCGGACCTCGCGACCGCGTCGATCGAGCTCGCGAAGATCCGGCTGATGGTCCTCTTCGAGGGGAAGATGCCGGGCAAGTCGTTCAAGAACGGGGACCTATCCAAGAGCCAGCTCATGGACTCGGATCTTTCGGGCTGCGACTTCGAGGGGGCCGTCCTCACCCAGACGAACTTCAAGGGATCGAGCCTGAAGGGGGCGCGCTTTCGGGGCGCGAACCTGACGAACGCGCTCTTTCCGGAGGCGAAGGTGGAGAGCGCGGACTTCGGCAAGACCCAGCTCGTCCAGGCCATCTTCCAGGACGCGCTCCTGACCGGCTGCGACTTCTCCGGGGCGCGCGCGGAGATGGCGATGTTCCAGCGCGCGAAGCTCGACGGCGCCTCGTTCCAGGGCGCGGATCTCACGTACGCGGACATGTCGAACGCCGTCCTCGACGGGGCCGACTTCTCGAACGCGAACATGTTCCGGACGCGCCTGCACGGCACCTCGCAAGAGAGCGCCTCGTTCGGCCCGAGCAAGCGCGTCGCCCTCGGCGACGACGAGGAGCTGCTCGAAGCAGAGACCTGGTGGGACAAGCACCACGCGAAGAGGAAGTAACGAGCCATGACCCACGCCCGCCCCGAGACGCCCGCCGAGCCCGAAGCCGCCGCGCCCAAGTCCGCGCTCGATTGGGTGCTGGAGGAGACGCAGGTCGCGGCCGGCGCGCACCCGGTCGCGAGCGAGTTCGGGCGGATCGAGCGGGTGGAGGCGGACGCGCTCGTCGTGTCCCTCGCGGGACGGCCGCCCATGCGCGCCGCCCGCGCCGCGAGCTGCCTGCTCGAGCCGGGCGCGGGCGACCGCGTGCTCGTCGCCCACGACGGCCGCGAGGCGTTCGTAATGGCGGTGCTCACGCGCGCCGCCCCCGAGGCGGCCACCCTCTCCGTGGACGGCGATCTCACCCTCCGCGCGAAGGGCGGCGCGGTCCACGTCGTCGCCGACGAAGAGGTGACGGTCACGAGCGCCAAGGAGGTGAGCGTGACCGCCCCCGCCGCGAGCGTGCGCCCCAGGTCGTCGACACCACCATGGAGCGCCTCTCCCAGAAGGTGAAGCGCGCCTTCCGCACCGTCGAAGAAGTCGACCACCTGAAGGCCGGCCAGATCGACTACGTCGTCGACGGCAACGCCAGCATCCAAGCCGACAACACGCTCGTGACGGCAGAGAAGCTCGTCAAGCTCAACGGCTCCCAGGTCCACATCGGATGAGCCGGACAGCAGCCCCCCCGCCTCGAGACTACGCCGTGCAAGCCCCCAGCCTCGAGACCACGCCGTGCAAGCCAAGGAGCTCGCAGCCAGCCCCCCGCCTCGAGACTACGCCGTGCAAGCCAAGGAGCTCGCTGTCAGCCCCCAGCCTCGAGACCACGCCGTGCAAGCCAAGGAGCTCGCTGTCAGCCCCCAGCCTCGAGACCACGCCGTGCAAGCCAAGGAGCTCGCAGTCGCCGATTGGGACGGCATCCTTTCAGAAGCCATCTGCAGCGCCGGAGGGGGGCCCCACGCAGTGGGGGGAGGTTGGCGCTCCAACCTCCGGCTTACGAGCCGAGCTGCGGGGCCTCGCGCAAGCAACACAACGTCACCAACGAGACGACGCTCCAGCCTTCGGTCTCTCTTCTCTCATGGCGAGCGCGAAGCGCGACGCGCGCTCTGATCGCCTCTCATGGCGAGCGCGAAGCGCGACGCGCGGCGCCCCGTGCCCCGTCCCCTCTAGCTCCGCTTCACATTGGCTCCCCAACAAAGGATGAACGGTATGTTCGCCAGCACGCAGATGGGTGGAATGAACCTCGGCTTCCCCGACGTGTGCCTGACGCCCGCGCCTCCCGCGCCCGCGCCGGTGCCCATCCCGTACCCGAACAGCTCTGTCGGGGTGATGACGGCCCCCGCCGTCTACAACGTCCTGATGGGCTACACGCCCTCGCACAACATGACGGACCCGGTGCCCGCCTCGATGGGTGACAACCCCGGCGTCGCCACCGGCGTCGCCTCCGGCACCGTCATGATGAATACCCGCCCCGTCACCGCGGCCTTCACCGTGCTCGTGAACGGCGCACCCCTGACCCGCCTCACGACCGTGAACATCCAGAACTCCACCAACTGCCCCGGCGGCCGCATCGCCCCCAGCCAGGTCCAGGTCATCGTCCTCGCGCCCTGACCCTTCCCGTCGGAGACCGCGCCGCGCGTGCGAGCGACCCCAATCTCGAGACAACGCCCTGCGAGCGACCCCTGTCTCGAGACAACGCCCTGCGAGCGCCCCAATCTCGAGACAACGCCCTGCGAGCGCCCCAATCTCGAGACAACGCCCTGCGAGCCAAGGAGCTCGCTGTCACCGATAGCCACCACTATCTTCCCAGCAGCCATCCGAAACGCCGGAGGGGGGCCCCGCGCAGCGGGGGGAGGTTGCCGGGCAACCTCCAGCTAACGAGCCGAGCAGCGGGGCCTCGCGAAGGCCGCACAACGATCCCAGCGAGACAACGCTTCTCTCTCGCTTCTCTCTCTCGCTTCTCTCTCTCGCTTCTCTCTCGCTTCTCTCTCGCTTCTCTCTCGCTTCTCTCTCGCTTCTCTCTCGCTTCTCTCTCGCTTCTCTCTCGCTTCTCTCTCGCTTCTCTCTCGCTTCTCTCTCGCTTCTCTCTCGCTTC
>JBGAID010000128.1:0-25215 GCA_044225865.1 Polyangiaceae bacterium | reverse complement strand
GAGCCGTTGAAGCGGTCGCGGTCGACGTGACCGGGGACGCCCGCGACGGTCCCGGACTCGCTGTATTGCCAGATGTTCCACCCCGTCCAGCCGTTGGGGAGGAGCGGACAGTTGGTGGTGTAGTTGGCGACCCAGAGCGGATAGCCGGCGAAGCCAGCGCCGACGTTGCTCTGCATGAAGGCGGCCGTGTAGATGATGGGCTTCTTGCCCGTGCCGTGCTCGATGTCGTCGAGCCAACTCTGCATTCGGGCTCGGAGGGTCGCGTTGGAGACGCCGTCGGTGGACTCGACATCCATCACGACCGGCAGGTCGTCCTCTCCGAGCGGATCGTCGGCGAGGGCGTCGAGGACGGCCGCCGCTTGCTCGTGCGGGTCTTGGCCGGGGCGGAAGTATTGATAGAGGCCGCGGACCAGGCCGGCTTGTTTAGCGCCCGCCCAGTTCGCCTTGAACTTCGGGTCGTCGAAGGCGGAGCCGTAGCTCTGGCGCACGATCGCGAAGCCGATGCCGGCGTCCTTCACCTTCTGCCAGTCGATGACTTCTTGATAGTAGGAGACGTCGATCCCCTCGACGGTGGGGCCCTCGGCGCAGACGCGGAGCGCGCCGTCATCCTCCGCCGTCTGCTCCCAATCGTCCTCGTCGTCTCCCTCGTTCGAGGAGGGCGCACATCCCGTCATCGCGAGAGAGCCGAGCGCGATGGCGGCGCATAGCCCGGCGAGCACCGTAGTTTTCGGGCCTACAGCGTGCGACATGGATCCTCCCCGCGGCGTGGTTGAAGGGCAACGCGCGGCGGAGTCGTCGATTGCAGCGGCCGTGCCGCGCGCGATGCGCGGCGGATTCGAGAGCGCCCACACTTCCGCCTTTACAGGCTGGGAACGCTCGATGTGCTTTGTGTGCACACCGAGCGACCGCCTCGATGTGGGTGATAATGCGCGCTCAAGTGGGATGTTCGACGTCGCCGCGCCGAGACTCGATCAACGCGGCGAGCGGAGAATGAGCGCTCCGAGCAAGGCCCATAATGCAATGACACCGGCAATGGCGAGGGCCCACAGCTCGCGGCGACGGCGGCGAATGGCGATGCGAGCGCGGCGGCGCGCGCGGGCGATGCGAGAGGGGGAAGGCTCGCCGATCGCGGCGGCGTGGGCGACGACCCATTTGCGAGAGAGCTCGCGGCGGGCCTCGACGCGGGGGCCGAGGCGCTCGGTGATGAAGGCGCTCGTCTCGCGGAGGGGGGCGGCGGCGCAGGCGCGCTCGAGAGCGCCCGAGAGCGCCTCGAAGGTTCGGAATCGCTGATCGGGGTCGAGGGCGACGGCGCGCGCGACGACCTCGGCGAGGGGGGCGCCGACGGAGGGCCTCGCGGCGGAGAGGATCGGCAGCGGCTGCTCGAGGGCGCGCTCCGCGTCTCGCTCGGTCGAAGCGTGGGCATACGGGTGACCTCCCGCGAGCATCTCGTAGAGGATCATCCCCACCGAGAAGACATCGGAGCGCTCGCTCGCTCGCTCGCCCCGGAGGACCTCGGGGGCTTGATAGAGGAACGGCTTTCCGTTCGAAGCGGTGACGGCGCGCACGCGCGAGAGGCCGAGATCGGCGACGCGCGCTCGCCCGTCGAGGCCGACGACGACGCTCGATGGGCACACGCGTCCGTGCACGAGGCCGATGCGGCGGCCGGCGCCGTCCTCGGCGCGGACGACAGCGTCGAGGCCGGCGATGACGTCGGCGATCAACGTGACCGCGACCGCGGGCGGGAGCCGGCCCTGCGCGATCAAGTCGGCGAGGGTGCCGCCCTCGACGTAGTCGCCGACGACGTAGCGCCCGTTGGCGAGCGCGCCCGACTCGAGGATGGGCAACACGCACGGGTGGCGAATGGAAGCGGCGCGCTCGAGATCGAGGTCGATGCGATCGAGGCGGGCGCGGTCGGCAGGGTCGAAGGGGCCGACGTAGCGGATGGTGACCCAGCGCGAGAAGCTGCGCGGGCCGGTTCGCCTCGCGAGCAGCACCGTCGTCTCGTCGCTCGAGAGCTCGAGGACGAGCTCGTAGCCGCCGATCGTCGTCGCGGCGTCACCGAGCGGTAAGGGCCTCATCGGTGGACGAAATACATGGCGGCGCGGACGCCGAAGTAGATGCCGAGGACGAGGATGAAGACGCCGATGACGCGGACGAAGGTCTCGAGCCGCGAGGCGCTGAAGCGCGCGCCGTAGCGGCGCAGGATCAGGGTGAGGATGCCGAACCAGCCGATGATCCCGCTGAGGGCGCCGAGGGAGAAGGGGGTGGCGTCGCCAGGGGTGAACGCGACGAGGTCCGAGGAGTAGAGGGTCGTCGTCGCCGCGGTCCAGGTCGCGATGAGGGTCGGGTTGAGGGCGGTGATGGTGAAGCCGAGGGCGAGGCTCTTGGCGGGGGAGTCTCCGCCGGCTCGGACCTTACGCTCGCCGTCGAGCTTGTAGCGAGCGAACGAGACGCCGAGCGCGACGAGGATGATGGCGGCGACGGTGCGGGAGACGGGCTCGATGATCGGGTAGCGCGTGAGGTAGGTGGCGAAGCCCCAAAACGCGAGGAACGCATAGCCCGCCTCGGCGACGGCGCCGCCGACGCCGACGAGGGCGGCGCTCAAGAAGCGCCCGGTGAGCCCGCGCTTGAGGACGATGGCGGCGATCGGCCCGGCGACGGGGATCGACCCGAAGAAGCCGAAGCAGAAGCCGATGATGAACGCGGCGACCATCGCGAGCGGCGCGCTATAGCACCGAGGGCTCGCGGCGTAGATGAGGCGATGGTAACGGGACGCCCGATGCGCGAGCTCATCGAGAAGGCGAACATCCTCCAGGAAGCGTTGCCTTACATTCGAAGGTTCTCGGGCGCGACGTTCGTGGTGAAGTACGGCGGTCACGCGATGACGGAGCCGGCCCTCGCCGCGAGCTTCGCGCGCGACGTGGCGCTGATGAAGTTCGTCGGCATCCACCCGATCGTCGTGCACGGTGGGGGGCCGCAGATCGACGCGATGCTCGCCGCCCTCGGCGTGGAGTCGGAGCGGATCGATGGCCTTCGCGTGACCGACGAACGGACGATGGACGTCGTGGAGATGGTGCTCTCGGGGCGCATCAACGGGCAGATCGTCTCGCTGATCGCGGAGTACGGCGGGCGCGCGGTGGGGCTCTCGGGGCGCGCCGACGGGATGCTCCGGGCGAAGAAGGTGGAGAAGCTGCGGACGAAGAAGGGGGCGATGGTCGATCCGGGCCGGGTCGGCGAGATGGGTGAGGTGCGCACCGAGCTCCTGGGCTCGCTCGTGAAGGGCGGGTTCATCCCCGTGATCGCGCCCATCGCGGTGGACGAGAGGGGGGCGGCCCTGAACGTGAACGCGGATCTCGTCGCGAGCGCGGTGGCAGGAGCGCTGCGCGCCGAGAAGCTCGTCCTGATGACCGACATCGAGGGGGTGCGGAACGACCAGGGGCACCTGCAGCCGTCGCTCGACCGGGCGACGATCTCGGCCTGGCTCGACCGCGGCGTGATCAACGGGGGGATGATCCCGAAGGTGCGGTGCGCGCTCGAGGCGCTCGGGGCGGGGGTGGGAAAGGTGCACATCGTCGACGGTCGAATGGAGCACGCGATCCTGCTCGAGATCTTCACCGACCGGGGCATCGGCACGGAGATCGTCGGCGACGTACACTCGAGCCGTGGCCCGAGCGCGACGCTCCCCTGAGCTCTCGCTCGCGACGATTCGCGAGCGGCTGGTCCAGTCGGGCCTCGCGTGGCCGATCGCCGCCGGGCTCGAGGCGCTCGGCGCAGGGGAGGGCTTCCCGGAGGTCGCCGACGTCGACGCGGCGCTCGCCCCCCGCGCGGGGGTGCGCTTCGTCGAGCAAGCGCCGCGCGGGAGGCGCGGCCGGCCGCGGCCGCTGCACGACCTCTACGACGCGGTGATCATCGAGCGCGGCGAGGTCCCGACGCGGCCCGGGTCGCTGCACGACCTGATGAACGCCCTCGTGTTCGCCCGCTTCCCGCGCGCGAAGCGGGCGGTGCACGCGCGACAGCGGCGGCTCGTCGCGGCGCGCTTCGACGAGCGCGGCGAGCGAGCGGTCCCCCATCGATCGAAGGAGCAGGACGCGATCGCGATGCTCGACGAGGGAGGGGTGGCCCTCTTGTGCGCGTCCGCGGTCGTCTCGGAGGCGCGCGCCGCTTCGGAGGAGCGAGGGGAGGATCGGCTCCGCGAGCTCGCGCGGGAGGGAGCGATTCTGGGGGTCGTGTTCGGCCACGCCCTCTACGAGCACGTCGCGGCGGAGGGCCCGCGCGTTTGGGCGAAGGCGATCCTGGTCGAAGCCGCGGATCCGAGGCGCACGTCGCTCGAAGCGGTGGACGCGGCGCTCGCGGAGCTCGTCGAGCAGGCGGGCCCCGAGGACCTCGTGCGAGATCGTGGAAGCGTTCCGCTCGCCGCGAGCGTATTGGGGTCGAGGGAGCGCGAGCCTTGAGCGGACTTTCTTGGAGGAGCAGGAGCTGGGTGGGTCCGTTCGCGCTCGCGGCGGTGGCGGCGTGCTGCTCGGTCGCCGACGATCGCTCGAGCGTGCGCCGCCGGCCGCGCACGCCGCGGAGTCGAGCAGCGCGGGCCCCTCGCCGACGCCGGCCGTCCCCGCTTCCACGACCGCCTTCGCGTCGGCCGCCGCTCGGCTCACGATAAGCGCCCTGTTCACAGCCTCCGTCCCTGTCCGCGTCCTCGAGGAGTCGATCGTTGCCTGGCAGATCGCGGTGGCGAGCACCGGCTCCGCCGCCGCCGGCGAGCCGCCTCCGCCCTGCCCGGACGACATGGTCCTCGTCGGGCGCTTCTGCGTCGATCGATTCGAGGCGTTCTTGAAGGAGCGGTCGCCGGACGGGCGGTCGTCAACCACCCGTACTACGAGCGCCCGGTGAAGGGCGGACGTACGTGGCCGCGAACGAGAAGCGAGGCCTTGTGTGGGTACATCAGCCGCGTCGAGTCGAAGGCGGCGTGCGCAGAGGCGGGAAAGCGCCTGTGCTCGAAGGGGGAGTGGCAGCGAGCGTGCCGGGGCAAGGGCTTCGCCACCTATCCTTATGGCCAGCGAGCGAAGAAGGGCGCCTGCAACTCCGCAAGACCACTCCTTGTCGCAGATGTTCAAGCACCCGACCGGGGGCTTCAAATACGAGGACCATTTCAATAGCCCGGAGCTCAACAAGACCGCGGGCTTCCTCGCCAAGGCGGGCGAGTACGACGAGTGCGGGACGGAGCTGGGCGTCTTCGACATGGTCGGCAACCTCCACGAGTGGGTGAGCGACAACGTCGATGAAGACCTGATGCAGAAGCTCGAAGAGGAGAAGGTGGAGCGCCGCAAGCAGCCATGGCAGGTCGGCAATGGCGTGTTCATGGGCGGCTTCTACAGCACGACGAGCGAGCACGGCCCGGGATGCTCGTTCATCACCGTGGCCCACGAGCCGAGCTATCACGACTATTCGACCGGCTTCCGGTGCTGCAAAGCGGCCGACTTGCCGAAGCCTCCCCCCAAGGTCGCGGGCAAGCCGAAGCCCAAGCGTCAGTAGTGGGGAGGGGGCTCGTCGGGGATGGGATCCTCGACGGAGCGGACGCGGCGCTCGAGATCCGCGGTGCGCCGCTCCAGATCCTGGATGGTGCGACCCTGGTCATGGACGACCTGGGAGAGCTCCTCGACCAGCCGTTCGAGGTGAGTGTACCGGATCTCGAGATCGGTGAGGCGGGTCTCCATCGCGCCCTCATACAACGAGGCCGGAGCAGATCCAGGCACGAATCTCCGGTCGGCAGCGTTAGGCTCGGCGCTCGTGGCAACCGCTCGAAGGACCGATCTCTTCGCGGTGCGGACGCGAGGGCTCCGCACCGCCGTGTTCGAGGACCTCTATCACCGGGTGCTCGTCGCCCCCTGGTGGCTCTTCTTCTTGGGGGCCGGCGTCGCCTATTTCGCCGCGAACGCGCTCTTCGCGGTGCTGTACCTGCTCCAGCCGGGCTCGATCACGGGGGCGCGCGCCGGCAGCTTCCCCGACGCGTTCTTCTTCAGCGTGCAGACGATGGGGACGATCGGGTTCGGCGTGTATGCCCCCGCGACCACCTACGCGAACCTGATGGTGACGCTGGAGTCGCTCGTCGGTCTGCTCAGCCTCGCGATCATGACCGGGATCACCTTCGCCAAGTTCGCGCGGCCGACGTCCCGCGTCATGTTCACGAACAAGGCCGTGATCGGTCGGCGCGACGGCGAGCGCTACTTGATGTTCCGCATGGCGAACGCGAGGCACAACACCATCACCGAAGCCTCCCTGAAGGCGGTCTTGTTGATGGACATCGTGACGAGGGAAGGGGAGCGGATGAGGACGCCCGTCTCCCTCCCCCTCGTGCGCGAGAGCAACCCGTTCTTTCGGCTCAGCTGGACGGCCTCCCACCGGATCGACGAGAAGAGCCCGTTCTACGAGCCGGGCGCGATCGCGCGGCTGAAGGAGAAGAACGCGCTCATCCTCCTCACCCTCACCGGGCTCGACGAGACGATCGCGGCGACGATCCACGCCCGGCAAAACTACGGGCTCGAGGACATCGTCGAGAACGCTCGCTTCGCCGACATCATCAGCGTCGACCCCGACACGACCCGCGTGATCGACTACACGAAGATGCACGACGTCGTTCCGGAGGCGGGCCCCGAGAAAGCGCGCGCCGAGGGCGGCTCCGCGTGACGGAGCGCTCCGTCCCGCTCGTCCTCGTGTGGGGCAAGGACCACTATGACCGCGTCGTCCGGGCCATCCGCGAGGCGCGGGTCAGTGTGTGGATCGCGACCGCCAACCTGAAGGACGTCCACGTCGAGGCGCGGGTCGGAACGAGGGAGCGGGCCCGCGGGCGCTTCGCGAGCCTCTTCGACGAGCTCGGGGAGCTCGCGGGGCGAGGGGTCGACGTCCGCGTGCTGCACGCGGGGCCTCCGTCGCGGGCGCTCACGGCGCGCCTCGGTCGGGGAACGAAGGCGCGGGGGGTGAAGCTCGCCCAGTGCATCCGCAACCACATGAAGATGATCGCGATCGACGGGCGGCTGCTCTACCTCGGCTCGGCGAACTTCACGGGGGCGGGGATCGGCGCGAAGGGGGAGGAGCGTCGGAACTTCGAGGCGGGGATCCTCACCAGCGACGACGTGCTGCTCGATCGAATGCAGGGGGAGCTCGACGCGATCTGGGAGGGGCGGCGCTGCAAGACGTGCAAGCTGCGAAGCGAGTGCCCGCGGCCGCTCGACCTCCCGCGGCGAGCGGTCACCGGCGAGCGCGGCTCGTCCCGAAGTGGAACCGCATCGCCCCAAGCAGCCGCCGCCGCCAGTCCGCCTCGCGGTGCTGGCCCCGCGCGTCGGCGACGAACCTGATGGAGGCCTCGCTCTCCCCGAGGATCGACGCCATCTTCTCTGCGGCTTGGAGCATGCGGCCCCCCGCCTCCTTCGCGCCGGCGTCGAGGTAGATGCGCCCTCCGGCCCGAGGGGGATGGCGCTCCGCGAAGCGCATGATCGCGCCGCGTCCGACCCAGAGCGAAGGGGACATCGCGATCGCGCCTCCGAAGACGTCGGGCCGCGCGAGGTGCGCGTACAGCGCGGCGAGGCCGCCCATCGACGAGCCCCCGATCACGGTGCGCGCGGGGTCGCTCGTGAGGTGGTGCTCCTTTCGCAGCTTTGGAAGGAGCCAGCGCGCGATCCAGTCGAGGAGGTTGCCGAGGGAGCCGCGCGTCGAGCCGAAGTCGAACGGCGAGAGCTCCGAGATGCGGTGCTCGTGGCCGTGATCGATCCCGAGCACGACCGGGGGCGCGACCGACTTCGCGAGCCGCTCGACGGTGCGGTGCGCGTGCCAGCCCCCCGCGAAGCTCGGCGCGTCGTCGAAGACGTTCTGGCCGTCGAAGAGGACGAGGGCGGGACGATCGCCTTCGCGCGCACGTCGAGGCTCGTACACCCGGACGTGCCGCTTGGGCGCGACGCCCGGGATGATCTCGTAGGGCCCGGTGACTTTCACCATGCGTCGGCCGTCTTTCGCGGATACATCACGTCTTGGCCATGTCGTCGCAGGCGCTCGTGGTGCCCGACCGGTTCCAGGTGGAACGCGTGGTCGCTTCCGGCGGCATGGGCGGGGTCTATCTTGCACTCGACCGCGTCACGGGCAAGCGCGTCGCCCTGAAGGTCCTCCACCGAGGCGTGCTCGACGACGCGCGCTTCGAACGCGAGGCGGTGCTGCTCGCGTCGCTCGATCACGACGCCATCGTCCGCTACGTCGCCCACGGGAAGATCCCGGACGGACGGCCCTACATCGCGATGGAGTGGCTGGAAGGGGAGGATCTCGGCAAGCGGCTGTCGCGCGGGCCCGTCGATCCCGCCGAGGTGCTCGTCCTCGCGCGACGCGTCGCCCAGGGGCTCGACGTCGTGCACCGGGCGGGGATGGTCCATCGCGACGTGAAGCCGGACAACTTGTTCCTCGTCGACGGGCGCGTCGACCGAGCAAAAATCGTCGACTTCGGGCTCGCGCGCCGGCCGCGGGCGATGGTGCTCACGGCCGACGGCCAGGTCGTGGGGACGCCGGGGTACATGGCCCCCGAGCAGATTCGGGGCGATGTCCCCGACCCGCGCGTGGACGTGTTCGCCCTCGGCTGCGTGCTCTATCACGCCCTCGCTGGCAAGGCTCCGTTCCGCGGCGCGAACGCGATCCAGGTCCTGACGAAGGTGGTGCTGGAGGAGCCCGAGCCGCTCGGTCCCATCTGCCCGACGGCGCCCCCGTCACTCTTGTCGGTGGTGCGGCGCGCGATGACGAAGGAGCGGAGCCTCCGGCCCCTCGACGCGCGTGCCCTGTTGGATCTCCTCGACGCGGCCGCGGCCTCCCCCGCCGCGCCCGGGCGGCCCGCGTCCGCGTTTCCGATCTCGCAGGCGGAGCGCGGCCTCGCCGCCGTGCTCGTCATCGCGTGGTTCACCAACGACGACGACGCGATCGAGGCGAAGGTCGACGGGATCGTGGGGAGCTTCGGCGCGCGCGTGGCGGCGCGGCTCGGTCACGGGGCGGTGGTGACGTTTCCCTCCGAGGGCATGGCGGCGGAGGATCAGGCCGTCGTCGCGGCTCGCGCCGCCCTCTTCCTCACGAAGATCCCGATGCTCCGCGCCTCTCTCGCCATGGTGCACGCGGAGCGTGGGAGCGTGACGGAGGCGATCGAGCGGGCGAGCACCGCCCCCTCGACGTGGCCGAACGGCTCCGTGCTCGTGGACGACCTGACGGCGAGCCTCCTGCCGAGCCGCTTCGAGCGGAGGCGCGTCGTGGGGAGGACGGCCATCACGACCGAGCTCGACGCCCTCGATCTCGCGAGGCCCGTACTCGGTCGCCCGACGCCGTTCCTCGGGCGAGACGCGGAGCGAGACGCCCTCGTGGAGGAGTCGCTCCGCATCTTCGCCGGCCGCGCGCCGGGATCGATCGTCGTCACGGGGGAGCCCGGCATCGGCAAGAGCCGGCTGCGCCAAGAGGCGCTCCGCGTCCTCGGACAGCGCACCCAGAGCCTCACCGTCCTCGCCGCGCGCGGGGATATGGCCCGCCGAGACATCCCGCTCCGCGTGCTGGGCGCGATGGTGCGGAAGGCGGCCGGCGTCCTCGCAGAGGGGGCAGAGATCGATCGACGCAAGCTGCTGGCGCGTGTGTCGAGGACGGTCTCCGCGGACTCGGCCATGCACGTCGCGCGCTTCCTCGGCTACGCGGCCGGGGTCTCGTTCGAGGGCGCGGATCCGGCGCTGGACGCGGCGCTGCGGGATCACGCCCTCATGGGGGATCGCCTCCGCAACGCGCTCGGGGTGTTCCTCTCCGCGGAGGCGCGCGCGTCGACCGTGGTCGTCATCGTCGAGGACGCCCACGACGCCGACGTCGCGTCCCTCGAGCTCGTCGGCCGCGTGGTCGGGCAGCTGCGTGACGTCGCCCTCGCCGCGTGGGTCATCGGCCGGCCCCGGACCGCGTCCGACTTCGCCGCCTCCTTCGCCGACTCGACGCGGAGCGAGCTCCGCCTCGGGCCGCTCGACGACGGATCCATCCGAATGCTGGCGCGAGGGATCATCGGTAAGGGAGGGACGAGCGAGGAGCTCGACGCGATCGTCCTCGCGAGCGCCCACAACCCGCTCTTCGTCGAGGAGGTGGCGTCCGCCTATGCGGTGCACACCCAGGGCATCGAGACGATCGCTGCCCCCGTCGTGCTCTACGAGGCGCGGTTCTCCGCGTTGCCGAGCGAGCTCCGGGCGGTGTTGAAGGCGGCGAGCATCGTGGGGCTCACGTTCCACGCCGACGCCGTGCGCGACCTTCTCGGCGGGATGGACGGCGCGATCGTCGACGGCGCATGCCACGAGCTCGTCCGGCTCGGGTGGCTCGAGGAGCGAGCGTTCTCTCGTTACGACGGCCACCGCGAGCTCGCCTTCCGACACGAGGGGATGCGCCAGGCCGCCTCGAGATCCCTCTCGAGCGAGGACCTCGAGCGTGGCCACGAGATCGTAGGTCGATGGCTGGAGCGCGTGGGTGAGCACGACCCGCTCGTGCTCGCGGAGCGCTTCGAGGCCGCTCGGCGAGGGCCCGCGGCCGCGCCTCACCTCCTCAAGGCCGCCGATCGCTCGCTCCTCGAGGGGGACTTCACGAGGGCGGCGACGATCGCGGAGCGAGGCCTCAAGGCGGGGCCGGACAAGTCGACGCAGGGGGCGCTCCTCCACGCCGTCGCAGAGTCGCACCGGCAGCGCGGCGACTACTCGGGCGCGCTCGAATCGGCGAAGGCCGCGCTCGGTGTGCTCGAGCCGCTCGCGGGCGCGGCGCAGGCGAGGTGGTTCGAGGCGATCGGGGTCGCGGTCGTAGCGGCGAGCCGCCTGCGGAGGCTCGGGGAGCTCGCCGCGTTCGCGGATCAGCTCGTCGAGCGCATCTCCCCCGCGCCGAGCGAGGCCCAGCTGATCGCCTCCGCGCGGGCGGCGATGCTCCTCGAGTACGCCGGCGTGAGCGGGCGCGCCGGGAAGCTCTACGACTTCCTCGACGAGGTCGCGGATCGGTTCTCCGAGGAGCCGCTCGTCGCAGGGCGCGTCGCGTTCGCGAGGGCGTGGCGAGCCCAGTCGCAGGGACGGCTCGATCTCTCTCAGCGGCTGCTGCGGGAGGCGCAGCGCCACTTCGACGCCGCCGGTGACGAGCGCACCCTCGCCCAGCT
The DNA here is from genome assembly GCA_044225865.1 of Polyangiaceae bacterium. GTDB lineage: Bacteria > Myxococcota_A > Polyangia > Polyangiales > Polyangiaceae > Xiheicaenibacterium. The sequence goes on along the minus strand of JBGAID010000128.1, from coordinate 14,048 downwards.
CGAGGCGAACGAGGCCCGGGTCCGGCTCGCCCTCGGCGACGCGGAGGGGGGACGAGAGCTGGCCGCGGCCGCGCTCGCTCGGGCCGAGAAGACGCACGACGCGGGGTACGTCGCGCTGGCGAAGAACAGCCTCGGCCTCTCGATGACCCGGCTCGGCCGCGCGGAAGAGGCGATCGAGCTCGCGCGGGCCGCGAGCGAGGCTTACCTGAAGATGGGCGACACGCGGCTCGAGGGGGTGGCGCGGATGACCCTCGCGGAGGCGCTCGCGGCGGCCTCCCACCTCCCGGAGGCGGCCGCGGAGGCCGCGCGCGCAGCGGAGCTCTTGGAGCGCGTCCCGCTCGTCGCCTCTCACGCGCTCGCGACGTGCGCTCGGGTCGCGCTCGTGCGCGATCGCCGGGACGAGGCGCTCACGTTCGCGCGACGGGGCATGGAGATCCTGCGCGCCGCCGGCCGCTGCGAAGGCAACGAGGTCAACATCCACGCCGCGCTCGCGGACGCGCTGCACGCGGCGGGGCTCGACGCCGAGTGCCACGCCGTCGTCCGCGACGGCATCGAGGCGCTCGATCGCGCGGCCGAGAAGATCGAAGACGCGGACGCGAGGGCCCGCTTTCGTGGGCTCGTCCCCGAGAACGCGCGCCTGCTCGCCGTCTTCGAGAGGCTCGGCAAGACCCTCCCGGGATGATCGCGCCGGTTCCGCTCCCTACGAAAACCTTCAAGCTCGGCGTGAAAAGCGCCTTTTTGTGGATGCCGGATCGTTCGGTCGATCGCCTGGCGGATACCGTCGAACGATGAGCCTCTCTCGACGCCTGACCACCAGCTTCCTCTGCTTCGGGATCGCGGTCGCCGCGTGCGGTGACAGCTCGAGCTCCGGTGGTCCGAGCGGCGGCGCGGGGGGCTCGGGGGAGGGCGGAGACGGCGCGAGCTCGACCGGAGCGAATGGCTCCGGCGGTGACTCCTCGACCGGAGCCTCGTCGAGCACCGGCGGCGCGGGCGACGGCTCCGCGGCCCAATACTGCGTCGATAAGATCAACGCCTACCGCGCGACCCTCGGGCTGCCCCCGTACGGCCGCTGGCAGAGCGCGGAGGCTTGCACCGACCAAGAGGCGGCGAGCGACGGCGCGAGCAACACGCCCCACGGTGCGTTCGGCTCCTGTGACGAGCTCGCCCAGAACGAGTGCCCAGGGTGGACCGGCTCCTACTCGGAGATCATGGATGGCTGCCTCCAGCTCATGTGGGACGAGGGGCCGGGCGATTTCGACGGTCACGGCCACTACATCAACATGTCGAGCACGGAGTACACCGAGGTCGCGTGCGGATTCGCCACGCTCCCCGACGGCAGCGTTTGGGCCACCCAGAATTTCCACTGAAGACCGCTCAGGGCGGTGTTCGTGCGGGGGCGCGACATGAAAGGAAGGCCCGTGCTAGCGTCCGCCAATGCCGTCGTATCGCGGTGGATTGGTGGCTGCGCTCGTAGGGCTCTCGGCGTGGTTCGGCTTCGAGTCTTCCGCCCGAGCCGAGGCCACCATCCGCGTCGAGGCGCGCGGCGAGCTCATGCGGCGCTTCAACGAAGCGGTCTACGGAGGGCCGGGCCTCGAGGTCGCGGGCGGCTGGTCCTTCGACACCTATCCCATCATGGTGATCCCGGAGATCGCGGTGGAGGGCGCCGTGTACCCTGGTGATCCGGTGACAGGCAGCTTCCGGGTCGTGGGGGGGATCCGGGTGGGGGCGGCCCTCGAGGTCGAGCCCACCATCTACGTGCGAGGCGGCTACGCCCAAGTGTGGGGACGAGAAGACGACGGCCCCGGCGCGACGTTCGAGGCGGGCGCGTCCCTCGACAAGCGCTTGCAGCGCGAGATCACCATCGGCGGCTCGCTGGGCTACCAAGGCTTCTTCTTGCCGGAGTGGGCCCATGGATTCGCGGCCGGCGTCCACGTGGGGTTCTGGCTGTGAGCCGGCGGGCTGCGCTCATCGCCGGTCTCGCCCTGGCTTCGTGCAGCGGTCCGGGATCCGAGGTCGCCACCGCGAAGCCCGATCCCACCGCGACCGCGAGCGCGACGGAGCGCGCCGCTCCCGAGATCTCCTCCCCCGCGAGCGCGGCTCTCTCCGCCGCGCCGTCGACGTCGACGTCCGCCGCATCGTCGCTGCTGCCGAAGGGTCCGTTCTCTTGTGGCTCTCTCACGTGCGAGGTCTTCGAAACTCCGGGGGCCGCGTTCGCGCACGTGCTCGAAGACAAACCGCTCGTCCTCGCCCTCGGCGAGTCCCACGCCCAGAAGGGCTCTGAAAAGGTGCGCTCCACGACGGCGCGCTTCACGGACGAGCTGCTGCCGATGCTGGACGGCAAGGCCTCGTCGCTCGTGCTCGAGCTGTGGATCGCCGACGGCAAGTGCGGCAAGAAGACGGAGCGCGAGGTCCAGGAGAAGCAGAAGGTCGTCACCGAGAAGCAGGCGGACGAGAACCAGAACGAGTTCGTGAAGCTCGGGGAGAAGGCGAAGAGCCTCTCGATCGTGCCGTTCGTTCTCCGGCCCACCTGCGACGAGTACGAGAAGATCAAGAAGGCGGGCGACAACGCCGTCCTCGAGATGCTCTCGATGATCACCCGCAACATGAAGGACAAGGCGACCACCCTCTTCCGGGAGACCGAGAAGAAGCAGAAAGGGAAGATGGTCGTCACCTACGGGGGCGCGATGCACAACGATCGCGCGCCGAAGTCAGGGCGAGAAGGCTGGAGCTTCGCCGCCGCTCTGGACGCGCTGAGCGGCGGTCGCTACGTGGAGCTGGATCTCGTCGTTCCCGAGTTCATCAAGGACACCGAGTCGTGGAGGTCGTTGCCTTGGTATGCGTCGTATGACGCCACGACCTTCAAGGACGCCACGGTCCTCATCACGATGGGCCCGCGGTCTTACGCGCTCGTCTTCGCTCGAAGCCCCTGATCCATCCGTCAATTCGCCCCTCCGGCGGACATTGACACCGCCGAGCGCCTCGCGGATAGCACGGCGTTGCTCGCTCGACGGGCGGGCATGTTTCGTGTTTCCCGGAGGATTCGCATGAAGAGCGCGAAGGCAGTGCTGGCGTTCATCGTCGTCGGCGCATTGGGCGGCTGTGACAAAGACAACTCCGCGACGCAGGCGAGCGCCGAGCCGGGGAAGACGACGACGTCGGCTTCTTCCCAGACGGTGACGGCGAAGCCCAGCGGCGAGCCCGCGGGGAAGGCCGCCGCTCAGGACAGCGACGCCTCCGGCAAGGTCGCGGAGCGAAACGCCGCGCCTCCCGGATCAGGGTCCGTCGGAGGCTCCGCGACCGGTCTTCCCATCGAAGATCCGAAGGCGCCGGTCGCCGTCGACGCGTTCCCTCTCAGCACCGATCCGCCGCTCCCGGCCGCCCAAGAGCTCCTCAAGCACATGCCGAAGGAGTGCGACGAGGCGCGCGCCTACGCGAACGTCGGCAAGATCCTCACCACGGACGCGCTCGGCGTGCTCGAGCAGTGGGCCGCTCAGCAGGTCGCCGAGAGCAAGGATCCGAAGAAGTCGGAGGAGGTCCTCAAGACCCTCCGCAACGGCGGCATCGAGCCCCTCAAGGGCCTGAAGCAGCTCGCGGTGTGCGGCAACAAGGACGACAAGCTCACGGTCGTGGCCGTGAACATGGACATGTCGAAGGCGGACAAGCCCGCCGACGTGCTCGCGAAGGCGATCGAGGTCGCGACCGGCAAGGCCCCCAAGAAGGAGGTCGTGGACGGCGTCACCTACCTGCAAGACGAAGGGGCCGGAAAGTGGCTCGCCGTCATCGGCAAGGACACCCTCCTCGCCGGCCGCTCGAAGGAGCTCCTGCAAGCAGCGGCCAAGGGACCGGGCGGCGAGAAGGACTTCGCCGACGCGGCCAGCCACGTCATCTGGGCGAACGTGACCGACAAGCAGGTCCAGGTTCGGGTCCGCGAGGTCGGTGAGGCCTTCGACGTGAAGGCGAAGTGGAACGCCGGCGCCAGCGCCGCGAAGCAGAAGGCGGAGTTCGACAAGATCGTCCCCGCCCTCGACAAGGTCGCGGAGAAGATGCCGATGATCAAGCCGCTGATCCCGACCGTGAAGGGCACGAAGCTCGAGGCGAAGGGCGAGACCCTCGTCGCGAACGCGACCCTCACCAAGGCGGCGATGAACGAGTTCTTGAACGGGCTGAAGGGCCTGAAGCTCGAGGACATCAAGAAGCAGATCCCGCTCGGACGCTGATGGATTGCCCCGCCGCGCCGTCGATCCCAGGCGGCGCGGCAACCCCGCATGCGCACCGTCGTCTGGTTCCGAGGCAAAGAGCTCCGCGTCTCCGATCACCGCCCCCTGCGCGAGGCGGCCGCCGCGGGTGAGGTGATCCCGCTCTTCGTGGTCGATCCGTTCTTCTTCTCGAAGGACCGGGCGCGAGAGCTACCCCACCGGATCCAATACCTCGTCGACGCGCTCGCCGAGCTCGCTCGCTCCCTCGAAGGGCTCGGCAGCCGGCTCGTCGTCGTGGCCGGAAAGAGCGTGGAGGTGGTGCCGCGGGTCGCCGACGCGGTGCGCGCCGATCGCGTCGTCGCCCACCGATGGGTCGAGCCGTTCGGTCGCGAGCGCGACGCCCGCATCCGCGAGCAGCTCGGCGATCGATTCTCGCTCTACGAGGGCGAGACGCTGCTCACGCCGGGCTCGCTGCGGAACGGATCGGGAGAGCCCTACGCCGTCTACACGCCGTTCGCGAAGGCCGCGCTTCGCGAGCTCCCGAAGGACGAGCCGCTCCCCGCGCCTCGATCGCTCCCGCCCGTCCCGGCGTCGCTCGGGCTGGATGAGGTCCCGCTGCCGACCCTCGAGTCGCTCGGGATCGCCCGCAACCCGCGCCTGATCGAGGCGGGCGAGCGCGCGGCGAAGAAGCGGCTGCGCACCTTCCTCGACGGACCGATCGCGACGTACGCGGCCGATCGCGATCGCATGGACTACGACGGGACGAGCCGGCTCTCCGCCGATCTGAAGTTCGGGACGATTTCGGTGCGATCCGTGATGGCCGCCTCCCGCGCGCTCCACGCCCGCGAGAAGCGCGCGGAGGCTCGCGCGTCGATCGAGAAGTTCGAAAGCGAGCTTCTGTGGCGCGAGTTCACCCACCACATGCTCTGGGACCGACCGCGCCTCCTCGACGAGCCGTTCCGAAGAGAGTTCGCCGGCTTCCCGTACACGAACGGCGCGCGCGAGCTCGAGGCTTGGTGGTACGGCAACACCGGCTATCCGATCGTCGACGCCTCCGCGCGCCAGCTCCTCGAAGAGGGCTGGGTCCACAACCGCGCCCGCATGATCTCGGCGAGCTTTCTCACGAAGCACCTGCTCGTCGACTACAAGCTCGGCGAAGCGCACTACATGAAGCACCTCGTCGACGGCGACTGGGCCCAGAACAACGCCGGGTGGCAGTGGTCGGCCGGCTCCGGCTGCGACGCCCAGCCGTACTTCCGCGTCTTCAACCCCGTGACCCAGGGGAAGAAGTTCGATCCGGACGGAGCCTACGTGCGGCGCTGGGTGCCCGAGCTCCGCGCCCTCCCGACCGCGCTCGTGCACGAGCCCTGGAAGGGCTCTCAGGCGCTGCTCGGGCAGCCCGCGCCGGCGCGCTACCCCGCCCCCATCGTCGATCTCGACTTCGGTCGGAAGCGCTTCCTCGACGCCGCCGCCAAGCACCTCAAGGCCTGAGCGGAGATTGCGCGCGGACGCAGCATCGGCGTCCCCGCCCGCATCGTTGCGCGCCTTTTTCGCGCCGGCCGGGGCTTTGCACTACTGCCGGCCGGAAGCCCGCTTCCGGATCCGGCAGTACCCAGGAACACAGAAGTCCACGGCCAGACTTCCTCCGCCCTTCACTTGCCGCGCCGTGCGCGGGGGCGGAGCAGATCCAGGCACGAACTTCGGGCCGGCAGTACTAGGATGCCGGGAGATGGCCGCAGCGCCCGGTCCCTCCATCGGCCTCATCCTCTCCGGCGGCGGCGCGCGCGGCGCGTACGAGGTCGGGGTCCTCTCTCACGTCGCCGAGCGGCTCCCTCATCTCTTGGAGCGCGTCCGTGTCGTCACCGGAACGAGCGTGGGGGCCGTCAACGCCGCCTACCTCGCCTCGCACGGGGTGACGCCCGAGTCCGTCGCGGACCTCGCCGCGATATGGAAGTCGCTCTCCATCGACGACCTCGTCGAGATCGATCGTGAGGGGCTGCGAACCCTCCTCGCCGCCGGCGGCAAGCGCCTCGTCGGCCGCCCCGCGACCAGCCCTCCCGTCGGTCTGCTCCGCGTGGACGGCATCACCCGGCTCATCCGCGAGCGCGCCGATTGGCGCGGCCTGCGCAGGGCCGTCCGCTCCCGTCGCCTCGACGCTGTCGGCTTCGCCGCCACCGACATCGCCACCGGTCACACCCGGTTCTTCGTCGATCACACCTCGGAGCTCTCGCCCCGCTGGCCCAAAGGGGACGACGCCCCGATCGTGGAGCGGGCCGCCCTCGGACCGGCTCACGTCCTCGCCTCCGCCGCGATCCCGATGCTGTTTCCCCCCGTGCCCATCGACGGGAGGTGGTTCATGGACGGCGGCGTTCGGTACAACACGCCCCTCGCCCCGGCGCTGAGCCTCGGCGCCGAGAAGCTCCTCATCATCAGCGTCCGCGCCGCGCCCGAGGTGCAGATGGCGGCGCCGAGCCACGAGTTCAGCGGCTTCGGTCAGATCGTGGGCAAGCTGCTCGACTCCGTCTTCCTCGATCGCATCGGCTTCGATCTCGATCGCCTGCGCCGCATCAACGACATGATCGGCGCCTCGGCCGAGGTCTTCGGTCAGGACGGCCTGACGAAGCTCGAGGCGGCGCTGGCGAACCGCGGGCGGCCCGCGTACCGGCCGGTCGGCTACGCCCACGTGCGTCCCAGCAAAGATCTCGGCGAGCTCGCGTCCAAGCACCTCGCTCGCATCAAGACGCACGGTCCGTTCTCCGTCTCCCGGATGCTCAAGGCCCTCTTCCAGGACGACCTCGGCACCACCGCCGACGCCGCGAGCTTCCTCCTGTTCGACGGCTCCTACGCGCGCGAGCTCCTCGAGCGCGGCCGGAAAGACGCCGCCGAGAGCGCGGACCTCTCCGCGCTCTGAGGCCCCGGCTCAGTCCGCGGCGTCCTTGCGCGGACCGCGATCCACGTCGAAGCCGGCCGCCGCGTACTGCTCGCTCCACTTGATCTGGGCCTCGCGCAGATCGGCCGAGTCGGGGGCGACGAGATCGGGCTTGGGTTTGGCGGAGCACATCAGGAGCACGAACGGATCGGTGCGCCGCTCGCGCCTCACCTCCGCGGAGCGAGGACGGAACCGCGCCGGCTCCAGACAATTCTCGTCGAGCAGCTCGAAGAAGCGATCGGACGCCTCCTTTGCCTTCGCGACGAGGCCGGAGTGCCGCTCCTCCATCGCCGCCTCTTCGCTCTCGCGGACGATGACCTCCAAGTGCAGGTGCGGCTTGATCTTCGGCCCCGAGGCGTTGCCCGTCTTGCCGACGGCGCCCAGCTTGGCGCCCGCCTTCACGCGCGTGTACGACTCTCCCACGTTCATCTTGGAGAGGTGGGCGTAGAAGAACGAGGCGTGGAGGCCCTCGTCGCCCCCGAGCTCCGCGGGCAGCTTGCAGACGAGCTGCACCACGTTGCCGTAGCCGCCTCGATGGTCGCTCTTCGCCACGCCGTTGCAGGCGGCGACGACCGGCGTCCCGACCGGGGCGAGGAAGTCGACGCCGTTGTGCTTACCGTGCGCGCGTGGGGCGAGAAAGCTCCCTCTCCCTCCCTCGTCGGCGCGGATCCCGAAGTCCACGCCGAGCACGTAGCTCCACTGGGGATCCTTGGGGCTCCAAGGGGGAGCGGGCGGGGCGGCCGGCTCCTTCGCCACCTTCCTCAGATCGATGGATGGAGGAGCGGGCATCGCCGCGACATCGGGCGCGTGCTCGATCTTGCTCGCGAACGCGTGCATCGCGTCCTTCCCGGAGCACGCAGACGTCGCGAGCGTCGCCACTGCGGCGCAGATGCCGATGCGCTGAGAGACCAGCATGAGCGGGGCCGCAGCTATGCCCCGAGTCGCGGCCTTGGGCCAACGATTCGCCACACGCAGGAGGTCCCGCCCGCGCGCCCCGTGCGGCCCGACATCCTCAGCGTGCAACTTCGAAGGCGAGGGTACGACCGTCCTGCTAAGCTCCGCCCCCGTGCTTGCTCGATGGATCCCGAGCGTCGCCTCATCGCGATCTCGTCTTCGACGAACGCCGCTCCTCATCCCCGCCATCGTCGTGATCGCGGCCCTCTCCGCCGCCTGTCAGAACGACGCCCGGGACGCCCACTGCAATCCCGACGGCGCGAACAGGACGGACAACCCGGAGTGCATCTACGCGGGGACGGGCAAGGGGCCTCTCTTCGTCGACGAGGCGTGCCCGGCCCTCACCGGCGACGCTCCCGCGAAGTGCCCGAGCTTCTACGACGTGCTCGACGTCATCGTCGATCCCGCGCGCGGCAACTGCTCGTCGCTCGGCTGTCACGGCGCCGCCGTCGGAGCGCAGACGGACATCTACCTGCCCGTCGCCGATCCGGTCGCGTTCTACAACGGCCTCCTCGACGCAGAAGGATCGGTCGGAGAGCCCTACGTCATCGCCGACGATCCGGGCACCGCCGCCAACGAGTCGCTCGACAGCTGGATGCACTGCAACCTCGTCGGCGCGCACGGCGGCGGCTACCCGATGCCGCCTCCAGGGGGCTTGCCCAACCCGGATGACGTCGCCGTCGTCGAAGACTGGCTTCGCTGCGGCGCCCCCGCGCCGAAGACGTGCGACGCGGCCGAGACGGACACCGAGTGCGTCACGTGCGCGAAGGCCTCGTGCTGCCCCGCCGTGCAACAGTGCTTGGACGATACGGACTGCGCGCCGTGCGTGGCGTGCGTGCAGCAGAACGGGAGCGTCACGGCTTGCACCGCCCAGTGCGACACCGCGAACGCCCACGTCGAGAAGTTGTTCTCGTGCGTCGGCGCCATCTGCTCGACGCAGTGCCCCGGTGTGCAATGAGAAAGCTCGCGCTCGCTTCGCTTCTTGGCTCGCTTTCGGTCCTCGGCTCGCTCTCGGCCTCCGAGACCGCGTGGGCAGGCGACTCCGACGTCTCCTTCAAGACCCGCACCGAGGTGACGGGCTACAAGGACACGGACGCCACCAACGTCATCACCCCCGGCATCCGCGCCGACGTCCTCAGCGTCACGAGCGGATGGGACGTCGGCGCGAGCTTCCTCGTCGACGTCGTGACCGCGGCCAGCACCGACGTCGTCTCGACGGCCTCGCCCAAGTGGACCGACGTCCGCTACGTCCCCGGCCTCGACGCGAAGTTCAAGGCCGGCCCGACGACGATCAGCCTCGGCGCGGGCGGCAGCATCGAGAGCGACTACTGGGCCGGCTCGGGCTCCGTCGGGATCAGCTTCGACCTCGCTCAGAAGACGATCACCCCCGCGTTCTCGTACGGCTTCGGCTACGACATCGCGGGCCGGCGCGACACGCCGCTCTCAGTCTATTCGCTCGAGATGATGTCGCACGCGTTCAACCTCTCCATCAACTTCGTCGTGAACAAGTCGACCATCTTCGTGCCGGGCTTCGCGGCCGTGATCGAGGTCGGCGATCAGGAGAAGCCCTACCGGTGGCTGCCCACCTTCACCGAGGGCACCGAGGTGGCGAACGGTGCCTCGCGCGAGGAGGTCGACAAGGTCCGCACCAGCGCGCGGCTCGGTGAGAACACGCCGGATCTCCGCACCCGCTACGCCCTCTCGGGGCTCATCGCCCATCGATTCGGCAAGGCCACCATCCGCGTCGAGGAGCGCCTCTACATCGACAACTGGCTGCTCATGGCGACCACGACCGACGGCATGCTCCCGATCGATGTCTCCTCCGCCGTTCGCATCTGGCCTCACCTCCGCTTCCACGCCCAGAAGGGCGTCGACTTCTGGAATCGCGCCTACGTCGTCAGCGAGGACAACCAGGGCAACGTGATCGCCCCTCAGCTCCGCACCGGCGATCGCGAGCTCGGGCCGCTGCTCGGAGCCACCGGCGGCGCGGGCATCCGCTTCGGCAGCGAGACGGTCGGCTTCACCATCTCCGCCGACGCGATCTACACCCACTTCCTCGATCAGCTCTACATCACGGATCGGCTCGCCGGCTTCGGCGCGCTCGTCTTCGACGGGCAGGTCAACTGATGAAACCTCTTCGAAGCACCTTCGATGCGCGCTTCGCGGCGGGAGCGATCGCGCTCGCGTGTGCCTACGCGGCGGTCGCCGCCGGCTGCGAGAGCCCCGTGCAGGACGAGGAGATCGCCGCCCAAGGCGACGAGGTCGCGGGCGTGCCCGAGGGGCCCTTCCACCGCTACGGCCAGAACTGCCTCGCTTGCCACGGCGGCTATGGACCGGGCCCGCAGTTCCTCCTCGCGGGCACCGTCTTCGCCACCCCCGACGCCGACATCCCCGTCCTCGGCGCGACGGTGACCGTGACCGACTCGGCCGGCACGACCATCCCCGTCGTCTCGAACTGCGCCGGCAACTTCTACATCGACATCGAAGGATGGGAGGCGGAGTTTCCTCTACGGGTCGAGGTCGCGTGTCCCATGCCCGATGGCTCGATCCGAAGGAACGTGATGGGCACCCGGATCAACCGCGACGGCGGGTGCGCGAGCTGCCACGAGCGCGGCGTCGCCACCGCCGACAGCCCCGGACAGATCTTCTGCGCGAAGACCCAACCCGATCCTCCATTCGAGATCCCCGCCTCGTGCGAGGGCGGGCCTCTCGCGGGGAGCCAGTGATGAGCCTCGTGAAAACAAAGAAGGGCGCCTCGTTCGGCGCGCCCAAGCGCGGCTTGGTGGTCGCGGGCGGGCTCTTGACCCTGAGCGTGGGCTTCGCGGTGACGGTGGTCGCCCCCGGGTGCATCACCCAAGCCGACGAGGAGCCGCTCGCGTTCGCCTGCCCGCCCGGCGCCCAGTGGCCGATGGTCTCGCAGGTCCTCGAGCGCAAGTGCGGGACGCTGGACTGTCACGGCGATCGAAGCCGACCTTTCCGCCTCTACGGCCGCAACGGCGCGCGGCTCTCGGAGTCGATGGTGGTCGGAGACACCGACGCGACGAGCCCCCCCGAGCTCGCCGCCAATCGCGCGTCCGCGTGCGGGCTCGAGCCTGAGCACATGGCGGCTGTGATCGCGGGCGAAGAACAGGCGACCGAATCCCTCACCCTCCTCCGCAAGCCCCTCCTCATCGAGGCGCACAAGGGCGGGCGGGTCTGGACGGAAGAGTCCCCCGGCTATCTTTGCCTTTCTTCGTGGATCGATGGCGCAACCGATGGAGCCGCCTGCGACGAAGAGCTTAGAATACCGTAAGGAACGTGTCGGCACCGACTGGGAACGCAGAGACCACGACGAAGTCCGTCCATCACCGGATCGCGATCGTGGAGGACGAGGCCGTCATCCGGCGCATCGTGCGTACGAAGCTCGAGCGCGAGGGCTTCGTCGTCGAGGAGTTCCCCCGCGGCGCCGACTTCGTCAAGCGCGGCGCCGAAGGGTTCGAAGCGCTCTGCCTCGACATGAACCTCGGTGACGGAGATCTCGGCGGAATGGGGGTCCTCGCTCACCTCCGCACGAGCGCCCCCGATCTGCCCATCATCATGGTGACGGGCCAGAGCGATCTCGAATCCATCGTCGGCGCGATGCGGGCGGGCGCGTACGACTTCGTGACCAAGCCCGTCGACACGGACCGCTTGGCGATGACGCTCCACCGCGCCATCGAACGGACCCAGCTCTCGAGGAAGGTCGCGGAGCTCACGCGCGAGCTCGACTCCGCGCGCACCCATCGCGCGCTCGTCGGCGACAGCCCCCCGATGCGAGCCCTTCTGCAGTCGGTGAGGCGCATCGTCGACAGCGACGTCGCGGTCTGCATCCTCGGCGAGAGTGGGACGGGCAAGGAGCTCGTCGCCCGCGCGATCCACGCCGAGGGCAGGAGGCAGAAGGGGCCGTTCGTCGCCATCAACTGCGCCTCGATCCCCGAGCACCTCCAGGAGTCGGAGCTGTTCGGTCACGAGAAGGGCGCGTTCACGGGCGCGACCCAGTCGCATCGCGGCCGCTTCGAGCAGGCGGAGGGCGGCACCCTCTTCCTCGACGAGCTCGGGGACATGAGCTTGGCCACCCAGGTGAAGCTGCTCCGAGCCATTCAGGAGAAGAGCGTACGGCGCGTCGGCGGCGTCACGGACATCCCCACCAACGTGCGGCTCGTCTGCGCGACCCATCGAGATCTCGAGTCGGCGGTCGAGAAGGGGGCCTTCCGTCAGGACCTCTACTTCCGGCTGATGGTCTACCCCATCGAGGTGCCGCCGCTCCGCGAGCGGCTGGAGGACGTCCCCGCCCTCGTCGCCCATTTCATGAAGGTCTTCAGGCCCGACGTCGGTCGGGACATCACCCGCATCTCGAGCGACGCCCTCGACGCCCTCCTCGCCCATCGATGGCCGGGCAACGTCCGTGAGCTGCAGAACGTCGTCCATCGAGCGATGCTCACCTGCGACTCGGACCAGCTCGAGCTCAAAGATCTCCCGGCGACGCTGCGCGCCCCGGTCCTCCCTCACATCCCCGAGGACGCACCCACGAGCAAGGCAGGCTCCGACCGCGCCCACACCTCCGCGCCCGCGTCGCTCCTGCCCACCCTCGAGCTGCGCGAGCTCGAGCGAATGGCGATCCAGCTCGCCCTCACCCAGACCAAGGGCCACATCGCGAGCGCCGCCAAGCTGCTCGGCATCGGACGAGCGACGCTTTATCGAAGGATCGTCGACGCGGGGATGAAGATCGATCTCGGCGAGCCCCCCGAGTCAAAAGAGGGTTGACGGTCGGTCGCAACTCGGAGACGGAGCGACCGTCCGCGTCCTGCTGCTCCCTTTCGCCCCGTGGACGGGTCCGTTTCCCCGACCCCTCGAAGCTCCGGGTGAAAGACCAGGGAAGAACCATGGTCCTACCCCGTACCACACGCGACTACATCCTCACAGGAGGCTCCAACATGCGAATCGCGCTCCCCACGTCTCTGGCTGCTCTCTCGATTGCCGCGTCCCTCTTCGCGACGGGGTGCGGGAAGAGCCCCGAGGCCGTCTGCAAGAAGCTCGACGAGATCCTCAAGGACGACAAAGAGAAGTCGAAGGATCGCGACGAGGCCAAGGCCAAGAAGCAGATGGAGGAGTGCACCAAGGAGCTCACCGAGATCAAGACCGTGAGCCCGAAGGGCTACGACTGCATCGTCGGCTGCACCGAGTACAAGACGGCTGGCGCCGCGATGGGATGCCTCGCCGAGTGCCAGGAGAAGGACGACAAGCTCAAGGAGCACCGCAAGAAGAAGCGCGAGGAGGAAGAGAAGGATCGCGCGAAGCAGATCGTCGAGTGGACGAAGGCGAAGGACAAGACCTTCGATGGCACGTTCAAGGACTACGACGACAAGAAGACGTCCTTCTCGATCACCCTCGTCGAAGGCTTCGAAGACAAGAGCACCGGCGACTCGTTCAAGAGCTACGAGATCGAGAACAAAGAGACCTTCACCAGCGCCCACCTCAACCTGATGACCTACTCCAAGATGGACGCGGACAAGCAGGAAGAGGGCTACAAGAAGGGCAAGAAGAAGGTCATCAAGAAGGAAGTCAAAGACGAAGGCTGGATCTTCCAGCTCGAGGACGAGGGCGAGTTCGGCGGCATCGAGGTCGACGCCCTCATCAAGGTCGGCGACAAGTTCATCAAGTGCGACGCCAACATCTACAACTCCAGCGCGAAGCAGTTCAAAGACGACCTGCTCCCCTGGCTCGCGAAGCTGTGCGGCTCCGTCAAGGCGAAGTGACGCCGTCCGTCTCGCGCCTGCTCCCGCACAGGGCAATCGCGAACGGCTGAGCTGAGACGCCCCCCTCTCGGGGCGTCTCTTCTTTTTGCTGTCTTCCCATTCCGCCGCCCTCCCCGCGTCGCTCCGTGCTCGAGCCGGGATGCCCACCCACGGCTCACTTCGTTCGCCGACCCCTCCCTTGCGTCGCGCTCCGCG
>JBGAID010000127.1:0-25198 GCA_044225865.1 Polyangiaceae bacterium | reverse complement strand
AAGTCTGGCCGTGGACTTCTGTGTTCCTGGGTACGGCCGGATCCGGAAGCGGACTTCCGGCCGGCGGTGCTACGGCGCGCGTGCAGGCGAGGCGACGATGGTCGTAGGATGCCACCCGCTCGAGCGTGATGATCGTTCCCGTGGACTCCAAGGGTGCTCGTCGGCGCGGCGTTCTTCTCTTCTCGATCGGCGCCGCGGGCGCGGTCGTGCTCGGATGCGCGCTCGCGGCGGTGGACCTCTGGGGCGGGGTCCGAGCGCTCCCCGTGCGGCCACGCACGTTCGCGGTCTCCGCCGTCGCTTGCGCGGTCGCCATCGTGGCGGGTGCCTATCTCTGGCTGAGATCATTTCCGTCCGAGCAGAGGCTCCTTCGAGGGGCGCAGGCGACCGGGGCTCTGGCGCTCCTCGCCGCCGTGATCGGGGGCGGCCTGTTCGCCTACGGTGCGCAGCGCTTGAGGCGATCCGACGAGATCTGCCTCCGCGCCGAGTGCGCGACGTCCCGCCGCGAGCGCGAGGACCTGCTGCGAGAGGGCAAAGGCCCGCTCTTCCCGGTGATCGATCCCGGCTTCGAGTGTCTTCGCCTCGAGAAGGAGCGGCGCGATCTCGAGGCGCGCGCAGCGTGCCCGGCGATCCCGATGAACGACGCTCCTTGTCAGTGTGGAGACGAGGGGTGGACGGGAGCGTCGCGATGCGACTCGGGCCCGACGACGTGTGAGCTCCGCCCCGAGACGAAGCGCTGGGGCCTCGGGTGCGCCGGGCTCCAGACCGTGACCCGCGTGCGCGCGTGCGCCACGCCATGAGCCCCTCGCTCGCTCGTTCGGCGCGGGCGCGACGAAGCGGTCGAGAAGTGACGTACCATCGCGGGATGCGCACCGTCGTCGCCGCGATCCTTCTTCTCTTCGTGGGGTGCGGCGACGATGGGGGAGCCGGAGCCGCAGGCGGAGCCGCAGGCGGCGCCGACGCGGGTGGCGGTGCCGGCCCTGCGGGCGGGGCTCTCCAAGGCGGCGCAGGTGGCGGCGGGGGCGGAGCGTGCGCCGAGAACGCGATCCCTCTGCTGGCCGGCCCTCAACGCTTCTATGTGCCCGTCACGTTCGAGGGAGAAGAGGCCCTCTTCTTCATCGACACCGGCAGCTCCCTCACCTTCCTCGAGCTCGGCCCCGACGATCCGGACTTCGTCGAGGACGCCGCGACGATCCAGATCGGCTGCGAGACGCTCACCATCCCGGGCCGCGGTGGGCTCGCGCCGCTCCAAGACGCATTTGGCAAGAAGGTCATCGGCTTCCTTGGCGCCGACTTCTTGATCGAGCGGACCGCGCTCCTCGACGTCGCAAACGAGACGTTGACGAGGCCGGCGCCGCCCGACGCGATCGCGCAGGCGGCGGCGTGGCCCGCCCTCGCCTACGACGACGTCCAGGGCCACGTCATCGCCCCCGTCGAGCTCGCCGGGACGCCAGTGCGTCTCATGCTCGACACCGGCGCTTACGACACCCTCTGGCTCGGACAGCAAGGCGAGCCGGGAGATCGGGAGATCCAGACCACGGACGCCGAGGGCAACCTGCTCACGTTCTATCTCGGCGAGGTCGATCTCACGATGGCGGGCCGCGAGACCATCACCGTGCCCGTCCTTCGCGCCCCGAGCTTTCCGTACTTCGAGCAGACGGTCGAGCAGCTCGGCGGCAATATCCACGGGCTGCTCGGGCTGACGTCATTCGGAGGCCGAGCCATGCTCTTCGACGGGGAGCATCACGAGGTGCGGCTCGGCCCGCGATAGCCGCACCTCGACGAGATCAGGTCGGCGGGGGCGAGGACGCGCCGCCACGATCGGTGAGGACGACGAGGACGAGCCAGAGCAACAGGAGCGGCACCGTCGACGCGAGCGCGAGCGAGAGCCACAGCGGAGCGCGGAGAAGCGGAGTGGCGAGGATCAGGAGCAGGGCGAGCGTGACGAATCGCACGCACGGAGGTGCTCGGCGCATCGCGCGCGAGGGGTGCAATACCAACGCCCGCAATGCTTTTGGGGCCAATCGTCCGCCGCCGGCCCGTCCGACCGAGGCGCCTCTGCGCGATCGTGGCATCGCGCCACGCAGCGTTCGGCCACGCTCCATCCTGCTTGACGGGGCCGGCGCGCGCGATCGCTGATACCCTTCGGAGCCCACGATGTCGCAAGGGTCTCCGCCGCCCCGTCCCGGGCCCCCTCGCCGTGTCAACGAGACGGCGCTCATGCCGGATCCACTGCGGCCTGCGCTCGAAGAGCGCGCGACGATGCTCGCGCTGTCCCAGACGGTCGAAGCGATCTCCGTCCCCTCCCGCCCGGCGCGCGGGACGGATGCTCCCCGCGCCGAGCCTCCCCATGCTCCTTTTGGCGCGCGAACGACGCTCGGGGTGCGCTCGGCGTTGCCGAGGGTCGATGTGTCTCGAGGTCGGCCCGAGCTCGTCCACGAGGGCAAGCCGCGATTCGAAGAGCTCCGTGTGCTCGGCCAAGGCGGGATGGGAGAGGTCGCGCTCGTGCGCGACGAGGACATCGACCGCACGGTGGCGGTGAAGCGCCTCCACCCCGATCTCGTCGCGGACACGGCCTCGGACCACGCCACGATCGCGGTGGCGCGCTTCATCGAAGAGGTCCGCACGATCGGCCGCCTCGAGCACCCGAACATCGTCCCCCTCCACGACGTCGGTTTGGACGCCCGAGGACGCTTCTACTTCCTCATGAAGTACGTGGAAGGCGAGGATCTCGAGGCCATCATCGAGAAGCTCGCGGCAGGTGATCCCGCGTACGAGGCCCAGTACACCAACGAGGTCCGCGTCCAGATCTTCATCTCGCTGCTCCGCGCCCTGGAGTACGCGCACGAGAAGGGCATCCTGCATCGAGACGTCAAGCCGGCGAATGTCATGATCGGTCGCTATGGCGAGGTCGTCCTCATGGACTGGGGGATCGCCAAACCGATAGGCCAGACCAACCTCATCGACGCCGCCACGACCTCCCTCCCCCCCGAGACGGCGGCGGTAGCGACCGGCGCCCGAACCCATCAAACGGCGGTCGGCGCCCTCCTCGGGACGCCAGCGTACATGTCTCCGGAGCAGGCTCGGGGCGACAATGACAAGCTCGATCGTCGCAGCGATCTCTACTCGGCGTGCGTGCTGTTCTATGAGCTCATGGTGCTCCGGCACCCCGTTCATCCGGAGCCCCAATCCCTCGACGAGCTGCTCCTCGCCATTCGCGAGCGCCCCCTCCGCCCGGTCCTCGACCTCTGGGCTCACCGCTCCGAGCGCGGCATCATCCCTCCCGTCGAATATCTCCACTTCCTCCACAAGGGCCTCGAGAAGGATCCGGCCGCGCGCTTCCAATCGGCGGGGGAAATGGTCGAGCGGCTCCAACACCTGCTCGACGGACGTGTCCCGGTGCAGTGCCCCGTCACCCTGACGAAGCGCCTGACCCGCGAGTCCGGGCGGCTCATCGATCGACACCCGCTCGGCGGCGCGGCCGTGTTCGCGCTCGCCCGCGGGCTCGCCGTCTGGTGCGTCGCGGTGACCATCCTCTGGGTCACTCGATAGACAGCCCAGGATGCCGCGCGCTTCAGGCAGCGCCTGGCGGGGTGAGCGGCAACGTCACCTTGAAGGCGGCCCCCCCGAGCGGTGAGCCATCGACCCGCGCCTCGCCGCCGAGGAGCGCCGCACAGCGCTTCACCGAGAACAGGCCGAGCCCGTTCCCCTCCGGCTTCGTGGTCTCCATCGCGTCGAAGAGCGACGCGCGACGCTCGAGGGGGATGCCCGGACCGTCGTCGTGGACCTCGATCACGAACGCCCCGCCGTCCGGCTTGGCGTGCACCTGGATGTGCCCCGTGCCGCCGGTGGCCTCGCCCGCGTTGAGCACCAAGTTGACGACGATCTGCTGCAGCAGCACCGGCTGGGTGGCGATCTCGACCGGCGCCGTGTCCACCGCCACTCGCGCGTGCCGGACCGCGTTGTGCACGCGAATCGCCTCTACCGCCTCGCGGACCAAGGCCGCGCCGTCCACCCGCACCGGCGCTCCGCCCGCCTCCCGATTGGCGCGAACCAGGCGGCGGTTGAGCGCGACGATCCGCTCCAGCGAGGTCGACAGCCGCGCCTTCGCGTCCGCGCCGTCACCGGCGTCGGGGAGGTCGTCCACCTCGACCTGGATCACCATCAGCACGTTGTTCACGTCGTGCGCGATCGAGGCCGCGAGCACGCCCGCGGTCACCCGCCGCTCGCTCGCGACGAGCATCTTCTGGTGCCGCACGAGCTCCTCGCCCGCGCGCTCGATCCGGCGCAGCGCCCAGTACGTCGCGCCGAGCAGCATGGCCGAGCTCACGACCACGAAGCCGATCCCCTTCGCCGTCTCGAGGCGTGCGAGGGCGTGGACATCGCGGACCACGCTCGCAGCGATCGAATAGATGATGTAGAGCGAGCACACCACCAAGTACCCACCCGCGACGACGACCGCGTAGCGAAACGCTCGACTCACGCCCACCTCATGACGGGATGGTACATCGCCGCGCCTCTTTGGTATCTGGGCCCACCGCGTCCAGACCCCGCAGAGGCTGCAGTCCGTTGCGGTGAGAGCGGGAATTGAACGCTCCGTCCTCGCCGAATGACACGCGGCTTCGCGTGTCGACTCAGTGGAGGTCGATCTCGAGCGCGTAGCCCGCGCATCCCGACGCGTGGAAGTTGGACACATGAATGAACGCGCGCTCGCCGAAGACCGGGTCGCCCTCGGGCGCGCGCTCACAGATGTAGCCGACGTCGACGGAGTCCAGCGTCGAGGTGCAGGTGCCGGCCGCGTCCTGCGACTCCTCGAGGATGCCGTCGCAGCGAAGCGTCGTCATTCGCCCGGACGAGCAGGAGACCACGACCTCCAGATCCCCGCCCGCATCGAAGGGATCCGTCTCGAGCTGCACCGTGAACGAGGCCTCGAAGTCATCGCCGCCGCCCTGCAGATCGACCGAGAACCAATCCTCCTCTTCCGAGGTCGGCACGGGCCGCTCGACGCGGATGACGTCTTGAGACGGGTAGATCTGCCCGAGCGAGGTCGCCGTCTCCATCGTCGCGTTGTCGTCGCCCGCGGCGGCGCACTTGTCCCCCGCGAACTCGTAACCGCAAGCCCCCGTGCCGACGGCGGCTGCCAGCAGCGCCGCGAGCGAAGCGTTCATTCTCTCATTGGAGCACGCCGCGGAGGCTCTCGGCGATGGCTCAGATCCACTACGCAGTCCACGTGGTGGACGGAGTCCAAGGCGCTCTACGCAGCGAGCTCATCGCTGCGAGTCGGCCCTCCCGGCCTCGGGTCCGATGTCGTCACGTGCACGCTCCGTGCACCTTCTTTGTCGGCCGCCGCGACGATGTGCAGGTCCCTGCTCAGCGCCCGCGCGACGTTCGGACAATCGCGATGGTCCGCTTCCTGCCAATGGCTCGGAGATGCGCTCTGCCCTCGACACGCTCCGTCGCGGCGCCCTCGGTCTCTGCCTGCTCTCGGCGATCGTGACGGTGACCGCCGGCGCCCAGGCACAGAGCGTCCCGGAGCCCCCGGCCCGACAGACCAAGCTCCACAGTCCTGCGATGGTCACCGCCGGGGGCGTCCTCATGGGACTCTTCCTCACCGCCGGGGTCGGCTTCATCGTCGCCGCCAAGGAGACCGAGGCCCCGCCCAACGACTGCTCCGGATCCTTCTGCCTCCCGTCGGGCGACTGGGGCTTCGAGTCGCTCGGCTTCGAGATAGGCGCCATCGTCAGCTTCGGCCACGCCCTCGGCCTCGGTCTGCCGCTCGTCGTCATCGGCGCCCGGCGCAAGCCCCTGTCGGGCCAGGGCGCCCCGCCCCCTCTGGCCACGATCCAATTCGGTCCGGCGATGGTTCGCGCGAGTTGGTAGCGCCGACGAGGGATGACGACGTGTGCGCGGTGCATGCGCTGGAGTCGGCGCGAGCGTTTCCCGCGACCGTCAGGGCACGTACAGCTCGAGCGCCAGGATCGCCGCCGTCCAGAGCTCGGGAGCACCGGTCCCGCGGCCCCGCAGGTCGCGCTCCCGGTCCCCGCGGTGAGCGGCTTCGAGCACGTCGCGGAACGAGCGCGGCTGCGCGAGGTATCGCAGATCGGTCGGGCTCGTCGTTCCGATGGCGACGAGGCGGTCCACGCCGAAGCGCTGAGGCGGCTCCAGGTATGCCGCGAACGGCTCGGCGAGGTCGTCGCCCAAATAGAAGACATGATGGGCCCCCGCCCTGATCTTGCGGGCGCCGAGGATCTGCACGGAGCCGCTCGCCTGACAATCGAGGAGGGTCACGTGGAGATCGGCGCGGCCGTGGGCGTTGTCGACGCGAAAACAAATGAGCTCGCCCTGCGTCGCCTCGCTGTCGGCGGCCCGAATCGGCCCGGGAGTCACCCAGTCGAATCGCGGCGATTGGGCCTCTGCCGCGGAGGGAGCGCGCGCCTCGTCGAAGGCGAGGACGCCGATCCTCAGAGCGCCGGGAGCGTCGGTGCAGAGACGGGCCATCCTCAGGGGCCGCGCATAACCGTAATAGTGCTCGAGGAACGGGACCAACGCGTCGCGCTCGCCGATTCGTGGCAGCGCCGGCTCTTGGGGGACGCGGCCATCGCCGTGGACGTCGTCCACCACGACGTGCCCGTCGCCGACGCGGACGAGGGTCACGTCGGCGCTTTCGGCTGCCTCCGCGACGCGAAGAAGCGGGGAGCGCGTGATCGCCGCGGCCAGCGCGTCGTCGTGGGGCTCGAGGCGAACGCAGAGCTTCGCTGGAGCCCCTGCCCGCACGAGCCGAGCCCGCGCGCCCGCCGGGAGCGGGAATGCAGGACCTTCCGAGACGGCGACGGAGCGGGCGCGGCTCGCGCTCGTCACGCGGAGGCTCCGCCCTCTGTTCGCGGCGGCGTCGTCGGCGCTCCCGATGGGAGGGAACGTCGCCGGCGTCGCGTCATAGATCGAGAGGACGGCGCCCTCCGTCACTCCAGCCAGCGTGCCTGCGCCGACCTCGTACGCAGGTCCGGCGAGCGATACGGCAATGCCGGCGTCACCCTCGGCGGGCGGGCCCCCGAACACGGGTCGGGCGAAGCTGCCGAACATCCAGGGGTGCTGGGCGCCGCTTCGAGCCTCCACGCGAGCGACCAGCGATCGCCAGATCTTCCCCCAAGGCAGGGAGCGCAGTGGCTCGTCGACGGCGGCGATCTCGGCGACGAAGGCGCGGGTGAGCTCCCCATGCTCGCGCCCATCCCCGTCTCCCGCCGCCTCTCGGGCCCGCTCGTCTTCGAGGCACGCCGCGACCACCTGACAATCGGCGACGCTGCCCAGCGCCTCTACCAATCCGCCGCGGCCGGTCGGCTCGGAT
This sequence comes from Polyangiaceae bacterium, assembly GCA_044225865.1. Lineage (GTDB taxonomy): Bacteria > Myxococcota_A > Polyangia > Polyangiales > Polyangiaceae > Xiheicaenibacterium. The sequence continues at coordinate 17,859 of JBGAID010000127.1, read as the reverse complement.
GGCCCGGAGATGCGCACCCGCGCCGAGGACCGGTAGAAGCGGTCTCGACCCCCGTCCCGCCGCCCTCCGCTGCGGGTCGCCCCCGCCGCACAGCAACAATCGAAGACGAACGTCACCGACCTCGTCCGCGCCGCGATGCGCCGCAGCGCCGCGTTGATCTCCCAATCGAACAGGTAGCGTCGCGGGTGGCCCGCGTGGTCCGCGGGGAGGAGGGCCTCGCGATGAAAGGTGGGGCCGCCCTCGAAGGTGACGGCGCATTGGGTCCCATGCCCCGAATAGAAGATGAAGACGCGGTCGTCCTCGGCGACAGCCTCGCTCCCGAGATCCGAGAGCGCTTCCCTGATGTTCTCGAGCGTCGGGGGGCGGCTCGGCACGACCGTCTCGTGCGCGACGCCGTAGCGCGGCGCGACCAGTCGGCGAACGCTCGTCGGCGGAACGCCGAGCGGACCGAGGAGGATGCGTTGAATCGCATCGACGTCATTGACGCAGCCGAAGAGCGAGGCTGCCCCCATGTCGCCTTGGTAGGCATCGATCCCGATGAGGAGCACGTGATCGCGCAAGGCACCCTCCCTTCACCCGTCCCTTTGGAACGTGGTCAGTCGGTCTTCGGATAGAGCGCCGCCGCGAACGCGTGGTCCGAAGCAGTGATGTCCCGCCCGCCCGCGATCGCCTTCCCGTTCTTCGTCAGGTGAGCGGGGATCTGATAGCACATGATGGACTCGCTCTCGGCTTCGGGGGTGTGCAGCAGCCAAGCCTCTTCGAGGGGCGTCAGGACCTGATTGATGACCTTCTGGCGGGACCACCCCTGCGTTCGCATGAACTCCTCGATCACCTTCTCGGGATCGAGCAGGGCCACGAGCTCCTGTCGCATGTGCTCGTGCTTGAAACCGAGCGTATGGCCTGCTTCATGGCGAACGACACGCACGAGCTCGGCCTCCGGCGTCGCCATCGTGAAGCCCTCGAGGTTCATCGTCGGCTCGCCCGCGCCCGCGAGCAGGATGTCGGTGCCGACATAAGACCAATAGCCGCCTCCACCACGGTCGATTCGCACCTGCGGGTCCGTGGATGATTCGACGAACGCGACGTTCGCGTGGACGCTCCATGCATTCATATGGGACAGGATGCGGCTCCTCAGCTCTGCCGGCGGGGCGTCGAGGAACCCGACCGTGAGCCGGACCCCTTGCTTGCCCCAATACCTCCGTACGTCGAGCGCGAGCCGGTCCCCCTCCGCAGGGGTGATGTCGTCGGGCAGCCCGGAGGGGACGTTGTCCGGATCGATCTCCGCCGCCTTCCTCACCACCTCCACGCTACGAGATGGAGGCAGCTCCTTCGGGACGCAGCTCCCCGCCTCGTATCCCTCGCCCACGCCCATCGCCGACCCTCCTATCGCGAAGCCCGAAAATAGCGGACCGTGGCCGAAGATGTCGAGCGTCGCCCGACCGACCGCGCCGCCGAACGAACGAGCGCAATGAGGCGCCGCGCGTTCATCGTCGGCATTCGATACCGCGGCGCGCCGGGATCCCCGAGCTCGAGTGCCCGTCTCTCGACGCCGCCGAGATCGCCTCGCGGCTCGCGGCGCTCGGCTTCATCGCGACCCTCATCCTCGATGATCAGGCCACCGGCGCGCGCCTGCGCAGGCTGTTCCGAGAAGAAATACCGGATGGCTTCCGAGAGGGAGAGCACGTCCTCTTCTTCTTCGCCGGCCATGGGATCGCGAGCGAGAACGAGCGGGGAGAGGTCGAGGCCTATCTGCTCCCGTGCGACGCGCGGCCCGACGACCCTTCCCTTCGCTTCTTCCAAGAAGGGGTGGAGGTCCACGCGCTGCGCGAGACCGATCTCCTGGGTCGCCGTCTGTCAGCGCGCCTTTCGCAACCTCCGCCCGAACGAGCGCGACGAATATTGCGGGCCGTCCCGCGGCTCGCCCTTCGTGCAGGGCGAGCCACGCTGCTTGCGCACATGCCCGAATCTTCCGTCTGACGGCCAGCTCGAATGAGCGAGCGCGATTTCTGCTGCGCCCGCGCGGCGCCGGACGGTTGGTCCCTTGCTGCCAAACCAGCACGGCACCGAGGATCAACGAGCGAGCAGGCAGGCGCGGCAACGTGGACTGACGCCGCGCGCCGACAATCGCGCTCGCTGAATGGCGATGATATGGTCCTTCGCAGGGAGGGCAGCGGAACGTGTTTCCCTTCGGATTCGGAATCCCGATCCTCGGAGAGTATCGACAGGACCCGGTCGGCACGTGCCTCCGTCTTCGGGCCCGCTACTCCGAGATCGACCCCAGCCTGCCGAACCTGCTGAGAGGTCAGGCGCAGATGGCGGCCCAGGCCGCCCAACAGAACGCCGCCATCGAGCAGCGAGTGAATGCTCAGATGGCCGCGCTCGGGATCGAGTCGCGGTCGAGCCAAACTTCGAGCCCGGGCGTCGACCCGGCGATCCTCGTCCTCGCCGATCTGCTCGGCGCGATCCATTGCTTCCGCGGCGATCCGCCGGCCGGGCCCAGCCTGCGAGCGCGCGCAGAGGCGATCCTGAGGGGGGCCGCCTCTGTCAATGAGGCCCAGCAGCTCGCGCGCACCGAAGGGCTGCCGTTCATCACCGCGCAACAGAGCGATCTCGGCAATAGCTTGCTCGGGTTGATCGGCGTGCAGTCGCCGGTTCCGCGCATCGCCGCCGCGCTCGCCTTGCCGCGTGACCGCATGCCATCGTTCGGGCTCACGCCCCTGCCCAGCCCGCAGACCCCCTCGGCGCCGCGATGCTTCGGCCCCGGCGGCAGCTTCACGCTCCGGGTCCAGCTGCCGTGGTACGCGACCCAGTACGGCGCCGGTGAGATCGAGGCCATCGTACTGTTCAATCGCGACGCCCAGCCGACGCTCCCCGGTGCGCTCGCGACGTTCGGCATGATGGCCCCCCAGCTGAAGCAACTCTTCACCATGGTCCAGGTCATCGCCCTCCCCTTGCCGAGCGGCGATCCCCTCGTGCTCAATGACCTGTTCGATCGAGCGTGGGCGAAGAGCGGGGGCCTCGCGACCCTGGCCCTCGCGAGCACGATCCATCGGGAGACCACCTCGGTGCGGGTCGCGGGGCGCGAGGCGCTGCGCGTCCGCTCGCGACGAGCGCCGAGCATCCCCATGCTCGGGACCTTGGATCTGGCCGAGGAGCGCCACCTCTTCGTGGATCCTCCGCGGGGCATCGGCGTGGTCGTCAGCTGGTCGTGTCCCATCCTGGATGCGCCGCGAATGGAGAGCGCGGTGCGCCCCGTCCTCGAGAGCTTTCGGTTCGGGGACCGCTTCCCGCCCCCGGTCGTGGTCGACGTGCCGAGGAGCGGATTGCCCGGCGTCGACGCGGCCCTGCAGGGAGCCTTCGTGCTCGATCTCGGGCAAGGCGATCTCGTCGCCGCGCGCGCGGCCGCGAAGGCCGCCCCGGACGAGCCCTACGCGTGGATGGCGCGCGCGGCGCTTTACGGCGTGCAAGGTCGGTACACGTCCGCGCTCGAGTTCCTCGAGCGGGCCCACCAAAAGGGCGGACCGGCCATCGCTCCCCACACCTCCGCGCTCGGCGTGCGCCTCGCGAGCTACGCCCTCGGCTTGAGACCGGACGGGACCGTCGCGGTGGGGGCGAACACCTCCGCGGAGCAGAAGCGCTGGCTCGAGCGCGACGCGCGTCACGACGTTGGGGAGCGCGGGCTTTCACGGTTCATCGCCGTGACGGCGGGGGTCACCCTCGCGACCTCCCTCGCGAACACCGCCGCCGAGAACGAGACCCGAGACCGGCTGCTCGAGTCGATGATCGGGTGGACGGCGCCATCCGAGCTCGCCTCGGCGCGAGAGGCGGCGCGCGCCGCGCCTCGCCGCGTCTCGCTCTACCTCGCCGCCGTCGACGCGCTGCTGGAGGAGAACCGGACCGGGTCCGCGCCGGCGCTCGCGCTCCTCGGCGCGCTCGTCGCCGAGTCCAGCCAGGCCAACGACCCCGCCCTCGAAGGGTGGCTCCGCATGATCGCGACCGACGTCTCGCTGCGCGACGGCGAGAGGGCCCGAGAGTTCGTCCGGCTCACCGGGCTCCCCGTCCCCTCGTTCATCGATCCGTCCGTGATCACGTTCGAGGCTCGTGAGGCGGCCCACCAGGCCTACGGGCGCATCGCCTCACGGCTCGCGGCAGCGGGGGTGACGCGCGGGGCGCTGAGGGCGCGCACGCGCGCCGCGATGTTGACGGCCGACACCCAAGGCGAGCGCGCGCTCGCCGACCTCGGAGTCGATCCGGACGGAGGCCTCGCAGCGCAACGATCCGCTCCTCGGCGCGGACGTCCTCCGCCGCCGCTCGTGGTTCGCCTTCGCTGAGGAGCCGCTCGCGGCGCTGTCGGCCTCCGCCGCCGCCTCGCGAAGGCGGCCGAAGCGGAAGGCGCCCACGGCTGGGTGAGGTCGTGGGCGCGCGTCCTCTTGGAGTCGGCCCGCTCGAGGTGGCAGACCCAGGGCGAGCTCGACGCGTTCCTCGTCGCGAGCAAGCTCGCGCTCGTGATGTACGACGCGATCGACGACGTTTGGGGCAGCTACGGAGCGGTCAATGATCGGCTCACCGCCCTCGCGTCGGTGGGCGCGACGGCGGAGGTCGTCGAAGAGGCCAGCCACGTCATGGAGCGGGTCGAGGCGCGTTGCCGCCGCTCCCCGGAGGCGCTCGACGGCTGGATGCGCCTCTACGCGCTGGGGGTGCAGATCCTCGGCGCGTACGTGCAGGCCGACGACGCCGACCGGATCGAGCGGCTCGCGACGACGATCCGGTCATCGCTGTCCGCCATCGCTCCCTCGACCGGCGGCGGGGACGAGATCGACGGGCTCCTGCGCAAGATCATCCAGCCGGCGCTCGCCCAGCTCGAGTCCGACGCCCGCTTCCACGCCGCGTTCGCGAGGGCACAGGGCGCCGTCCGTCGCGAAGGGCCAACGCTCGCGAAGGACGCCATCGATGTCGCGGCGAAGGCCGCGCGCGCGAGCAAGAGCGCCGTCTTCGAGGCGATGGTGCACGCGCTCGCGCGCGACCGCGAGGCGACGATCGCGGCGGTCCGCCGCGCCGTCGACGAGAAGCAGTCGCTCACTTCGGGGCCGCTCGAGGCCGCGGTCCTCACCGTCGCCGCCGCCGGGGGGGAGGCCGCCGCCGAGAGAGATCGCGAGGCCCGCGTCGCCGCGACGGCGCGCTCGCTCGTCACCCTGCTCGTCGCGGTCGACGCCTGGGACGAAGCGGCCAAGCTCATCGAGCGCGCGGGGGCGGAGCGGCCCTTGTCGCGCCTCCCCGACGCGGAAGAGCTGAGCTTCGTGCTGGACCGCGCGTTCGTCGCGCGCGGCCGCGGTCTGCTCGGGGCCGCCCTCCGCTACTTCGAGGACGCCGCGCGCGGGTTCGAGGTGCGGCGGCGCGCGCTGCGCTCCGAGCGCCATCGTCGCACCTTCGCCGCGAGCCGCTACGTCGAGGCAATCTACGGCGGTTGGGCTTCGACCCTGGCGGAGTCCGGCGACGTTCGAGGGGCGTTCACGATCGCGGATCGGCTCCGGGCGCGGCTCCTCGTCGAGGCGCTCGGGCAGCCGGCCGACGCGGGCCGAGCGGAGCGCGCTCAAGTCGAGCGGTTGACGACGCAGCTCGCCAGCCTCCAGCACCGGCCCGGCGTCGACCCGGCGCTCCTCGATCGCGTCCAGGCCGAGCTCGCGAAGGCGCTCGACGCGCTCGAGAGCATCCCCGAGGCGAGCGCCAAGGACGACGCGCTCGAGGCCGACGTCGCGACCTCGCGCCTCCCCGAAGGCACGATCGCCCTCGCCTACCTCCTCGGGCATCGCGAGCTGCTCGCGTGGGCCCTCGATGAGAGAGGCGAGCTCACCATGCACCGGACGACCGAAGACGGAGGGCGACGCTTCGACAGCGCTACCGCCGGCGCGCGCCTGACGCGAGTCACGCAATCGATCGGCGACCAGAGGTCGTCGCCCGAAGATCTCGCGTGGATGTCGAAGCTGTTGCTCGCGCCCTTCGGGGAACGCCTTCGGGCCGCGAAGCGCGTCATCGTCGTGCCCCACGCGCAGCTCGGAATGGTCCCTTTCGCGGCTCTCGAAGTGAACGGTCGGCCGCTCGGGATGACCCACGCCGTGACCGTCGTGCCCGCGGCGGCCCTTCTCCGCCGCCCCGCGCGCGCGCCGCGGCCTGCCTCCGCGTCGATCCCGAGCGGCGTGCTCGTCGTGGGCGACCCTTCGCACATGGTCCACCACGGCCCCGACGGCCACGCGCACGAGCTCGCCGCGCTGCCCAACGCTCGCGAGGAGGCCCGCCTCGTTGCGGCCCTCCATGGCGCGACCCCGCTGCTCGGGGACGACGCGCGCGGGGCGGCCGTTCGGAAGCAGCTCAGCGGCGGAAGCCGCGTCGTTCACCTCGCCACCCACGGCGTCCTCGAGCCGGACGCGCCTCTCGCGTCCGCCGTCGTCCTCGCCGAAGGCGACGAGCTCACCGCCGCCGACTGGGCTGGCCTCCACCTCGACGCCGACATCGTCGTCCTGAGCGCCTGCAACACCGGGCGCGGCGATCTTCAGGGAGGCGAGCTCGTGGGCCTCGCGCGCGCCATCCTCGTCGCCGGCGCCCGCGCCGTCCTCGTGAGCCTGTGGCCGGTCGCGGACCGGTCGACGAGCCTCTTGATGCTCCAGTTCCATCGGCAGCTCTGCAGCGGGGCCCCGCCCGACGAAGCCCTGCGCCGCGCCACCGAGTGGCTCGCCAACGCCGACCTCGCCGCGCTCGATCTCGCCGGCCATGAAGGCGCGCCCGAAGTCGCCGACCAAGCCCGCGATCTCCGGGGGCGACGACCGGCGGCGCCGCGCGACGCAGCTCGACCCTACCGCGACCCGAAATTCTGGGCCCCGTTCGTCGTCATCGCCTCGGCCGACGAGTGATGGATCGACGTCACGGCGCAGCTCACCGATAGCCCCTCCTCGCCTTTCGCATCGCGTGCGCGAGCGGCGCCGCGGGTCCCCCCTTCTCCACGACGCTCTCGAGGGCCATCGAGCCGTGCGTCGCAAGCAAGGAGCGGAGACTCGCCTCGGCGCGGTCCATGTCGCCCCGGCCGGCGTGGACCGTCGCCTCCACTTCGAGCGCAGTCGGTCTGAGGGCCCCGTCCTTGGGGAGGGCGGCGAGCTTCGACTGAGCCGCCTCGTATTCCCCTTCGAGCGCCAGGACGAGCGCGTCCGTGCTCGCGAAGACGACGGTCACCGGCGCCTCCGCCTTCGCCAGCGCGGCTCGGGCCTCGGTGAGCTTGCGCGCCCGGAGCCAAGCGACGGCTTCATTGTTGGCCACCACCTCGCTGGTTGCGAGGGTGAGCCGTCGATGGTCGACACGCGCGAGCCAGCGGCCGAGCCGCTCGTGCTCGCCGAGCTGGAGAAGGACATTCGACGCGGCGACGACGATCCGCGAGTACTCGTATGGCAGGGGGCCGGTCTCCGCGTCGACGCCCTCGGCCAGACGCGTGAGGACGGCCGCCCGAGTCGTAGGGTTCAAGAGCCCGCGGACGACGCGAGTCGGCCGGAGGAGGTGATAGAAGCCCCACGACAAAGCCGCCGCCTCCAGCGTCGCGGTGGCAATCGCGAACATGACGAAGGAGTGTCCAAACGCGATTCCGCCGAGGAACACGAAGACGGCAGCGACTGGCCCGAGGCAGGCCCCTCGCCACCAGTACCCGAGCCGCAGTCCGCTCGCGAAGGCGACCGCGAGCCACGGTCCAGCCGTGGCCGCAATCCCGAGAGCGAGGCAAAGGAGCAAATGCGGCACCACAAGAGAAGCCATGGTAGCAGCCGTCGCGCGCTCCACCCTGGTGGCAGCGGTCGGCGCGAGGCTCGCGGAAGAGAAGTGGGGATTGGCGCTCTCGCTCAGCAGATCGGCGTTCTCGTCGGCGCGGTGCGATTGACTGGCACGTCGCGCAGATTGTCACCCATCTCAGCCGGCTCGTTCCTCCCACGGCGCCCTGGCCAGGAGGAGCGATGGCGACTCGCCCCCCTTTGAAATATTTCACGCACGCACGGGGGGGCCCCGGCACTCTTGACGGACGGGTCACGACGGGAACCAATCACCGGTCACGCCGATCTGCATTGGCGTCTGCCGCTGACCCGCACAATCCCAAAGAGGGGACTCATGAGCCTGACGCTGCCGCGCAGCCGCTACGCTTCACTCTCCGTCAAGGACCTTCTCGACGCCCGTGAGGCGTACCACACGCACCTCGTCCATCTGGAGAAGGTGGTCGCGACGGCTATCGGGCGATATCGGTTCGTCACAGACGATCCGCCTTCGGACGGGCGCGAGCCGCCGCCGGAGGCCCGCGGGAGGCGCGATCCGCGCACGCTCGCGAACAGCGAGGTGCGGCCGTGCTCGTGGCCCTGCGTGCCCGTACGAGCGTCACCAGCCCGAGGAGACGGTGCTCTACCGCACCATCACGGCGCACTGGGGCGAGCTCTGTGAGCGTGCGACGGACGCCGGTGGACTGCCTCACCTCGTCGTGCGCGAAGTCGAGGTTCGCGAAGCTGATCTTGCCAATCGCGTCGCCACCCGCGTCGTCATAGTGGGGGTTGTTCTCGGAGCCCCACTCCTCGATGACATAGGCCGGGATCCCCGCCACCCAGAAGGCATAGTGGTCCGTGTCGCCGGCCCCGTCGCAGACCGGATAGGGGACCATGGACCCACCATAGCGGGCCGCGACGTCGAGGAAGCCGCCAGATCCGGGCAATCGAAATCGTCCGCGTCGCCGCTGCAGGTGATGAGCTCGAATGTCGTGTTCGGAGCAACCTCGGGCCCCTCCGCGACGGCGCAGAGCGACGGATCTTTGTCCCAGCAGCTCCAGCCCGTCTGGTCGTTGTCGGATGCGGCGGCGATGTTGAATCCCTCCGCGGTCGCCTTGCTCTGGAGATAATCCACATATGCATGGTCGCCGTCGAGGTCATCGCTGATCTCTTCGTGGTCGGCGGCCACGAACCTGATTGTGTTCTTTCGATATGGCAGGTTCGCGAACACCCGCCCCGCCTCCAGCAACATGACGAGCCCCGAGCCATCGTCGTCGGCGCCGGGGTTCTCCTCCTCTTACCCGTCAATCCCGACGGTGTCGTAGTGGACGAGGATGACGACGGAGTCGGGCGATTCGCCCGGCAAGACCGCCTCGATGTCGTGCCTTCGGTCTCACCGGGGACGAGGTTGGTCGCGGGGAACGGGATCTCCTCGACAGCCATCCCCCGCCCTTCGAAATATTGGCGATAGTACGCGCGGAAGCGCGCCTTCGCGTCCGCCGACCACCGGTCCGTCATCGCGAACGTCTCGCCGTTCACCGTCACCGGATCGGCCCCCGTCACCTCGCGCATTCGCGCGCGCAGCCCTTCTTCCGTGATCGCATCGACGACGTCGCGATACGGGTCGGCCCCGCCCCCGCCCGACGAGGTATCGCCAGAGGTCGAGCCATCCCCGCTCCGCAGTTGGCAGAGGCGAGCGCGCCGAGTCCGACAAGAATGAGGGACGAGAGGCGAGCCTGCACCCGTCGGATGCTCTTGCCGAGGGCGAGTCGTGTCAACGCGCCTCGCCGGGTCAGGGGCGGAGCCAACTGCCTCCGCCCAAAGAACGGTTCATTCACCTCAGAACGACGTGTCGTCCTTCTTGTCGACGCGCTTGTACTCTGCGCCGAGGAACCGAAGCGTCGGCTCCTTGAGGGTGAACGACGTCGGCGCATCCCACGTGCAGCCGCTGGCGCCAGGATCGTATTTCACGTCGAGGGTGTCACCGGTGAGGAAGTAGCTGCCGACACAGCTCGGCGAGATGCTCATCTTCACGCGGCCCTTGCTGTTGAAGGTCATCTTGAGCCCGGACAGCTCCCACGTGCCGATCAGGCGCTTGTCGGTGGGGGCCACCGGCGGCGTCGCCTTGGCCACCGCCGTGGGCGCTGCGGTCGGCGCCTGGGTGGGGGCGGCGGTCGGCGGCGCCGTCGCGCTCGAGGTCGCGGCCGCGGTGCTCGCCGCGGTGACGTCCGGCTCGGCGGTGGGGGTCGTGCCTTCACCCGACTGCGGCGACGAGCAAGCGAGGGCGAGGAGCGCGGCGGCGGAGATGGAGTGCACCTTCATGGGCCCGCCCTTAGCTCTCGACTCGCCACGCGTAAAGAAGCGCCCACTACCGGCTCGTCGCTTCGACCGAAGCGATCTCGCGTCGGAACAACGCCGCGAGCGCGAACGAGAGACCGCGCGCGTCACCGAGCTCCCCCGTGAGGAAGCGCTCGCGCAAAGCGGCCCGGTCGACGCCGCCGCGTTCGCGGAGCGCATCGACTGCGCGGGCCACGTATGCCTCGACGGAGGTCGTGACATTCTCGTCGAGCCCGACTCGGTGGAGCAAGCTGCGCCCCGGCCTGCTCGCCGGCGTCGCGCCCACGAGCGTCACGACCGGCACGCCCATGAAGAGCGCGTCACAGGTCGTCGTGGTGCCCGCGGACGGATACGTGTCGAGGGCGACGTCGACGGAGCAATCGTCAGCGAGCGCTTCGAAGTCCCTACTCGCCGGCGACGCAAACAGCATCGACAGCGTGGAGGTGCACTGGCCCGGCGGGGCATCGGAGACGATTACCGGCGAGCCCAATGGCCGCTACGCGGTGGTAGAAGGCGCGGGGTCGGCGACCCCATTGTGAGCGCCCGCGAGCTCCGGGCCTCACGATGGGTCCGGCGTCACGCCGGGCAGCTTCGCGATCACTACCGAGTCGGCGTTGCTGCTGTCGATGAGGGTCTCGGCGACCGTCAATGATCCTTGGAGCTCTGCGCTCAACAGGATATTGCCGTCCCGGTCGAGCCGCATCGAGGAGGCCATCGTGTCGCAGATGGATTCGCCAGTGCACAAGGCGGTGAAGGTTTGATGGGCGACGAGCTCACCCGACCCGCCGAGCTCTTCGAGGAAGACGGAGTGCCAATACTGCCTATCTTCCCCGAACACCACGACATTGCCATTGGGACGGACCGCCACCGAGACCGCGACCTGCCACGCATCTGGGTCGACCCAGGTGTGGGCCCACCGTGCTTCCCCCTCCTCGTCGAGGCCCAGGATGAAAGCTTCTGCGTCGGCGGGCGGCCCCCCATCCCCGACTGGACCAAAGCCGAGATCCACGTCCCCAAAGAACGCCCCCGCCACGACCAAGCCATCGTCGGGGCCCACCGCGATGTCATTGATGTAGCCGCCATCGCCGAGAAACTCACGCTCCCAGCGGAGGTTACCTTCTTCGTCGAACTGGACGATGTACTCGGGTGAGCCGACGGTGGCGCGGCCCTGCGAGTCGACGACGACGGGGAGGATGTAGCTGTTCTCCAAGAGCTCGGCCCACTCAGGCGTTCCGTCGGCGTCGAAGCGCGCGACGAAACCCGCAGACGCTTCCGGGGGCGTGGTCAGCGTCGTGGCGCCGACCGTAAGAGAGCCCAACAGCGCCCCCGCGACCCAAATGTCTCCATTCGGCCCGACGGCAACGCTCCTCGCCTCCAGATACGTCGTGTCGGCGTCGACCACGTGCGCGAAGATCAACGCTCCGGTCGCGTCGTAGGCGGCCACGAAGGGGCTCGGCGCAGATGCAGAGACGACGCCGTCTCCAAAGTCGACGGGGCCGCTCACGATACCAGAAAGCACGACCCCGCCCGACGGAGTCGCGGCGATCACCGGATTGCCATAGGAGCCATCACCTCCCAAAGCCTTCGCCCAGAGCAGCGAGCCGTCCGAGTCCTCGTGAACAAGGAACACGTTCGTGGCGCCGGGGGCCCCTTCGAGGACCGTGCCATCCAGGCTCAGGTTGCCCCCGAAACGTCCGGCTACGAAGGTCGAACAGTCATCGGAGGCGACCAATGCGTGTCGGTTCGCGAAGTAGTCAATCGGCCCGATCTGCGTCGCCCAACCCGCGGTGCACGCGGGGACGCCGCCCCCTTCGCCGACGTGTTCGCCGCCGCCACCGCCCCCACCCATTTCGCCCTGACCTCCAGTGCCCGCAGGCTCGGTCTCCTCTCCGTGATGCACGCTGCACCCGCCAAGCACGGCGCCCAAGAGCCCGCCCACAACCGCCATCCGACCATTGCCCATCGAGTTGCCTCCGCCACGGAGCTGGATAGTGGTGGATGGATGCGACCCGCTCTTAATCGAGCTTAATCGTGGCCCTTCGACGCGGCCGCGGATCGGAGCTCAGGCGTGCTCAACCACAGCGAGCGGCCCTCGCCGCCGCCGCTCCGCGCGAGCGGTCGCCCCGTTTTGGGGAACGGTCGACCGTGCTGGGAAGAACCGATCAATTCAGCCGGCGACGGTTGACCGTCGCGGAAGGAACCGATCGGTCCGGTTTCCGACGGTCGACCGTGGAAACAGGAACAGCGCGATTCGATTTGTCACGGCCCCGTTCGTCGTCATCGCCTCGGCCGCCGAGTGATGGATCGACGTCACGGCGCAGCTCACCGATAGCCCCTCCTCGCCTTTCGCATCGCGTGCGCGAGCGGCGCCGCGGGTCCCCCCTTCTCCACGACGCTCTCGAGGGCCATCGAGCCGTACATCGCAAGCAAGGAGCGGAGACTCTCTTCGGCGCGTCCATGTCGCCCCGGCCGGCGTGGACCGTCGCCTCCACTTCGAGCGCAGTCGGTCTGAGGGCGCCGTGGCAGATCAGCCTTCTCGCCGGCGATGCTCGATCGCCGAGAGGGAGAGCGGAGAGATCGAGCGCCGAGCCCGCACTGCCCTCTGCCGAGCATGTCAATCCGGCGACCGCTCTCACCCGCCCGCGACGACGAAATTGGTATCCTGCCAAACCCCAATATCATGCGGCACGAGCGCTACCCTCCCCCCGCGCTCGTCGAACAGCCCAACCCCCGCGGGGGTGAAGCCGAACCCTACCCAAGCCGGCTTGTCCGCGGATCTTCGGTGGTAGGTGACCCAGCGGGCCATCGAGCCGTCCACGTGGCGCCTCAGGACGGCGCGGGTGGTCAATAGCCAGGGGACGCCGACCAAGTCGAGTCCGAGGGAGATGGGCGGCTCGTCGGTGTCGGTGGGCTCGGGGACGACGCCGAGGCCGCGCTCCAGGCGAAGCACGGCGCCGGGGCCGGCGGCCCACTGTCCGCGCTGGTGGGCGCTGCAGACGGCGGCGGTGAAGGCGGGGTGGTCTTTGACGTCGAAGACGCTGCATTGGTCGTCGAGGCCGAGGAAGGCGGCGCGGGCACGCCCTTTGGCGGTGCCGCCGACGACGAGGGCGCCGAAGGGGCCGGGGGCGAGGGCGCGCACCATGCCATGGACGGCGAGGGCAGTGGGGCCTTGCCACTGTCCGCTGGCGGTTTGTCGCCACAGCTCGGGACTGTCGTCTTCGTCGGCGGGGGCGATCACGAGGGACAAGGTGCGGCCGTCGCCGGCGGCGGCGTGAATGGCGCGGTCGACGGGGAGCGCCTGCTCCTCGAAGCGGCCGCGGCGAATGGTGAGGAGCCTCTGCGCGCCGACGAGGGTGAAGCCGCCGCCGGGGGCGCGGACGATCCAGCGCGTCCCTTCGACGGCGGCGCGGCGCTCCTCGGGGACGGTGACGCGGCGAGGGTCGCCGTCGACGAAATACAGGAGGGTGCCGCCGAAGCGGGCGAGGACGCGGCCGTCGGGCTGGAAGACGACGCCGCCGGGCTGGGCGGGCTCGAGGCCTTGCAGCATGGCTTGGTGGCGCGCCTCGGTGGGGAGCTCGCGGGTGGTGGCGCGCGCGTCGCTGTCGGGGCCGGCCTCGATGGGGACGGCCTGGGTGGAGCGGAAGGCGGTGGCGGCTTTGTTCTCGCGGGCGGCGCGGAGGGAGGCGCGCCTGGCGAGGGCCTCGAGGGCGGGGAGCAGCTCGGCGGCGAAGGCGTCGACGGAGGGGTAGCGCTCGGGGCCGGTGAACATCGATGGGATGCGCTGCTTCGCCATCGCCACGTAGTCGTCGGCCTCGGCGGTGGGCGCGCCCGAGAGGGCCTCTTCGGGGAGGCGGTGAGAGGCGGCGCGGCGGAGGATCGCGTCGAGGGCGTCGAGGCCTTCCCTGTCGGAGGCGAGCGCCTCGTGGAGGCGCTGGGCGGTTCGAAGGGAGCGGCGCGCGCCCATGACGAAGTCGCGATCGTAGTCGCCGATGCACCAGGTCTCGCCCGCGAGCACGAACCAGATCAGGGCGGCGAGGGCGTGGACGTCGGTCCACGGGCCGATGAGGGGGTTCTTCGCGCCGGCGATGGAGAGGGCCTGCTCGGGGCCGGCGTACGCGAGGGTCATCGCGGCGATGGTGGCGCCGACGCCGGTCACGCGGGCGATGCCGCAGTCCGCGATCTTTGGGGTCTCGTCGTCCACGGGACCGGCGATGAGGACGTTGTCGGGCTTCAAGTCGCGGTGGACGATGCCTTGGGCGTGGAGGGCGCGGACGCCCTCGACGACGCCGCGCGCGAGGCGGAGCGCGCGGACCGGATCGACGCCGTCCGCGGCGCGGGCGACCCGGTCCGTGAGGGAGGTGCCGGCGGCGCCGCCGTCCACGTACTCGATGGCGAGCCACGGCAGGCGCTCCACGCCGCGCGGGGTCTCCACCATGACCTCGCCGCTCCCGTAGAACTCGACGACGAAGTCGGTCGGCGGCTGAAGCTCCATGACCCGCGCGAGGGCGACCGTCTCCTTCATGAAGAAGCTCATCGGATCGAGGTTGAGCTTCGCGAGCTCGCGCACGGTGGAGGCCTGCATGAGCTTGACCGCGAACCGGTGGGGGGTGCTCGGGTGGAGCCGATCGGAGCGACGCGCCGGATCGAGCTCGGCGATGAACACGCTCGCCATCCCGCCCGCGCCAAGGAACCGCGTGAGGCAGATGCCAGTGTCCTCGCCCGTGTCGGCGTCGTGGAGCGCGGGCTGGGTGCGCGCGAGGTCCGTCAGCTTTTCGTTGGAGGCCCGGAGCATGCTGGCGCCAGGCCCACGTTATCAGCGGTCGGGCCGGGAAGAACCCCGGTCTCTCTCGGCGTTCTTGGTGGGTGCGTCCCGTCGCGCTCGCGGTCGTCCTTTTCTGCACTGTCGGTTGCGACGCCGCTCCGGCTCGCGTCGAGCGACGGCTCCCTCGGGTGCGGGCGGAGGCGACCCACGCTCCGTCCACGGCCCTCGCGCCCGAGTCGGAACCGACCGCGCCCGCTCCCGCGCCGTCCGTCGCGCCCCTCCCCCCGGATGACACCGGGGCGACTCCCCCCGCCGGGGTGCCGGCGGCGCTCTACGCCTTGCTGTTCGAGCGCGGGCGTTCGTGGACGTTCAAGTCGAGCCTGCGGCTCCAGACGTGGAGCGGACCGCCGGCGAAGCCAGAGGTGACGAGGAGCACACGGACGGTGACATGCATCGTCTCCTCGGTGGTGTCGCACGCGTGGGGAGTCGCGTCGACGATCGACTGCGAAGGCCACGAGGACCCGGTCGTGAGCATGCCCATCGCGGGAGAGTGGGCGGCCACGAGGCTCGGGCTCCACCACCCGGGAGAGGTGATCGAGAAGGAGCCGGACGCGAAGTCGCTCGTGATCGCGGCCGCACCAGCGGCGAAGCACACGCGGACGACGATCGATCCCGAGCGCGAAGGGACGTGGAGCGAGGAGCGCGTCTTTCCGAAGGGCAAGGGCTGGTGCAGCGAGACGACCTACGTCGACGGCGACGGCGGGCTGTCGCGCTTCTGCTTCGAGGCGGGGCGGGGCTTCTCGTCCGCGGCCTCGTCGTTCGAGGGAGGTCACTCTCGCCAATACGAGTTCGTCCTCGCGAAGTAGTGATCAGACAGGGGCGGCTCAGGGCGGGGTCGCGTTCCCGGCGCCGCATTCCCGGCCATCCCAGGCGCGGACCGTCAGCGAGATGTCCCCTTCTCCCCGGGCGAGCTCGAGGCGCTTTTCGTCCACCCCTCCCGCGACGAGGCGATCGCGGACGCAGATCGCGGCCGCGTCTTCTCCTTGGATCGCGAGCCGCGTCAGGCGCGCTTCGCGCCGCATCTCCTCCGCCGCGTCGGCGAGGAGGCGGACCGTCGTCGCGTCCGGCTCGCAGGCGTGGCGGCGATCGAAGGTGACGTCCGGGCAGCCGTCTTCGTCGGTCGTGCCCGGACAGCCGTCCCGCAGGACGGTGCAGCGGTCGGTGGAGTCGACCATGTCGCCGGCGTTGTCTCGGTCCACCGCCCTCGGCGCGCGCGGGGCGTCGGGGCCGGGGGAGGGCCGCGGCTCGCACCCGAGGATGGCGAGCACGAACGCCCCCGCACACGCAGAATGACGCCCAGTCATCGCCCGTCGAGGGTACCCGAAACGACCATCATCGTCTCGCGATGAGCCGCCCCCGGTGCGCCGGAGCAGACGCGGGCTCATCGAGCGCGAGGCGGCGCGGGTCCTCGGGCCAGGGGCCGCCGGCGCGGTCCCCCCCCACGACTCGGTGAAGGTCTGCGATCGCCGCTGACGGACGCGAGCCGCGCGACCGCCCCCTGAGCGAGCGAAGCGAGCGATTTGGGGGCGGTGGGCGCGCGCAGCGCGACCGGTGGGGGCACCGGATTGGCGGTGGGCGCATTGGCATGTTTCGATGCCCTCGTTCCTCGCCAATCATCGAGCGTCGGCCGATTGAACAGCTCGAAGCCCCGCGCGAATGTCTGTCATGGCGAGCGAGAGCGCGACACGTCATTGACAGTCATCAGGACAGTTGCACTCGTTCTCACCCGTTCCGCAAACGCCGTCGCCGCACGCGGCGCACACCAGCACGCTGGGCGGGGCCGTCTCCTCGCAGCTCGCGCCATCGCTGGACGGCGCGCTCGACTCGATGCGCACCAGGTCGCCACAGCACAAGGCACAGATGTCCTTGCCCTCGAGGACGTCGCCCTCGGGCGTGCACGCGCCCACGACCCCACCGTATTGGAAGCAGGTCGCCGTCTGGCCCGTCTCGGGATCCGGCAAGGAGCCAGGGGGGCAACAGTCGAGGCCGTGACCTTCCCCGCAGCAGGTGTAGGGGCCTTGCTGGTAGGTCCCGTCGCCCCCGACCCCGCCCGAAGCGCCGCCGCCACCGCCCGCGGACGCGCCCGCGCCGCCCGCGCCGCCGACATCGGAAGGCCCATCGTCCCCGCAGGCGGGCAACGCGGAGAGGAACGAGAGCAGGCAAGGAACGAAGGCAAGCGTGGTCTTCATGGTCGTGCAAGCGTCGATCGGGGCTCACAGAAGAATCGCCCCCTCCCCGTCTGAACGCAAGGTGCCGCCGTTTCACCAGTCTGTCCGCTCGGCGCGCAGTCTCCTCGCGAGCCCCGAAGCGCGACGCGCGCCCTCCCCCTTGTTGGACAGCATCGCAGCGGGGGAGGATTGGTCGCATCTCATCCATCTCGATCGCTTGACGCGTCCTCTGCGATCGCTTCGCCCTGCAGCGTCGGCTCGTTCGCTGGAAGTTGCCCGGCAACCTCCTCCCAAACTCGTTGCCCTCCTCTGGCGTTTCGGATGGCTTTTGAGTCGGCATTTCTGTGAGCTATGAGCGCGACCTCCTTGGCTCGCACGCACGCGTCGCTCACCGGATCCCCTCGCAGACCGCTGCTTCTGTACTGGTTTCGCAGGATGAGACCAATCTTCAGACGCAGTGGAAGGTCTTTGCTCTATTCTCCTCGCGTGCGCGGATAAACCGCGCACCGGGCGACACTCCTCGACGATTCTTGAAGCACTCCGCGGGCCCTCGCGCTCGCAGCTCAACGCCCCCAGCACCACGACGTTCGAGCTCGCGCTCTCTCTGGCGAGCGCGAAGCGCGAAGCGCTCCCCGCCCCAGTCTCGAGACAGCGCCGTGCGAGCCAAGGAGCGCTCTGTCACCCATCGCCACGACAACCTTTCAGAAGCCATCTGCAGCGTCGGAGGGGGGCCCCGCGCAGCGGGGGGAGGTTT
>JBGAID010000204.1:0-3156 GCA_044225865.1 Polyangiaceae bacterium | reverse complement strand
TTTGCGTGGGAGGCGCGCGCCCGAGGAGTGAGCACCACAGCACGACTCGCAGTCATGCGAGGAGCGGAGCGACGAGGCCGCGTGGATCACGCGTGAAATGGCGCGAAAGCGCCGGCTTTCAAACGGATCGGTGCTCTAGTACTGCCGGCCGGAAGTCCGCTTCCGGATCCGGCAGTACCCAGGAACACAGAAGTCCAAGGCCAGACTTGAGGCTTCGTGCCTGGAGCTGCTCCGCCCTTCACGTGCCGCGCCGTGCGCGGGGGCGGAGCAGATCCAGGCACGAAGTTCGGGCCGGCAGTACTGGTTGCGCTTCAGCTGGTGAGCTCGCGGAGCCGTCGCGCGAGGAACCTTCGCTCCGGCTCGCCTTGGGCGAGCGCGAGGGCGCGTCGGTATGCCGCGCCCGCGTTCAAGACATCTCCGAGCCTTCGATGGAAGTCCGCGCGCGCGGAGTGATAGAGGTGATACCCGTCGAGGTCTCCGGAGACGCCGAGGGTCTCGAGCTCGGCGAGGCCGCGCGCCGGACCGTGGACCATGGCGAGGGCGACGGCGCGATTGAGGAGGACGACCCGCGATGGGCTGACCCGCGCGAGGATCTCGTAGAGCGCGGCGATCTGGGGCCAATCGGTCTCGGAGGCCTGCGGCGCGCGCGAGTGGCACGCGACGATGGCGGCTTGAAGAGCGAACGGTCCGGGCGCCCCCGCGCTGTGGCGGAGGGCGAGCTCGGTGCGGCGCAGCCCCGCTTCGATCTCTTCGCGATCCCATCGAGAGCGGTCCTGCTCCTCGAGGAGGACGAGATCCCCCGCTTCGTCCTGTCGCGCGTCGCGCCGCGAGTCGTGGAGGAGCATGAGCGCGCAGAGACCTTCGATCTCCGCGTGCGCGGGCAACAGGCGCTCGAGCAAGAGCCCCAATCGGATCGCCTCCGCGCAGAGATCGCGGCGGATGAGCGCGTCCCCCTGGGTGGCCGCGTACCCTTCGGTGAAGACGAGGTACACGACCGTCATGATCGGCTCGAGCCGCTCCGGGATCTCCTCCGCCGGAGGGACGCGATATGGGATCTTCGCGTCTCGAATCTTCCCCTTCGCACGCACGAGACGCTGAGCCATCGTCGTCGAAGGGATCAGGAACGCGCGCGCGATCTCCTCGGTCGTGAGCCCGCCGAGCGTGCGCAGGGTCAAAGCGACCTGCGCATCGAGCGCGAGCGCTGGATGGCAGCAGGTGAACATGAGGCGGAGCCGATCGTCTTCCACGGCATTCGAAACCTCGGGCTCGGGTACGAAGGCTCCTTCGACCTCGGTCTCGAGCCGAGCTTCTTGGAGCTTGCGCTTGTGGATCCCCCGCCGGCGGACCTCGTCGATCGCCTTGTGACGCGCGGTCTGGACGAGCCACCCCGCGGGGTTGTCGGGGGCGCCGCTCGTCGGCCATTGCTCCAAGGCGGCCGCGAAGGCGTCGTGGGCGATCTCCTCCGCGAGATCGAAATCACCGAGCACGCGGATCAAGGTCGCGACGATGCGGCCGATCTGCTCGCGGTAGACGCGAACGAGCGCCGCTTCGGTCGCGCTCGTCGAGGACTCGGGGACGTTCGTCGCCACGGGCCGCTCGTTTATGCGCGGTCCCGTGGACGACGTCAACGCACGCTCGGCTCGCGCCGGCGTCGGCCTCGGGGGTCAGTCCCAGATCTGCAGCGGTCGAATCTCGATCGACCCGATGCGAGCGGAGGGGATCCGCTTCGCGATCGCGATCGCCTCGTCGAGATCCTTGGCGTCGACGAGGTAGAACCCGCCGAGCTGCTCGCGCGTCTCCGCGAACGGGCCGTCGGTGGTCAGCGTCTTTCCTTCGCGGACACGGACGGTGGTAGCGGTCCGCGTAGGCTGGAGCGCTTCACCGGCTTTGAAGTTTCCGCTCGCTTTGATGTCCTTCGTGAAGGCGTTGTACTCGGCCATCATCTGGCCGGCCTCTTCCTTCGCCATCGTCTGCCAGGCTTGTTCTTGGTCGTAGATGAGCAACAGGTATTGCATGACGAGAGACCTCCTCAGCCCTTGAAGAGCGCGACGCTCGCACCTTCGGGATCGGCCACCACCGCGAAGCGACCGATGCCGGGGATCTCGGCGGGCGGCAAGAGCGCCGTCCCCTTGAGCCGCTGCGCCTTCGCGAACGCGGCGTCGACGTCCGAGACGACGACGTAGCCGAGCCACTGCGAGGGGGCCTTGGGCATCATCGCCTTCATGATCCCCGCCGCTTGCACGTCACCGCGCTTGAGGATCGTGTACGTGCCCATCGGTCCCATGTCTTTGTCCTCGGTCGTCCACTCGAACGTGTCGCGGTAGATCGCGACCGCGGAGGCCGGATCCTGGGTGACGAGCTCGTTCCAGCAGAACGTCCCGAGGCCGGGCGGATCTTTCGACTCCGCCGACTCCGCCACGGGCCGGAACGGAGCGATGCGCGCCCCTTGCCTGTCGACGAGGACAGCGAAGCGCCCAATCTCCGGGATGTCCATCGGGGGCGTCTCCACCTTCGCCCCCGCCGCCTTCGCGCGAGCGACCGCCTCGTCCACGCTCTTCACGGTGCAGTACGCGAGCCAGGAAGTCTTCCCGTCCCGGGCCTTGGTGATCCCTGCGATCTCCGTGCCCCCCGCGCTGGCGACCGTATAGATCCCCATCGGTCCCATATCGGACGAGCGCATCGACCACCCGAACAGCTCGCCGTAAAACCCCTTCTGGGCCTCGACGTCGCGCGCCGCGAGCTCGTGCCAGTAGAATCGCCCCGACGTCGTCGTCCCAGTCTTCTTCGAATCCGCCATGATCGCCTCCGTTGAGCAGCGTTCGGGGAGACGTCGAACGAGCCTCGACGGGATCGACAATTTTTATTTCGCGTGCGCGGATGCCCGCGCACCGGGCGACACTTCTCGGGATATTTTTGCTCCGCAAAAATCCCCGGAAGCTTCGTCGCCTGACCTGAGGGGGGGGCTCGCGCCCCCCCGGCCTTCGGCCTCCCCCCCTCGGGCTGAAACCTCTCGGAGGCTTTTGCTTCCTCGTGCGGGGTTGGCCTTCGGCCTCCCCAGCGGTGAGGGGGGGCGGGGCGGACGGCGGCCTTCCGCGGGGGCGCGGGGCGTCGGCCTTCGGCCTCCCCCCTCGGGCGAAAACCTCTCGGAGGCTTTTG
>JBGAID010000126.1:0-26942 GCA_044225865.1 Polyangiaceae bacterium | reverse complement strand
GAGTGAGCACCGCAAGACTACTCCTCGTAATCTGAGGAGCGGAGCGACGAGGCCGTGTGGATCGGGCGCGAAATCGCGCGAATGCGCCGGCTTTCAACATGATCGGTGCTCTCGGCAAGCCCGCGCGGACGAACCCCTCCCGCGGGGCGCGGAGCGCCACGCTTGGGAGGGGTCGCGTCGCGGAGCGACGCGGGGGTGGGCATCCCGATCAGGGGACGGTCGGGCTCGTGTCCGGCTTGGGGCGGACGAAGCCCTTGTCGAGCAAGTAGAGGAGCATCACCGCCATCGAGTCCTGGTCGACGCCGCTCGTGTTGTCGTAGACGCTGACGAGCTCGTACTCGTGGTCCTTGTAGACGGGGATGCCCTCTTCGCTCGAGAACGAGTCGACGTGGGCGAGGCCGATCTTGCCGCCGCCGATCTGGGTCGCCTTCGCGCTGTAGACGACGGAGCCGGTGGTCTTGTCGATCAGGGTGAGGCTCTCGGCGAAGGGATGGAGGTGGACGGCGATGTGATGGATCGTCGTGTCGAAGGGCAAGGAGAGGAGCTTGGTCACTGGGGTGTGGTTCTCCTCGCGGCCGGGGTGGACGATCCAATGGCCGGTGAACTCCTTGCCTTGGCTGTCGGTGTACTCGCCGCCCTTGACCGCGCTCGTCCCCATCATGCAGCCGGAGCCGTGCTCGGGCGGCTTCTCCTCGTCGAAGTTGCCGTGCTCGCCCTTGACGAGCTCGAGGCCGTAGACGCCCGCCATGTAGAGGGGCTTCATCGGCTTGCGGGCGGGATCGTCGGTCACGTACGCGAGGCGGACCTTGTGGCGGACGTCGAAGGGCGCCCCGACCGTGTTGAGGTTCAGCACCTGGGTCGTGAGGCTCACCGCCTGATCGGACCAGACCGGGATGCCGAAGCCGGTCGGGAGGGCGATCTCGAGCTGGCCTTGGGAGAGCGTAAACAAGCGGCCGCTCATCTGGAGGTGATGGCCGTAGGCGCGATCGTGATCGATGGGATCGATGTCGAGGTTGCAGTGGCACATGTACTCGGGCAGCGACGCGAGCTCACCGTCGGGCTCGGCCATCGTCGCCTGGAGGCCGGTGATCCAGACGAGCTGGCGCGGGGCGCTCGGCATGAGCGCGAAGTCCTGCTGGGCCTGGGGGCCGCGCATCGACTTGTAGAGCTTGTCGATGGTGTAGACGGGGGCGAGGACGTCGAGGGCGCGCTCGCCGGTGCGGAGGGGAAGGGCGAACGTGGCGGGGGCGGCGGAGGGGGCGGCCTCTTCTTGCGGCTGCGGCGTGGTGGCGGCCGTCTTCGGATTTGCGGTCGCAGCGGACCCTTCGGCGGGGCGGCGGAGCATGACCCAGCCCCCGACGCCGGCCGCGGCGACCAGCATGAATGCAGAGGCGACCCGGAACGCGCTGTTCATCGAGCCCCGATGTTCGCACACAATCGAGCGCCCGGACCACGGGCGAGGGGAGGCACGCAAAGACCTCGCGAACGAGCGGCCGTGCTACGACGGCAAGACCATGAAGGTACTCGTCACCGGGGGCGCGGGGTTCATCGGCTCACACATCATCGATCGGCTCGTGGCCGCGGGGCACCAGGTCGTCGCTTACGACAACCTCTCGACCGGCAAGCGCGACAACTTGGATCGTCACCTCCGCGCCGGCGCGGTGGAGCTCGTCGAGGCGGACGTCCGGGACGCGCCTCAGCTCGACTATCACATGGCCGGCTGCGAGCTGGTGTTTCACGAGGCCGCGATCGTGAGCGTCCCGTACAGCGTCGAGCATCCTCAGGAGTCGCACGACGTGAACATCCAAGGGACCCTCAACGTCCTCTCGTCGGCGAAGAAGCGAGGGGTGAAGCGGGTCGTCTTCGCTTCGTCGGCGGCGGTCTATGGCGAGGAGCCGGAGCTGCCGAAGCGCGAGTCGATGCGCCCCGCGCCGACGTCGCCGTACGGCATCGAGAAGATCACCGGCGAGCACTACCTGAGCGTGTTCCACAAGCTCTACGGGGTGGAGACGGTCAGCCTGCGGTACTTCAACGTCTTCGGAGAGCGACAAGATCCGAGCTCGGCCTACTCCGGGGTGATCTCGATCTTCGTGGATCGCGGCATCGCCGGGCGCGGCGTCACCGTCTATGGCGACGGGCTCCAGTTCCGCGACTTCGTCTACGTGGGCAACGTCGCGGACGCGAACATCCTCGCCGCGACCACGCCGGGGATCGCCGGTCGAGTGTTCAACGTCGGGTGCGGCAACCGAACGACGCTCCTCGATCTCTTGGGTCACGTGGAGCAGATCGTGGGCCGGCGGATCGACGTCACCCACGCTGCGGCCCGCGCGGGCGACATCCGCGAGTCGGTGGCGGATATCGAGCGCATCGTGACCGAGCTGGGCTACGAGCCGAAGGTCGGCGTGGAGGAAGGCCTGCGGAGGCTCATCGACTCGGTGAAGCAACAGCTCGCGTAACGCGAGCCGTAACAACCGATGACCGGCGCGCATCCGTAAACGTCAACCCCATCGCGGAAAGGCCCGAAAGCGAGTAGAGGGGGGGCCGAGGTGCGGAGCTTGCAATCGGCCGCGCCTCGAGGCGGGCCGTTACGCCGCCTCCATTCGAATCGGTGGGCTGTCACCGTCACGCGCGCGAGTTGCGCGGTGGCGGCGGCGTCCTTGGTGACTCCCTGGAAGGAGCCTTTTCATGAAATCGTGGTTGATTGCTCTCATGATCGGAATGCTGGCGCTCGCGGGATGCGGAAGCGCGTCCGTGAAGACCAACCCCGCCGCCACGTTCCCGGTCGCGGTCTCGGAGGACAAGCCCGCGTTCGTCTTCCCGATCAACATCTCGCACGCCGGCACGCCCGGTGACGCGAAGGACATGGGCCTGTTCGTCACCGGCGCCATCGCGACGAAGTACGGCAAGAAGGTCGTCAGCGGGCAGCAGCTGTTCGACCAGGTCGGAAACCTCTCGTTCGAGCTCGCTGAGGGCATCCGCGCGCAGGTCGACGCGAACAGCTTCAAGATGGAAGGCTCGGCCGAGAAGATCGCCGACGACCTCTCCAAGCAGATGGAGGACATCCTCAAGAAGCTCTCCGAGCTCGGCCTCATCAAGCCCGACTACAAGTTCAAGTACATCGTGGCCATCCACTCGCACGGCAAGGCCGGCACCCTCCCCAACACGGTCGAGGTCGAGACCTGGGGCGGCCTCTATGACGTCGAGACGAAGCAGATCGTCTCGTACATCGTCTCGAGCGACACGATCGCGAACAACGATGCTGCCGCGAAGGGCATGCTCCCGAACGCGTACAACAACATCATCGAGAAGCTGCTCGCGGGGAAGTGACTGTATTGTCCGCTCGGCGCTCGGCCCGGGCTCCTTGGTGCGCTGCGTTCGCTGATTGTTTCAGACGCGGGGCGGATTGGGGGGGTTTCGTTTTTCCGTCGGCGCTTCGGCCTGGCTCCTTGGTGCGCGGCGCGCACTGCGTCGCTTGATCGCTTCAGAGGCGGGGCGGATTGGGGCCGGATTCGTGCCTGCGGGCTGGGAGGCTGCTCGCTATCGGCTGCCGCACTGGTGGAGGTAAGAAGCACGAGCCGGTAGCGGGGTTTCTCTGCGAACTGGCTCGAAAGCGGCTCGGCTCCTTGGTGCGCGCGCACTGCGCTACTGATTGCTTCAGAGGCGGGGCGGATTGGGGGCTCTGCTTGTCCGCTCGGCGTTGGCCCGCTCCTGGAGGCGCTGCGCGCGTCGCGTCGCTTGATTGCTTCAGAGGCGGGGCGGATTGGGGGCTGATCGAAGCTGCGGTGGCTGGGAGGTTGCCTGCTATCGGCTGGCCGCACTGGTGAGGTGGCGCTACGGAAATGGTAGCGGGGGTTTCGTTTTCCGCTCGGCGCTCGGCCCGGGCTCCTTGGTGCGCGCGGCGCGCACTGCGTCGCTTGATTGCTTCAGAGGCGGTGACGGGGGTCGGATCGGGGCTTCGCGGGCTGGAGGCTGTCGCCATGGTCGCGCTGGCCGCAATTTGCGAGGTGGCGCTACGCAGCCGGTAGCGGGGGGCTTGTTAACGGCTCGGCGCTTTGCCCGGTGCTCCTTAATGCGCTGCGCGCACTGCGTCGCTTGATTGCTTCAGACGTGGGGCGGATTGGGGGGGTCGGTTGTCCGCTCGGCGCTCGGCCCGGGCTCCCGGCGCTGCGCGCATCGTCGCGTTTTGATTGCCGCAGAGGCGGGGTGACGGGGGGCCAGATTTGGGGGGCTTGCGCGGCCGGGGAGGCTGCCTGCTGGCGGCTTGCCACCGCAGGTGGCGCTGTTGTCGGTAGCGGACGAGCTGTCCGCTTGGGGCTCGGGGCCGGGCTCCTGAGTTGCGCACTGCGTCGCCGATTGCTTCAGAGGCGGGGCGGATTGTGGGGTTGTATTAGGTCCGCTCGGCGCTGGCCTGGCTCCTTGAAGAGCTGCGCGCACCGCGTCGCTTGATTGCTTCAGGGAGGCGGGCGGATTGGGGCTGGTTGGGGGCTTGCGGTGGCTGGGAGGTTGCCTGCTATCGGCTGGCCGCACTGGTGAGGTGGCGCTACGGAAATGGTAGCGGGGGGGCTCTGTTGTCCGCTCGGCGCTCGGCCCGGGCTCCTTGGTGCGCTGCGCGCACTGCGTCGCTTGATTGCTTCAGAGGCGGGGCGGATTGGGGGGGGCTGGACTTGGGGGCTTGCGGTGGCTGGGAGGTTGCCTGCTATCGGCTGGCCGCACTGGTGAGGTGGCGCTACGGAAATGGTAGCGGACGGAGCTGTCCGCTTGGGGCTCGGGGCCGGGCTCCTTGGTGCGCTGCGCGCGCTGCGTCGGAAGCCTCGTCGGCACCTCCGACTCGCGTGCCGAGCGGCGGGGCTTCGCGCTTGCCGCGCGACGCATCCCGCACGACGACGCTTCAGCTCGGCCTCTCCCGGCAAGCGCGAAGCGCGCCCAACCTTTCTTGGACAGCCTCGCTGCGCGCGGATTTATCGGACGAGGCGGAGGTGGGGCTGGGCGGAGCGGGTGGCGGCGGCGAAGGCGTGGATGTGGCCGCTCTCTTCGGCGACGTAGACGTCGCAGCGCTCGTCGACGCGGACGAGGTCGGGGACGAGGTCGCTGGAGAGGGAGCCGAGGAGGGTGCCGTCGGAGGGGCGGAGGACGTGGACGCGGCTCTGGGGGACGAAGAGGGCGCCGCTGCGGAGGACGGGCTCGAGGCGGCGGGGGCGGTCGCCGTCGGCGCTGTCGGTGAGGACGTGGCGATAGCGGAGGGAGCCGTCGTTGGCGTCGAGGGCGATGAGCTCGCCGGACTCGGAGTTGAGGATGACGGCGTCGTCGACGACGAGACAGGCGGCCGCGCCGACGCAGGCGTCTCGCTCGAAGACGGGCTGGCCGGTGCGGCGGTCGAAGGCGGTGACGCGGGTGCCGCGGCCGTCGAGGGTGGCGACGAGGACGCTGTTTCCCGCGACGAGGGGAGCGGCGATGGGGCGTGCTCCTTCGCGCAGGGTCACGGCCCATCGGGCGGATCCCGACCACGGGTCGAGGTGGCAGAGGCGGGTGCCCCCGCGGGCGACGAAGGCGCCGTCGCCGGCGAGGGCGAACAGCGAGTCTTCGGCGACGGTCGAGACGTGGGCGAAGCGAAGGCGATCGCAGTATCTCCACACGACGTGGCCGGAGGCGACGTCGATGGCGGTGAGGGCCTGCTCGCCGCTCGCGACGATGACGAGGCGGCCGGCGCGGCGGAGGCGGAACGGAGCAGGACGGCGCGAGGCGTATCGCCAGAGGACCTCCCCCGCTTCGAGATCGACGCCTACGAGGTGGCGCCGGCCTTCGCTGATCACGAGCATGCGCGGGAGGCCGGGGCCGCTGATGACGGCGCCGGTGACGGGCGATCCGACGCGGGGGAGGAGGCGCATCGAGGAGCGGGTCTCTCCGCTCGCGATGTCGAGGAGGGTGAGGTTGCCCTCGTGGTCGAACCGCGCGAGTCCGCACGGGGTGAGGACGGACACGCCCTTGGACACGGGGCGCGTCCAGACGATCGAGCCCGATTGCCGATCGATGCACGAGAGCTCGCGGGACGACCCGACGACGAACGCGTCACCGCACTGGAAGGTGGAGCGCAGATCGATCGAGGGCACGGCCGCGGTCCACTTCGGCTCGAAGCGGAGGCGCGAGCTCGCGAGGGTGACCGTCTCCGCGCTCGAGCCGTCCTTCGCGTAGGCGCGGTAGCTCTCGGGGGACTCGTTGATGAGGGCGTCGTCGCGGCTCACCTCACGGCACACCTCGGCGATCTCGCGCAGGCTCGCGCGGAACTCGACGAGCCGCAGGTTGTGGGTGTGGCTGCGGTCGCGCCGAACGAGGGTGCGCGCGAGGGACCGTCCGAGGTCGATGACGGCGCGGGCGAAAGCACGGACCTCGAGCGCCGGGAATGTCCAGCTCTCGTTGCGCCCCGTCCCCGAGTCGGGGCCGATGGTGAGTGCGAGCCGCGACTCGCTGTCGTGCTTCGTGAGGACCCTCACCCCGAGGATGGCGCCGCCGACCTTCACCTTCTTCCAGATGGGGCGGCCAGACGTGTAGGCCTCGAGGGCCTCGACCGCGAACCGGGCGAGCTGCTCGACGAGGGGGTAGAGGTGGACGTCGGGGAGCTCGCGGGTGTGCTCGAAGGCGGTGATGCGGAGCTTGCCCTTGCCGAGCAGACCGAGCAGGTCGGTGCGGAGGACGGAGGAGGTCGCGCTGGCGGAGGAGGCGGCGCGGGTGGCGCGCATCCAGAGCTCGCCAGAGAACGAGAGGGGGAGATCCTCGAGGGGCTCGACCTGGATGACCTCGATCTCCTCGGCCCCTTCGCTCGCGCTGAACGCACAGGAGGAGAGCGCATCGAGGGCGGCGGCGATCCTCTCGCCCTCGCGCGGGCCGGCGAGCGCGGCCCGCCGCCCGAGCTCGCCGGCGATCCGACGCACGAGGTCGGCTCCCACGACGCGGTGCTCGAAGACGTGCACCATCGGGAGGGGGCCTCCCGAGTAGAGGCTCACGAGCGCGACGTCGCCCGCCCGCTCGATCCCGATCTCGAAGGGCTCGTCGTGGACGCGCACCCGAACCGCGATCCTCCTGCGCTCGGAGCGAGAGAGCTCGCGCACGGCGTCGGCGAGATCACACAGGACGTTCGAGCTCGGGAAGCGAGGCGCCGGCGCGTCCGAATCATCCAGCCTCGAGGTGCCGTCGCAGAGCCCGACGAGCGCGCGGAGCTGCTCGGGGGTTCGCATGGCGTTCGGTCTCGGGCTGTGCGCTCTAGAGATTCCGATCATCCGTGGCGAGATGTTAGGAACGTCGGAGCGGAGCCCTAAGTTTTCGGAGCTCTTCGTCGCGGAGTGGACAATGAGCCAAGGAGCAGCTACGCCGCGCGCCCTTCGAGACGACGCGGGCCGAGCGCGCAGAAACGCGGCGTTTGCCGTGGTCGCGACGCTCTTCGCGTGCGCGATGGCGAGCGCGGCGCTCTGGGGCTTCACCGTCGACGACGCGCTCATCACGTGCCGCTACGCGCACCACATCGCGACCGGGCGGGGGTATCGTTTCAACCCTTCCGGACCCAGCACGGACGGCGTCACCCCCCTCGGCTACGCGTATCTGATCGCCCCCTTCGCCGGGCGGAGCGCCCTCGGCGCGCTCGACGCGGCCAAGGTGATCGGGGCGGTCGCGCACGCCGTCGGCGCCGCCTTCGTCGTCCACGCGCTCTCCGCGCGCGGAGAGCTTCGACGTCTGGGCTGCTTCGGTCCCGCGCTGTGGATCGTGGCCGCGCCCGCGGCGGCGTGGAGCGCTTCGGGGCTCGAGACGAGCTTCGTCGAGGGGCTCGTAGCCGTCGGCGTCTCGCTCCGGTTTCGAGGGGTGGCCGAGCCTTGGGGGGTCTTGGTGCTGGGGCTCGCGGCCGGCTTGCGCCCGGAGCTGATGCCGATGGTGGCGGTCCTCTCGATGCCGCGCGCGCAAGAAGGCGCGCGAGCCGGTGCCGACGAAGACGCGCCTCCTCGTCCACCCATCGACGCGCGCGCGTTCGGCCGCCTCGGGATCGCGATCGCGCCGTTCGTGCTCGCGGCGACGGTGCGGGTGATCGCGTTCGGCCGTCCGAACCCTCTGTCCGCGCTCGCGAAGCCGGCCGACGTGCGGCTCGGCGCGAGCTACGCCATCGTCTGCATGCTCGTGACGGGGTTCGCGGGGCTCGTCGCGCCGCTCGTGATCGTGCGCGGGCGTCGCTACGTGAAGTGGCTCGTCGTGGCCGCCTTCACCCACGCCGCCGCCGTCGCCTTCGCGGGCGGGGACTGGATGCCGGTGAGCCGTCTCTTCGTGCCGGTCCTGCCCGTCATCGCCCTCGCGTCGGGCAGCGTCGCCTCCGCTTCTCGACTGGCGCCGGGGCTGCTTCGGGTCGCCCTCGCCCTCGCGGGTGAGGTCTACGTGTGGATCGTGGTCGGGGAGAAGCTCGTGCGGGTCGAGCGCGATCGGCGCGCGCTCATCGAGCAGATGCGAGGTCCGCTCGCCTCGTCACGGGTGATCGCCGGCCTCGACATCGGCTGGCTCGGGGCGGCTGCGCCCGACGCCACCGTGGTCGATCTCGCGGGCGTCACCGACCCCGAGATCGCCGCGCTCCCCGGCGGTCACCTGACGAAGAAGATCCCGGATGGCCTGCTGGAGACGCGCAAGACGGACACCCTCGTCTTCCAGCTCTACAAGGACGTCCCGGTCGCGGAGCCCTGGGAGGCGACCACGTTCGCCCGCGGCATCGAGATCTACGTTGCGACCGCGCCCCATCTCGGAGAGCGGTTCGCGCCCGCGTTCGTGCGCGAGGGCAGGGCTCGATACGTGGTCCTCACGCGGCGGGACCCTCCGACCGAGTAGCGAGCGCGCGCACTGCGGCAGTTGTCTCCCGCGCGCGCTCGGGGTCTCATCGCCGCGTGCCGCCGCTCCTCTCCAGCTTGTCCAAGATCGCCTCGAGGATGGAGGTCCTCGCCGCTGGCGTCGAAGGCGATCGCCTCGAGGCGGAGAGCATGCTGGCTCGCGGTCGTCCCCTCGACGCGCGCGAGCACGCCCGCGCCATCCTCTCGCGCATCCCCGACTCGCCGGTGGGCCTCGCCCTGTGGGCCGACGCGGCCGAGCTCTCGTGGCTCGATCACGAGGTGGTGGAGGCGCTCGAGGCCCTCGCCCGGGCCGTGCCGTGGCGAGCGGACGTGTGGCTGCGCCTCGGTCGCGCCGGCCTCGCGGTGGGATACGCGGGCGCGCGTGAGGCCCTCGAGCGGGCCGCGTCGGCGCCCGAGGAGCGCGAGGCGTCTCGGAAGGCGCTCCTGATGCTGGCCGATTTGGATCTCGCCGCCGCCGATCCGGCGCGCGCGCGGCAGTGGCTCGAGCGAATGCCAACCGGAGGCCTTTCGGGGGCTCCGCGCGACGAGGCCGTCCTGCTCCGCAAGGCGGAGTGCGCGCTCGCGATGGGGAGCCTCCAAGAGGCGCGCGAGCTGGCTTCGGAGATCTCCGATCCGCTGGGCGAGCCCATCTCGGACGCGGTCAAGGCGGACGAGCGCGAGCCGGGACGGCGCGCCCTTTTGTTCGCGCGGGTCGCCCGCGCCACCGGCGACCCGGTGACGGCGGGTGCGGCCGCGATCGGCTTCGCGACGCGGGCGTTCATCCTCGATCAGCCGGGGGCGCGCGAGCTGTTCGCGGAGATCCTGTCCACGACCACGGACGCGAAGGTGCTCTCGGAGGCGCGCGCGATCGTGGCGGGGGCGGGGGCCTACGAGGATCCGAGGTTCGTGGCCGCGTTCGCGTTCGCGGAGGGGCGTCGCGAGGACGCGCTCCGCGCGCTCGTGCGCGCGGTGAAGGCGGGCGATCCCCTCGCCGCGGGCCCGCTCGCGAGGCTCGCGATCGAGACGCGAGATCGAGCCGCGCTGGAGGTGGTCCAAGAGGCGGCGCCCGCTGCGCTCACGACCGGCGCGCGCAGGTTCTTGGCCGCGCTCCGCGCTGTCGAGCGAGGGGAGGGGGGCGAAGCCCTCGAGGCCCTCGACGGCGTCGACGAGCCGGAGCTCGCGGCCTGGGCCGAGTCCCTCTCGCGGGACGCGTACGCCCTCTCCCTCGGGGGCGAGCGCGCGCACTGGCCCGCCCTCCTCGACGCGCTCGTCGTGGCCGCGCGCGAGCTCGGGAGCGGCGCGGACCTGATGCGAATCGAGGCCCTCTCCGCGGAGCTCGATCGCCCGGTGCTCGTCGCGATCGTGGGGGAGTTCAACGCGGGAAAGAGCACGTTCATCAACGCCTTCCTCGGCGTCGACGTCGCCCCTACGGGGATCCTTCCGACGACGGCGACCCTCCATCGCGTCGCGTGGGCCGCCGATCGCTTCGCGCGCGTGCTCTTGCGGGGGGCGCCCGATCGCGTCGTCCCTCACGAAGCCCTGAAGAGCACGCTCGCCGAGCTGCAGAAGGAGGGCGCCCACATCGAGCGTGTCCAGATCTACGCCCCCATCGAGCGTCTGCGCTGGGTCGAGATCCTCGACACCCCCGGCTTCAACGCCCCCGATCCGGAGCACGCGAAGGCGGCGATGGGAGCGTTCGACGAGGCCCACGCGGTGGTCTGGCTCCTCGATCTGACGGCGCCCCTGAAGAAGAGCGAGGCGGAGATCCTCAAGCACGTCGCAGAGGCGGGCCTGCCCATCGTCGTGCTGTGCAACAAGCTCGACCGGATGACGGAGCAAGCGGACGTGGAGCGCGTGCTCGCCCACGTCAGGGCCGGGCTCGACGAGATCGGCATCCGTCCGATCGCCGGTCCGCTCGCCTTCTCGGCGAAGCTCGCGCTCGCCGGCCGCATGGGGAGCGAGGCCGATCTCCAGCGATCGGGGTGGGCGGCGATCCAAGACGAGCTCTCGAGGACGCTCGTGGATCGCGCCGACGTGCTGCGCGAGCATGCCCTCCGGCGCCGCGCCGCGAAGATCGCCCTCGCCCTCGCGGAGGTCGCGACGGAGCGCACGCGCGCGCAGTCCGAGCAGAACGACGCCCTCGCGCGGACCGCCGCTCATCTCCTGGCCGCTTCGGCGCGCCTCCACGAGCGACTGGAGGAGACGGTCGTGGCGGTGAGGGCAGAGGTTCAACCCGCGATCGCGGAGCTCGCCGCCGATCTCAAGCCGCTCGCTCAGCTCAAGGCCGATCGGGCCGAGACGGCGCTCACCGGATACCCCCAGCTCCGCGCCGTCGCTCGTCTCGCGATCCCCGTGACCCGGGCCGTCGGTCGCATGGTGGCGGCGGGGGATCCGGATCTCGCGAGGGTGCTCGTTTCGATCGCGATCGAAGCCTCCGCCGGCGGCCTGGGTGCGGATGGAACAGTCGACGAGGCGACGATTCACGCCGTGCTCCGCTCTGCGGTGAAGGCCTATGCGCAAGCGCTGAAGCTCGAGGCGAAGACGCGAGGAGCGGCCGTCCGCGGGGCGGGGGCGGAGCGGCGCCTGTCAGCCCTGGCGCGCGCGCTCTCGGGCGATCAGAACGGGGCCCAGCGATAGAGCCCGAAGCCGAGCCCGACGCCGGCGGCGAGCGAGAGCAGCACCATCAACACCCCGAACACGCCCCATCCCTCACGCGGGGCCTCTTCGGCTCTCTGCGCCTGGGCGAGCGCGTCGACGGGAGCGGCCACGCCGATCGGGGGGTTGCCATCGAGCGCGATCGCCTCCGCAGGAGCCGCCGGTGGCGGGCCTAGCGGGGCCGCGCTCGCTTCTTGTGGGGGCGCGAGCGGCGGGTAGCCTCCTGCTCCGCTCGGCTGAAACCCTTGCTCCGGAGCGTAGGCTTGCGCGGCCGCGCCGGCGGCGGGTCGCGGCCTCGGCGGCTCTTGAATCGCGTCCATCGCGACCACGGTCCCGAGCGGACCTTGATCGAAGGGGGCGGGATCGACCGGAGCGGCGGCGGGGCCGGCCGTAGGTTGGAAGGGCCCACCGAAGGACGACCGCGGTCGCGGCTCCGGGGTTTCCGGCGGCTTGACCGGATTCTGAGCGAGGTACTCCGCGACGGCGGCCTTCACGCTCTGCGCGGTGGGATCGTTCAGCGGCAGCGTCTGCTGGAGCGCGCGAAGATCGGGTGCGGGGGCCGCTTGCACCGGGGATGGACTCCCGGGCGGGGGCGGGGCGGGACGGGCCGGAGGCGGACCAGGTGGCGCGGGCGGCGCGGCGCCGGGACGCGACGGGCTCGGAGGAGGGACGCCGTCCTTCGCGCGGTTCGGAGGCGGGGGCGGCAGGGGCCGCTGCGGCGGCCTCGGGGCGCCGGCGCGCGCCTCCGGCGGAGACGGGTTCATGTTCGCCGTCGAGACGAGCGCGCCGAGATCGGGGGAGCCGCCGTTCTGGGCGGCGGCCTTCGGGGCGCTGCCGTTCGGCTCGAGCGCGCCATGCGTCTCGAGCCACCGCTGCAGCGTCTCTTTGAGCTCCATCGCGGACTGAGGCCGGTCCGCGGCCGCCTTCGAGAGCGTCTTGAGGATGATCGCCTCGAGCTCCCGATCGATCTGCGGATAGAACGTGTGCGGCGCCGGCGGGGGCTCGAAGGCCTGCTTGCCGGCGACCTCGAACGGGCTCTCCGAGTTGAAGGGGAGGGCGCCCGTCACCAGCTGATAGAGCAAGATCCCGCACGTGTAGACGTCGCTCCGTCCGTCGAGCGGCTGGCCTCGACACTGCTCTGGGGACATGTACTGCGGCGTCCCGACGACGACGCCGAACTGGGTGAGGGCGGGGGGCGGATCGCTGTCGGTCCCGTTGACCCGCACCTTCGGCTGGGCGTCGACGAGCTTCGCGATCCCGAAGTCGAGCACCTTCACGAGATCCGTGCCCTTCGTCGGATCGTGGAGGATCATCACGTTCTCGGGCTTCAGATCGCGGTGCACGACCCCGAGCTGGTGGGCGACGTGGAGGGCGTCGCAGATCGTCATCACGATCCGGAGGGCGCGGGGCTCGGACAGCCGCCGCTCCGCCTTCAGGGTCTCGCGCAGATCGCGCCCGGAGCAGAGCTCCATGACGATGTAGTGGACGCCCTGCTCCTCACCGACGTCGATGATGGCGACGCTGTTCGGGTGCTTGACCATCGACGCCGCTTCCGCTTCCCGCTTGAAGCGCGCGGTGAACGTGCGGTCGGACGCCAGGTGTGGGTGCATGATCTTGACCGCGACCTCGGTCCCGTCGCCGCGCTTCAGATCGATGCCGCGAAACACGGACGCCATCGCGCCTTCGCCGATGTGCCCCGTGATCTTGAATCGCCCCCCGAGCGTCTTGCTCAGCAGCGGCGCATCCATGCCCATCGCCGGTAACGTTACCCCATCGAGCGCAATTGCGCTTGTTTGTGGGGACGGCTGGCGCCCCGCGCGTCGTCGGACACGAGCTCAGCCTCGCTCGAGGATCGCTTCGAGGATGGCGCGGTCGCCCTGGATGGCGGTGCGCTGGCTGTAGAACGCGAGTCCCCGGATGCCGCCGAGCTCCTCGCCCCCACCGGCGCGGCCCGGTCCCCCGTGGATGCTGTGGGGCAGTACGGTGCCAGGGCCGGCCGTTTGGTCTGCGATCTTCGAGCTCGTGATGGCGACCCGACCGTGCGAGGACGCGATGCCGAGGGCGATCTCTCCGATCGCCGCTCGATCGTCCGAGTAGAGGCTGGCCACGAGACCTCCGCCGCCGCGGCGCGCGATCTCGACCGCGGACGCCGGGTCGTCGTAGGGCATCACCGTCGCCACGGGCCCGAAGACCTCATGCCGATGGACGTGCTCGGCCGAGCGCGGGTCGGGCTGGACGAGCAGCGTCGGCGCGACGAAGTAGCCCTTGCCGGCAGGCGCCCCGACGCCTTCGATCGGCGCCGAGCCGCCGAGCACGACCTTCGACTCGCTCGCGAGAAGCTCGATCCCCGCGCGCGCGTCGCGGAGCTGCGCGCTCGTCGCGACGGGTCCCATGGTGACCTTGTCCGCCGTCGGGTCCCCGACCACGACCTCCGAGAGGCGCGCTTGCAGGTTCTCGACGACGTCCTCGAGGGCGTCGCGCGGGACGAGCACCCGCCGGATCGCCGTGCACTTCTGTCCCGTCTTCTGGGTCATGTCGCGGGCGACGTCGCGGAGGAAGGCGCCGCGGGCGTCGCTCGAGGCGTCCGCGTCCGGTCCGAGGATGGCGACGTTGAGGCTGTCCGCCTCGACGTTGACTCGGATGGAATCTGCGACGACGGGACCGAGCGCGCGGAGCGTCGCCGCCGTCTTGCCCCCGCCCGTGAACGAAAGGACATCTTCCCCCGCGAGGTGCGCGAGGAGATCGAAAGGGGGGCCGCTCACCAGGGACAGCGCGCCGGCGGGGAGGATGTTCGCTTCGACGATGAGCTGAACGATCCGATACGCGACGAGGGCGGTGCTGGTGGCCGGCTTCACGACGATCGGCATCCCCGCCAGCAGCGCGCACGCCGCCTTCTCGCCGAAGCCCCACGCGGGGAAGTTGAACGCGTTCACGTGGACGGCGACGCCGCGCCGAGGGACGAGGACGTGCTGGCCCACGAAGCGGGCGCCCCGGCCGAGCTGGGCGGCGTCCCCGTCGAGGAGCGCGCGGCGCGGGCCGAGCTCCTTCGCGAGCTCGGCATAGAACGCGAGCGTGCCGGACGCGCCGTCCACGTCGAACTTGGCGTCCGAGCGGGTGTTCCCCCCGTTCTGCATCGCGAGGTCGAGCAGCTCGTCGCGGTGGGTGTGGATGGCGCGGCTCATCGCGCGCAGCATCTCCCCGCGCTCCGCGTACGTCGTCGCGCGCAGGGCGTTGCCCCCACGATCGCGGGCGAAGGCGAGGGCCGCTGCGAAGTCCAGGCCCTCCGTGCTCACCTCCGCGATGGAGGCCTCCGTCGAGGGATTCACGAGAGCCTGCCGCTTGCCGCTGCCCTCGAACCATTCGCCGCGCACGTAGCTGGGAAGGACCTGCATGGCGGCGCAGACTACTACAACCCGAGCCGGTGGCGACCGGGGCCCTGCGCCCTCATATGCCTTTGCAGTTCGAGGTCGCGAGCACCGCAGAGATCTTCGCCCGGACGAGGTCCAGCTCCCGGAGCGTGAGCTGAAGCTCCGCCTCGCGAAGGCTGCGGGCCGCGTCGACGAGATCGAAGCTCGTGACGTTGCCTCCCTCCGCGAACGCTCGACGAACGAGCAGATCCGTCTGGGCGGCGAGGTCGCGGGTCGCCTGGGCGATGTCGAGGGTGTCCTTTGCGACGCTGACCGCTCGGCGGGCTTGGGTGACCTCCACCGTCGCGGACCGCGTCGCCGCCTCGAGCTGCTCTTGCTGCTGGTTGCGAATGGCGACCGCGCTCCTTCGAATTCCGTAGCGCTCGCCGCCGTCCCAGATGGGGACGGTGAGGACCCCTTGGATGCTGAAGTTGTAGTTCTTGTCGCCGATGAGATCGTCGCTGGAGTACGTGAGGGTCGAGAACAGATCGACGCTCGGGAGGTAGAGCAGGTCGGCATCGGTGATCGCGCGGGCGGCGATGTCGCGGTTCTTCGCGAGCACGCGCAGATCGGCCCGATCCGCGAGATCGCCCTTCTCGCAGACGCGGGTCAACGTGGACTCGATGTCGTCGATGGAGATGTCGGGACGGACGCTCCAGTCCTGGGTCGAGCCGAGGGCGAGCCCGAGCCGCTCTCGAGCCTGGCGGAGAGACTCGTCGCCTTGGACGAGCTGCGCGCGCGCGAGGACGAGGTCCTGCTGGAATCGCACGATGTCGAGGTCGCTGCCGGCCCCGAGCTCCTTGCGCTTCTTCATGAGCCGGAGGCGATCTTGAGAGGCCTTGTAGCTGACCCGGTTCACCTCCGCCTGTCGCTCCGCCGTGACCTCGGTGACGATGGCGTCGGCGACGCCGGCGATGAGGACGCGCTTCTTGTCCTCGAGGCTGATCTTCGCGACGTCGACCTGCCGCTTCGCGGTGCCGATCCCCCACCAGATGCGCGGTGAGATGATCGATTGGTGGAGCTGCACCTGCGCGACCGCCGACACCCGCGACGGGACGGTGACGGTGGAGGGCTGGAGCGTGTCCGGATCGAACGAGGTGATGTCCGACTGCACCGCGTTCAGCTGGAGCGTGCCGGTGGCGGTGATCGTCGGCAGAACCCCGGCCAGCACCTGCCGCTCGATCCCCTTCTGTCGCTCGATCTCGAAGAGGGCGATCGAATAATCGGGGTTCTCGGCGGACGCGAGTCGGACCGCTTCTCGCCAGCTCGACAGGACCTTCGTCGCGGGCTGGACGGGCGGGATCGGCTCGTCTTCGTCGGCCTTCGACGTCGTCACTGGCGACGTGGTCTGGGCGGGAGCGGGGCCCGGGGGCTGCGCAGGAGCTTTGGGCGCGGGCTGCGCGAGAACGGGCGACGCGAGCGCAGCAGCGAGCAGGCCGAGGGGCAGGACGCGAGTTCGCATGTCCCGCTTTAGCTCGAATCGATTTCGATTGGATCTGTTCGCTACACTTCGTAACGAACGCGGTCGCTTTCGGTTCGTGCAGCTCGCTCACCGATGCCCGGCGCGCGACCGACTTATTCCGAGGGGAGCGCGCCTCAGCTCCGGGCGGGCGCGCGGCTCAGCCGCTTCTTCGCTTCTGGCACCGCGGGCTCCGCTTGCTTCTCGAGCCACGCGAGGAGCGCGGCTTGGTCGCGGGTCGCCCCGTCCTTGAGCGCACGGCGCAAGACGACGAGGGCGTCGTCCGGACGACCCGCGCGTCCGAGCGCGTGGGCCAGGCTCGACGCCACGTGGGGACATCGCGGCTCCGCCTTCTGCGCGCGCTCGAGCAGCGGGATCGCCTTCTCCGGTTGGTCGAGGGCGACGTCGTAGAGGTGCCCGAGGTTGTGGGCGTACCGCGGCTGGTGGGGAGAAAGCACGAGGGCCCGCTCGTAGCAGCGCACCGCGTAGGGGAGGTTGCCGAGGAGGGACTGAGAGAGCGCCAGCGTCGCCCAAGCCACGTGATCCGTCTCGGTCACGTCGAGCAGCCTGCGGGCGAGGAGCGACGCTCGCCACGGGTCCGACTCGCTCACGGCGAGGGCGAGCTCACGATGGGCGTAGCACCAGACGTGCGACCGCGGCTCCGCCTCGCGCGCGAGCTCCACGAGGCGTCCGACGAGCTGCTCTCGAGATTCCCCCGCCCAAAGCGCGCGCGCGATCTCGCGCATTCGGGCTTCGAGGTCCTCGCGGGAGCGCATGATGATCTCGATAACGGACGGATTCGATCCTGGCCAGAGGGGAGCCGCTTTTTTTTGGAAAAGGCCGGTCGAAAGACGTTTTTCTCATCGAGTGATGGCGCGTCCGCCTGCCCGTCGTCACGCTCCCATCGCGTGGGCACGCCTCCGGCACGCGATGCCCCACGTGCGTGCGACGAAGAAGCTTGACGGGTCGAACGCGATATGGCGGCGCGCCTGACCCGTGCCGGTCGGCGCGCCCGCTCTGGAGGGGTCGGCGAGCGCGAAGCGCGCCGGGGGTGCTGATCAGCCGCCGGCGGGAGCTTCCGCCGGGATGTCGTCGAGGCCGCTTCGCTCGCGAGCGAGCTCGACGACGACGGAAGCCTTGCCGGCGATCGGCTTGCCGTTGAGGCGAGAGACGACGCGGTCGACCTGATCCTTGCGGATGGCGACGAAGGCGTGGCGATCCCGCACGCGGATGCGACGGATGTGATCTTTGTCGACGCCGCCCTCTTCGAGGAGCACGCGCAGGATGTCCTGCGCCCGCGTGCCGTCCCTTCGACCCACGCCCACGAAGAGCTCCGCGTACTCGCTGTCGTCGTTCGTGCTCGTGCCCGCGCTCTTGGGCTCGGCGGCCGCCTCGGCGAGGGGCGCCGGCTCCGCGACGATCCGATCTTGGACCAACGCCTGCTCGCTGCGGATGGGCCGCGGCTTCGCGGCGACGAGGGGCTCGTCGTCGCCCTCGTCTGCCGAAGGCTGCCAGCCGGGCGGGCCCTTCCTCGCCGGCCGGTCGCGATCGTTCCTCCGATCGCGTCGGTCGGAGCGGAGCGGTGCACCCGGAGGGGCTCCCGCGGGGGTGAAGCGAGGCCGCTCGGCCGGTGCTGCTTCGCCTTCTGCGACGGGGGCGGCGGGTGCGTTCGGATCACGCTCCCGATCCCGCGACCGGAAGCGATCCCGGTCTCGATCTCGATCTCGATCTCGACCGAAGCGCTCCGAGCCGCCGCGTGCGTCGAGGGGCCGACGCTCGCCGCGATCTTCACGCGGGCTGGGAGGGCCGCTCCGCACCGGCTCGGCGATGGCCGGGACCGCCTCCGCGGCCGCGGTCACCGTCACCGTCGGCGGCGCGGGAGGGGGCGCCGACGCGGCGGGCACCGCCGCCGGGGCCGCGACCTCGTGGGGCTTCGACGGAGCGGCGAACGCGGGGGCGAGGTGGGCCACGACGCCCGGCGCGGGGTGGTGAGGCGAAGGCGCGATCGCCACCGTCGCGACGTGCGGAGGCTCGTGCACGCCGGCGAGGGCGCCGCCCTCGGTCGTCGCGAGCCCGGTGGGGATCTCTCGCTCCCTGGGACGAGGCGCCTCACGCTCGCGCGGGGGCTGTCGCAGCGTCGCGCCCCGCACCGTCTTGCGGCGCGCGTCGGCGGCCTCGGTCTGGGCGTTCGGCCGCGCGCCCAGGTACTCGCGGAGCAGGCCCGCGAGGATGCCCTCGACCTGATCGTGGGTGAGGAGACGCCTCGCCAGCGCGCGGTCGTCCTCGTGGTTGCCCTTCGGGAGGAGGGCCTCTGCGAGCATCGCGACGAGGTCGGCCTCGGCGCGCGTCTTCAGCTCGGACGCGCTCGGGACGACCCGCTCGATGGGGCGGATCTTGTACGTGAGGCGCAGGAGGTAGAGGCTCCCGATGTCCTGCGGGAGGACGAGGGAGATCGCGGTGCCGGTGCGCCCGGCCCGACCCGTCCGGCCGGTGCGATGGACATAGGTCTCCGCGTCGAACGGGAAGTCGAAGTTGATGACGTGGGTGAGGTGCGAGACGTCGATGCCGCGCGCGGCCACGTCGGTCGCGACGAGGAAGCGGAGCTGCCCCTGCTTCGTCCTCGCCATGACGCTCTCGCGCTCGCCCTGGGGCAGGTCGCCGTTGAGCCAGTCCGCGTCGTAGCCGCGCGACTTGAGCGCGCCCGCGACCGACTCCGTCTGATCCTTCGTGTTGCAGAAGAGGATCGCGCTCTCGGGGTTCTCGCTCTCGATGATCTGGATGAGCGCGCCGAGCTTGTCCTGCGCGATCAGATAGGTGAAGTGCTGGATCTCCAGCGCGCCGATGTGATCGCCGGAGAGGGTGACGAACTCCGGCTCCTTCAGCTTCGTCTTCGCCATCCGCTCGATGTCGGGAGGGACCGTCGCGGAGAAGAGGAGCGTCTGCCGCGCGGCGGGGAGGGACTCGAGGATCGCGTTCAGCTCTCGCTCGAAGCCCATCGAGAGCATCTCGTCGGATTCGTCGAGGACGAGGAGCCGGATCGAAGACGTCTTCAGCGTCCCGCGTCGGATGTGGTCGAGCACGCGGCCGGGGGTGCCGACGACGAGCTGCGCCCCTTGGTTGAGCGCGGCGATCTGCCGGTCCATCGAGGCGCCGCCGTAGATCGCGACCGTCTTCGTGCCCTTGAACTTCGCGATGCGATCCAGCTCGGCGGTGACTTGGACCGCGAGCTCGCGCGTCGGCGTGAGGACGAGGGCCTGCACCGCCTCGACGGACCGCTTCAGGATGTGGTCGATGATCGGGAGGCCGAACGAGGCTGTCTTTCCCGTTCCGGTGCGGGCCTGGACGACCGCGTCTTTGCCTCGCGTCGCCGGCTCCCAAACGGCGAGCTGCACCGGGGTGGGGTTGACGTAAGCCATCTCGGCGAGGGCACGTCGGACCTCGTCGGAGAGCGGCAGCGAGTCGAACGTCGGACGAGGAGCCTCGGCTTCTTTGGAATCTGCGCCGGGCGTGGTGGTTTCAGGAAGAGGTTCGTTCACGGGAGTCGTCCAGTCGATTCGTCGGGCTTGAGCGTCTCGTTAGCGGGGGGCCACATCTGCCGCGACCTGCCTTCGAAGCGTCGCGAGGCTCGCTGCTTCACGTCGTACGGCGTGTTCCTCCGCATAGCGGAGCCGCTCCAAGGCGTCGAGACTCCGAAGCTCGGGGGCGGCTGTGCAGGTCTTTCGGATGCCGGGGAGCAGGGTCCACTCCGGGTCCAGCTCGCCCCGGAAGGTCCGGAGCGCCGACTCCGGATCGAGATCGCCTTCAGCGGCGTTCCGCGCCCGGACGAGGGCGCCGTGGAGGGCGACCATCCCTTCGCGACAGTCGCGGTAGGGGCTCGGATCCGAGCGCGGGGCCAACGCCTGCTGGGTGATCTGGGCGGCGACGGCGAGGACCCACGCGCTCACGAAGGAAAGAAACACGATCGCCGCGATCCGCCTGCCGCGGCGTTTGATGCGCGCGTCGTCAGGGGCCGTCACCATGGGCCTTGTTGCCACCTCGGCCCCGCGCCGTCGAGAGGAAAGTCGCCGCCGACCCCAACCGGAGTACAAGAGGCGTCGTGACCGTCCGGAAGCCGGCCAAGAGCAGCGTGCTCGCCGCGGCGCTCGTCGCGGCTGCCGTCTCGACGTGGACGCCTGACGTCTCGGCCGATCCGTTGCCGACGAACGACTACCAGATCGATCTGTTCCAAGGCCCGCTGCTCTTGCCCCTCCGCGTCGTCTCTCTCGGCGGCGCGTACGCCGGCTTCGCCGAGGACATCCCGGGAATCGTCTCGAACGCGGCCGCGCCCGCGGTCCGCAAGCAGCACGCGTTCCGGCACGTGGAGGTGGACCTTTCCGGCTCGCTCTCGGTGCCCATCGACTGGTTCGAGAACAACGACTTCGACGACAGCGGCGACATCGATCAGGACTACTCGAACTTCGTCTACGCGACCGGCGGGTTGATGGTCCAGGTGGGCCCATTCGGGCTCGGGCTGCTCGCCGATGCGCAAACCTACTCTCTGACCGATTCGACCGGGCAGAAGACGGCGATCGTGCTGGCGCGCCAGATCGCCCTCGGGGCCGCGAGCTTCGTGAACGGACAGCTGGCGGTGGGGGCGGGGGCGCGCGGGGTGATCCTCGCGCTCGACCCTCTCGGAGCGGATTTCCTCTACGCAGGCGCGGCGCCGGAGCTCGGGGTGTTGGTTCGCCCGAACGGGATCCCGTTCCGCTTCGGCGCGACCTTTCGCCTCCCTGTGTTCGCGGCTCCGACGCAGAAGAAGCTCTCGCTCGACAACGGGTTGAGGCAGGTGCTCACGCTTCCGGAGCGCGTGGTGGAGCCGTGGGAGCTCGAGACCGGCGTCGCGGTGCAGGTTGGTCCGCGGCCGCTCAACCAGCCGTTCGTCGATCCCGAGGACGAGGACGACGCGGCGGAGAAGCGGGTGCGAGAGGCGCGCGCGCGGCGCGCCACCGAGCGCGCCTCCCGGCTCGCGATCGAGCCGGACCCGGGCCGCCGCATCGAGATCGCCGAGGAGCTCGATCGCCGCGAGGCCGATCTGGTCGCTCAGGAGGACGCGTTCCTGGAGCGAGAGACGGAGCGCATCCTCGGCCGCCACGACGACGCGATCGCGGCCTTGCCGCGCCAGCGGCTGCTGCTCCTCATGTCCCTCGTGGTCAGCGGCGCGGTGGGGCGCGGAGTCAGCGTCGCGCAGTTCCTCGGCCAGAACGATCCGAGCGCTTCGCGAGGGATCGTCGGAGGCACCGGCGCGGAGGTGAATTTCTCGCCTCGCTTCGGGGTCGAGGTCGAGCCGGTGGAGAGCTGGCTGATCCTCCGCGCGGGGACCTACTACGAGCCCAATCGGTTCGGGAACGTGGGCCGCGAGCACTTCACGGGCGGAGCCCAGCTCAAGGTGTTTTCGACCGACCTCTTCGGGCTGCTCCCCGAGCTCGCCTATGGCGTCGAGGTCGGGCTCGATCTCGCCCCTCGATACCAGAGCTTGAGCGCGAGCATCGCCGTCTTCCGATGATCAAACCCCCCGCCACGGAGCTCGAAGAGCGGAGTCATCGGGCCGGGGTGGGCGAGCGTGAAGCGCGGCCGGGGTCTGATCCCGCGACGAAGTCTCAGTTCATGTCCTTGAGGTCGCGCTCTTTCTGTTCGGGCTCGAGGAACGTGGCGGTGATCTCCCGCTCGAGCGCGCCGATGATCTCGGGCTCGATCGCGGAGACCTGACCGGCCTGACGCGCGACGTTCAGCGCATAGATGAAGACGCGGGCCGCCTTGGCAGGGGCGCGTCGAGCCGCGCTCGACGTCCAATCGTCACCGCCATTGCCGCCCTCTCCGTCCGTCGGCTCGAAGCCGTCGAGGATGACGAGCGCGCGCGGATCGACACCCTCCGCTACGAGCTCCACGCCCGGGACATCGGAGATGAAGACGTCCGCTCCGCTCACGTACTCGTGGAGCACCGGGTTCAGCTGCCCGAAGGCGGCTTGAGCGCCTTGCTCCCACTGCTCCCGCGGCGGCGACCACGGAGGCACACCCTGCATCAAGTCGAGCTCGCGCGACCGCATGAAGGCGACGGTCGCCCCGCGCGCGTCGCCGATTTCGTCGCGGATGAGCCCGAGGTAGTAGTGCGCCTCGGGGTGGCGCGGGTCCTTGTCGGCGGCGGCTTCGATGAGCCCGCGCGCGCGCTCGATGTCGCCGAGCTCATAGAAGGCGCGGCCGACCAAGAAGAGGTGCCCGGGGTTCTCGTAGGGACCGTCGGGGACTTGATCGAGGACCTTCTTCGCCTCGTCGCGCGCTCCCTTCCCCATGAGCGCGTCGAACTTCAGGAGCAAGGCGTCGATCACCTCCTCGTCGACCTCCGCGAGATCGAGGGCCTGATCGCACATGCGGATCGCCTGGTCGAAATCGCCGAGCGGCGAGATGTAGACCTCGGCCGCGTTCAGCATCGCCTCGAGGTAGGTCTCGTCGAGGGCGATCGCTTGCTGGTACGCCTCGATCGCCTCTTCTCCCTCGCCTTCCATCGCCGCGACGAAGCCGAGGAGGTTGTGAGCCTCCGGCGAGTTGGGATCGAGCTCGAGCGCGCGCCGCGCGGACGCGGCCGCGCCTCGCGTGTCTCCGCGCTGCACGAGCTCCCATCCGCGATCGAGGTGCGCAGAGAACTGATCCATGCGGGGTATGCCTTACCGTGCTCACCCCATGCGTTCAAGCGCCACGCGACGCAAGCGCGTCGGCGCTCCTCACTCGTGCAGAACGACGAGGCTGCCCGGGTGCTCCGGCGTCGCGAAGGCGCCGTGCCAACCGCGCGGCAATCGAGGCTCGACGA
This sequence comes from Polyangiaceae bacterium, assembly GCA_044225865.1. Lineage (GTDB taxonomy): Bacteria > Myxococcota_A > Polyangia > Polyangiales > Polyangiaceae > Xiheicaenibacterium. Next base: position 3,731 of record JBGAID010000126.1, on the reverse strand, counting down.
AATTGAAGACGACCTTCGCGTCGAGGGGAGAGAGGTTCACGCAGCCGTGGCTCATCTCTCGGCCGAAGTTGTCGTGCCAGAACGCGGCGTGGAGGGCGTAGCTGCCCTTGAAGTAGGCGACGTAGGGGACGTCCTCGATCGAGTACGGGAGATCGCCGGCCGCGCCGTCGCCATCCATCGTGACCGCGATGTGCTTCTCTCGGATGCGGAAGGAGCCGGTCGGGGTGGCGTGGTTCTTCTTCTTGTTGCGCGAGTGCTTCCCGGGAGAGATGAGGGCGGCGTAGACGGGTTTGTCTCCTTCGAAGAGCACGAGCGTCTTCTTATCGAGGTTCACGTCGACCCAGCGCTCCGTCTCTCCGACGTCCTTCGGCCGCGCGCCGGGCTGCGTGATCGTGCCCTGCGACTCCTTGACCCACAGCCCGTCGACCGTCTCTCGATAGGTGGAGCCGTCGAGCTCCATCGTCTTTTCGGTCACGCCGATCCCGGCGTGGCGAGGCAGCTTGCCCTTGGGGGTGAGCTTCTTTCCGTCCTTGCCCAGCTCGAGCTTCACCGTCTTGTCGGAGAGCGCGAAGAACACCGCCTTCGCGCCCTCGGGCCAGTCGAGGCCCTTCGTGGCGGGGGGCTTGTTGACGACCATGCGATCGGCGGGGGCGAGCAGGCCGCCGGTGGTCCGATAGAAGGCGCGGTCGGCGACGCTGAGGGTCTTGTCGATCGCGACGAAGAAGCCCTTCACCATGCGCTTGGAGAGGTTGCCCTCAGCGTCCTTCTCGAGATCGGCGAGGGAGACGTTCGGGTTCTTCTCGCCCGTCTGCCACCAAGGCTTCGGGGGCTCGTTGGTGGGCCCCTCATCGGAGCCCAAGGTGCCCATCGGCGTCATGGCCGCGACCGCGGCCTTGGCCTCCGCGCTGTCCCCCGAAGGGACGTTGCCGTCCTCGCTCGCGGGGTGCTTGCCCTTCGGTCGATCCGCGTCGCTCCCGCCGGGCGGGCTCGATGTGGCTCCGGCCCCGCCCTCTCCGCTCTCCTCGGCCTTCTTCTTCGCCGCCTTCTCCTTCTTCTCCTTCTCTTTCTCGAGGAGGTAAGGCTCGACCCTCAGCATCTCGTCTCGGGTCGGGACGCCTTTGTAGAGGGGCGTGCCGTGATGGAGGTTGTACGCGTATTGATAGGGGACGGTGGAGGCGACGTCCGGCTGCCGGATGCCGAGCTTCACGCGCGGCTCTTCCATGTTGAGGGTCGCGTACTTTCCGCAGACGTACCCGCCCTCGAGCAAGTGGTACCAGCCCTCCTTGCAGTTCGACTTCTTCACCGGCTTGGCTTCGACCGGGACCTTGCCCCCTTGCCGGATGTACCCGAGGCGCTCGTCGGAGAACCGCATCTCCGGGTAGATCGGGGTCTGGATCGCCATCGCGCCGAGGAGCGGTCCGGAGTAGGTCGCGTCGACGACGGGCGCCGTCGCCGAGCTCGGCGGGACGGGCTTCTCCTGCTTCGCCGCGGCGGTGCTGGTCGGGACGGAGCGCTCTTGGGGATCTGCGTCCGAGGCGGTCGCGATCGCGTCGGAGGCGACCGTCTGCCGGCCCTCGCTCGAGGGTCGCTCTTCGCCCTCGTCGTGATGCGAGCAGCCGACGACGTACGCTGCGGCTCCGCCCGCGGCCGCGAGCAGGAAGGCCGCGATGGGCCCCCACCTTCGCGCTCCCGACTCGCGGGGCGAGGTACGAGGGGCAGGGGAGTGCGGCGGCGGGCGTGAAGGCTTCATGAGATCTCGCGCTCGATTCGGGACTTAGTACTCGCGGCTCGGCCGACGATCCAGTTTTGCGGCCGAGGCCCGGCGGCGTTGTGAGGTTCCTCGCGGCGGGCCCGTCGAACGGTCACGAGCCGTGCCACCGTGGCACCGCTCCGATGGCCTGAGCCCGACACCCGACCTAGAATGGCAGCGGAAGACTTCGTGCAACCCGAGACGATCCCCGAGAAGCCCGATCTTCAGGCGAAGGCCCCCGTCCCGGGCAGCTGCTTGGCACGAGCCTCGCACCAAGAACCAAACGTGGACGAACCGACACGGAGGCTGTGCTCGTGGTGACACGGAGCATCGCAGAAGAGCCCATGGCCCCCTCGCGGCCGGCGGCTTCGAATGCGCCTGGTCGCAAGGGTGGCGTCCGAAGGCGGCTCGCCTCCGAGCGCGCGCTCCTCGTGTGCCTCGCCATCGCCCTCGTTCTCCACCTCCCCGCGACGCCCTACGGCCGGTCCCTCATGCATTGGCTCGTCGGCGACGACGAAGAAGAGGATCAAGGGGAAGCGATCGTCCCTGTCGAGATCACCCTCGAGGAGCCGAGCCAGGAGAAGACGCCCCCGAAGGTCCAGCCCACCTCGGCTCCGCCCCCGAAGCCGGCCGAGGCTCCGCCCAAAGAGGAGGGCACCGCGTCCCAGCCGCCGCCGCCCCCCCCTGCGCCGGAGCCCAAGCCCGCGCCGAAAGTGGAGCGCGCCCCGCGCGTCTCCCCGGTGGACGGAGTCGCGGACGTCAAGAAGCTCTCCAAGAACCCCAACAACGTCTCGATCATCTTCGTCGGGTCACAGCTCCGGACGAACTCGACCGGGGCGAAGCTCGGCGGGCTCTTGGCCAGCAACGCTCAATGGGAGGGCTTCTTCAAGGGCTCCGACGTCGACCCGGTGAAGGACATCGATCTCATGGTGCTCACGGGGCCTCAGCTGAGCATCAGCGGGCAGGTCATCGCGATCCTGAGGTACTCGGGCGACGACAAGCGGATCCACGCTGCCATCGACAACGTCGTGAAGAGCGACAAGGTTTCGGGGGCGTGGCTCGACGACGCTCCCGTCCCGACGGCGCGCGCGCTCGCCGATCGACAGCCGCGGCTCTTCGCGATGGTGCCGGAGAAGCACCTCGTCTACATCATTCCCTCTTCCTACCCGGACAAGAAGACGCGCAAGCGGCTGGAGGACAAAGACCAGCTCGAGACCTTCTTGAAGCGCGCCGACAAGAAGGACGCGGCCCAGCTCGAGCGGGTGAAGCAAGGCACGTTCGACGACTTCGCGGACGTCGACTTCGCGATCAAGGCCTACATGGTCGAGCCCTGGAAGCTGATGGGCAAAGACGGCAAGGTCGACCTCCCGGTCGTGGGAGGAGTGGAGCTGATCCCGAAGACGCTCGACCAAGCGACGATCGTCGTGGTGCCGAAGGGAGACGAAGCGGACGTCAGCGTCACCCTCATCTCCGAGAGCGAGTCGACCGCTCCCCACGACGCGGTCGAGCTCAACAAGAGCTGGGGCCTCATCCGTGTCGGGGCGAGCTTCGAGTACAAGCTGGACCTGCCCGACCTCAACTTCGTGGCCAAGGGCCGTGAGGTCACCGCTTCCGCCCACCTCACGAAGGCCGCGCTCGAAGCCGCCTTCGACGTCGGCAAGAAGAAGACCGAGGAAGCCAGGAAGAAGCGGCTCGCCGCCGGCGAGTGAGCCCGGGCCGCGCCGACCTGGCCCATGAATAGTGGCGCTCCGCCGGGCGTAGCGTTAAGAGCGACCCGCGGCGTCGTCCGGCCGCGCCATCCCCATGGCCTTCGACCACGATCGAACCCCGAACGCCATCCTCGACGAGCTGTCGACGCATCCGCATGGGGCGAAGCTCGTCGAGCTCGTTCACGCGCTCGCCGCCAGCGCCTACGACGAGCGGCGGACGGCCCTCGACGCCGGCCTCGACGAGGCTTGCTCGCGGATCGGGCTCGATCGGA
>JBGAID010000125.1:0-25935 GCA_044225865.1 Polyangiaceae bacterium | reverse complement strand
TGGAAAGCTCCTTCGGATCACGCGTGGTCCGTCGATGGTCGGATCTCTTGGTAGCGATGCTCAGCATGCTGTCCCAAACCAGCTCCGTCGCGAAGAAATTCCGACCGACCGTCCGTCACGATCGGATCTGCACCCAGTCGCGCGACGCGAGGCCAAGCGACCACTACACTGTGATTACCATGCGAAACCTCCGCGTCCGGCCGCGCGGCACGACGCTGGCCAAGATCAAGGAGCATCTGGCGAGCATCTATCGCTTGTTGATCGCTGACGGGACGGTTCGTGTTCGACTCACGGCGGCGGGAAGGACCGAGGAGCTTTCATACGAACAGCCGAAGTTGCTCACGGCGCCGTTCTTCAAAGAACCGGACAAGCCGCCCATCACATGGAGAACGGAGTTCTCGATTACAAAGGATGACCGACGTGTGAGCGGTTGGGCAGGAATTCTGGAGACCGGCAAGCACTCCAGGGCGGGTTTTAGCGTCTTCAGGAGACGGCGGCTGATTGAGGGAAGCGTCGGGGAAGCCTACCGCCACCGGCGCATCTTCGGAGCGCACAACAGCTTCAAAGCCCAACGAATCGTTGGCGAGCTCAATGTGGAGGGGTTCGATGTCACCCACACGAAGGACGGCATCCAATGGGGTGACGACGAGGACGGGCTGGCGCTCGACATCAAGCTACTGCTCGAGGACCCGCTGCCGATCCTTGAGCAGGCAGAGGGATACAGAGCCCGAAAGAGCGCCGAGGATCTGCCCTCGTCATTCGGGCAAGAAGCGGTAGACGGCGCCGCTGCTGCTATCGAAGCACTCGCCAACGTCGTCGATATGCAGGAGCCGAAGCCAAGTGCGCTCGTGGACGAGCCGCCTCGAAGCCAGCCACTCTCCGGAGCATCGACAACGCAAGAGAGAGAGATGCGGATCCCCGTCGGAGACACCACATGGCGAGTGAGACTAGAGCTCATCCGCGACCCCGCCTCGGAGTGGCTCGACTGTGCCACGGTGAGGCAGGACACGGAGGAGTTGGTCCAGATCCGAATCAACCTTGCCCACCCATTCAGCGAGGAGCACCTTAACGATGACGAGCGCGCACTCGATCCGATCGTACGGTTGGCGGTCGCCGTCGCTCTCGGCGAACGGCAGGCGCGCCTGCAGGGAGTGACCGGCTGCGCGGCCGTGCGTCGCAACGCGAACGACCTACTGCGAACCGGACTTTCGAGCACGGGACCAATTCTCAAGGGGGATTCATGACGATCCAGGAAGAAGCGCGCCCACTCAGCGGGAGCGCAAGCGCAACCGAGTGGACGCCCACGCTCGGTCCAGCAACCTATGCGCTTGGTGAAGTTCTCGTTCGACAAGGCAACCTTCCCGACAAGGACTCATTCGATCGAGTTCGGAAGGAGAGCACCGAGATCGTCCGGCGCTGCAAGCCGTTCGACCGGACGCCCGGAAAGCGCACCGGCCTTGTCGTCGGGTACGTGCAGAGCGGGAAGACCATGTCGATGACGACGGTAGCCTGCATCGCCCGCGACAGCGGGTGCCGAATCGTCGTGCTCCTGGCCGGCGTCACAACCAATCTGCTTCGACAAAATGCCAGCCGATTTCGTGACACGCTCCGAGCTGCCGCCGACGGCCGGGAGGACTGGCTCATCATCAACTCCGAAGATGGCAGAAAGGGTAGCTCAGAGGCGCAGACCGTGCGGCAGGCCGTTCAGGAATGGCGAGACCAGTCCATTCCACCGACGGAGCAGCGAACGCTGTTTCTCGCGGTCCTGAAGAACCACAGCCACCTCGACTGGGTGGCCGGCCTGCTGGAACAGGAGAAGCTGGCCGATATCCCCGCCCTGATTCTGGATGACGAGGCTGACCAGGCCGGGCTGAACGTCGGGACGCCAGACGACCCGTCTACAACCTACCTGCGAATCGCGCGGATTCGTAAGGCTCTGCCGAACCACACCTATATACAATACACTGCCACCCCTCAGGCTCCGTTGCTCATCAGCATTGATGATATGTTGTCACCGGAGTTCGCGGAGCTCGTGGAGCCGGGCACCGGGTACACCGGTGGACTGACCTTTTTCCCGCCCAGGCAACCTCACCCGCATATCCGCATCATCGGCCCAGACGAACAGTTCGTGCCCGGCACGCTGACGGGCGATGACCCCCCACAGCTGCTAAAGGATGCCCTCGCAACGTTCTTCGTGGGGAGCGCCATTGCGAGGCTCCGCGGAAAGCCGAGGCGGCGCTCGATGCTGATTCACCCGAGCCAGCGAAACGACGACCAGGCGAAGTTTCTTCAGTGGACCATGGGCATTCAGAAGCGCTGGACAACCTCGCTCGCCGCGAACGACCAGGACGACAGAGCCGACACGCTGACGGAGCTTAGGCGGGGATACGACGACCTGCTCAAGACGGACCACGCTCTGCCGCCATACGTTGAGCTGGAGCCCTACCTCAAGCTGAGCCTCGCGCGGACATCCTGCAAGAAGGTTAACTCCGAGGACGGCAGTGAGGTCGACTGGGACAACTTTAGCGATCACATCCTTGTGGGCGGCGAGAAGCTGAACCGTGGCTACACCGTCGAAGGCCTAACCGTGACCTACATGCCACGCGGAAGCGGCGGATGGAACGCCGACACGATTCAACAGCGGGCGCGCTTCTTTGGGTACAAGCAAAGCTACTTGTCCCTGTGCCGGGTGTATCTGCACCCAGACGTGCACGACGCGTTCACGAACTACGTTCAACACGAAATGGACGTGCGTCGTCAGCTCAAGGAACACCGAGGGAAGCCACTTCGCGAGTGGCGCAGAGCCTTCTTTCTCGACGCCAAGATGCGGCCCACGCGCTCCAATGTCCTCTCCGAGCCGTTGGTTCGCGTGACGAGCGACCGAGAGTGGTTCGTGCAGAGGTACCCGCACGTCGATCAGGAAGCCATTGACGCCAACGATAGTCTCGTAAAGGGCTTTCTCGCTGCCCATCCGATGACCGCGAAGCTCATGGGACGAATTGCCGTGGAAGTGTCCCTCGACGTTGCATTGCGCGACTTGCTGCTCGACTTTCGGGTGCCGCAAGAAAGCGCGAGCTGGTACGCTCATCTCGTTACTCTATCGAATGCTTCGAATGAGGACCCTAGGCAGAGGGTCACATTTGTCTACGTCGACACGAATGGCGAGGCGCGGAAGCGCTCCGCTGACCAGAAGACGAACGCTATTACGCTGCACCAGGGCCGCAGCTCCGCGTCCAATTCGACGGACAACGAGGGCAGCGACAAGGAGCTGAGAGCAAGCGGCAATGGCATCACGATCCAGATCCATCACGTCAAAGCCGTGACGCAAGCCGGAGACGTTCGCGAGCTTCACGCGCTAGCTGTGTTCGCGCCAAAGCAAGAGGACGCAATCGCAAGTGGGGGATGAATCCAACCTGCTGGAGAGCTTTCATGCGCTGCGGCAACCGAGCGTGGAGGGTGCTCTCACCCTCGGCACACGGGTGACTGAGGCTTCTCGCTTGGCCGCCACATCCGAGGGACATGTCGCGCTCGCTATCGAGGTGGCACGCGACGGCTCGTCGGTGAAGCGTGAGCTCGCAAACATCAGGTACGATCCACCTGCTGCGCTCGAGGTGCACGGCGCGGGAGACATTCGCGTCGAGCATCTTGCGGTGCTGGTTTGCAAAGCGGCGTCGCCGCAGCTACAGGCCGCTTTTTTGCGGATTGCGCAAGTTCAGCTGCAGAGCTCCCAGCGGCCCCTCCCTGAGGCTGAGCTGGAGCGTCGGCTGAATGATGTGGTGGCTTTGTTTCGCGCTCTCACCCAGCCTTCGCAGACGACCGTTCAGGGCCTTTGGGCGGAGCTCGCGATCATTGTCTGGAGTCGTGATCCGAAGGCGACCGCGACGAGTTGGCATTCGAACCCCAGGCAGTTGCACGACTTCGCCGCCGGCCCCGACAGGCTCGAGGTGAAAAGCCGAAGTGGGGGGCTGCGGGAGCACGAGTTCCGGCTCGAGCAGCTTCAGGACGCACCCGGCGGAAGAACACTCATCGCGTCGGTGCTGGTGGTGGAGGATGACAATGGCAAGGGAGTCGAGGATCTGCTCACCGCTATTCTTGCACGCACTCCCGGTAACTCGGAGCTGCGCGCGCGCTTGCAAGCAATTGTCACGCGTAGCCTGGGCGACCAATGGCAGCTTGGAGCGTCGCGGTGCTTCGATCTCGAGGCAGCGCGACAGACACTTGCCCTGTACGATGCTCGCGATGTGCCCACAATTCCCCAGCCGGTTCCGGCCGAAGTTCGGGACATACGGTTCCTGCTTGATCTCTCGAGCTCAGACCAGCTGAGTCTTGGGAGGGCGCGAGCCTTGGGCGCGAGCTTCGATGCTTGGCTGCCAGAGGAGGCAGGATGAGATGGCGGCAAGGCGGGAAGGACCCCATAGGCCCGCGGAGAGCTGGTCCTCGGACACGGCCGCCGCTGCCAGAGACGCGTTCGTAATCGCGCTCGCACGCGCTCGTCGGGATTCGCTGCGAAGTGAACCACCCCGGTCAGTTCCCGCGCCACTCCGGAAAGCCGGGCGTCCCGTAGGGCCAGCCCTGCGAGAACTTGTGATTGCGCGGGAGGTTCTGCGTCGTGACGGCCCAGGACCTCCATGCGCGCGAGGCGCATCGCTGCTGCACCCCCCCTCACTGCAACAACACGAACCCCTTCGGCACCACAATCCGATACCCCTCCTCGATGTGCTCAATCGAGACCCCCGTCCCCTCCAGGAGCTTCCGGAGCCTCCGCACGTTCACCCAAAACGCATTGTCGTGTCGGAGCGGGTGATAGCGGTCTCCCCACAGCAGTTGGGCAAGGGTTTCTTTGCTGTGGGTCTTCTGCGGCTCCTTCGCGAGGGCGTAGAGGATGCGGGAGAGGGTCGGCCTTGCCCTCAGCGATATTGTCTTATCCGCCAATCGGAGCTCGTGGGTGCGGGCGTCGAGGACGACGCCGCCGGAGGTGGCGCGCATTCGGAGGCGGGCGACGTTGGAGGCGATGCCTACGAGGCCGAGGGCTTGGGCTCTGTTCGCGACGTCGTCGAGGACGACGACGGCCTCTTCGGATTTGCCTTCGGCGAGGAGGGAGCGGCCTAGCCATTGGCGGCAGACGAGCGCGCTGACGACGTTGCCGCCTCGTTCGTAGGCGCGGGCGACTTCGACGAGCTGGGGGGTGGCTTGGGCGGGGTGGCCCATCTCGAGGTCGAAGGTGGCGGCGAGGCGGAGGGACTGGAGCTTCCCTTGGAGGTCTTCGCCGGTGGCGGCCTCTTGATCGATGGCGAGGGCTCGGTAGGCCTTGGCCTCTTGGTGGCGGCCGAGGCGGGCGAGCATGACGGCGAGCATGGGGGGGACGAGGTTGCCGACGGCGAAGGGGGGCGCGGCGTGGGGGTCGAGGGCGCCGGCGTCGGAGAGGGCGCGCTCGCAGGCCTCGTCGGACTCGTCGGACCAGTGGGAGACGGCGCGATAGAAGGCGAAGAGGGCGGCGTCGTCGGCGGAGGCGGCGGTGCGCTGGGCGGCCTCGAGCAGGGCGCGTCCCTCTTGGGCGAGGCCGGCGGTGGAGGTGGACCACGCGAAGGCCATGACGACGGAGTCTCTCAGCGGGCGCGGGAGGCTGGGATCGGCGAGGAGCGCGCGGTAGCCCTCGAGGGCCTCCTCGACGTTGCCGGCCATGAAGGTGGTGCTGGCGAGGGAGAAGTGGGTCTCGGCGCGGGGGGCGGCGGGGTCGACGGAGAGGCGGCGCAGCTCGGCGAGGGCCTCGGGGACGCGGACCATCCGGACGAGGCATCGCGCGCGGGTGAGCTGGGCGGGGGAGGTGCGCTTGGGCTCGGGGATGGACTCGAGCAGCTGGAGGAGGTCGCGGGTGGCGCCGACCTTGACCATCTCGGCGGCGCGGTCGACGAGGAGGGCGCAGGCCTCTTCATGGCGGTCGGCGGCGACGAGGTGGCGGACGGCGCCGCGGGCCCAGCGCGAGAGGCGGGTCGCCTCGGGGGCGGGGGCGGCGAGGGCGATGGTGGCGAGCATCCCGTGGAGGGCGCGCGACGCTTCGGGGGAGGTGCCCTCGACGAGGGGCTCGCGGAAGAGATCGTGCAGGCCGAGGGTGGCGGCGCCGTCGACGTCGATGATGAGGCGGCGCGACAGGAGATCGGCGGCGGCGCGGGCGCGCTCCTTAGGGATGACCTGCACGAGAGAGGAGAAGGCGATGCGCTCGGAGTGGTGGGCGAGCAGGCGGGCGACCCGCAGGGCGTCCTCCCCGAGATCGGCGATGGCGGTGCGCGCAGGATCGTCGGCGACGCCGAGATCGCCGGCGTGGGCGCGGCGGAGCAAGAACGGGTTGCCGGCGGCGCGGGCGCGCGCGGCCTCGAGGCCTTGGGCGGGGCCGTAGAGATCGTCGAGGCGGGCCCAGAGCTCGGCCTGGGCGGCTTCGTCGAGGCCGCCGAGGTGGGCCTCCACGTAGTCGCCGCCGCCGTGGGGCTTGCACCGCTCGCGAGAGGTGGCGACCACGGTGGAGACGCGCACGTGGGCGGCGAGCAGGCCGACCCATCGATCGCGATCGGCGGCGGGCAGCTCGTGGAGATCGTCGACGACGAGGACGCCGCGGGCCTCGTCGAGGCGGGCGGCGAGATCCCGGATGCGCTCCGAGACGTCGAGCGACTCCTGGAGGGGGCGGGGCGAGGCGAGGCGGCGCAGCTCGTCGACGAAGGCCTCGACCGGCAACGACCTCACCGACGCGTAGAGGACGTGGGGCGCCTCCGGTCGCCTCTCGGCGTGGAGCGCCGCGAACGCGAAGGCGAGCGCGCTCTTGCCGACGCCCGGGACCCCGTCGATGACCCCGACCGAGACGCGGCCCGCGGGGGCGCAGAGGCGCGCCGCGAGCCGGGCCAGCTCACGCTCGCGCCCCACGAACACCGCCGGCGTCGACGGGAGCAGAGACGGGCGCGCGGCCGGGGCGTCCGGCGGCGGGACGCTCTTGTCGGCGCGCGGCTTCGCAGGTCGCTTCAGGCTGCCCCCTCGAGACTCATTGGACCGCGCCATTGTACGCGCGATGATCCTCCGCGCACGAGACCCCGATGCAACATCCCGAGACCCCCGCCACGCGCTTCCTCGCCGAAAAGAAGATCCCCTTCGTCCCCCGCCTCTACGACTACGAGCCCAACGGAGGCACCCGCGTCTCCTCCGAAAAGCTCGGCGTCGACGAGCACCACGTCATCAAGACCCTCGTCATGGAGGACGAAGCCAAGAAGCCCCTCATCGTCCTCATGCACGGCGACCGCGTCGTCTCCACCAAAGAGCTCGCCCGACAGATCGGGCGCAAGCGCGTCGAGCCCTGCAAGCCCGACGTCGCCGAGCGCCACACCGGCTACATGGTCGGCGGCACCAGCCCCTTCGGCACCAAGAAGCCCATGCCCATCTTCGTCGAGCGCTCGATCCTCGACCTCGACCGCATCTGCATCAACGGAGGCCGCCGCGGCTTCCTCGTCGAGCTCGCCCCCAGCGCCCTCTCCGCGTCGCTCGGCGCCACCCCGGTCGACGTCGCCCAAGAGCGCTGAGCCCCGCCGTCGCCGCCGCGAAACAAACGCCGACCCTTTGCTGACCCGTCCGAGCTCCTTCGCCGCTTCCCGCAGAAACCACCGCGAGACAACGCTGTGCGAGCGCCGCTCTCAGTCTCAAGACAACGCTGTGCGAGCGCCGCTCTCGGCCTCGAGAAAACGCTGTGCAAGCCACCCCCAGCCTCGAGAAAACGCTGTGCAAGCCAAGGAGCCCGTCGTCACCAATAGCGATCGCAACCTTCCAGCGGCCATCTGCAGCGTCGGAGGGGGGCCCCACGCAGTGGGGGGAGGTTTTCGCCAAAACCTCCAACTAGCGAGCCGAGCAGCGGGTCCTCGCGCGAGCCACACAACGCCTCCAGCACCACGACGTCCCCGTCCCATTGGCGAGCGCGCAGCGCGAAGCGCGAGCCACACAACGCCTCCAGCACCGCGACGTCCCCGTCCCGTTGGCGAGCGCGCAGCGCGAAGCGCACTCTCACTCAGCTCACCCGCACCACCACCGCGCTCAGATCCATCCGCACCGTCGCGCCCCCGATCGCGAGCTCGAACGTCGAGCCGTTCCTGGCTCGCACGAGCGCCGCCACCGGAGCGTCGACCCGCCCGCCCAAGACGAGCTGGATCGGCCGCTGCTCGTTCATGGCGTTCTCGAGGTACGTGTCGAGCGTCTCGATCATGCGGCGCCCTCTCAGCGGACCGCGACGGTGTTGGGATCGATCCGCGGCGGCGCGCTCGGCTCGAGCTTCTGCTTCGGCTTGCCGTACACGTACCCCTTCGCGCTGCACATCCCGGAGCTCGGGGTCGCACAGTCGATCCAGTAGATGCCGTCCATGCCGGCCTTCGCCGCCTCGGCGCGCATGAGCTCGACCGCCATGGGGCTCTCGATGGCGCGGACCTCGAGATCGGCCACCACCGTGAAGGGTTTCTGGGGCGCCTGGTCGAGCAGCACCTCCACCTGCTCGACAGGTCGAGGCTTCGCCTCGTGGGCGACGGTCTTGGTGAGAGAGGCTCGAACCGGGCTGCACCCGAGGGCGAGACCGAACACGAGAACCAGGGCGTGCAAAGGCTTGAATTGGAGGGATTGCATGACGGCTTCTCGGGTCGCTCGACGGCGCGACCTCTTTCGAAGAGCATCGGCAAGCGAGGTGCCACCTCCCACCTGGGGCATCGGGCGAAATTTCACAGCGAGAGCGGCGCGACCCGAGAGATCCAGCGCTCCTTCTTGCCTCAGGACGACCAACGTGAGTGCGCAGGGATTGTCTAAGCGGACGATGGCCTCGAGCGACACGGACCGAGCGAGCACGGGTGCACCGACGAGGGGTGCGATGCTGGGGATCATCCTCGCGACCGCGTGCGGTCCCGCCGCCCCCGGGACCTCGCCCCCCGCCACGGACCGCCCGAGCCCCGTCCCCACCATCGCCGCCGCGCCCGTCCAGAGGGACCTCCCCCTCCCCCAGCCCACCGCCGAGCCCGCGCCCGCCACCACGGGCACGACCGGCATGGGCGGGGGCGGGTTCGGCATCTCCTGCATGGGCCTCATCGGCGACGCCACCCCGCCCCCCTGCCCCGACGCGACCTTCTGCCATCGCCTCTCGCTCGCCGACCTGAAGCTCACCGTCGCCTCCGCCTCCTCCAACGCCCCCCCGAAGGACCAGATCGCGAGCCACTTCCGCTCCAAGTCCCGGTGGCACACCTGGGGAGAGGAGGAGGACACCCTCGTCGCCTGCTTCCGAAACGAGCCCCAAGACCGCCCCCTCCACGCCACCGTCCAGATCGAGCTCACCTCGAAGTGGGGCCAGTGCCCCACCAAGCCCTCCCGCATCCTCAAGACCACCGCCGCCAAAGCCACCGCCCAGTGCATCCGCGACGCCCTCGACGGCGTGATGCTCCCAGGAGAAGAGACGCTAGGCCGCGCCCGCCTCGTCCTCGAGGTCTCCCTCACCAGCCTCGAGCCCGACGCCGCCGACAAGAAGTGAGCGCGGCACTCCCGCCTCCGAGCCGCGCTACGTATTTCATAGCAGACCCGACACCAGTCGGGACCTTTCCCCAAAGGGGGGTCGACCCGTGCCCCCGCGCTCGGCGACCCCTCCCAAGCTCGTCGCTCCGCTCCTCGCGGGAGGGGTCCCTTCGGACCCCGCCAACCGCCAGCACCGCCCGCGCCCCGCCGACCGCAAAGCGCGACGCGCGCCCCGCCCCGTCCCAGCCTCGAGACAGCGCCCCCCCAGCCCCAGTCATCCCATCCATCTCCGGCGAGCGCGAAGCGCGACGCGCGCCCCGTCCCAGCCTCGAGACAACGCTCTGCAAGCCAAGGAGCGCCCAGACGCCCACCACAGCGAATCGGACTCAGCAGCCATCTGCAGCGTCGGAGGGGGGCCCCACGAAGTGGGGGGAGGTTTTCGCCAAAACCTCCAGCTTACGAGCCGAGCAGCGGGGCCTCGCGCCAGCCGCCCAACGCCCCCAGCAAGACACCGCCCCCGTCCTCCCATCTCCGGCGAGCGCGCAGCGCGACGCGCGCCCCGCCCGCCCCCTGAGCCCGAGCGCTCAGTGGCGAACCCGATCCGCCCACGGTATCGTCTGCGCCCGGACCCGGGAATTGACTTGGTCGGGACGCGCGGCTACATGCTGCCGGCGGTCAAATAGCCAGGTTTCCCGCGCAAATCATGACGACCTACGTACCGCTCCTGATTCTGTTCATCATCGCCGCGGCCATCGTGGCGGGGATGTTCATCGCCACGTCGATCCTCGGGCCGAAGAACCCGACCGAGGAGAAGATGATCCCGTACGAGTGCGGGAGCGAGTCGACGGGGACGAAGCACGTGAAGCTGTCGGTCAAGTTCTACATGACCGCCATCTTGTTCGTGGTGCTCGACGTCGAGGTGGTCCTCTTTTACCCGTGGATCGTGACCTTCCGCGAGACGGGCTGGAAGGGCATCCTCATCATGGCTCCGTTCTTGGTGCTGCTCGTGGTGGGTCTTCTCTACGAGTGGCGCAAGGGCGCGATGGAATGGGAGCGATGACATGAGCGAGACGCGCGTCTTGGACGCCTCCGAGGGCGGCTTTGCGACGACCCGCTTCGAGGCGCTCCTCAACTGGGCGAAGAAGTATTCGTTGTTCCAGTACCCGTTCGTAACGGCGTGCTGCGGGATGGAGTTCATGTCGATGGCGGGCCCCCGCTTCGACATGGCGCGCTTCGGCGCGGAGGCGCCGCGGTTCTCGCCGCGCCAGGCCGATCTGCTCTGGGTGGTGGGGACGATCAGCCAGCGGCAGGCCCCCGCCCTCAAGCGCATCTACGAGCAGATGGCGGACCCGAAGTGGACGCTCGCGTTCGGCACGTGCGCATCGTGCGGCGGCTTCTACGACAACTACACGACGCTCGCCGGCATCGACAAAGTGGTCCCGTGCGACGTCTACGTCCCCGGGTGCCCCCCGCGCCCCGAGGCCGTGCTGGATGGGCTGCTGCTCCTCCAAGACAAGATTCAACGTGGTGATCGGACGCCCGCGGTGGTGAAGCCCCGGACGGATCCGGTGCCGAGGGCCCGCGAGCTCGTCAGCGCCGAGCGCCTCCGCCTCGGCCCGCGCGCCACCGATCCCCGAAAGTGAGCCTGGCATGAGCACAGCCGTTCTCGAGGCGCTGAAGCACCGCTTCGGCGACGCCATCCTGGAAACCCACGCGCAGTTCGGCGACGACACCGCCGTCGTCGATCCCGACCACTGGTTCGAGATCGCGCGCTTCCTCAAGTCCGATCCGCGCTGCGCGATGAACATGTTCGTCGATCTGTGCGGCGTGGATTACCCGGACCGCGACCCGCGGTTCGAGGTGGTCCTCCACCTGCGCTCGCTCGAGAAGGGCCACCGCGTCCGGCTCAAGGCGCGCGTCGGCGACGCCGACGGCGAGACGGCCGACATCGACTCGGTGACGCCGATCTGGGCGGGGGCGAACTGGTTCGAGCGCGAGACGTTCGACCTCATGGGCATCGTGTTCCGCGGCCACCCGGACCTCCGCCGCATCCTCACGTACCCGGAGTTCAAGGGGCACCCGCTCCGCAAGGACTACCCGGCCAACCGCATCCAGCCCCTCATCCCGCTGCGCGACGTGGTGGAGAAGTTCGTCCCCTTCGGCCCCGACGAGGGGATGAGCTTCGGCCGGCAGACCCACGAGTTCCATCGGGACGATCCGAAGATGATCGAGGCCCGCAAACACCCCGGGAAGTCGATCCAGAACATGGCTTCGACCCGCAAGGAAAGCTGAGAGATGGAGCCGCTCGATCAGGATCTCGAAGAGGGAGAGCTCGAGCTCCCCGCCGACCCGATGATGTTGAACATGGGGCCGAGCCACCCCGCGATGCACGGCACCGTCCGCATCGTGGTGGAGCTCTCCGGCGAGACGATCACCAAGGCCGACGTGCAGATCGGCTATCTGCACCGCGGCTTCGAGAAGATGTGCGAGCGCGGCACGTGGAACCAGTGCTACCCGTACGTCGACCGCCTCAACTACGTCTCGCCGATGCTCAACAACGTGGGCTTCTCGCTCGCGTGCGAGAAGATGCTCGGGGTGACGGTCCCGGAGCGGAGCCAGTACTACCGGGTCGCCCTCGGTGAGCTCGCCCGCATCTGCGATCACCTCACGTGCAACGGCGCGATGGCGATGGAGCTCGGCGCGTTCACGCCGTTCCTCTGGTACGTCCGCGCCCGCGAGATGATCTGGGACATCTTCGAGGAGGAGACGGGCGCGCGCGTCACCCACAGCTTCGGCCGCGTGGGCGGGATGGCGAAGCCGCCGACGGCCTACTTCAAGGACATGGTCCGCGCGACGCTGCCCAAGGTCGCGGGCGTCATCACCGAGGGTGAGGGGCTCCTCCTCAAGAACCGCATCTTCCTCGATCGGCTCGAGGGGGTCGGTCGCCTCTCCACCGCCGACGCGATCGATCTCGGCTGGACGGGGCCGTGCCTCCGCTCGACCGGCGTCGCCTACGACGTGCGGCGCGCCCACCCCTACCTCGTCTACGACCGCTTCGACTTCGACGTCCCCGTCGGCACCTCCGGCGACAACTACGACCGCTTCATGTGCCGCCAGGAGGAGATCCGCCAGTCGATGCGGATCCTCGAGCAGTGCCTCGATCAGATGCCGGACGACGGCCCGATGAACGTCGACGACCCGCGCATCGTCCTGCCCCCGAAGGACGAGGTCTACTCGACGATCGAAGGGACCATCCAGCACTTCAAGATCGTGATGGAGGGCATCAAGGTCCCCGCGGGCGAGGTCTACTCGTACACGGAGGGCGGCAACGGCGAGCTCGGGTTCTACCTGGTCTCCGACGGAAGCGGGACGCCCTACCGCGTCCGCATCCGGCCCCCGTGCTTCGCGATCACCCAGGCCCTCGAGCGCCTCATCGTGGGCGCGATGATCCCCGACGTCGTCCCGACGTTCGGCTCGATGAACATGATCGGCGGCGAGTGCGATCACTGACTCTGCTTTCCGACGAACGCCCTCGCCGTTTGCCCGCCCCTCTTCCCAACCGTCCCCTCTCCTCGCGTGAGCGGGGAGCCTAGGCCGAGCGATGACAGCGCAAGCCCCCAGCGACAAGCCCGCCAACACGATCAAGATCGACGGGCGCGAGATCCCCTTCGAGCCCGGTGACACGATCATCCGCGCCGCGCACCGCGCCGGGATCGACATCCCCCACTACTGCTGGCACCCCGGCCTGAGCGTCGCCGCGAACTGCCGGATGTGCCTCGTCGAGCTGCCGCCCCCTCCAGGGCGCCCCGCGATGAAGCTCGACGTCCTCCAGTGGGACGCGTCGAAGAACGCCTACGTCTACTCGAACAAGCCGAAGCTCCAGCCCGCCTGCCAGCAAGCCTGCGCCCCCGGGATGGAGGTCCTCAGCGAGTCGAGCGACAACGTCGCCCAGGCCCGCGCCGCCGTGCAGGAGCTCTTGCTCCTCAACCACCCCGTCGACTGCCCCATCTGCGATCAGGCGGGCGAGTGCCGGCTCCAGGACTACTGGCTCCTGCACCAGCGCTCGAAGAAGCGGATGAAGCAGGAGATCGTCCACAAGCCCAAGGCGACGAGCTTCGGGCCGACGATCGTCTACGACGCCGAGCGCTGCATCGTGTGTACGCGCTGCGTGCGCTTCTGCGCCGAGGTCGCCAAGGATCCCGTCCTCGACGAGCGCGAGCGCGGCAACCTCAAGGAGATCATCGTCTCCCCCGGCCGCCAGCTCGACAACAACTACACCCTCATGACGGAGCACGTGTGCCCCGTCGGCGCGCTGACCTCGAAGGACTTCCGCTTCAAGGCCCGGGTGTGGTTCCTCCGCAGCGCCCGGACGATCTGCCAGAACTGCGCGACGGGCTGCAACGCCTACTTCGATTTCGATCCGCGCTCGAACACGCCCCACCGCCACCGCCCGCGCGAGAACAAGGACGTGAACGCCTACTGGATGTGCGACATCGGGATGCTGAGCTACCGCGACGCGGTGGAGAACCGGCTCCTCGAGGCCTCCGTCGGCACCGGCCCCTCCACCGTCGAAGAGGCGGTGAGCGCGGCGAAGGACCTGCTCGGCAACGTCGGCGCCAAGCCGGAGCGCGTCGCCATCGTCCTCTCCGCGCAGCACAGCCTCGAGGACAACTGGGCCCTCTTCACCCTCGCCCGCACGTACCTCGGGACGGATCGGTTCTTCGTGACCGGCAAGCCCCTCGGCGAGGGAGACGACGTCCTCCTCAGCGAGGACCGCAACCCGAACACGGCCGGCGTCCTGAAGCTGTGCGAAGGCACTCCCCCGCGCCCGCTCGGCGATCTGCTCAAGATGGCGGATCAGTTCGACAGCGTCATCGCCCTCGGCTCCCACGTCGAGGTCGACCCGAAGGAGCTCGGGGCGGCGCTGAAGGGCAAGAAGGTCGTCGTGATCGCGGCCCACGAGGGCCCGCTGTCGAAGCTCGCCAAGGTCGCGCTCCCCGCGTGCTCCTGGGCCGAGGTCGACGCCACGTACGTGAACAAGAAGGGACGCGTCCAGACGAGCGAGCGCGCGCTCGCGGCGCGAGGCAGCGCGCTGCCGGGGTGGCAGCTCGTGGGCAAGCTCGGGCGGGCGCTCGGGTTCGCCACCTCGTGGCGCAAGCTGAGCGAGCTCCGCAAGGCGATGGCCGGCGGTGACGCGGCGCTCCCCTCTTCTCCCGAGAGCGCGAAAGGAACGGAGGCCCAGCCGTGATGGTCGAGACGGTCCTCACCCTCATCAAGATCATCGTCATCATCGGCTTCTGCCTGAACTTCTCGGCCATCGCCGTCTGGGTGGATCGAAGGCAGAGCGCGATGATCCAGCACCGCGTCGGCCCGAACCGCGCCGTCGTGAACGTCCCGAGCGTGGTCATCCAGGGCATCCTCGTCGCCCCCGGCCTCTTGCTCGGCGCCATCGCCGCCGTCGGCCTCGGCAACGCCTCCACCGCCGCGAACGCGGTCGGCCACTTCGGGACGAGCCTCCAGCTGCTCGTCCTCGCCGCGTGGTTCAACCTCGTCCTCCTCTCCTGGCGGGTGAACCGCGCCGGCGCGACGAGCGAGCTCGACCGCCTCGTCGGCACCATCCAGCCGCGCATGTACTTCTTCGGCGGCATGGCCGGGCACGTCCTCGCCGCCATGATCACCCTCGCCCTCTACCGCCAGGGCGCGAACCGCGCCCTCGCCCCCTCGACCGCCTTCTTGCTCGCCAAGATCGCGAGCGCCGTCCTCGGCGGCTTCGTCGGCGCGTGCGGCGTGTACGCGGCCCTGCGCGTGCCGAAGGGCACCATCGGCATCCGCCTCGCCGGCACCCTCCACGGCATCGCCGACGCCCTCAAGATGATGTTCAAGGAGGACTTCATCCCGAAGAACGCGGACCGCCTCCTCCACGCCCTCGGCCCGATGATCGCGATGTTCCCCGCCCTCGTCGTGATGGCGGTGACCCCGTTCGGCGATCAGCTCTGCTTCCAGGACCTCGACAAGAACGGGCAGTTCAACTTCAGCGACCTGCTCCACCTCGCGCCGAAGATGGCGCGCGACGGCGTGTGCGAAGGCCACGCCGTGAAGCTGCAGATCGTCGATCTCAACGTCGGCATCCTCTACATCTTCGCGATCTCGTCGACCGGCGTCATCGGCGCCGCCATCGCGGGCTGGGCCAGCGACAACAAGTTCTCCCTGCTCGGTGGCCTCCGCGCCGCGAGCCAGATGGTGAGCTACGAGGTCGCGATGGGCCTGTCGCTCATGGGCGTCCTCCTCATCTACTCGTCCCTCCGCTTCGGCCCCATGGTCGAGTGGCAGAACGACAACGCCTGGGGGATCTTCGTCCAGCCGGCTGCCTTCTTCATGTTCCTCGCCGCCACCATGGCGGAGACGAAGCGCGTCCCGTTCGACCAGCCCGAAGGCGAGAGCGAGATCGTCGCCGGCTACTTCCTCGAGTACTCCGGCTTCAAGTTCGGCATGTTCATGGCCGGCGAGTACATCGAGATCGCGACCTCGAGCGCGCTCATCGTGACCTTGTTCCTCGGCGGCTACTCCCTGCCGTTCCTCCACAGCGACGGCATCGAGGTGACGGTCGGCGCCACGACGCTCTTCAAGTACGCGATGAACCACGCCGCGGTCGAGGTCCTCCAGATCCTCGCCTTCTTCGGCAAGACCATCTTCTTCTCCTGGATCGTGATCTTCTTCCGCTGGACCCTCCCGCGCTTCCGCTACGACCAGCTCATGAAGTTCGGCTGGACCAAGCTCCTGCCCCTCGCGATCCTCAACCTCGCCGTCACCGCCGTCGCCGTGGTCGCGGTCGACGCCGCCGGCCCCCAGCTCCAGAACACCCTCAAGCTCCTCGGCCAGCTCTCCCACATCGCCATCGTCCTCTTCGTCATGGTGATGCCGGTCGGGCTCGTGTGGCTCCTCATGCGCCCGGTCGAGACCAGCCGCTTCCTCAAGTCCAGCTCGGCCCGCTTCGCCGCGGCCGCGGGCGGCGTGAAGCCCACGCCCATGCAGGCCTGAGAGACCTCCCCATGAGCACCACCAGCCAAGCCACCGCCCAGAAGCCCTGGACCAAGCCCCGCGGCGCCGCCCCGACGACGAAGGTCATCGCGCGCCCCGTCCGCGACCTCGAGGTCCAGAGCTACCTCCCCGCCGTCGCCAAGGGCCTCGTCCAGACGATGAGCGCCTTCTTCAAGAACACCAAGGAGATGGTCCTCGGCCAGAAGAAGGACCCGGTCCTCGAAGGCCTCTCCTGGGGCATCACCACCATCTCCTATCCCGAAGAGAAGCGCCCCTACGCCGAGCGCTTCCGCGGCCTCCACCGCCTCACCATCCGCGACGACGGCTCCCCGCGCTGCGTCGCGTGCCTCTGCTGCTCCACCGCCTGCCCGGCCCAGTGCATCTACATCGAGGCCGGCGAGTACCCCGAGGGCGATCCTCGCCGCGGCTACGAGCGCTTCCCCCAGAAGTTCGTCATCGACGAGCTCCGCTGCGTCTTCTGCGGCTTCTGCGTCGAGGCGTGCCCCTGCGACGCCATCCGCATGGACACCGGCAAGCACGCCGTCCCCTACGACTCGCGCGAACAGTTCATCTACGGCCGCGACCTCCTCATGGGCATGACCGGCCGCGACGGATCCCGCCTCACCGAGAACCCCCGCCCCGAGCCCGGCGACCCCGACCACCCCGGCATCGACCGCCTCCGCGCCCACCACTGACCCAAGCCGCGCGCCGACCGCTCGAGTCTGCGCGCCGGCCGTTCAAGACCGCTCGCCGGCGTCGCTATCTTTTTCGTAGCGCCCCGAGACAACACCCCCCTGGTTCGTCGCCAGCCACCCCCCAGGTGTCCATCGCGCCGCGGAGCCCGGGGTGGGCAGCTCTGTCGCGTGAGGGCGAGCGGGCTCGATGCCCACCCGCGCCTCGCTTCGCTCGGCGACCCCTCCCTTGCTCGTCGCTCCTGACGGAGCTCCTCGCGGGAGGGGTGCGGCGGGGGCGAGACCGCACGGCGCTCAGGCGGCGGCGAGCGACGGCGGCGTCCAGACCTCGCGCGTGAGCGATTGCACGATGGTCATCTGGGCGTCGACGGTGGGCACGCCGGCGGCGACGAGCGCGGGGGAGACGCGGCTCCCTTCGACGCTGGCGGACAGGGCATCGGCGCGGGCGGCGACGGCCTCGCGGACGCGGGCGCGCTCGGAGCGGCTCAGCTTCGGCCCGACCCATCGGTCGATCATGAGCGCGAGGGCGGCGTGCCCTGCCTCCTCGACCGCGATGGTGCGCATCGCCCCTCGAACGGCGCGGCTCGGCGAAGCGGCGGCTTGATAGCCGGCGACGGCGCTCCCGAACATCTCTCCGACGAGCCCCTCGGCGGCGTTCTCGAGCGCGACCTCCACGAGCGAGCGAGCCGGGAGCGGCTCGACGCGAGGGAGCGCCGCGTCGGCCCCGGCCCTCCGCGCGAGGCGGCGCATCAGGGCGTGGTGGCGCGCCTCATCCATCATGCTCGCGAGCGCGGCCGCGACGAGGTGGTCGGGGGCGCCGTGCACGAGGAGCTCCCGCGCGAGCCGCTCGAACGCGAACACGGCCGCCCCTTCCATGCCCGCCGCCGCCACGAAGAACGCGGAGAGGTCGTCGGTCGCGACGACGTCCTCCCGCGCGAAGCCCTCGGGGCGGCGGCCCATGCAGTCGCCCGCCACCGTGTAGAGGATGTGGATCCCGGGGCGCGCCCCTTCCGCGCACGCCGGCGCGCACGAGAGGACGCTCCCGAAGTGTTCGTCCGATAGGTCACTGGAGCGCGGCTTGTAGTCCAGCACGCGCTCGCAGAGCTCCCGCGGGCAGACGAACAGCCGCGAGCACGACGCATAGAGCTCCAAAGACCTCCGGTCGTCCGCCTTGATCGCGATGAACTTGCTGTGCGTCGCGGTGTACGGCCCCGACTTGCACCCCCCTTCGGAGCTGTCCCGGCCCCATCCTCCCGTGCACGTCGCTCCTTCGACCGCCGCGCTGCTCGCGACGCTCGGCGGCGGCGCGACGACCTCCGCGGTCGTCTGCGTCGTCGGCCGCTCCGAACAACCAAGAGGCAACAGAGGCGCGCCCGCGCACACGAGCGCGCGACGAAGGTAGCGGTGCAGATCGATCTCCATCTCGAGGTCCTCCCCGGCCGTGATGCTAAGGCACGGGCGCGAGGCGCGCAGCGCAAGGACGTTTGCCGGGTGCCGCTACGCATTTCGTAGCAATAGGCGGCGCCTCCACAGCCGTAGCACCGCGCGGACGATGCCCGCCGCGCCCGGATCGCTATGCATTTCGTAGCGAATCGAGGCAACGCGACGATCGAGCTCGGCGGGTCGGACAATCGATAGAGGTCGGGGGCTTGCGGGTGAGGGATGCGGCGATGACAAGGAGCCGAACGGCGCGCTATCCTCGGATCAGGGGGGCCGATGCCGATTGCCAGACTTCCGGACGAGCTGCGGAGCCGAGTCGTGGCTGCGATCCGATCCTTGCCGAACGTCGATGTCGCGGCGATGCGCCGGGCTTACCTCCACGGCGCGTTGGATAACCTCGGCTTGCCCGGTATGACGGAGTTTGCGCCGGTAGACATCCTCAACACCATTCAATATCTCGACAAGATCGGGACGCTCGAGGACGGGCGCTGGCCCGTCCTGGTGTTGCTGCAGCACGTCGCGGAGCTCGTGCCGCCCGGGGCCCTCGGGGCGCAGGTCCGGCAGCTCGAGAGGGACGTCGCGGCCCACTACTCGGAGCGGAGCTCCCCTCCCCTCGCCGCAGCCCTGCCCGCCAATGTCGAGCTCGAGGCGCTGGTGGGGCTCGATGACCGACTGCCGTTCTCGTTCTTGGAGAGGGCTTGCCAGATCGCGCGGTCCGTTGGCCTTCTCCTGGTCCACCCCCGGTCTGGCCCACCCTCCGCCGGGACGGCTTGGCTCCTTACGCCTCGCCACATCATCACGAATTGGCACGTCGTCTCGTGTCTCCAGCCGGGGCTCGCGGAGGGAGCGATGCGCGAGCTCGCCCAGACCGCATCCGTGCGCTTCGACTTCCTCGATGACGTCCGGGTGGGGGAGGCGACGACCGGCCTCGGCTGGGTGACGGGGGACGAGCAGCTGGATTTTGCGATTCTGGCGCTCCGCGAGCCGACCTCCGGCCGCACCCCGCTGAGGATCCAACGCTCCCCGGCGCTGAAGGGGCATCGGCTGAACATCGCTCAACACCCGCTGGCTGGACCGCTCAGCTTTGCCATTCGCGAGAACGACTTCGTGGCGAGCCCGTCGCCCGCGCTCATTCACTATCTCTGCGACACGGAGCCGGGCGCATCCGGGGCCCCCGTTTGCAACGACCATTGGGAGGTCGTCGCTCTCCACCACGCGAGCCGCGCGGTGAATGTCCAGATCAACGGTCGGGTCTATTCGACGCACAACGAAGGCATCCTGATGGGGCCAATCTTGGAGAAGCTCACGCCGGAGCTGCGCGCGTCGCTGACGGAAGCGCCCCAACGCTGAGAGACCCATGGTCGAGCCCAGTCCGACGCTGGCGCGCTTCGTCAAGCTGCTGCTCGAGGTCCCGAGCCTGGACACCCACGAGAGCCACCGGAACCTGCTGACCGTAAACCCCGCCGCGTTCGGCGACGTACAGAACAACGCGACCGCTCACCTGCTCAAGATCGTCGCCGCGGCCAAGGGGAACGCCAAGGCAGTCGATTTGCTCATCGATCACGCCAAGCTGTTCGCGGGGAACACGACCGCGCTCGCGACCGAGCTCGAGGGGTGGCGCAATCCCCTCAAAGCATCGTCCGCCGAGCTCGGCTCTCCGGAGGCCAGCCAGCTCGGCTACAACGTCGAGCGAACCTCGCGCGGGCGAAGCTACGTCTGCCTCGGCTGGGACGCACCCCCATTCGAGGGGAGCCTCCCCGCGGGCTGGACGGTCGAGCTGGTCGACCGGGTCTTCTATCGCCGGAGACCTCGAAAACCAGCGCGCCAGAGCGGCACTTGGACGATGAAGAAGCCTCTCTTCTTCACCCATCTCCACGAGCGCACGTTCTATGCGGCGGAGGGGAGCTCACCGGAGATCGTCGAGCGAGTCTTTATCGTCCCGCTGCTCCAGCGGATCGTCGCGATGGTCGGCTTCGGGGCGTTGGCGCTGTTCGCGGGTTTGCTGTTTCTGTTCATCTCGAAGATCGACCGCCTGGCGGGTACCCCGTGGCCGGCGATAGGAGCGTTCGTCGTCGTCGTCGTCGCGCTGCCGCCGCTGGCAGGGCTCACCAGCTGGTTCAAGGATCTGTGGGTGGCGTATCGGCTCTGGCTCGTGACGTCAGGCTTGGCGGGGGCGGCCCTTGTCACGATCCTCCTCAGGCTCACCCACGTCAGCCTCCGCGCGGGCCCCGACGCCCTCGTCGACGAGGAGACGACCTGGGAGGCGCGCTCTTGGCGCGCGCGGTACGACCCGACCGAGCCGTCGTTCATCCGGATCGTGCCGCGCTTCCTCAATCCGCAGGACAAGGACCAGGGGAGCAACTGCACGATAGAGCTGGCTCCGGTCACGAGCCTCACCTTCTCGTCGCTCCCGTTCCGACTGTTCACCAGGAGGAGCTTCGCCGCGCCGGACACTCCGGCGTGCGTCAAGGTCCCGACGGAGGTCCCGGAGAAGCTGCGACATTACCGGTCGTGCACCCTCTACCCTCTGCAGCTGCGGCTCGAGTCGCAGAAGGGGACGGAGGTCGCGCCCGTGACCCTCCTTCCATTTCGATCCGTCGCAGTTCCTGAGAGCCAATCGCTCCCGGATTTGCCCGCGGCCGCGACGAAGCTCTGGCGATTCGAGAGCGCCGCCGAGCCGACCCGCAGCATTCTCTGGCGCGACGGTGACTCCCTGAAAGGTCACCACATCGCGACGCGCGCCTCCGGCTCGGGCCCGCGGCGAACCCTCCATTGGATCGAGGAGCGCGCGCTGGAGCAGGACGGCTGTGACCTCCCCCCGTCCATCGACCTCTGGATCGACGACACCCTCTTGAGCGCGCGCGGGCTGCTCCCCGAGGGAGGGTCGATCCTTCAGCAGGTCGACCTCGGCACCTTCAACTCCGTCCGGCTCGATGACGGCGCGTTCACCCAGACCATCGTCAGAAAGACCGGCAACCGGGTCGCGTGGATGTTCGCCACCGTCCCGCGCTGCGAGCCGCTCAAGGCCTTCGTGAACAGGGAAAACAGCCTGTCGGACGTCTGCCTCGCTTGCGGCAGTTGCAAGGAGCCCAGCCGCGCCCGCGGCACCGAAAAGACCGAAGAGGGACCATGTCAGCTCTTTCGCGCAGAACGGGTCGTCACGATTCGCGAGTCCACGGGCACGTACGCCTCACGCCTGGATTGTGTCGGTGGGCGTCCCTGAGGGGAGCGTCGAGCCGGCTTTCGCGGCGATGCGCGGCGATGGCCCTCTCGATGTTCATGCTGCTCGCGTGGGCGCGTCCGGCGCGCGCCGACATCGTGATTCAGCTCGCCGTGGATCAAGGGAACGAGCCAAACGTCGTGTGCTGGAACCAGCTCGGGCCTTGTCCGGCCGCGGGGAAAAAGGGCGAAACGATCGCCAAGAGCCCATTCGATGCGGCCAACGATCTGGTCACCTATTGCGGCGAGTCGATACCGCGTCACGCGTGGCGATCCAGCGTCTGCGAGGGCGCTCCAGAGCCGAGCCTTTCGAACGAGCCCCAGCAGGAGAAGCTCACCTGGCGGTGCACGCTGAACCGCCAGGTGATGCTGCCCGCCGACCAGGTCGAGCCTCACGTCGCGTTCATCGACCTGCGAAACGTCGAGACCATCCGGAAGGTGGAGCTGAACGGCGCGGCCGTCCGCATCTACACCCAGAGCACGGAGGGCGTCGCGAGGGTGCTCGCCGGCGACTACGAGGCCGCTACCGCGAACATCGCGGGCTCCTTCGCGATCCTCCGCGCGGTACCCACGTGTCGTGTCGTCTTCGCCTCCGTGCCCGACTCGGATGGGGATCTCTCCTTCGGCACGGACGCCCCTGCCCAGTGCCTCAACTGTAGCCATGGGAAGGTCGCCAAGCTCCTGCTGCGCACCGTCGACAAGAAGGCGGCCGACAAGAGCGAGCAGAGGACGAACCGCCTCGAGGGCACCCTGACCGGACGCAGCGGCGAGAGGGACGCGGTCGTCGCGGAGTGGCCCGGCGACGTCCCCGCGAACATCGCGTTTGGCTTCCGCTCTGTCCACTTCAGCTGGAAGGGGAGCTGTCTATACATGCCGCGATGCGACGCCGCTGGCAATTCCGACCGACCCGTCCCTTGCCCTACGGCGCGGATCCCCGGGGCAGGGTGCGGCGACGGGGTCATCACCGATGCCGCGAATGGGGTTTGCTCTTATACCTGCACGCAATTGGGGAGGACGACCATGCCATTCCCCTCGACAGTGTATTTTTCAATTGGTGATCAGGATGACTCCTGGTCCGAGTCGCTCCTGCGATCGGGGCAGGGGTTCGAAGGGTTCGCGAGCAGAGACACCCGACAGTTCGAGATACGCTGGCCGGTCGTTCACGACAGCGGCAACCTCCAGGTGCGGCTCGGCGAGCTCCCCCAGGTCGGGTGGGACTTTCCGGATCGATGGATTGATCAGCTATTCGAGAAGCGGGGCAAGGCCCCCGCGCGGGAGCGAGGCTCTCCGTCCTTCGAACGCAAGATTTCCCACTACGACATCCTGACGCCCCAAGGGAACCACCTCCACGGGACTTGGCCGAGCGACATCTCCGCGGGCCCTCACCCACTTCGCATCACGGTGCCGGGCGCGACCTGCAACGACGAGGTGACGGTTCAATATTTCGGGCCCGTTCAATCCTTCGCCCCGGAGACGATTCACCTCGACAAGGGGTACTTCCAGCTCCGGCCCCCGAGTATCTCGTTCCGTCCTGCGTGGCTGGGGGCGCGCGCGTCGGGCGCCTTCGTGTGGTACCCGTCCGGCGCGAGCACGGGGCAGGCCGGGGGAGCGGTCGAGGTGTTCTTGGAGATCCGAGCATTCGATCTCCCGCTGTCCTTCTCGGTCGGGGTCGCGTACGAGCCTTGGTCCCACGGCTACTATCCGAGCTTCAAGACGGAGGAGGCGGAGCCGAAGCTGCTCCTCAATCGCTATGTGCTGCTGCCGCGTGTCTTGTTCTCGCCCGTCGAGCCGTTCTCGCTCTTTGCCGCCTCCGGACCCTTTATCAGCCGGCCGGCGTTCGCAGAGGACGTGCCCCTCGCGGGGACGTCGATCGGATTCGAGCTCCAGGCGGGGGTCCGATACGCCGTGCATCGCAACCTCGCCTTCGATCTCGCCGCGCTCGCGCTCTACCCCGATTCGGTGAGGTCGATCATCATCAGCGAGGCCGCAGGGTCGGCCAGCTTCAGCACGGCGCTGGTCTCTTCCTGGGGGGTGACCTTCGGCGTCGAAGGGAGCTTCCCGCTCTGAGCGCCTCACGGCGCGTCGACGCACTGGGTCTCGTCCGGGCCGGCTCGACACGTTCGAATGGGCCCTTCGATGTCCTCGCACGCCTCGAAGTGCGCCTCACCCAGCGGGAGGGCGCGCTCGAGCGCGACGCAGTCCTCACAGGAGTTGCACAGAGGCGCACACTGGTGGGCTTCGGTGCAGCGCCCGAGCGCGACACCGCGCCCCCCCGACGCGATCTCGCAGAACGGCCCCTCGATCGCCTCGGAGCGCTCCGCGCAATCCCGAACGAACCCGATCCGATAGATGCTCCCCCCGACCTCGGAGGGCATGAGCTCGACGAGCCGCGTCGCGCCGTTGACGTCCACCCGGGAGAATGACCAACACCCGAACATGAGCTTCGGCTGAGCGCCGGCGCGCTGCGCGCACTCGGGCAGAGAGCACGCCGCTTCGCAAGGTTTCTTCGGCCTGTGCAGCGTGAGCGAGTCGAGCGCCAGACCGCCGCTCATGGAATGGGAATCGATGCTGGTGAGGGTGACAAAGTCGAAGTCGACGATCGAGCGGAGGCGACCCGTCGGTGAGCTCTCCTCTTCCGCGATAAAGGTCGGCTGTTGCCAGAACAGCGCGCAACGAACGGTTACGGTCTCTTCGGGTGCTTCCCAGGAGAGGGTCGTCGTGCCCGTCTCTCGGTCGGTCACCGTCTCCAATGAGAAAATGGGCACCCCGAATCCCTGGACGAGCGCATTCTCGCCATAGGTAGGGATGCGCTCGGGCGCGGGCTCTGGCTCCGTCTCGTCTCCCCTGCAGGCCCCGATCGCGAGCGCGAGCGCCGCCGGCGGAGCCCACAGCGCAGCGAGCGAACGAAGCAATGCCTCCCGTCGCCGCGCTCCGCCCCCATGCGCCCCCATCGGTAGAATTCTGCCACGCCGCTCGGGTCGGCGGAAGAACCTCGCCGGGCGAACCGGGGTCGAGGTTGTTTGAGGGGCGGGCGGGGGACGCTCGGGCGGTTTCGTGGCTAGGGTCGCGGCATGAAGACAGGCGGGCGGCGGTGGGTCTTGGCGCTCGTGGGGCTCGCCGCGGTGTCTTGCGACGGGGGTCGCTCGGGGCGCGGGGCGGCGGCGATCGTGGGGGGCGAGGACTCGACGGCGGAGGACGACGCGGTGGTGCTGATCCTCACCCACGTTCCCGAGAAGGACACGCCGGGCGGGCAGTTCTATCAGAACTGCAGCGGGACGATGCTCTCGGACCGGGTGGTGCTGACGGCGCGGCACTGCGTGAGCGCGACGACCTCGGGCGGCTTCACGTGCGACATGACCGGCAAGCGCACGGGCGGCACGGGCGGCATCATCAAGGACGACTTCGTCCCCGCGAACACGTCCGTCTACGTGGGGCCGAAGCTCCCGGACTCGCTGGATCCGGCGGCGTTCCCGGGGCACGCGGCCTCGTACGTGCGCGACGAGGCGGCGCAGGTCCTGTGCAACGCGGACGTGGCCCTCATCGTCCTCGACGCGCCGATCGAGGGGGTGAAGATCGCGCCCATTCGGCTCGAGGGTGACGTGACGAAGGGGGAGGCGATCTACGCGGTGGGCTGGGGCGCCACCGAGACGAGCTTCGTCCCTTCGTCGCGCCAGCGCCGCGACGGGGTGAGCATCGTCGACGTCGGCCCCTCCGCCGAGATGTACCCGATGGGGCAGCTCTCGGAGAAGGAGTTCCTCGCGACCGAGTCGGTGTGCTTCGGCGACAGCGGCGGGCCCGCGTTCGACGCCGCCACGAAGGCGGTCGTGGGCGTGGTCTCGCGCGGGCCCTACACCGGCGACATGTCCACCGGCGCGGGGTGCGTCGGCACCGAGCACACCTTCATGAAGACGACCGGCTTCGTCGACCTCGTGCACGAGGCGTTCGCGCTCGCGGGCGGCCAGCCGTGGCTCGAAGGCCAGCCTCCCCCGACGAGCGACGGGGGCGGCGGCGCGGGCGGCGGGGGCGGCGCGAC
>JBGAID010000124.1:0-26975 GCA_044225865.1 Polyangiaceae bacterium | reverse complement strand
GAGGTGACCCGCGTCGCGAAGGAGGTCGGCACCGAGGGCAAGCTCGGCGGCCAGGCCGAGGTCCAGGGCGTGGGCGGGGTCTGGAAGAACCTCACCGACAACGTCAACTTCATGGCCCGCAACCTCACGACCCAGGTGCGCGGGATCGTGAAGGTCGTCACCGCCGTCGCCAACGGCGACCTCTCCCAGAAGCTGATCGGCGTCGAAGCGAAGGGCGAGATCGCCGCCCTCGCCGACACGATCAACAACATGTGCGACACCCTCGGCACCTTCGCCGATCAGGTGAGCACGGTCGCGCGCGAGGTCGGGATCGAGGGGAAGCTCGGCGGTCAGGCGAAGGTCCCGGGCGCGATGGGCACGTGGCGTCAGCTGACCGACAACGTGAACCAGCTCGCCGGCAACCTCACCACCCAGGTCCGCGCCATCTCCGACGTCGCCACCGCCGTCACCAAGGGCGATCTCACCCGGTCGATCGATGTCCAAGCAGAGGGCGAAGTCGCCATGCTGAAGGACAACATCAACCAGATGATCGTCAACCTGAAGGAGACGACGCAGAAGAACACGGAGCAGGACTGGCTGAAGACGAACCTCGCCAAGTTCTCGAGCATGATGCAGGGGCAGAAGAACCTGGAGACGGTGAGCGATCTCATCATGAGCCAGCTCACCCCCCTCGTGTCCGCCCACCACGGCGCGTTCTTCATGATGGACTCCGAGAACAGCGCGCCCGTCCTCAAGCTCACCTCGAGCTACGCCTATCGGGAGCGAAAGAACGTCTCCAACACGTTCCGGCTCCGCGAGGGCCTCGTCGGGCAGTGCGCCTACGAGAAGAAGCCGATCCTCCTCACCAACGTCCCCTCGAACTACATCCAGATCTCGAGCGGCCTCGGGGAGGCGCCGCCCCTCAACATCATCGTCCTGCCCGTGCTCTTCGAGGGCCAGGTCAAGGCGGTGATCGAGCTCGCGAGCTTCCACCTCTTCAGCCCGATCCACCAGCTCTTCCTCGATCAGCTCACGGAGAGCATCGGCGTCGTCCTCAACATGATCATGGCCAACATGAGGACGGAGGAGCTGCTCGCCCAGTCGCAGAGCCTCACCCAAGAGCTGCAGAGCCAGTCCAAGGAGCTCACCGCCCAGCAAGACGAGCTCAAGCGGACGAACTCCGCCCTCGAGAAGCAGGCCCTCGAGCTCGAGGAGAAGGCCCGCCAGCTCGCCGCCCAGAACGTCAAGGTCGAGGAGAAGAACCGAGAGGTCGAGCTCGCCCGGGTCTCCCTCGAGGAGAAGGCGGAGCAGCTCGCCCTCGCGTCCAAGTACAAGAGCGAGTTCCTCGCGAACATGTCCCACGAGCTGCGGACGCCCCTCAACAGCCTCCTCATCCTCGCCAGGCTCCTCGCCGAGAACAACGAGAAGAACCTCTCCCCCAAGCAGGTCGAGTTCGCCCAGACGATCTACACCTCGGGGGGCGATCTCCTCTCCCTCATCAACGAGATCCTCGATCTGTCCAAGGTCGAGGCGGGGAAGATGGAGGTCGAGCCGCGCGTCATCGCCATCGACAAGCTGCGCGACTTCGTGGAGCGGAGCTTCCGCCCCGTCGCCGATCAGAAGGGCCTCGAGCTCCGCATCGAGAAGGAGCCCGGCGTCCCCGGCACCATCCGCACCGATCCCCAGCGCCTCCAGCAGGTCCTCAAGAACCTCCTGTCGAACGCCTTCAAGTTCACGGAGAAGGGCCACGTCACCCTCCGCATCGGGAAGCCGCAGCGGGGGACGCGCTTCGCCCGCGAGAGCCTCCGCGACAACGACCGGCTCATCGCGTTCACCGTCGAGGACAGCGGCATCGGGATCCCGGCCGACAAGCACCAGATCATCTTCGAGGCGTTCCAGCAGGCGGACGGCACGACCAACCGCCGCTACGGCGGCACGGGCCTCGGGCTCTCGATCAGCCGCGAGATCACCCGCCTCCTCGGGGGCGAGATCCACGTCGAGAGCACCCCCGGCAAGGGGAGCAAGTTCACCCTCGTCCTCCCGGAGCGCTTCGGCCTGCCCGGCACCGAAGAGCCGGAGGCGGAGAGCCTCCTCGAGGTGCCCGACACCGGCATCGCCCCGCTCCCCGGCGTGGATCTCGTGCAGCGGCCGGTCGAGGACGATCGAGAGCACATCCGCGAAGGGGATCGGGTCGTCCTCATCATCGAGGACGACGTGAAGTTCGCGCGCATCATGGTCAACATGGCGCGCGAGAGCGGCTTCAAGGCCGTCGTCGCGAACCGCGGCGACACCGGCCTCGCCCTCGCGAACGAGCTCCAGCCGGACGCGATCACCCTCGACATCCAGCTTCCCATGATGGACGGCTGGTCCGTCTTGGATCGGCTGAAGCGCAACCCGCGCACGCGCCACATCCCCGTCCACATCATCTCGATCATCGAGCGCTCCTCGCGGGGGGCTTCGCTCGGGGCCCTCGCCTACCTCGAGAAGCCGGTGAGCAAGGAGGCGCTCGAGGGAGCGTTCTCGCTCATGGGGCGCTTCATCGACCGGTCGCTCCGGGTGCTCCTCCTCGTCGAGGACAACCCGATCGAGCGCGAGCACATCGTGAAGATCCTCGCCGAGGGCGGCGACGTCGACGTCACCGCCGTGACGAGCGGGGCGGAGGCGCTCAAAGCCCTGGAGACGAAGCTCTTCGACTGCATGGTCGTCGACCTCGTGCTGCCCGACATGGACGGCATGAAGCTCGTCGAGGACGTGAAGACCCAGCCGCGGTTCGTGGAGCTCCCCATCGTCGTCTACACTGGCCGCGAGCTCTCCGACGTCGAGCAGTCGAAGCTGAAGCGCTACGCCCAGTCGGTGATCCCGAAGAGCGGCGCCCAGTCCACCGAGCGGCTCATCCAGGACACGAGCCTGTATCTCCACCGCATCGACGCGACGACGCCCGGGCGAGCCAAGCCCGTCTTGCGAGACAAGACGGCGGGGGAGCCGGGCCTCAAGGGCAAGACGGTCCTCGTCGTGGACGACGACGTCCGGAACATCTTCGCCATCAGCAGCATCCTCGAGGGCAGGGGGCTCAACGTCCTCTACGCCGAGAACGGCAAGGCCGCGATCGGGACGCTCGCGACCCACCCCGACATCGACGTCGTCCTGATGGACGTGATGATGCCGGAGCTCGACGGCTACGACACGATGAAGACCATCCGCGCCGATCAGCGCTACAAGTCTCTTCCCATCATCGCCGTCACCGCCAAGGCCCTGAAGGAGGACCGCGACAAGTGCCTCACCGCAGGCGCCTCCGACTACGTCGCGAAGCCGATCGACGTCGATCGGCTCCTCGAGCTCATCGAGATCTGGACCCACCCGAGCACAGATGACTGATCCCGACTCGCTCGGAGCGGCTCGGGCGCACTCGACCGCGATCGTGCCGAGCGTGCTCCTCGTCGACGACAAGCCCGCGAACCTGCTGGCGCTCGAGGCTCTGCTCGAGCCCCTCGGGCTCCACACGGTGCGCGCGCTGAGCGGCGAGGAGGCGCTCAAACAGCTCCTCATGCACGACTTCGCGCTCGTCCTCTTGGACGTTCAGATGCCGCACATGGACGGCTTCGAGACGGCCTCCGCGATCAAGGCGCACCCGCGCACCGCGAGCATCCCCATCATCTTCGTGACCGCCATCAGCCGGGAGGCGGTCCATGTCTTCAAGGGCTACGCGCGCGGCGCCGTCGACTACATCCTCAAGCCCTTCGACCCGGACATCCTCCGCGCGAAGGTCTCGATCTTCGTCGACCTCTACATGAAAGGGGAGACGATCAAGGCCCAGGCGAAGCTCCTCCACCAACAGGAGCTCGAGGCGCTCGAGCGGAGGAACGAGGCCCGCTTCCGCAGGCTGACGGACTCGATGCCCCTCCTCATGCTCGCGACGCGCACGGACGGGACCGTCTACTACGCGAACCGCGCCTGGACGGAGTACACGGGCGGGGGGCCGGACGCGGTCGCGTCGGTGGACGACGGGCGCTTCCTCCACCCCGAGGACGAGCAGCGCGTGCGGGAAGCGTGGCGCGCCTCGCTCGCGACCTTCGCCCCGTTCGAGCAGCAGGTTCGGCTGAGGCGGACGGACGGGACGTTCCGCTGGCACCTCGTGCGCGGGGTGAGCGAGCCCGGCCCTCAGGGCGGCGTGGAAGGCTTCATCGTGACCGCCACCGACATCGACGCGCAGAAGCACGCCGAAGAGGCCCGCCAGCGCCTCCTCGAGGCGGAGCAGGCGGCGCGCAAGAGCGCGGAGGCGGCGACCCGCATGAAGGACGAGTTCCTCGCCACGGTGAGCCACGAGCTGAGGACACCCCTCCACTCGATCCTGGGCTGGGCCCAGATGCTCCGCTCCGGCATGCTCGAGGGCCCCCGCGTCTCGCGCGCGCTCGAGACGATCGAGCGCAACGCGGCCGCCCAGCGCGAGCTCATCGACGATCTCCTCGACGTCTCGCGCATCGTGCGCGGCAACATGCGGCTGCAGCGTCGCAAGATGGACGTCGTGTCGGTCGTCCAGGCGGCGATGGACACCGTCCGCCCCTCCGCGGAGACGAAGGGGATCGCCCTCTCCATGTCGGCCGAGCGCCCCAGCGAGGAGATATGGGCCGATCCCGATCGCATCCAGCAGGTGGTGGCCAACCTCCTCACGAACGCGGTCAAGTTCACCCCCCGCGGAGGCCGCGTCGACGTCACCATCGATCGCGTCGAGTCGATGGTCCGCCTGCGCGTCACCGACAGCGGAGCCGGCATCGCCCCCGAGTTCCTCCCCTACGTCTTCGAGCGCTTCCGCCAGGCCGACCACACCACGACCCGCGCCTACCAGGGCCTCGGCCTCGGCCTCGCGATCGTGCGCCACCTCGTCGAGCTCCACGAGGGCACGGTGATGGCGACCAGCCCCGGGCCCGGGCTCGGAGCGACCTTCGAGCTTCGCCTGCCCATCCGCCTCTGGCACCGCGATGAGCCGGAGGCGATCTGGCTCCACGATCAGAGCGCCCCCCGCGCCGCCTCCGACCGAAAGGCCGAGTCGATGCCCGGCGCCGACGTGCGCGGCAAGAGCATCCTCTTCGTCGACGATCAGCCCGACGCCCTCGAGCTCTTCCGCGAGCTCCTCGAGAAGCGGGGAGCTCGGGTGGTCGCGGTCGACTCCGTCCCGGCCGCGATCGCCGCCCTCCAGAGCGCCCGCTTCGATGTCCTCGTCAGCGACATCGGGATGACGGGCGAGGACGGGTTCAGCCTCATCCGCAAGGTCCGCGAGCTGGAGCAGAGCTCGTCGGCGCGAATGCCCGCCATCGCCGTAAGCGGCTTCTCCCGCACCGACGAGGGCAGGCGGGCGCTCGAGGAAGGTTTCCAGGTCTACCTGACGAAGCCGGTCGACCCCGCCGAGCTGATCTCCCTCGTCGCCAGCATGGGCCAAGCGAGCGTGTCGCGAACGTCCCCCGACGTATGAGCGCGAGCCCCCGCGATCGGATCCCCGTCGCGCTTCGCCCTCCGTCGCGGCACGGGTCGATCAGCGCGCCGTCTTGTTGCCGAGGATCGTCGCCTCTCCGCAGAACACCACCGGCGTCGAGTCCGGGTTCTTCTCCGCGAAGCCGTGGGCGATCGTGTTGCAGTCCACCCCCGAGCCGCACTCGACGCCGTAGACCGCCGTCGGCCCGCCCTTCTTCGGCGACGTCACCTGGTACTCGACCAGGCCCACCTCTCCCGACTGACCGGCCTTCGCGCTCCCGATCGTCCAGACCTTCTTGGACTCGAGGAAGGAGCGGATCCGACCGAGCTGCGAATCGGCGTTGCTGCCGTCGCCGGCCAGCAAGAGCGCGGTCGCGTTGCTGCACTCCGGCTTCGTCTCCGTGACCGGCCCCGCGAGGACGGTCGTGGCGCACACCGCGCTCATCGCGAGCACGGAGAGAGAGGCAACGAGGGTTCGGCGATTCGATGCGTTCATGGTCTTCCTCCCGGAGCGTGGAAAGACGTGCCTCGAGTCCAAACGCCCCCTGCTCGACGCCCCGCCTGTGCCCCCCCGATACGCTCCCCCTCGACCCCAACTTCCCGTTACGCCGTGCCCCGAGATCACCGCAACGAGTGACGTCACGACCACCGCAACCCGGCGCCCAGCCCCGTCTCGCTCCGCTCGCCGAACCCTCCCAAGCAAGCGCGGCCCTGCGACCGCGTCGGCGCTCGGCGCTCACGCGCACCTGCGCGGCTCCCCCCCGCCCAACCTCGCAACGACCTCCAAGCTCGCCCCCGCCCAACCTCGCAACGACCTCGGTCGGCGACGGTTCCTCCGTCGACGACCGGCGCAGCGAGCCTATAGGCGAGCGAGCATCTGTTCCTCTCGGGCCGAGCGCCGAGCGGAGAACAGAGCGCAGCGAGCCTGATGGGCGAGCGAGCATCTTCCTCTCGGGCCGAGCGCCGAGCGGGAAACACAGCCCTGCGCGTGCGTGGGGAGACAAGGAACGCGCTACGGATTCCGTAGCGTCTGCTGCCACGACCTCCCGGGTCGAGCCCGTTCCAAGCTCGCAACAACCTCTCACCGCGCCACCGCCCAGCCTCGCAAACGACCTCTCAGCTCGCCCCCGCCCAGCCTCGCAACGACCTCCGGTCGGCGGCGGCTCCTCCGTCGACGACCGGCGCAGCGAGCCTTTAGCGAGCGAGCATCTTCTCTCGGGCCGAGCGCCGAGCGGGAAACACAGCCCTGCGCGTGCGTGGGGGAGACACAGGAGACCGTGCTACGGATTCAGTAGCGCATGCTGCGATGGCCTTCCGGTCGACCGCGTTCAACCCCGCCACCACCTCGGTCGGCGCATGTTCCTCATGCGCCGACCGGCGCAGAGCCTTATAGGCGAGCGCGAGCATCTGGAACTCTTGGGCCGAGCGCCGAGCGAGTGCACCCCCTCGTCGGCGCTAACGCGCCGCCGGTCTCCCCCAAACGCATGCTCGGGCTGCCAAAGCGCAGCCCTGCGCGTGCGTGGGGGAGACAAGGGAACGCGCTACGGATTCCGTAGCGTCTGCTGCCCACGACCTCCCGGGTCGAGCCCGT
This sequence comes from Polyangiaceae bacterium, assembly GCA_044225865.1. GTDB lineage: Bacteria > Myxococcota_A > Polyangia > Polyangiales > Polyangiaceae > Xiheicaenibacterium. Next base: position 19,939 of record JBGAID010000124.1, on the reverse strand, counting down.
TCCAAGCTCGCAACAACCTCTCACCGCGCCACCGCCCAGCCTCGCAACGACCTCGGTCGGCGCATGTTCCTCATGCGACGACCGGCGCAGCGAGCCTTGTAGGCGAGCGAGCATCTGGAACTCTCGGGCCGAGCGCCGAGCGGATAATAGAGCGAGCGAGCATCTTCCTCTCGGGCCGAGCGCCGAGCGGATCACACAGACCACAAAAAGCGAAAGGCGCGCAGGCTTGGAAGTCTGCGCGCCTTTCGGCGGGGTGGACGGGACTCGAACCCGCGGCCTCCGGCGTGACAGGCCGGCGTTATAACCGACTTAACTACCACCCCAAATAGCGCCAAATTCGACGTACTCGGGTTACTGCTTGCGACTTCTTCCACGCTCGCAGCTCCGAGTCTGCCGAGCCACCGAGTGATGCCACTCGGGTGGGCGGGACAGGGATCGAACCTGCGACCAACGGCGTGTAAAGCCGCCGCTCTACCGCTGAGCTACCCGCCCTCGCGAAGAGCTGCGGCAGGATACTCGCGCAGCTTTTCACGTCAAGAGTCTTTGTGATCTCGATGATGTTCGTCGCGATCTCCCGGCGAAACCGGGGCACCAGGGCATTGCGCGGAGCGAGAGGTCTCCCCGATGATGCGTTTCGTGCGGCGCTTGCTGGGTGCGTCCCTCCTCGCTCTTTCCCTCTTTGGCTCCTCGGCGGTCCTCCACGCGCAGCCCTCCTCGAATGCTCAAGCAGCGGAGGCCTTGAAGAAGGAGGGCGACGCCCTCATGGGGGACATCCGCTACGAAGAGGCGCTCGCGAAGTACCGCGAGGCGTACAAGCTCGGGGCGAACCCGGCCCTTCTCTACAACCAAGGTCGGGCCCTCGAGGCGTTGGGGCGGTACCCCGAAGCGCTCGAGATGCTGCGGAGCTTCGACGCGAAGGCCCCGCCCGATCTCCACGCGAAGGTGCCCAACCTCCAGAAGCTGATCGACGACGTGGAGGCTCACACGTGCCTCCTCACCGTCGACGCTCCCGCGGGGGCGCAGGTTCGGATGGGCGACGTCGTGCTGGGCAAGGCGCCGCTCCCCGAGATCCGCGTGAACGCCGGCAAGCGCGTTCGTTTGGAAGCGACGCTGGAAGGCGCCGAGCCTGACGTGCAGGAGCTGGATCTTCCTGGCAAGGCCAAGGCGCGCGTCAGCTTCAACCTCGTCTCCAAGGACAAGACCGGCGTCCTCGCGATCGACTCTCCCGTGAAGGGCGCCACCGTCACCGTGGACCGCCTCCCGCCGCGGCAGGTCCCGACCGAGATCCGCGTGCCCGCGGGGCGCCACACCGTCACCCTCACCGCCGCCGGGTACCGAACCAACGTCGTCGACGTCGAGGTCGCGGTCGGGCAGCGAAGACCTGTCATCATCGAGCCGGGGGAGAGCGTCGCGGGTGGGGTGGTCGGTGCGTACTTCACGGAGGGCGCGCCCGCCGAGGGCACCATCCCGCCGTGCCAGGTGGTGGTGCAAGCCAGCGGCGAGGGTTGCTCGGGCGGGACCGCGTTCGCCCCCGTTCGCGGGCTCCATCGGACGCCCGGCGAGGCTCGCTCGGGCTTCACCTTCGGGCCGGTCCCGGTGCTCACCGTGCGCTTTTGACCTCGATCTCGTACGATGAGACCGTGCTGATCGAGCCCGGCGCGACGATCGCCAACAAGTATCGGGTGACGCGCATCCTCGGCGAGGGGGGGATGGGCCTCGTCTACGAGGCGAAGCACGAGGCCCTCGGCACCGCCGTCGCGATCAAGGTCCTTCGCGACGAGGTGATGAAGGACCAAGAGGCGGTGGCTCGCTTCGCGCGGGAGGCCCGCGCCGCCGCCGTGCTCCGCGGCCCGCACGCGGCGCGCATCCTCGACGTGGGCGAGGCGGAGGGCGGTCAGCCCTTCATGGTGATGGAGCTCCTCGACGGCAACGACCTCGGGGACGAGCTCGAGAGGCGCGGCCCGCTGCCGGTGCTCGAGGCGATCGACTACGTCGCGCAGGCGTGCGACGCGATCGCAGAGGCCCACGATCTCGGCATCGTCCACCGCGACTTGAAGCCGGCCAACCTGTTCCTGATTCGCATCGCCGGCCGCCGCATGGTGAAGGTCCTCGACTTCGGGATCTCTCGCTACGACGGCGCGGGAGAGCAGCGGGTCACCCAGACCCAGTCGGCGTTCGGCACGCCTCTGTACATGTCTCCGGAGGCGCTTCGCTCGGCCAAGCACACCGACGCGCGCTCGGACGTGTGGGCCTTCGGGGTGATCCTCTACGAGCTCCTCACCGGGATGCCCCCGTTCTTGGGGGACACCGCCACCGCCGTCGCCGTCTCGGTGACGGTGGACAAGCCGAAGGCGCTCGCGGGCGTGCGCCCGGACATCCCGCCCGAGCTCGACGCGATCATCGCGCGCGCGATGGACAAAGATCCTTCGCGCCGATTCCAACACGCGCGCGAGCTCGGCGAGGCGCTCCACGCGCTCATGGACAAGACCCGCGCCTCGTTGGCGCCGCCGAGCACCGGCTCCACCCCCGCGCGCTCGGACTTCGCGTACGCCGCGGCGGCCGCGCCCGCCGCCACCGCGCCGGTGCCGGTGCTCACCACCCGCACCGAGCCCACGGAGAGCGCGACCGCCGAGCGCAGGCGAGGGGCCAAGGTCGGCGCCATCCTCGTCGTGGCGGTCGCGATCGCATCCCTCGCGATCACCCTCTCGGTCGTGGCGCTGCTCAAGGCCAAGAAGCCCGCCGAGAGCGGGAGATCGGCGGGGGTCGCCCACGTCGATCGCGGCGATTCCACGACGGAGGCCACGGCCGCCACCACCCAAAACCCAGCCATCCGCGTCGAGGCTCAGCTCGCGACCGACGCCGCGACCGCGAGCGCCACGATCGCTCCGAGCGCTGCGCCTTCGACCGCGGCCACTGCCCAAGCCAAGCCGACCGCGGAGGCGAGCGCGCCCCCCCCTGCTGCGTCCGCCGCGACCGCATCGCCTCCCGCGCGAGCACCATCGGCTGCACCGTCGAGCCGACCAGCCCCGGGCGCACAGCCGGTTCACCCCGGCGGCAACCCCCTCACGCTCTGAGACTGCCGGCCCGGAGCTTCTCTGCTCCTGCGTGCTGCCGGATCCGGAAGCGGACTTCCGGCCGGCAGCGCGAGGCACGCTCGCTCGCCTCCGTCGCGAGGAGCCTGGTATCGTGTCGGGTGATGGGCAAGGTCCTCCCCCGAGCGCTCGCGACGGCAACGCTGAGCGCGGGGATCGGCTTCTTCGCGTGTCGCGAGCCGACCCAGATCACCCTCACGATCACGACCGACGCCGGGTGCCCCGAGGACGACGCTCGGCCCCGCCTCAACGACGTCGTCGTCATCTCGGGCCGCGCCGTTCAGCTCGGCGGCAGCGACTTGGTGGCGAACGCGCAGACCACCCAGTGCTCGTTCGCGGAGCCGAACCTCGTCGGGACCCTCGTGTTCTTACCGGACGGCAAGGACGACCCCTCCGTCGAAGTCCTCGTCGTCGCCGGGGTGCAGCGCGACGCCACCGACGACAAGGAGTCGCTCTCCGCCGGCTCGTGCCTGGCCGTCGTCAACGACCCAGACCCGTCGAAGCGCTCCATCGAGGGCCTGCCGTGCATCGTCGCGCGGCGCCGGCTGACCTTCGTCTCGCACAACTCCCTCGCCCTGCCGATCAACCTCGACCGCCGGTGCATCGGGCAGGAGTGCGGCGCGGATCTCACGTGCTTCGAGGGCAACTGCGTGAACCCCAACCTCTCGTGCACGGACGGAGGAGGCTGCACGGAGCCGAAGGGATGCGACGTGAGCTGTGACGACAGCTGCGCGAGCCACAACGGCACCTGCGTGGACGGCACCTGCCAGTGCGACCCGTGCGAGGACGCGCTCTGCCGAGGCAGCTGCGTCGACGACCAGTGCTTGTGCGCGCCCGCGGGCGGCGTCTGCTCTTCGGAGAGCTGCGCGAGCGGAGGCTGCGCGTGTGGCGCCGAGCAATCTTCGACGTGCGTCGACGAGCAATGCGGCTGCGCGTGCGACGAGGACAAGTGCGCCGCCCACTGCGCGAAGATCGGCAAGATCAATCCCCACTGCTCGGACGCGGTCGACTCCATCGAGTGTCTCTGTGACGATCCGATGGGGCAGGGCGGAGCGGGACCGGGCGGAGCGGGACCGGGTGGCGCCGGCCACGGCGGGGCCGGCCACGGCGGCGGCGGCGGCGCAGGGCAGGGGGGCAGCGGCACCACCTCCAGCTCGACCACGACGACCACCACCACCTCGAGCACCTCGAGCGGTGGCATGTGCGACCCCGTCGACTGCATCGGCCCGTGCGGCGAAGGCGTGTTCAACGAGTGCACGACGCCGACGACGTGCTCGTGCACGTGCCATCAAACCAGCTGCAACAGCTACTGCCAGACGATGGTCGGGCCCATGTTCGCTGGGTCTTGCAGCACCGAGCCGTTCGGGACTTGCAGCTGCTACATGATCAGCGGCACCGGGACGGGAGGCATGATGTGCCCGCCCGCGACCGCCCCCGACTGCTCGATGTGCGACACCGCCTGCAGCGCGCAGATGGCCGGCTGTAGCGGCGGTGCGTGCGCCGACGTGACGGGCGGAAACACCTCCGTGAGCTGCATGTGCCATTGACCGCGGCGCCGATTTCCGCGCCGGCTTTCCAGCTCTGATAGGCTCTCGAGATGGCGTTCGGAGTGAGACATACCGCCGCCGTCGCGCTTGGCTCCGCGCTCATCGGGTTCCTCGCTTGCCGCGAGCCCACCCAGGTCACGCTGACCATCACGACCGACGCGGGCTGTCCGGCCGATGACCTCCGCCCGCGGCTCAACGACGTGATGGTCTTGAGCGGCAAGAAGGTCACCCTCGGCGGAGGCGATCTCGTCCCGAACGCCTCGACGGACCAGTGCACCGACGGTGATCCCGCCGTCGTCGGCACCCTCGTCTTCCTCCCCGACGGCACCGACGATCCCTCCCTCGAGGTGCTCGTGGTCGCCGGCGTCCAGCGCGACGACACCGACGACGCGGAGTCGTTCTCCGCGGGCAGCTGCCTCGCCATCGTCAACGATCCGGACCCGACCCGGCGGTCCATCGAGGGGCAGCCCTGCATCGTCGCTCGGCGGAGGCTCGCGTTCGTCGCCCACAACGGCCTGGCTCTTCCGATCAACCTCGATCGCCGATGCATCGGCCAGGAGTGCGGCGCCGATCTGACCTGCTTCGAAGGCAACTGCGTGAACCCGAACGTCGCGTGCGACGAGACGGGCAGCTGCGAAGAGCCGGTGAAGTGCGCCGACGACTGCGACAACACCTGCCAGAGCGGCTCCGGCGAATGCACCGCGCAGGGCATCTGCAGCTGCCTCGCCTGCAGCCCGGCGACTTGCCATGGCGTGTGCAACGACGACCAGTGCGTGTGCGAGATCGAGGGCGACTGTTCGGAGGAGGCGTGCGTCGCCGCTTGCGGCAACTGCGAGAGCGGCCAGCGGCAAGCCTGCGTCGACGGCGGCTGCGCCTGCGCGTGCGATCCGACGGCATGTGAGAAGAGCTGCCTCGATCAGGGAAAGCCGTTCAAGGGATGCGCGGCCCCGCCATCCACCGCGTGCGAGTGCGGGGAGATGACGGGCGAAGGCGGAGGCGGCTCCGGCGGCGGGACGGGCGGGACCGGCGGCACCGGCGGCACCGGCGGCACCGGCGGCACCGGCGGCACCGGCGGCACCGCAGGCTTCGGCCCGGGTGGGAACGGCGGCACCGGCGGCTTCGGGAATGGCGGGAACGGCGGCTTCGGGGCGTCGGCCGGGACCGGTGGGAACGGGACGGGCGGCTTCGGGAATGGCGGGTTCGGGGCCACCGGCCAGGGAGGCGGCACGGGCAGCTGCGGTCCGATCCCGGTGGCCGTCTGTGACTTCGCGACGTGCTCCCAAGCCTGCACTCAGAACGGGCCCTCATGCACCTGGTCCGGGTGTGGCCAGACGATCGGGATGGCCGGTGGGTCGTCGATGACGACGTGTGAATGTCAATGAGGGGCGGGCGTTGGGCCCTGCCGATGCTCGCCGCGCTCGCCTGCAGCGCGGGAGCGTCCAGCGATGGCGGGGGCGGCGCGACCGGCGCTGGCGGGCGCTGCGAGGAGCCGCCCCCGTGCCGGGCGACGTTCCACTATCCCCTCGGGGCCGAGACCCAAGTCGAGCTCTTCGGCGACTTCTCCCCGACCGGCTGGGACGAAGGCATCCCGATGCAGATCGACGCCGGTGAATGGCGCACCTCGATCCCGGCCAATGACGGACAGACGATCCGCTACAAATTCCGGATCGACGGCGAGACCTGGGTCCCCGATCCCGCGAACCCGGATCAGGAGGATGACGGGCTCGGAGGCCTCCAGTCCGTCGAGCACGTCTCATGCGAGGGGACGCCGTGCATCCTCGGGGACGGCGGGAGCGGGGCCGGGGATCCCGCCCCTGGCGAGTTCGACTGGCGCAGCGCCGTCCTCTACTTCGTATTCGTCGACCGGTTCGAAAACGGCGACACGACGAACGACGTCCTCGTCGACGGGGTGGAGACGCCCGCCAACTATCAAGGAGGCGACTACGCCGGTCTGCTCGAGGTGATCGAGAGCGGCTACTTCGACGACCTCGGGGTCAACGCCCTCTGGCTCACCGTGCCGATGGATAATCCGAGCGTCGCCGGGGCGGGCGCCGACGGGCACCCATACAGCGCCTATCACGGCTATTGGCCCGCCGACTGGAAGAAGGTCGAGGAGCATTTCGGGGACATGGATTTGTTGAAGCAGGTCGTCGACGCCGCCCACGCCCGCGGCATCAAGGTGTTGTTCGACTATGCGATGAACCATGTCCACATCGACAATCCGCTCTACACGGAGCACCCGGACTGGTTCTGGCCCCTGGACTACGAGGGTCGCTATTGCGTGTGCGGCGACGGCTGCGGTTGGGACGGCTACGAGGGGAGGCGCTGCTGGTTCCGCGACTATCTACCAGACTGGAACTATCAGAACGTCGAGGCCCGCGCCGCGAGCGTCGACAACGCGATCTGGTGGATTCAAAAGACGGGCGCCGACGGCTACCGGCTCGACGCGGTGAAGCACATCGAGACGACGTGGATCGAGGACCTGCGCGAGCGCGTCGACGCCGAGATCGACCAGACCAGAGGGCGCTTCTACATGGTTGGGGAGACGTTCGACACCGGGAACCGAGACGTCATTCGCCAATATGTCGGGCCCACCCTGCTCGACGGTCAGTTCGACTTCCCGCTCCGAGGCGCGATCGTGGAGCACATCCTCCGCCGGGGCGGCACCATGTTCGATCTCGACGGGTTCCTCGCCACCAACGACGGTTATTACCCGGGGATCATGAGCACGTTCATCGGCAACCACGACATCGCGCGGGTCATCCAGACCGCGCTCGATGAACCGTGGGGGGCCTGGGACAACGGCGGCAACGCCAACTGGGCCTCCCCGCCGGCCGCCCCCGCGAGCCGCGCCCCGTTCGAGCGGGTCGGGCTCGGCTTCGCGTTCCTCTTCACGACCCGCGGGATCCCCCTCGTCTACTACGGGGACGAGATTGGCATGCCGGGGGCGGGGGACCCGGACAACCGACGGATGATGCAGCTCGAGGACCTCGACGAGAACCAGGCGTGGCTCCTCCAGCGCGTGCAGGCCCTCGGGAAGATCCGCAAGGCCCACCCCGCCCTCTACCGCGGCGCCCGCTCCACCGTCTTCGTCTCGGACGACGTCTACGCCTACCGAATGACGGACGGGGACGAGACCCTCTACGTCGCCTTGAACCGAGGCGACGCACCCCAAGCGGTCGAGGGCCTCCCCGCCGCGGGGACGGACCTCCTCACGGACGACGCCGTCGTCGGTCCGAGCGTCGAGCTCGCGCCGCGGAGCGTCGTCATCGTCGAGCCGTGATCCGCACCCCCGGCGCGCGGCGCGCTCGCCGACCCCTCCCGGGCGACTGCGCTCTTCGAGCTCCATCGCGGGAGGGGCTCGGGTCTGGAAACGGGGCTTCGGCCGGCCCGAAGCTTTCCCCGGCGTAACGTTTGGAGTAGGAGCGGCGAGATATGGCGGACCGGATCGGGCTTCTGTGTGGTTGGGAGGATTCCTTCCCGAAGGCTTTCATCGAGCGCTGTAACAAGATCCCCGGGATCGAGGCGGAGTTCGCGAAGATCGGCGGCACCGCCGAGTCGTTCACGTCCCCGTACCGGGTCCTCATCGATCGCATCAGCCAGGAGGTGAAGCACTACCGCTTCCACCTGAAGTGTGCCGCGCTCGCCGGCACCTACGTCGTGAACGACCCGTTCTGGTGGAGCGCGGACGACAAGTTCTTCGGCTACTCCCTCCTCGCCCGCGCCGGCATCGCCATCCCCCGCACGGTGATGCTCCCCCAGAAGGACTACATCCCTGCCATCGACAAGCGCCGCAGCCTTCGCAACCTCGAGTACCCCCTGAGCTGGGAGGCGATCGTCGAGTACATCGGCTTCCCCGCCATCCTGAAGCCCGCGGACGGCGGCGGCTGGCGCGACGTCACGGTGGTGAAGAGCCCGAGCGAGCTCCTCCGGGCCTACGACTCATCGGGCACGAACGTCATGACCTTGCAGCAGTTCATCGACTTCGACGAGTACGTCCGGTGCATCTGCATCGGGAAGGACCGCATCCTCCCGATTCAATACAGCCCGTCGCGACGAGCCTATGTGGTGAACGAGACCGACGACTGGATCGACAAGTCGCTCATGGAGCGGATCATCAAGGACTCGGTCACGACGAACCAGCTCCTCGGCTACGACATGAACTCTGTCGAGTTCGCGATCAAGGACGGCATTCCGTACGCCATCGATTTCACCAACCCTGCTCCGGACATGGATATCTGGAGCATCCAGGAGAAGTATTTCCACATCGTGGTGGATTGGATGGTCGATATGGCGGTCCGGCTGGCGAAGGACAAATCTCAGTCGATGATCCAGCACTATCGCTGGGCCGAGCTCGGGGGACCTCGGCCGGACCCGCTGACGAAACAGGGCACCTGAGAGGGAGGCAGCACCATGACGGACGTCGCCGGGTTGTTGGACGGGCAATTTACGCTCGGGATCGAAGAGGAGTTCCAGATCGTCCACCACGAGACGAGGGAGCTTCACTCGTATGTAAGCAAGCTCCTCGACGAGACGCCGGAGGGGAGCGTGCTCCGGGAGCGCGTCCGGCCCGAGATGCACCAGTCGGTGGTGGAGACGGGGACGGGCATCTGTCGTGATATCCGCCAGGCCCGCGACGAGATCACGGAGCTGCGCGGTCAGCTGGGAGATCTCGCCAAGAAGGGCGGGATGAGGATCGTCGCCGCCGGCACGCACCCCTTCTCCGACTGGAAGCAGCAAGAGATCACCGACCGCGAGCGCTACCACCAGGTGGTGGAGGATCTCCAAGACGTCGCCCGCGGCAACCTGATCTTCGGGCTCCACGTCCACGTCGGCATCAAAGACAAGGAAGTGGCGATGGCGCTCGCCAATCAATGTCGCTACTTCCTCCCTCACATTCTCGCGCTCTCCACCTCCAGCCCCTTCTGGATTGGTCGCGCCACCGGCCTGAAGAGCATTCGGAGCGAGATCTTCAAGCGGTTTCCCCGCACCGGCATCCCCGGCAAGTTCGAGAGCTTCAAGAGCTTCGAGTCGTTCGTGGAGCTCCTCATCAAGACGGGGTGCATCGACAACGCCAAGCGGATCTGGTGGGACGTCCGGTGCCACCCGTTCTTCGACACGGTCGAGGTCCGCATCTGCGACATGACGACGCGCATCGACGACACGCTCGGGATCGCCGCCCTCATCCAAGCCCTCATGGGCAAGCTCTATCTGCTCTATCGGCGCAACCAGGGCTGGCGCGAGTACAGCCACATGCTGATCGAAGAGAACAAGTGGCGCGCCGTCCGCTACGGCCTCGACGGCCAGCTCATCGATTTCGGAAAGCGGGAGCAGGTCCCCATTCGCGTCCTCATCGAGGAGCTGCTGGACTTCGTGCTGGAGGCGGCCGACATCTTCCACACCCAGGACGATCTCGATCGCGTTCGGACGATCTGCCGGGAAGGGGCGAGCGCGGATCGGCAGCTGCGGGTCTTCAAGGAGACGGGCAGCCTGCGGGCCGTCGTCGACGATCTCGCCGAGCAGACGATGCTCGGCATCTGAGCGGGGAGGGCGCCCGCGTCGCTCCGGTGGGGACGCGGGCCACGGGGGGGCGACCCAACAAACTTCGAGCCGCTGACGGGGGATGGTAGTCTGCCTCCGTGGCGCTCTCAGACTTGGGCGGAAGAACCATTCGGATTCAACCGAGGACGCTCGTCGCGCTCGGAGCCCTCGCCATGGGCTCGTTCGTGCTGGCGGCGGCCTTCGGAGCGAGCGGTTGCGGGTCGACGCAGTTCCACGAAGAGGGCCCCGGACAGCCCGATGTGAGGACGTACGGGGCGGTGCCGGCGGGCATGGTCGGGGTCTGCCGTCGGCCCTTCTCGATGCAGCCCGACATCGTGAGCGACACGATGTGGGAGCACGCAGAAGAGTGCCGCATCGACACGCCGAAGTCGTTCCTGCGAATCGGGTACGGGAACGTGAACAAGGATCCGGGCGAGGACAAGGCCAAGCACAAGCGGATCATGAAGGCGCTCTACGACGGCGAAGAGGAGAACGCGGCGATGATCGCGATGCTCCGCGCCGTACGGAACGAGGCGCTCGACGATCCGTGGCTGAAGAACCGGGTCAGCCGCGAGTCGGCGAGGCCCGAAGCCTGCGACTTCACCTACCTCCTCAATCAGATGCGGGATCAGAACGTCCTCGTCCGCGCGGGGGGCGACGCGTGCGCGGTCTACGCCTACGATCAGGACGACCGACAGGAGACCTGCCTCTTCGACACGGAGGTCGACCAGGCGGTGTGGGTCACGAGCGCGTGGGCCTGCATCACCCGCACGGGCGCGATCGGCAAGGGCGAGAGCTGCCACAAGCTCTGCGCCTTCGACGACTATTGCGCGGCCCAAACCAGCTGCTCTCAGGCCGATCTCGATCTCGCGCTGTGCGCCTTGGGGGTGTGCCTCCCCGAGGCGGACGCCTTCGCCGAATAGTCGGCGACGGACGCGGTCGCCACCAACACTGGGGTTGCGGTCTGCCCCCATGTTGGTCGACCATCGTTGTTCCGAGGCCATGAGCGACGCGCAGTCCATCCCCGAGCCGCGCGCCGACGACGACGAAGACGTGCACTGGGCGCTCTCGACCGCCACCGCGCTCTACGCGCGCGGCGAGGCCCTCGAGGCGCTGAAGTGGCTCCGTCGCGCGGTGGAGAACGCCTCTGACGCGAACCGGGACGATCGCTCCCTCCAGCTCGCCAAGGCCGCCGCCGAGCTCAGCGTTCGCTTGAAGGGCACCGCCGCGCCCACCCCTCCGCCACCGCCGGTGATGACGCCGCATCCCCCGGCGGTGACCCCGTCTCCTCCGATGACGTATCGCGGACCGACGCCGACGGGGCAGGGGCCTTCCACCCCTGCGCCTCCCGCGTTTCGAGCTCACGCGGAGGCTCACGCGTCGCCGCCGCCCACCTCCGCGGCGGGACGCTCGACCCCGCCTCCGCCTCCGCGCGGTCGAGGCGGGCCGGTGGTGACCCACGCGGTGTCGATCTCCGATTCGCACGGACCGCGCACCCCTGCGGAGGCGGTCGAGCCCATGGCGCCGACCGTGCCCGGTCCCCACGCGAGCGGACGCGCGACGTACGGCGCCGCGTCTGGGGCCTCACCGCGAGCGAGCGCGCCTCCCCAGAGCGTCGCGGCCGTCACCGCCGTCTCTCCGCAGCCTCGCGGCGGCGGCGATTTCAGGGCTCAAAAGACGCTCGCCAGCAACCTCGGCGCGGCGGGGCTCTCGCCGCCGACGGGTGAGGGGATGAGGGCGGCGATCGAGAGAGCGAGCGCGATCGTCCAGGTCGCGCCGACGGCGGAACGCGCTCGCGCGGCGACGCTGCCGATCAAGCCCGAGGCGATCGCCGCGCGTGACGGCGCCGCGAGCAGAGCCGCGGCCCCCGCACCGGCCCCCGCGACATCGACGCCGGTGCCTCCCGCGGCGGCGGCCGCATCGACCCACGCCGCGGCGGCTTCTCCAGACCCGGCCCCCCAACAACAGCAGCCGGCGACCCCGCGCACCCCCGCGGCCGCGGATCGCCCATCCGCTCGAGCCTCGCGACGCCGCGGCACCCTCAGCGGTCGTCGCGGCGGGCCTGCTGCGTATGCCACGTCGTCGCCGCCGACGGCCACTCCCGCGCCGACGACCTTGCCGCGGGAAGAAGGCACGAACGGAGCGGGCGCGCGCTTCGACGACGAGATCACGATCGAGCGCGACCTTTCGTCCGTGCGCGTGGCCCCGATCGATCTCGAGGAGAGCACCAGCGTCCTCTCCGGACAGGAGGCGTTCGTCGAGGTCGTTCCCGCCGAGGGGGAAGGCGGTGCTCGCGTGGAGGACGAAGCGGCCCATCGGGCCGGCGCGGAGCCGACCGATCCCGGCGCCCCCCCGATCGTCGCCGCGACCGAGGGTCCGAAGGAAGCCGTCGCTGCCACCGTCGAGCCTCCTGCGCCGGCGATCGACCGACGCGAGACGACGGGCTCGTTCGTGAAGCACGCGTCTTCCGCCCTCGGACCGCGCTCTTCGCGCTCGCCTGCGCTCGCGTCCTCACGGGCCTCGATCAGCGACGCCGCGCTCGGGCTGGGGCTCAACGCATACCGCGTCGCGGTCGCGACGGAGCTCGTGCAGGGTCGCATCGACGCGATCCTCCTGGCCGCGGGCGAGCCGGCCCCGGCGGGGCGAATCGCCGTCCTGATGGTCGCGACGGAGCCGGCCGCGAGCGCCGCCTTGGCAGAGCTCTCGGCCAAGGCGCTCGCGTCGATCGAAGGACGATCCCAGCACAAGACGAGGAAGTAGCGATGAGCCACGACGACGAAGACAGGGTGCCGCCGAAGCGCGTGCGCCTCGAGAAGCTCCAAGAGGCCCACGTACCGGCGCTGAAGAGGCTCGATCACGCGTGCGCCGAGATGTACTGGGCGCTCGGCTTCGACGCGGCCGAGGTGCCGACGCGCACGACGGAAGAGTTCTACGTGATGCCCAAGTTCCACGCCGTGCGCGTCGCGGAAGCGGACTACGTCGCGGCCGGATTCATCGCTTGGCGCGACGAGGCGCCCGGGGTCATTTACCTCGAGGAGATCGAGGTCGCCCCCGAGTACCAGCGCTTCGGCATTGGCCGAAAGCTCCTCGAGCGCGCCTTCGAAGAGTCCCGCGAAAGCGGCTTCCACGAGATGGTCCTGCGCTCCTGGAAGAAGGCCGAGTTCGCCCAGAAGTTCTATGCGTCGTTTGGCTTTCGAGAGGTCGGCCCCGACGCTCCGGAGAAAGTCCGGGAGTGGCTCGCCGACAAGACCGACGGCGGCAGACCGTTCCTGAGACCAGGTGAGGTCGTCCTCTGGGCGAGCATCCCGGGCGCCCCCGAGTCGGACGAGCCCGACGAGTCGGAAGAGCCGGAGCCCGAGCCCGACCCCGAATAGGAACGCGCGGCGCCTTGTCGCAGGAGGTCCGCGCGACGTGCGGACCCCTTCGGCTCCTGGGCTCTTGGGAAGTTTACATAATCTTTCTTATGCGAAACGCGGACGGGGTCGTCGAAGCCACTTTCAAGGGCTTTTCGCGCGCCGGTCCAGCGCGTCCAGCAGCGCGGTTTCGATGGCGTCGGCGAGCGACCGGGCATCCCCGAGCGGCCCTTCGGCGACGCGCTTCGGCAGCTCGGCGCGGAGCCGAACCAGTCGAGCACGGTCGCCCGCTCGTCGGTTCGCGATGCCGACGAGCTCCGCCCGCGAGCTCGCCACGCGGTCCGACAGGCCGACCGCGGCGAGCAGGCTCGCGCCGACCCGCGCCGGTGGTGTCGACCCCAGGCGCGTGACGACCGGCACCCCCATGACCAGCGCGTCGCAGGTCGTCGTGGTGCCGTGGTACGGGAACGCGTCGAGCGCGATGTCGACGTCGTCATATGCGCGACGGGCGTCCGCTTCGCTCGCAGCCTCGGCTCGCAGCTCGACGCGGTCCTCACCGATGCGCGCGAACGTCGCGGCGACCCGCGCCCGGAGCGAGCTGTCCACTGCCCGCGGTCGGAGCACGAGCCGGGAGCCCGGCGTCGCCTCGAGGATCTCCGCGAACGACCCGAGCGTCTCCGGCGTGAGCTTGGATGCGCGGTTGAAGGAGCCGAAGACGACGGGACGGTCGCGCCCGGGCGTCTCATGGACGGCGGCCAGTCCCGGGTCGGCGACGCGGTACACCCAAGCCGGTCGAGGCAACCAGAGGAGCTCCTCGGTGAAGTCGGCCTCGCACCCTGGCGGATCGCAGATGCGGTCCGTGATCCGATAGTCGATGGTCGACAGGCCGGTCGTGCCTGGGTAGCCGAGGTAGCTCGCTTGAACCGGGGCGACTCGGGGCGTGAGGAGCCCCAGCACGGGGTCGCTCGAGTGACCGGCGAGCTCGACGATGATGTCCGGCGCGAGCTCATGCAGCCGACGGCGCATCTCCATTCGGGAGCCGGCGGTCGAGAGATCGACGAGCCGATGGGCCTCTCGGAGCGCTCGGGTGACCTCGTCGGCCGCCTTCGTCGTCGAGACCAGCACGACCTCGACCCGGGCCGGGTCGTGATGTCGGAGCACCGGCGAGAGGAAGCGGACGACCACGTGGTCGCGAAAGTCCGGCGACAGATAGACGAGCCTCGCGGGGCGAGCCGCCCGCGCCGCCGCTCGCCCGCCGACCTCCTCCGCCCATCGGGACGCGCCCGCCTCCATGGCCGCGCCCCACGCGACGTGCTCCTCGAAGAGCTCGCGGGGCGTTGCGTCCTGTGCGTGCGAGAGCGCGAAGAGCGCCATCGAGCCGGCCGCGTCGCGCGCCGACTCGCTGGATGCAGACCGAGCCGCCCTCTTCGCGAGCTCGAACGCGATCCGCGGCTGCCCCACTTCGAGCTCGAGGGCGGCGAGCGCCTCCAGGGTCTCGCTCCGCTCGGGCTCGAGCGACCGCGATCGCTCGAGTGCCTCTCGCGCCTCGTCGAACCTCCGCGCACGGCGGGCCGCGTCGCCGTGGTTGGCGGCGACGGCCGCGTCGTTGGGATCGAGGGCGGCCGCGCGCGCGAACGCCTCCCGAGCCGCCTCCACATCTCCGCGGCGATCGAGGAGGAGCCCGAGCTCGTTGAACACCTCGCGCGATGGGATCTCCCTCACGAACGTCGCCAGCTCGGCCACGGCGGGATCGAGCCCGCCCGAGGACCCGGCGGCCATCGCGCGCGCCCGAACGAGGCGCGCGGGGACGTGATCGGGGTGGAGCTGCACGGCCTCCGCGGCGAGGTCCAGCGCCTCCTGCCTCCGATCGAGCTCGAGCGCGGTCACGGCCGCGTTCACGAGGAGCGCCGCCGAGCGCGCGCCCAGCGCGTAGGCCTCGCGGTATTTGTCCATGGCCGCGGGCGCGTCGCCCGCTCGACGGAGGACGTTCGCGAGGTTGTTCAGCGTCTTCGGCCGCTTCGGATCGAGCGCGAGCGCGGACTCGAATGCCTCCCGCGCGCCCGCGAGGTCGCCTCCCCGGGCGCGCGCCGTGCCGAGCGCGTGGAGTCGCTCGGCCTCGTCCGCTTCGACCTCGCCGCTCAGACCTTCTTCTTCTTCTCGGACGCGGGCGGCTTCACCACCGAAGGCGGCGGCGTGACCACCAATCCGAGCAGCTCTCCCGCGTTCGTCATCACGAACGCGTGCTGGCCATAGGCGGCCGGGGTCTGCGCGATCTCGTTGCCGGGCTCGATCCCGTCGATCACCCCTCCCCGCGTCGGCTCGACGAGGAAGATGCCGTAGCGCGTGGTCGCGACCATGAGCGCCCCCGAAACCTCGATGGGAGCGCTGATACCCCCCTCGGGCAGCTTCTTCTGCCACACGCGAGCGCCCGTCTCCGGATCGATGCCCCACAGTCCCGTGCGTCCGGACGCGGCGATCAGGAGCCGGCGCGCCGGCGCATCGGGCCCCGGCAGACCGTTGATCTGAGCTCGCGAGGGGTGCGCCGGCTGCTCCCACAAGAGGAGGTTCGTCGCGCCCACGACCTTGTCGTTGCGCCACAGGATGCGGCCGCTGTCCGCCTCGAGCCCGTAGATGCCTCCGTCGTAGTGGGCGACGATCACCCCATCCGCGCCGTTGATCTTCGTGAGGACGGGGGTCGCGTCCGCGTCGAGGTACTGCGGAGGCTCTCCGGATGCCGTCTGCGCGTCGAGGGTGAGGTCGACGTTGGGCCACTGCTCCGCGCCGTCGCTGGTCGCGTATGCCATCACCGTTCCGTCCGAGAACGCGGTGAAGACCTTGCCGTTGCCCACCGAGCACCCGGCGTAGCCTCCGATCTCGATGCCGAAGGCGGGGGTTCGATGCTGGTAGTATTTGAGCTTGCCGGTCGCCCTGTCGATCGCGACGAGGGTGTCGTTCGCGTTCACGAGGAAGACGATCTTGTCGTCGAGCACGGGTCGGCGGCTGACCTCGGCGGCGGTCGAGAAGCGGTAGAGGAGCTTTCCGTCGGCGCCTCGAATCTTGTAGAGCGCGCCGTCGGTCGAGCCGAAGTAGAGGGCGTCCTCCGAAGCGTCGTAGACGGGTTCGCTCTGGACGGGGCCGAGGGTGGCGAACCGGTAGAGGACGTCACCGTTGCGGGCGTCGACGCAGTACAGACCTCCGTCCTGCGAAGGTACGAACACGCGCAGGTGCTCCCAATCGATCGCGGGCTTGCCGCGCTCGTAGGCGAGATCCTTGATCTTGGCTTTGTTGGTGAGCTGCCGCCGGAACGCGACCGAGAGCGCGCCCCCCGGTCGATTCACCCAGATGGGCAGCTCCGGAGAGGCGAGCCCGCCCAGCGAGTCGCACCCGGAGAGGGCCGCGCCCGCGCCGAGCGCGAGCGCGCTGCCCATGAACGCCCTCCGATCAATGCGTGCCATCGTCGTCTCCGGCGGGCGCGGGAGGCGGGGGCAGATCGGGGACGTCGGGCGGAGGCTCGTCCCCGTCCCCGCCCTGTTGTTGCTGCATCTGCCGCATCTGCTCCTGGAGCTGCTGGAGGAGCTCCTCCTGCTTCGACGTGCGCTGCTTCTTGGGGAGGGCGGTCGGGTCGGCCATGCGGAGGTATTGCTCGACCGAGGCCTTCAGCGACTTCGGCTGCGAGCCGTCGACGCTCGGCAGCTCGAGCTTCTTGTACAGGGCGAGGAGCACCTCCTTCGCCTTCACCTTGTCGCCCTTCTTGAAGAGGATGCGACCCTGGTGGTACTTCGCCATGTCCTCGTAGGCCTTGTCCACGGACTCGAAGTCCCGGAAGGCAGCGAGGGCAGCCTCGTAGTCTTTCTTCAGCTCGTAGGCGAAGCCCTTGCCCTCGTTCGCGCGCGCGCGAACGTCCGCATCGGCTTTGGCGAGATCGCTGAGGAGCACATCGTTGTAGAGGGAGAGCGCGGCGTCCCCGTCGCCCTTGTCCAAGAACGCGCCTGCCTTGCCGAGTTTTGCGAGGAGGGCCGCTCCCGTTCCGGGGTTCTCGGCGATCGTCTTCTCGTAGGCGACGAGCATCGCGTCCGCGCGCGCCTGAGTGGAGGCGTACTTCTCGCGCGGGTCCGTCTTCGCGAGGTGCTTCGCGAGCAGATCGTTCGGGTTGTCCTCCCCCGCCGAGATCTCCGAGCGGTCCGCCTGGACGCCGGCGATGAGCGCGTCCGATGCCTTGCCGCGCTGCTGCTCCATGCGATCCAGGTACCAGAGGGTGCCAGCGACGCCGCCCAACACGAGCACCGTGCCGACCGCGACGTGCTTGTAGTACTTCTTCAGGAAGCCAGTCGCGCGGCTCGTGGCTCGGGCGAGCTGATCCTGGACGACCTCGCCGGCGGTCAGGCCGATCGAGCTGCTCTTCGCCTTCTCGATCGACTCTTGGCGCCGACGGAGGAGCTCCTTGGCCCGCGCGTTTCGATCTTTGGGGAGCGGGTCCTTCGCCTTGGCGACCGCGACCTCCTCTTCGACATCCTCGTCGGTGGAGCGGCGCTTGGCCGACGTGGAGGAGGCCTTCGCTTCGCGGCTCGCGCGGCGCTTGAGCGCCTCGTCGCGGCGGCGGGCGGCGCGGTTCTGAGCCGCGGGCTTCTCTTCTTCGCCCTCGCCCTCTCCCCCTCCCCCCTCTTCCTCTTCTTCGTCCCCGTCGACGCCGAGCGCCTTCGCGACGCCGACGGTGGACTCGTCACGCTCGACGTCGTCGTCGCTCTCGTCCTCGTCGTCGCTCTCGTCCTCGTCGTCGCTCTCGTCCTTCGCAGGCTTCGAAGCCGGTTTGGTCGCCGGCTTCGCGCGGACCTCGTTCTTCGTGCTGCTGGACGACTTGCTGCTGGAGGAGGCGGCCTTCGGGGCCGGCTTCTCGGACGAGGGGGCCTCGTCTTCGTCATCCTCGTCTCGCTCGTCTCGTTCCTTCGGTTCGCGCGCCACGGGCGGACTCTAGTTCCGTGTTCCCCAAGTTTCGATCCCAAAAAGGGCAAAAACCTTCTCTCGCGTTGGAGGTCGTGCCCCTTGCTCAAGGCGGGGGGTGGAGATCCTGCCGGAGGGGGACGAGCACGCACGCTTCGACCTCGACCCCCTGGGTGGCAAAAAATACCAAGCTCGCCTGCTTGCCCGGCGACGCCTTCACCTTGGCGGGCAGCTCTGCGAAGATCTCCGCCGCCCCCTCCCCTCGCGGGATTCGCAGCGTCACCGTGCGCGAAGGGTCGAGCGCGGGGCGGTTCTCCGGGATCACGGATTTCTTCTCCGAGCTCGTGGGCAGATCACCCCTCGGGCCGATCCGGATCTCTCCACCAGCCGGGGCCGTCGCGCGGCAGATGACCCGCACGCGCGGGGAGCCCGGAGGGGGGCCGAGCGCGCCTTTCGTGAGCTCCGGCACCACGAAGTCGACGAGGACTCCGCTCGTCGCGAACCGGCGCAGGCGACCGAGCTCCGCCTCCCGCGCGGGGCCGCCGACGTGCTTGAGCATCTTGGCCCGCTTCGCGTAGAGCACGCCGTTCGGCAGCGGATCGGGCAGGCCGAGCATGGAGACGAGCGGGTCGCGAAGGTCCGGGCCTGCGCCGAGCTTCAACAGCGCCTCCGTGATCACGACGCGGGTCGTCACGTAGGGCTCGGTCATGAGGCGCTCGGCGAGGGCGGGGCGCGCGCCGGCCTCGCCGAGCGCCGCGAGCGCCTTCGCGACCTCGGGGCGGATGCGTGGTTCCGAGAGCCCCCGCAGGAGCGCCCCCACCGCGAGCTTCGACTTGAGGGCGGCGAGCGCGGCCGCCACCTGCTTTGCGCGCTCGACCTCGAGCACGTCCTCGGGAGCCGCCTTGCCTTCGCTCGGGAAGGCCGCGAGCCACCACTGCAGCAGCTCCGCCTCCCCTCGCCGGTCGCCCGCCTCCGCGAGCGCGAGCGCGGCGAGCCGGCGCAGCGCCCTGTCGCGCCCCGTGAGCAGCTCGAAGACATAGGGCGCCCCCTGCCCCATTCGCACGAGGGCGAGGGCCTCGAACGCCTTCACCGTCTCGTCCTGCTCTCGGGTGATCGCGGCCCGAATCAGCGGCGCGGACGCCTCGTTCTTGAGCTCGAACAGGACGCGTGCGGCGCTTCGTCGGATCTCCACGTCCGTCTCCGTGAGCAGCTTGGCGACCTCGGGAGCGGCGCTCTCGTCGCCGGTCAGCGCCCGACGGAGCGCCTCGGGGAGCGCGCGATCGACGCCGGGCTTGCTCGCGCGCTCGTCGCGACCGTGGCGCGCCTCGATCGAAGCGAGCTCCGCCCGCAGGTCGACCACCTCTGCCGCGTGCGCGGGGGCGATGTCGCGTCGCTCTCGAGGATCGTCGTCGAGGTCGTAGAGGGCGCACCCGCCCGCGCGCCTCAGGCACACGAGCCGGCGCCGCCC
>JBGAID010000123.1:0-27758 GCA_044225865.1 Polyangiaceae bacterium | reverse complement strand
CTTCTCGCCGACTTGCTTCGCAAGACGGCGGAAGCTTCGTCGCTGCGCATGCTCGGGCTGCCAAAGCGCAGCCCTGCGCGTGCGTGGGGGAGACACAGGAGACCGTGCTACGGATTCAGTAGCGCATGCTGCGACGGCCTCCCGGTCGACCGCGTTCAACCCCGCCACCACCTCGGTCGGCGCATGTTCCTCATGCGACGTCCGGCGCAGCGAGCCTTATAGGCGAGCGAGCATCTTCCTCTCGGGCCGAGCGCCGAGCGGATAACAGAGACCGGCGCAGCGAGCCTTATAGGCGAGCGAGCATCTTCCTCTCGGGCCGAGCGCCGAGCGGATCATAGAGACCGCTCAGTGTCTGAAGTGGCGGGCTCCGGTGAAGATCATGGCGGCGCCGGCGGCGTCGACGGCTTGGATGACGTCGGCGTCTTTGACGCTGCCGCCGGGCTGGACGATGGCGGTGACGCCGTGGCGGAGGGCTACCTCGACGCCGTCGGGGAAGGGAAAGAAGGCGTCGGAGGCGAGGACGGCGCCTTGGGTGCGGGTCTCGGCCTTGGAGCAGGCGATGCGGACGGACTCGACGCGGCTCATCTGGCCGGCGCCGACGCCGACGGTGCGGTCCTTGAGGCCGAGGACGATGGCGTTGGATTTGACGTGCTTGCAGACGAGCCAGTTGAAGCGGAGGGCCTCGAGCTCTTCGGGGGTGGGGGGGCGCTTGGTGACGACCTTGGCGCTTTCGACTTCTCGCGGGCCGGTCTTGTCGCGGCCTTGGACGACCATGCCGCCGCCGACGCGCTTGTAGGTGATCTCGTCGTCGTCGGCGGGGAGCATGGGGCCGGTGGCGAGGAGGCGGAGGTTCTTCTTGCCGTGGAGGACGTCGAGGGCGGCCGGGTCGAAGGCGGGGGCGACGACGCACTCGAGGAAGGTCTCGACGAGAGCCTTGGCGGTGGCGACGTCGACGGTCCGATTCAACGCGACGATGCCTCCGAACGCGCTCGTCTCGTCGGCGGCGCGGGCGGTGCGGTAGGCGCCTTCGAGGGTGCTCGCGGTGGCGACGCCGCAGGGGTTCGTGTGCTTGACGACGACGGCGGTGGGGGCGTCGTGCTCGCGGACGGCCTCGAGGGCGGCGTCGACGTCGACGAGGTTGTTGAAGGAGAGCTCCTTGCCGCCGGCTCCGAGCGACTCGGCGCGGGCGAGGGTGCCGGGCCGCGCGGCACGGTCGCGGTAGAAGGCGCCGGACTGGTGGGGGTTCTCGCCGTAGCGAAGGCCGTACACGCGCTCGAAGCCGAGCACGAGGTGCTCGGGGTAGGGGTCGCGGGCGGGCTTCGCTTCGCCGGTCGCCCCTTCGGGGATGGAGCTGAAGAAGCCGGCGATGGCCGCGTCATAAGCGGACGTTCGGGCGAAGACCTTGGTGGCGAGGCGGCGGCGGGTCTCGGGCTTCGTCGCGCCGTGGGCGGCGAGCTCGGCGAGGACGACCTCGTAGTCAGCCGGATCGCAGACCACGGTGACGCGCTCGTGGTTCTTGGCGGCGCTGCGGAGCATCGAGGGGCCGCCGATGTCGATGTTCTCGATGAGGTGATCGACGGAAGAGCCCGCGTCGGCGAGGGCCTTCTCGAAGGGGTAGAGGTTCACCACGACCAGATCGATCGGCTTGGCGCCGAGGCGGTCGAGGTCGGCCTTGTCGATGTCGCCGCGCTGGAGAAGGCCGCCGTGGATGCGGGGGTGGAGGGTCTTCACCCGGCCGGCCATGACCTCGGGGGAGCCGGTGTACTCGTCCACGGCGACGACGGGGATGCCGGCCTCCTTGAGGGCTTTCAGGGTGCCACCGGTGCTGAGCAGCTCCACCCCGCGATCGGCGAGGGCGCGGGCGAAGGGGACGAGACCAGCCTTGTCGGACACGGAGACGAGAGCGCGAGCGACCATGGGCGCCGAGTTAGTCCGTCCTGCCGCGAAGGGAAGGTCGAAGCTTCTTCGAGGCTAGAAGAGGCCTTTAAGGTGAGCCTCTAAATATTGGATACTCAAACGATAAGAGGGTCCACGTAGGGCCGCGCGGGCGGTTCGCGTCGCGAGGGGGGCGCGTCGATTTGTTGGCCCGGCGCGGTGGCCCGTGATGAGAGGGGCTCACCACGGAGGCAGGACCAGGTGCAAGACCCCCCGGCAGCGATTCGCGAGACGTGCAGCGTGTGTGACGCGGCGTTCGACGTTCAGTTCCGATACCAAATGGAGGAGCGGGACGGAGGCTTCGCGTTCTATTGCAGCCAGAAGTGCTTGGAGAAGAGCCAGCACCAGGGCGGCGAGGGCGCCGTCTGTGAGGCGTGCTCGAAGCGCTTCAGCCTCACGATGGCGGCCCAGCTCTTCTACGTGAAGGGCCGGCGCGCCTACGCGTGCTCCATGGAGTGCCGCTCGCAGATCCTCCGCGAAGCCCAGGGAGCGCGGCTCGGGGACATGATCGCGAAGGACGCCGCCCCCGCGGCCGTTCCTGCCCCCGCCGCCGCGCAAGCTCCGGAGACGAAGCGGGCGGCGGAGGTCGTCCCGATCGTCCCGCGCGGTCCGAAGCCGGCGGCGGCCGCGCCCGCCGCGAAGCCCGCGCCCTCGGGGACTCCGCGCGTCATCGCCGTGTTCAACCACAAGGGCGGCACCGGCAAGACGACGACGGCGGTGAGCGTCGCGGCCGGCCTCGCGATGAAGGGCAAGCGCGTCCTGATGGTGGACACGGACGCCCAAGGCAACGTCGCCGTCTCTCTCGGCGCGACCAGCGAGCGATCGCTCTACCACGTGCTCGTGATGGGTCTGCGCGTGCAGGACGCAGTGAAGACGGTCCGCGAGAACCTGGATCTGTTGCCCTCCAACGAGACGCTGGCGGCGGCCGAGCTCTACCTCGCGGGGCGGCAGAACCGCGACCGGGTGCTGCGAGATAGGCTCGCGGCCGGCTCCGAGGGCTACGACTACGTCGTCCTCGACTGCTCGCCGAGCCTGAGCCTGATGAACCAGAACGCGCTCGTCTTCGCCGACAGCGTGCTCGTGCCGGTCGCGTGCGACTACCTCTCCTTGGTGGGGGTGCGGCAGGTGATCAAGACGGTGAAGAACGTGAACTCGCTCCTGCACCACCCGGTGCAGATCTGGGGCGTGCTGCCGACCTTCTTCGACGCGCGCGCGAAGATCTGCCACGAGGCGGTGGCGACGCTGCGCGACCACTTCGACAACCGGTGCCTCAGCCCGGTGCGGGCCGCGATCAAGGTGAAGGAGGCCCCCGCGCAAGGCCAGACGATCTTCGAGTACGCGGCGGGGGCGAGCGCGGCCGAGGACTACGCGGCGGTCGTCGATCGCATCGTGGCGTCGCGCGCCGAGGGCGCCGGGGCAGGGGCGCCGACCGCGGCGGCGGCGGCGGGTGGGGCGCCCGCGTCGGCGCGCGCCAAAGAGACGGCCCTCTCCCTTTCTTGAACGACGAGCAGGAGGATGTAATGGGAAGCGACGGAGATACGCGGTTCGAGGTGCTCGATCGTGACGAGGTGGAGGGGGTGCTCTCGGGGAGCTTCTATTCGAAGGCTCTCCCGAAGACGGCGAAGGACCGCGCCGCGGCCGGCCCGAAGCCGACCCACTACAAGGTCATCTGCATCTCGATGTACACCGACGATCTGAAGAAGCTCGACGCGATGGTGGACGATCTGAAGGCGCGCGGCCTCACCAAGGCGAGCCGCAGCGCGCTCATCCGGCACGCGCTCGAAGGCGTGGACATCGAGAAGGTCCCGCGCGGCCTCTGAGCGGCGTCGCCACAAATTGGCGGCGCGGATCGAGGGCGGACTAACGTCCTTTTCATGCAGACCTGCCGACGCGTGCGCCGCTCTTCGGTTCCTCAGATCGCCCTCGAGATGCTGCTCGAGGCAGAGCTCGAACGTCACGACGCCTTGGCGGTGACCGTCGGCTCGATGGATGGGCTCCTCGTCGCGGGGGCGGGGCGGCTCAACCACGAGCACGTCGCGGCGATCGCCTCGATGCGCCTCTCGGGCTACATGGACAACAGCTGGACGGGGCCGCTCGCGCGGGCCGCGTTCCGGATGTCGGTCGTGAAGCTCCCGGACGGGATGGAGCTGGTCGTGACGTCGGTGGGCGCGCGGACGCTCTCGCCCGAGGTCGAGGCGGGGGTGCGACGCATCCTCTCTTGATGCGCGCCTTGCCCGGCGCAGGGGATGGACCCAACCCCGGGATAGGATGCGCGCGAGGGCCCTCGCCGGCGCAACGGCGGGTTGGTGGAAACCGCGCGCGGACCTGGCTCGACAGGCGGGGTTGCTTCCCTTCCCGCGCTATCGAAAAGAAAGCGTACCCCTCCCGCGGCGCGCGGCAGCGCGACGCAAGGGAGGGGTCGGCGAGCGGAGCGAGCCGGGGGTGGGCATCGCGGCCTTCAGCTCGCGGGACGGAGGGCGTCCCAGAAGGCGCGGAGGTCTTCGGGGAGGGGGGCGGTGACACAGAGGCGGCGGCCGCGCTCGAGGGGGTGATCCAAGACGAGGGCGTGGGCGTGCAGCGCGTGGCGGGGGAGCTCGAGGAGCTCGAGATCGGCTTCGGTGAGGAGGCCGTCGGAGCTTCGGGCGTGGAGGGCCTCGTCGGGGCCGTAGAGCTTGTCGCCGACGATGGGGGTGCCGGTGGCGGAGAGGTGGACGCGGATTTGATGCTGGCGACCCGTCTCGAGCTCGCAGGCGACGAGGGCATAGGGCTCGCCGGTGCGCTCGCGGACGCGGCGCTCGACGACCTCGCAGCGGGTGCGGGAGGCGAGGCCGGTGCCCTCTTTGGCGACGCGCATCTTCACGCGGAGCTTGCTCCTGTCGTCCTCTTCGAGCGGGAGGTCGACGAGGTAGCGATCCTGGGCGGGGTGGCCGCGGACGATGGCGAAGTAGGTCTTCTCGACGAGGCGGCGGGGCGACTCGCGGCCGGTCTCGGGGTCGAGGCCGGCGAACTGGCGCTTCACGTGGCGATCCGCTTCCGAGGTCTTCGAGAGGAGCAGGACGCCGCTCGTGTCGCGGTCGAGGCGGTGAGCGAGGAAGTGGCGTGAGCCGGGGCGCGCCGCCTCGAGCATCTTCACCACCGTCGAGCGGTAGTAGCGGGCGGTGGGGTGGACGGGGACGCCCGCGGGCTTGTCGATGGCGACGAGCGCTTCGTCCTCGAAGAGGACGGTGAGGGGCGTCGACACGACCTCTTCGTCCCAGGGGGCGCGCCAGAGGACGACCTGCTGCTCGGCGTAGACGCGGTCGCTCGGGGAGAGGAGGCGCGCGTCGGGCGAGTAGGCGCCGCGGCGGATGATGACCTGGGCGCGGGTGCGGCTCGTTCGCTTGAGCTGGGACTGCACGAACCGGTCGAGGCGCATGCCGGCGCTCTCGGGGGGGACCCGCAGCACCGTCATGACCGCGCGCTCGTCGACGCCCTCGGGCCGACGGGGCGGCTCGGACAGCTCGTAGGCGCGCAGCCGGGTCATTCGGGGGCGACTATATCGACCGGGCCCCGCGGGAACTATGGTAGAGCCGCCTGCGCATGGACATCCTCTTCGTCGTGACGGAGCTCGCCCCCGTCGTGAAGGCGACCAGCCTCGCGGACGCCGTCTTCGCGCTCTCCAAGTCACTCAAGAGCCTCGGGCACCGCGTGACCATCGCGATGCCTCGCTACCCCGTCCTCGATCGCGCGGGTGTGCTCGCGGCGCGCCGGCTGACGCCGCTCTCGCTCGGGTCGACCGGGGAGGGGGTGCCGCGCGAGGTCATCGTGTTCGACGGGCGGCTCGCCTCCGGGGTGGATCTCGTCCTCTTCGACGCGGTGATGCCGAAGCCGGCCGCGGGCGGGATTTTCTCGAAGATCGAGCCGCGCTGGCTGGAGGGCGGGCTCTTCGGGAGCGTGACGGATCCTTCGGGCGTGGGGCTCTACGACGTGCCGCCGGCGCTGGCCGCGCTTCGATCGGCGGTGTTGTGCCGCGCCGTGATCGAGCTCGCGAAGCAGCGGGTGGCGTCCGAGCAGGCCTTCGACATCATCCACGCCCACGACTGGCCGGCGGCGATGGTCCCTTACTTGATGAAGACCCAGCCCGAGCTCGAGGTCACCGAGAGCGTCCTCTCCGTCTACGACGTGCGAAAGCAGGGCGCGTTCGGGCAGGGCTCGGCCGGCGGAGCGGAGGGGCGCGCGGTGCTCGCCGCGTTCGGCCTCGGCGACGATCACTTCACCCCCGCCAAGCTCGAGTTCTACGGGGGTGTGAACCTGCTGAAGGCGGGCCTGCTCGGCGCGGACGCGGTGACGACGGTCTCGCCCGCCTACGCGAAGGAGATCGCGACGCCGGAGGCGGGAGAGCGGCTCGACGGGGTGGTGCGCGCGCTGCGTGAGCCCGTCGTGGGCATCGTGCCCGGCGTGGACTACGCAGTGGAGAACCCGGCCACTTCGCCGTCGCTCACGGCGCGCTTCGACGCCGACGATCCTTCGAACAAGGCCCGCTGCAAGACGACGCTCCTCGCGGAGCTCGGGCTCGAGATTAGCCCCGATCGGCCGCTCTTCGTCGCGCTCGGCCCCCTCACCGAGGAGCTCGGCGGCGACGCGCTCGCGGCCGCCGGGCCCCGGCTGTTGAAGCAGGATCTCTCTCTCTTGTGCGCTTCGCGCTCGCGGGCGCGCGGGTCGGAGGAGGCGATGAAGGGCGCGATCGAGCGGGCCCCCGAGCGGGCGAAGCTCGTCGTCGATCCCTCGGACGCGGAGGTGCAGCGCTGGCTCGCGGCCGCGGATTTCGTCCTCATCCCCTCGAGGTACGAGCCGGGCGGCACCTTGCACGCGCGGGCTCAGCGCTTCGGGGCGATCCCGCTCGCGACGGGGCGGTTCGGCTACTCCGACTCGATCGTGGATCTCGACGCCGCCCTCGAGACGGGCACCGGCTTCCTGCTCGATCCGCCGAGCGCGGACGCGATCGTGAGCGGGGTCGGGCGCGCGCTCGCCGCCTATCGACACCCGCGCTTCTCGACGCTGCGCCGCCGGGTGATGCGGGTCGACGTGGGCTGGGATCGTCCGGCGCGACGCTACGAGAAGCTCTACAAGCAGGTCGTGCAGGCGGGCCTCGCCAACACCTGATCTCGGCAACACCTGATCTCCGCAGCCGCGGTTTGTTCTAGGCTGGAGCGCCCGTGCTCGGTTCGTCCCCCACCGTGAAGCTCCTGCGGCGAGGCGTCGCCCTCGCGGGGCTCGGGATCTGCCTCGCGTCCTGCTTTGTCGACGGGGCCGGGGAGGGGACGCTCCCTCAAGCCTGCAAGGAGCCGAGCGACTGCCCGGACGACGACAACGTCTGCACCGAGGCCACGTGCCTATCGGGCTTCTGTCACGCCGCCGCCGTCCCGGACGGTCTCGCCCTGACGAACGAAGCGGGAGATTGCAAGACGGCGCGCTGCGAGGCAGGCGTGCTCTTGGTCGAGGACGATCCGAGCGACGTGGACGACGGAGATCCGTGCACGGCGGACGCCTGCGCCGTCGGAGGCGCGACCCACACGCCGACGCCGGGCGAGCCGTGCCTGGTCGGCGAAGGCCACGGGATCTGCAGCGAGGATGGGAACTGCGACATCGAGTGCTCGGCGAGCACGCCGTGCGAGGAGATCGTCTGCCAGACGGTGAAGTGCATCGAGAACGTCTGCGTCTACGAGGACGGTGACGAAGTCCCCGAGGGCACCGTGGACGAGCCCCTCGACTGCATGAAGCCCGCGTGCGTCGACGGGGCGCTCGGGATGATCGAGGACCCGACGGACGTGCCGATGGACGACGGCATCGAGTGTACGGCGGAGACGTGCGAGGCCGGTGTGCCGAGCCACCCTCCCGAGCCGATCGACACGCCGTGCGGCACCGGTCAGGTCTGCGACGGGGCGGGGGCGTGCGTCGCGTGCACCCCCACCACCGCGTGCCCGCTCGCGAACGGCGAGTGCGCATACCAGACCTGCGAGGCGAACGCCTGCGTCGACCAGACGGTCGCGGCGGGGATGCCATGTCACGTGACGACGACCAACCTCTGCTCGGCGGCGGGCGCGTGCGTCGAGTGCCTGACGACGTTCGACTGCACCGATCCGCTCCCGCCGTGCCGCGTCCACACCTGCAGCCTCGCGGGCGCGTGCGGCCAAGCGTTCGCGATGGTGGGGACGCCCTGCGGGACGAACGGCCATTGCTGCATGAACGGCTCGTGCGCCGTGGGTCCGTGCCCCTGAGCGACTGATGGCGCGCGCTCGCTTCGCCGCCCTCGCGCTCTTGCTCGCCCTCGGCTGCGAGCGGCAGGACCCGCCCGGTCGCATCGCGGGCGAGCCTTCGCTCCACCTGCCGCGCCCCACCGCCCTCGAGAGCGCGGCGGAGCTCGAGGCGACCGCGCCTCCGAGCGCGAGCGCGGCCGTCGCGGCGCCGTCGGCAGACGACGCCGAGCCGGGACACGGGGCGAAGCTCGCGAGCATCGCGATGCGGACGTGGATCTACGACGCCCCTGGCGATCGGAGCACGAAGCTCGGGTACCTGCGCGCGGGCGCGGTCGTCGATCGGGCGGAGGCGCCGGCCGGCACCGACAACTGCGATGGAGGCTGGTATCGGGTCGCGCCGCGCGGATACGCGTGCGTGGGCAAAGGGGCGTCGCTGGATCTCGAGCACCCGATCGTGCGGGCGGCGGCGCGCGGGCCGCGCCGCGGCGAGGCGACCCCCTATGTCTACGTGATGAGCGACTCGCCCCCTCCGCACCTCTATTTCAAGCTGCCGAGCGAGGCGGATCAGCGCCGGGTCGAGGGCGCGACCGTCGCGACCCACGTCGCCCAGCACGCGGTGCGCCTCGCGAGCATGCCGACCGATCCGGTGCCGGCGTTCCTGCTCGAAGGGAACAACCTCCCGCAGCCGTACGGCAGCGACAAGAACCTCTCGTACTCGGTGCATCGGGGCAAGGCGAACGAGAGCTCCGCGTTCGGCCTCATGAGCGTGTTCGACTGGAAGGGCCGCAAGTTCGGGCTCACCACCGAGCTCGATCTCATCGCCCTCGATCGGACGAAGCCGGCCATCATCAGCTCCATCCACGGCGTCGTGCTCGAGCACGGCGGGCGGCCTGCGTTCGCGGTGCTCTCGGGGACGACGGGCTACGAGAAGGTGGGGACGCAGTTCCGAGAGAAGGGCCTCGTGAAGGGCCGCAGCGGCTGGGAGCTCACGGGGGAGACCCACGGCGGCGAGCACGGCCTCTGGGAGACGACGCAAGGGATCTGGCTCCCCGCGACGGGCTTGGTGATCGGCGAGCGCAAGAAGGATCGCGCGCGTCACGCCGAGCGCGGCAAGAAGTGGATCAGCGTCTCGATCGAGAAGCAGCTCCTCATCGCGTACGAGGGCGACAAGCCCGTCTACGCCGCCCTCGTCTCGACGGGACGGGGGGGCATGGGTGATCCGGCGGAGACGCTGTCGACGGTGCGCGGCACCTTCATGATCCGGGCGAAGCACGTCTCGGGGACGATGGACGGCAACGAGAGCCAGGACGACGCGTTCGATCTGCGCGACGTGCCCTACATCCAGTACTTCCACGAGGGCTACGCGCTCCACGCGGCCTACTGGCACGACGACTTCGGCAAGAAGCGCAGCCACGGCTGCGTCAACCTCGCCCCCGCCGACGCGGCGTGGCTCTTCGACTGGACGGATCCGCCCGTCCCCGCCGATTGGCACGGGGCGCTCTCCCCGCAGGGCGGGACCCTCGTATACATCCATCGCTGAGCTACCATGGCGGCGGGTGGACCCGTCGTTCGAGAAGCTCGTCCCCGGCGCGGTGTTCGCGCGCGACTTCGTGATCGTGTCGCCGCTCTCGAGCGGAGGCATGGGCGCGGTGTACGTCGCGGAGCAGCGCTCCACCGGGAACCGGCGCGCCCTCAAGCTGATGCGGCCCGAGCTCGTGGCGAACCCGGAGCAGCGCCGCCGCTTCGAGCAAGAGGCCCGGATCGGGTCCCGGATCGACAGCGAGCACGTGGTCGAGGTGGTGGCGGCAGGGGTGGACGAAGACACCGGCTTGCCGTGGCTCGCGATGGAGCTCCTCGCGGGGGAGGATCTCGGCGACGCCTCGGATCGCATCGGCGTCTTTGGGCCGCGCGACGTGCGCATCCTCTTCGAGCAGCTCTGTCACGGGCTCGGCCGCGCCCACGCGCTGCGCATCGTTCACCGCGACCTCAAGCCCGACAACATCTTCCTCGCCCGAGCGCGGCGCGCCCGCGAGCGTTACAGCGTGAAGATCCTCGATTTCGGGATCGCGAAGACGCTCGCCGAGGCGCAGACGAAGATGACGGGCGCGATCGGGACGCCGCTTTGGATGGCGCCCGAGCAGACGGAGGCGGGGCGCTCCGTCTCTCCCGCGACGGACGTGTGGCCGCTCGGTCTGATCGCGTTTCGCCTCCTGAGCGGTCGCGGGTTCTGGAGGAGCGCCTCGCTCTCCGAGGCGAGCCCGGGCATGTTGCTCCGAGAGATCCTCATCGACCCGATCCCGAGCGCGTCGCAGCGCGCGGCCGCCCTCGGCGGAGCGCCGCTGCCCGACGGGTTCGACGCGTGGTTCGCGCGGTGCGTGGCGCGCGAGCCGGCGGAGCGGTTCCCCGACGCGGCGGCGGCCTTCGAGGCCCTCGCGGCGGTGCTCGACGCGACCCACGAAGAGGCTTTCGGCCCCAGCTCGATGCTGGAGCCGGAGGGAGCGCGCGCGTCGTCGCTCGATCTCGGAGCGGGCACGCGGAGCCTCTCGCCGCTCGACGCCGCGTTCGAAGAGCCGCCCCCCGCGTCGGCTGCGCCGGCGGTCTAACCATCGGGGCGCCGGTGGCTCTGCGGGGCTGGCGGGGTGGTGCTCGCGGGCGGCGTCGTCGCCGCGGTGGCCGTCTCGCGCGGGGGGGCGGGAGCGACTGCGTCCCCGACCACGGACGCGACCTCGGCGCCCGAAGAGGCGGCGGGGAGCGCAGGCGCGATCGCGCGCGCGCCATCGTCTGCCGCGTCCACGCCTCCCTCGAAGGTGGTCGGTCGGACCGGCATCGCCGTGGATGGTCCGAAGGGGGTCGAGCTGTTCGTGGACGGGCGCTCGCGGGGCAAGCTCGGCTCCGGGCCGCTGACCGTCCTCGACCTCGAGCCGGGCGCCCACGAGCTCTCCCTCACCGGCGGCGAGTACTACGAAGACACGCGCGAGCGCGTGGTCGTGGAGGAGGGCGCGCTGAAGAACCTCGGCGTCGTCCGGCCCAAGCTCGTCGTCGGGCTCATTCGGATGACGCGGGCGACGCCGGGGGCGGTCGTCTCGCTCGTCGCCTCGGACCGGGTCGAGAAGCGGATCGACGAGGCGGCGTGGAAGGACGAGAAGATCGTGGTCGGCGTGAGCTGCGACGAGAAGGTCCCTCTCGCCAAGTGCGGCCGCGATCGGTGGACGATCCGCGCTAGCAAGCCCGGCTATCGCGATTTTTCCACGGCGGTCTCATTCGATCGGGGCGCGCCGGGCCAGGACGTCGTCGTCGAGCTCACGCCGGAGAAGTGAGGCTTCTCCTCACGAGCAAGCGTTGGGGACGCCCGCGCTCGCGGTCATGGCGCGCAGCTGCGCGAGGGATGAAGGCTCGGGCGGCATCGCGTCGCAGCTCGAGGCCGCCATCGAGTAGACCATCTGCTGCTCGACGGGCGCGCTGTTCGCCTTGCCGTGGAGGGCGGCGCAGCACTGGGCGATGCTGAAGGGCTTGGGCTCGGCGGGCTTCGGGGTCGAGGTCGAGCCCGAGGGCTTCGGGGTCGAGGTCGAGGGCTTCGGAGCGGTCGGGGTGCTCGCCACCGTCGGAGCGGGGGTGGCCGGGGTCGTGGCGGCGGGCGCGGCGTCGACGGCGGGGGCGGCCGCGGTGGTCGGGTCGGTGGGGGCCGCGGTCGACGCGGACGCCGACGGAAGCGGGATTGTCGCGACGCTGTCGTCGTCGTGGACGATCTTCTTCTGGCAGCCCGCGACGGCGAGCGAGAGGACGAGCGGCATCAGGACGACGGAACGAAGCTCTTTCATGATCCATGCGGAGCCCCCGCGGCGGCGGGTCGGCTCGGCACCTCCTTCGTCAGATTGGACGCGCGGAGGGAAGGATTCCTACGAGCTCACTCCGTGACGTGGGTGCCGCGCAGCGAGAGGAGCACCCCCGGGTTCCCCTCCAGGAACTTTCCCAGGTCGGCGGCGCGGACGCGGTAGGCCTGGCCCGCCTGCACCGTCCGGGCGGTGGCCTCGTGTGGCCGCGCGTCTCGGAGGGCGTCGACGTCGGCGAAGAACGTCGCGGTGGCGAACGGCTCACGGCGGGCGTCGGGATGGGCGGACGGATAGGTGAGCACCACGGCGGCGGTGTCGAGCAGGTAGAAGAACGCGATCGGATCGCCCTCCTTCCAGAGGCGATCCCCGACCCCGAGGTCGATCGGCTCGAGGAACGTCATGAGCTGCGTCTTCTGCGGGCTGGAGAGCTGGCGAAGGGCGCTGTTCTGCTCGAACAGCTCGAAGACGCGGGCCTCGCGGGCGCGGGCGAGGCGCGCGAGGCGCGTAGGGATGTCGGTGCCGCGCAGGAGATAGAGGAAGCCGTGACGGTCGAGGCTGAGCAGCTCGACCGCCGTCCGCGCCACCACGTCCGCGGTCCGGGGCTGGTTGAGGACGAGGGCCGTCTCTCCGAAGTAGTCGCCGGAGTGGTAGCTCTTCACGTACTCGCCGTCCTTCATCACCGTGACCGTGCCTTGGACGATGACGAAGAACTCGTGGCCCTCGGAGTGCTGCGCGATGATCGTCTCGTGCTCGGCGACGACGCGGCGCTTCGCCAACAGGAGGAGCTCCCGCGCGCGCGACATCGGCAAGTCGCGGAAGAAGTCGATCGAGCAGAACACGTTGAGGACGTCGATCGCGTCCGCGAAGTGAGGCTGCTCGACGTCGATGCGCAGGGTGTTGTCGAGGCCGACGGCCGCGCTCTTGAGCCGTTGCCCCTCGGGCACGTCCTTCTTGGCGATGTGGACGAGGTAGAGCCGCTCCTTCACGTCGTCGGGCAGCGCCGCGAGCGACTTCACGGGGGTGTGGAGGGGAGGGACCCCCGCCTCGTGGAAGATCACCGAGTGGTGGAAGGGGAAGTCGACGAGGGCGTCGCGCCGCTCCTTCGACAGCACGCCGAGGCTCATCAAGCGGTCGATCTCGGGCGGGTCGTAGAGGGTGTCGCTCGAGAACGCGAGGCTCTTGCCGCCGTAGAACGCCTCGAACCCGATCGTCGGGATGGAGTGCAGGGTGTAGAAGAAGAAGAGCTCTGCGCCGTTGATCGGGATCGCCTCCCCGATCGTCACCGGCAAAAAGGAGAACGTCTCGCGCAGGTCCTCTTCGGGGATGTCGCTGAGGGCGCTGTACTTCCGGAGGAACGAGGCGAGGATCGTCGGGGTCGTGTACAGCCGGGTTCGACCCTCCTCGAGGAGCTTGGCGAAGACGCCCGAGTCGTGGTCGGCGTGGCAGTGGGTGAGGATGACGCCGTCGATGATCTTCGGCATCACGCCCGCCTCTCGGAGGTGGTGGGTCGTGTCGACGGGCGGATCGATGAGCAGGCCGCGCCGGCCGATCCAGAGGATGAACCCCGTCGTCTTGCCGCGGTGATCGAAGCCGTGGCTCGCGCCGAGCACCGTCAGCCCGAACGCGGGGGGCTCGAACGACGAGACGCGCGCGCTCGAAGGCAGGACGCGCTCCGGGATCTCGACCGCGGCCGGGATCTCGGCGACCGTCTGTCCGTCCACCTCGATCATGTAGTGCCCGTGGTGCCGGCGGATCGACTCCTCGTCGCGCGGGGAGCCGGGGGCGGGGAGGCTCACCATGGAAGCGGGGGGCGGCTCCAGGGGATCGACCTTGTGGACGACGATGCGATCCCCGATCCGCCCCCCGCGCGGCAGTTGCCGTCGGGGCCGCGCCGGAAGTGATCCGTCTCGCGCGCGAAATCGGGCATCGCGAGCGGAGAGAAGCCCTTCGCGAACTCGTCCGGGTTCGTCGGCCTCCGAGAGGCGAAGAGCGACTCCCGCATCATCGTCTTGAGCCGCGCCACCGTGGCCGCGCTCTCCACGACGAGGGTCGCCTTGCGCTTCAGGACGAAGAAGTTGTAGTAGGCGGGGAACTCGATCTCGGCGAGGGTGAGGCCGCGCCTCCGCTCGAAGAGGGTGGGCGGCACGACGTAGACCGCGGGCAGCGGCAGGTCGAGCGCCATCGAGTCTTTGATCGTCTCGGGGGGAACGCCGACTTGGATCGGACCCGCCGGCGTGCGGACGTAGACGCCGCCACGAGGCAGCCGCAGGGTCGAACCATCGTTGGGCACGACGCGGATACTAACAGGCCTCTCCCCTCCGAAGAGATCCGCGCGCTCGAAGGATCAGGGGCTCGCGGCCGTGCCCCGCCCGAGGATGGCCGCGCCCGCGAAGGCGGCCGCGATCAGCGCCCACCCTGCGAGCGCGCCCCGATGCAGCACCACCCCCGCGATCGCCGGGCCGATCGCTTGCGCGAGGCTCGTCGCGGACTGCGATACCCCGAGGGTCACCGCGCGCTCCTCCTCCGGGACGGAGCCGGTGAGGAGGGTGGTCAGGGCGGGCCGCACGACCGCGGAGCCGAGGCCGCCGATGGCGAGGGCGACGAACATGAGCGGGATGGTGGTGGCGGCGGCGAGGGCGAAGAACCCGACGATCATGACCACGAGCCCCCCCAGCGAGAGCGAATGCTCCCCGAGCCGCTTCGCGAGCCGACCGATGCCTCCTTGGGCGATGGCTCCCATGAGCCCGGAGAACGCGAACGCGTAGCCCGCCTGCTTCACGTCGTAGCCGAACCGAGCCTTGAGGAAGAGGGCGAGCCCGCCCATCAGCATCGAGAACGAGAGGATGTAGGCGCAGAGCTTGAGGATGACGGTGCGGGGCGCCCGCATCGCGAGGACCCTCTTCACGGAAGCGAGGATGCCGAGGGTCTGCGGGGGAGCGGCGAGCCTTCGATGCTCGAGCCGCGTCGTCGACAGCACGATCGACAGGAGGCTCAGCCCCGCCGCGATGAGGGCGGGCTTGTCGTAGCCGTAGCGGTCGGCGACGATCCCGGAGAGGGCGGGGCCCACGAGGAAGCCGACGCCGAACGAGATGCCGAAGAAGCCGTAGGCCCTCGTGCGCTCCTCGGGCCGCGTGGCGTCGGTGATGTACGCCTGGGCGATCGTGAGGTTGCCCGCCGTCAGCCCGTCGAGGATGCGGCCCGCGAAGAGCCACTCGATCCGGTTCGCGAACGCGAGCATGAGCAGGCCGAACAGCGTCCCCACCTGGCTGGCGACGAGGATGGGCTTGCGGCCATACCGATCGGAGAGCCGCCCGAGGTAGGGCCCGCTCAAGAACTGGCAGAACGAGAACGTCGCGAAGAGCAGCCCGATCGTCGACGCCGAGGCCCCGAAGCTCTCCGCGTAATAGGGGAGCAGCGGGTACATGAACGTGAGCGCGAGCACGTCCACGAACACGGTGAGGAAGATGGGCCCGAGCTTGGGACGGGCCGAGCTCGCGAGGGTCTCCGCGGGCTGGATCTCGGCGGTCATGACGCCGATCGGGCGAGGGCGGAGCCGATGAACGAGGTCACGAGCTCGATGCCGATGCGGTTCTCTCCCCCCTCCGGGATGATGACGTGGGCGTGGCGCTTCGAAGGCTCGACGAACATCAGGTGCATGGGCCGCACCGTTCGATAGTACTGGTCGCGGATCGACTCGAAGGAGCGCCCCCGCTGCTCGATGTCGCGACGGATCCGGCGGAACGCGCGGATGTCCGAGTCGGTGTCGACGTAGACCCGGACGTCCATCTCCTTGCGGAGCGCCTCCTCTGCGAAGACGAGGATGCCCTCGACGATGAGGACGCGCGTCGGCGCGACGGGGCGGACCTCGGTCGAGCGCCGGTGGGTCTTGAAGTCGTAGATCGGGACGTCGACCGCTTGGAACGCCCGGAGCCGGCGGAGGTGCTCGACGAGCAGCTCCGTCTCGAGGGCGTCGGGGTGATCGAAGTTGAGGCGGCACCGATCTTCGTAGGTGAGATCGGGCCGGTCTCGGTAGTAGGCGTCGTGCTCGATGATGCTGACGTCGGACGTCGGCATCGAAGCGCGGACGCGGTTGGCCACCGTCGTCTTTCCGGAGCCGCTCCCCCCGGCGATCCCGATGACGAGCGGTAGCGAAGAAGCGGCAGACTTCGGGGGCTCCTGACCTTGCGGCATCGGGCGGGCGAGACCCTAGCACTTCCGTAAGCGGTCGTGCCGCGCGATCGCGCGACGACGCGGTTCACCCTTTCTTCAGCTTGCCCTCGGTGCGGAGGCGCTCGAGGTCGGAGGCGCCGCCGACGAGCGTGCCGTCGAAGAACACCATGGGGAACGTGGGAAACCCCGCCCACAGCTTGATCGCGAGGCGCTCCTTCCACTTGGAGAGGTAGCTGCCGTACTCGAGGTATTCGTAGGCGATGCCCTCCTCGGCGAGGATGCGCCGAGCCCGCTTCACGACCGGGTTCTGCGCCATGCCGACCACGACGACGGGGTGGCGCGAGACCGCGCTCGCGACCTCGTCGACGATGCCGCGGTGAAAGCTCGCGACCTGCTCCTTGACCGGATCTGCGACGCGCTCGCTCGAGAGGGTGGGACGTTCCATGGCCCCGCTTGTTAACGACCGGGCCGCGCGCGCGAAAGGCCGATTCACACTTCTTCACCCCCCGCGGGATCGAGGACCGGGTGCGAAGGGAATTTCTGGTATGTTCCCGGGCTCGCAATGGACTTCGTTCCGGGCGCGCTCGTCGGGGGACGCTACCGCTTGAGGCGGATGGTCGGCGCGGGCGGTATGGGCGAGGTCTGGGCCGGCGAGGATCAGACGAGCGGCACGCGCGTGGCGGTGAAGCACCTGCTGCCGGCCGCGGCGAAGCACCACGAGGTGGTGGCGCGCTTCAAGCGAGAGGCGTTCCTGCTCGGTCGGGTCGAGAGCGAGTACGTGGCCCGCGTCGTCGATTTCTTCGACGACGAGACGTACGGGCTCGTGCTCGCGATGGAGTTCATCGAGGGGCCGAGCCTCGCCCATATCCTCGAGGGGCGCTCGCTCACGGTGGAGGAGGCGATCGACCTCGGCGTCGATCTGCTGCACGCCCTCAAGGATCTGCACGCGTCGAGCATCGTTCACCGGGATCTCAAGCCCGGGAACATCATCATGCGCCCCATGGCGGGAGGCGGCACCCGCGCCACCGTGGTGGACTTCGGCATCTCTCGCCTCTTGCCCGGCAAAGACGAGAACGAGGTCACCGGGATCACCCGCGCCAACATCGCCCTCGGGACGGTCGAGTACATGGCCCCCGAGCAGATCCTCAACTCGCGCGACGTGACCCCGGTGACGGATCTCTACGCGGTCGGGATCATCCTGTTCCGCTCGGTGAAGGGTCACCACGCGTTCGGGGACCGCCGCGGGGAAGAGCTCGCCCGGGCCAAGCTCATCGAGGAGGCACCGGCGCTCGAGGTCGGCCGGAGCGACGGGCTCGCGAAGGGGCTCGCCGCCGTCATCGCGCGGGCCCTCAAGAAGAAGCCTTCCCATCGGTACGCGTCCGCGGAGCAGATGCTCGACGAGGTCATGGCGCTCAAGATGGAGTCGCTCTCGTCGCTCGATCTGGACGACTCCACCACCGACGGCGACACCGCGGACACGGCGGTGAAGCCGTCTCCGCTCGCCAGCGCGCGGGGGGACGCGGCCGGACACATCGCGGAGCTCCCTCCCGTCTCTCGCCGCAGCGGGCCGCCCATCGGGCCTCCGGTGAGCGGGGTTCCCAAGGTCGAGATCAAGCAGGACCGCGCCCCGCCGATGCCGCCCGCTTCGAGGCCGGGGGCCGTCCTCGGGCGCGGCTCGATGCCGTCGCTGCCGGAGGTCCACGCGCCCCTGCCGCGGGCGTCCCAGGTCGACCCGCACGAGTGGTCCCCATCGGACAGGGCGCCGCCGGAGCCTCCGAAGGAGTCGGGGCCGCGCGCGTCGCTCCCGTCCATCCCGGAGGGGCTCGCTCGACCGGAGAGCGGGCGTCCCTCGGGACCCGGCGATCCGGGGCTCGCCCGCGCGCGCGGCTCGCTGCCGTCGATCTCCGAGCGGCCGAGCCTCGACGGCGGGGCTCCTCCGAGCGCCCTGCCGCCCCCGAGCGAGCTCACGATCGAGCGCGGCCCGGGGATGTCACGCGGCACGATCGCCCTCGCGATCCTCACCGCGTTCGCGGTGGGCGCGGCGGTGGGCCTCATCGTCGCCCCCACGAACGCCCCCGCGACGAAGGCGGCCGATACGTGCGCCCCGTGCGCGAGCGCGGCCGCGGCTCCGACCGCGACGGCGACCGGTCCCGCGAGCGGCAACCCTGCGATCCCGACGAGCGCAGCGGGCGGGGCGGCATCGTCCGGCGCGGCGCCCGCGTCCGCCTCGGGGCCGACATCTTCGGCGAGCGCGAGCGCCAAGGCCTCCGCCAGCGCGAAGGCCTCTTCGAGCGCGAGCAAGCCCTCCGACGGGCTCGGCGAAGAAGACCCGCCGCGGCCGAAGCCGAAGCCGGCTCCGCCGCCCGCGGCCCCGTCCCATTCCCCGACCCCGACGCTCTTTCTTCCGCCCCCGCCCGCGCCGCCGCCGCCCGCGTTTCCGGACACGCCCTGAGGGTGCGTTCTCCAAGGTGTCCTCGACACCACCGGCGAGCCTGTTAGGGTGCGGCCAATGGCGTGGCTCATCGCGCTCGACGGGGCCCTCGCGGGGAAGACGTTTCCTCTCGAGACCACCTTCCTCGTCGGGCGGGGACCTTTCAACCACGTCGTGCTCGACGACGTGCGGATCTCCCGCCAGCACGCGAAGATCTCCACCGAAGCGGAGGGCATGGTCGTCTACGACCTCGGGAGCTCGAACGGGACCTACGTGAACGACGGGCCGGTGAAGCGGCACGTGCTCACGGCGGGAGACCTGGTTCGCTTCGGGCCGTTCCGCTTCCGCTTCGAAGCCGATCCTCCCTCGTCGCGGCGCCCGCTCTCCGCGACCCCGCGCGAGCACGAAGAGCCGACGCGGGTCGGCTTCGAGCCCCCGACCCAAAT
Organism: Polyangiaceae bacterium; assembly: GCA_044225865.1. Classification (GTDB taxonomy): domain Bacteria; phylum Myxococcota_A; class Polyangia; order Polyangiales; family Polyangiaceae; genus Xiheicaenibacterium. Next base: position 8,710 of record JBGAID010000123.1, on the reverse strand, counting down.
CCTCGGTGAGGCCGACGCCCGCGCCCCCCGCACCTTCGTCGGCGGGCGGGGCCTCGCCGATCTCGAGGAGGCCGATCGTCGCCTCCGCACGCTCTTCTCCTTCGTTCACGCCATCGCGGCCACGCTCGACGCGAGCGCGCTCGTCGATCGCATCGTCGACAACCTGTTCCAGGCCTTCCCCGGCTGCACCATCGCCGCCGTCTACGTGCTCGACAAGGAGACCGGCACGATGGACGCGCGGCGGGCGCGCTCGCGCGACGGGCGGTCGATCTCGCATCATCCGCTGCCCGCGGAGCTCTACCTCGAGCTCGTCCAGCGCGGCAAAGCCCTGCTCTCGTCGCCGATGACGCTCGAGGAGCGCGACGAGGCGCCCTCGGGGACGCGTCACGCGATCTCGATGCACGCGCCGATGATGAACCGCGGGGCCGCCCTCGGGGTGCTCAACGTCCGATGTGATCCGAAGAGCAGCTTCTCACCGGGGGACCTCGATCTGCTCGCGGCCATCGCATCCCACGCCGGCCTCGCCTTGAAGAACACGATGCTCCACGAGGAGTCGCTCGCTCAGGAGCGGATGAGGCGGGATCTCGCCCTCGCCGAGCAGATCCAGAAGAGCTTCTTGCCCGCGTCGCTGCCGGAGGTCGTGGGCCTCTCGTTCGTCGCCGAGTACAAGCCGGCCTACAGCGTCGGAGGGGATTTCTACGACGTCTTCTTCCAGTCCCCCGATCGGATCGGGTGCGTCATCGGTGACGTGTCCGGCAAGGGCATCTCGGCCGCGCTCCTCATGGCGCGCGTCTCGAGCGATCTGAAGACGGCGATGCTGCTCGAGCCGAGCGTCGCCCTCGCCCTCACCCGCGTGAATCGCGAGCTCGTCGCGCGCGGACAGCACGACATCTTCGTCACCGCGATCGCCCTCAGCATCCACGTGCCGACCCGCACCGTCACCCTCGCGAGCGCCGGTCACATGCCGCCCTACGTCGTGGGTCCGAGCGGGGTGGTTCGCCGCATCGAGGCGGGGCAGAGCTCTCCCCTCGGGCTGTTCGCGGAGATGCCGTTCGAGGAGACCGAGCTCTCGCTCGAGCTCGACCAGACGGTCGTGCTCACCACCGACGGCGTCCACGAAGCGACGAGCTCGAAGGGCGAGCAGCTCGGCTTCGAGGGGGTGGAGCGCGCCCTCGCGGCCGCCCCCTCCGATCCGCGCGCCCTCGCGGAGCGCCTCCTCGGCGCCGTCAAGGCGCACGCCGAAGGGGTGGCTCAGTACGACGACCTGACGCTCCTCTTGTGCGGCGTGCGCGCGGCCGAGGCCAAGCCGTGAGCGCGCGCTCCACCGGCGGCGTGAGCGTGCCGTTCGCGCTGCTCGCGCTGACCCTCTCCTCGGTTGCGGCCGCCCAAGAGGCGCCCTCCGCCGCCCCCGATCGCTCGGTCGCCCCTGCGCCGTCGAGCGCTCCTGCGCCGTCCCCCACGGCGGGGCCCGCTCGGACCGCGAGCCCTGTCGCCTCCTCCTCGCCGAGGCGTCCCAGCGAAGCGCCCGCCCGACCGAGCGACCCCAAGAGCGAAGATCTCGACGCTGCCCGCAGCACCCCGCGCCGCGCCTTCACCGCGTTCCTCCGGGCCTGCGAGCGCGGTGACTTTACGACCGCCGCGGAGTCTCTCGATCTGCGCGGTCTGCCTCGCGGGCGTGAGCCCCGCGAGGGGCCCGAGCTCGCGGCGATGCTCTATCGCGTCCTCGGGTGGCGCACCTCGCTCGACCCGGCGTCGCTCCCCGACGAGCCGTCCCCCGCCGGCGCCGGCGCGGAGGGGATCGTGCTGGACGTGGTCGAGGTGGACGGCAAGAGCTACCCCCTCGCGCTCGCGCCGGTGCGCCAGTCGAACGGGGAGATCCGCTGGATGTTCCCGCGGACCACCGTCGCCGCCATCCGGACCATCTACGACGCGAACGAGCGCCTCAGCGTCGAAGAGCGCATCCCGGAGTGGCTCAAGAAGCGGCCCGTGCTCGGCCTGATGCCGTGGCAGTGGCTCGGCCTGCTCGTCTCGATCGCGGGGGCGTACGGCATCGGTCGCGGCATCGGGACCTTGGTCGCGTTCCTCGGGCATCGCCTCGTCAAGAACCTCTCGCGGACGCTCGCGGAGGCGACGAAGGGGCTCGAGCGACCGGTCCGCCTCGCGCTCGGGGTCGCCGCCTTCAGCGGGGCCGCTCCTTATCTGCTGCTCCCGCTCGCGTGGGCGCGGACGGCGGAGAAGACGTCGACCATCCTCTACATCTTCGCGACCGCGTGGGCGGTGATCGCGATCATCCGCGTCCTCACCGCGTCGTGGGAGCGGAGGCTCCCCGACGACACCCTCGGAGATCTCGAGAGCCGCACCGTCCGGACCCGCCTCACGATGATGCGCCGGATCGCGACCGTGATCGTCGGGCTCGTCGCGGCCGGCGTCGCGCTCCTTCAGATCGAGGTGGTGCGGAGCATCGGGGTCTCGCTCCTCGCCTCCGCCGGCATCGCGGGCGTGCTCGTCGGCATCGCCGCCCAGCGCACCCTCGGCGGGATCATCGCCGGGATCGAGATGTCGATCACCCAGCCCGTCCGGATCGGCGACGTCGTCGTCTTCCGGCCCGGCGAGGTGGGCACGGTCGAGCGGATCTACTTCACCTACGTCATCGTCCGGCTCTGGGATGATCGGCGCCTCATCGTCCCCGTCACGCGCGTCATGGCCGACGCGTTCGAGAACTGGACGCGCACCGGCGCCGATCTCCTCGCCCCCGTCGAGCTCTTCGTCGACTACGCCGCCCCCCTCGAAGCCCTCCGCGAGTCGTTCGAGGCCCTCTGCAAGGCGAACCCCAAGTGGGACGGACGCGTCTGTCGGGTCGAGGTCGTCGACGCGACAGACAAGGCCCTCCGGGTGCGCGGCATCGCGTCCGTGGACGTCGCGACGAAGGCCTGGGATCTGCGCGCCGATCTCCGCGAGGGCTGGATTCGGGCGCTCCAAGAGCTCGAGGGCGGTCGATACCTGCCCCTCGGTCGCGTCATCTCCGTGACCGATCCCAAAGCGGCGGAAGAGAAGGAAGCCCCCGAGACCGGAGCCGTGAACGAGGGGTCACCCGAGAAAAAAGCCCCCGCCCGCGACCAGCCGGCCTAACCCTGCCCGCGATGGAGCTCGGAGCGCGAAGCGCGCCGGGGTGGTGGGCTCGAGTCAACCCCTTCGCCGGATGGCCGTCTCGATCGCGACGCAGTCCATGAGCCAGCCGAGCCAGGCGTCGACGTCCCCCGCGAACGGGTCGGCCTCGCCCCCCGCCGAGCCTTCGGACCCGCCTTCGTGTGAAAGGTCCGACCCCGCGTTGTCGTTCTTGGCGATGCCACCTCGAACCGGGGTGGACGCGAGCTCGATGACGCCGCGCCTCTCGATCGCGCCGCGTCTCTTCAGGCGCCGGCTCTCGGGAGGGCCGGCCGAGAGCGCAGCGTCGTGGACGTGGCCGCAAGCCTCGCTCTGACCGAGGTCAGCGCACGGCTGGGCGCACAGCTGACAGCTCCGGCGCATGTGCCCTGCTACGGGTGCACCCTGTTGCACCTTCCTCCGCGGCGTCATGCAAATGCAATCGCGTCGAGATCTGGCCGGCGGTCGCCCATCCCGATCCCCCAGCCCATCGAGTAGCGGGCGTTGATCTCGCATCGGGGGCAGAAGCCTCCCGCGTGGCGAAACGCGTCGATCCCGAACGGCCCGAAATACCCCGCGGCCGCGAGCCCCGCCCCCGCGCGCCGCGCCTCCGCCTCCATCGCCTGTCGTTCCGAGACGGTCAGCTCGGACCCGTCCGCTCGGCGCGCCTCCCGCCAGACGCCGGCGCGGTCGACCAGGTTGGCGATCGGCTCTCCGAGCACGATCCCACCGTCGCGCGAGAGGAAGCCGTGGAGCCCATGGTCCGCGAGGACCTCGACCTTCGGCTCGACGAGAACACCGCCGAGCGCCACGGCGCGGGCTACGAACGCCGCGTCGGCGGCCGATGGAGCGCCGCTCGGGACGAGGCGCCGCCCGCGCCCCGCGAACCCGAAGGCCCTCCGCGCGAGCCACCACCCCGACGCGCTCTCCGAGCGAAGGAGCGCGAGCGCCACGTCCGCGCTCTTCGTGAAGACCGAGCCCGGGAATGGAAGACCGATCTCGGCGTGCAGCGCTCGCGACGCGACGCGCGTGAGGACGTGGACGGCAGGGGCAGGGGCGGGCTCCGCGCCCGCCTCGACGAGCGCCTCCCGCGCGCGCGTCGTCATCGACCACGCCACCCCGACCCGACCGAGGGCGGCGGCCCGCGGGCTGGAACGGGTGAGCACGAGGTCGCCCGCGGGGACGAGGCTCGCGAGGCTCGCGAGGAGCGCGGGCCTCCTGATGATCGCCGCGAACGGGCCGGGGTAGGGGCGAGCCCCCTCGAGCTCGTCCTCGGCGTCGAGGTTGAGCAGCCAGGCCCGAGGTCTCACGTGCCGCGGGCGAGGTCGGCCTCGGTCCACCGGCCCAGTCCCTCGAGGAAGCCTTCGTCGAGGCCGGCCCGCGTCCGCAGCTCGCGAGCGAGGACCTTTCCCTTCATCACGAGCGGCGAGAGCGGGGGCGGAAGGCTCGCCTCGAACGCCTCGAAGAGCGAAGCCCCACGCGCCATCTCCGGCGACAGCTCCCTGAACCAGCGAAGCGCGAAGCGCACGTGACCCACCTCGTCGCGCCCGACCCGCTCGATGGCGCGGGCCGCCTCTTCGTCGTGGCGCGCGAACCGCGCTGCGAAGCTCACGGTGTGATCGAGGTTCGCCCCCTCGAAGCCGAGGCCCATCGTCGCGAGGTAGGCCACGATGGTGGTGGCGCGCGGGATACGCTCCCAGAACCAGTCCCGGACCTCGAAGCTCCCCGGCGCGTGGCCGCGCGCGACGAGCAAGTCCGCGTAGAGGTTCATGTGCCGGACCTCGTCCGCGAAGACGCCGAGCAGGCCTCGCCGGAGCGCCTCCGGAGCTTCTGGAAACCGCACGAGCGCCCACGCCATGAGCTCGGCGGCCTGGAGCTCGTGGTGGAGGAACGTGTGGAGCAGCCGGGCCCGCGCGACCTCCGACGCGAGCGCGCTCTTGCCGGTGCTCTTCGCGGCGTGCGCGCTGACGCGAAACGCCGGCCCGCGCCCGGGCGCCACCGGAGGCTCGATGCGCTCTACCGACGCGAAGGCGAGCGGGGCCGGCTCCGGCGCGAGCTTCTCCTCGAACGTGGTCGCGCGGACGTAGCGCACCGCCCACGCTTCGATGGTGTCGCCCGAGTCCATGGGCCGCTCAGTCTAAGGGAAACCGAGCGCAGCCGCCCCCCGCTCGACGGAGCTTTGCCACTTGTTGGCGTGCCCTTCGTCGATGGGGCTACGCTTCGCGCCCGATGCAAGCACGCTGGAGCTTCTTGGGTCTCGCGATCACGGCTGCGATCACCTCGGTGGGGTGTGGCTCGTCGGAGGCTCCCCCCAGCACGCCGAGCGCGGACGCGACCGCCGCGGAGGCGACCACGAGCCCGCCCGAGGGTGGCTCCGCGCCCAAGCCCGAGGCGAGCGCTGCGCCCTCCACCGACAAGACGGCCGTCCCCGCGTCGGGCTCGGCGAGCGCCTCTGCCCCCGCTCCCACTGGCGACCTTCCTCCTCTCCCCAAGATGAAGGTCCTCGTGATCGGCGACTCCTTCGCCCAAGCGCTCGGCAACGGGCTCCGCTCGAAGGAGACGGAGACGGGCGTGCGCTTCGTCCTCCGCGGCGAGCAGTCGACGTTCATCCCCGAGTGGGCCGGGCCGAACAAAGGGGTCGCAGGCATGATGATCCAGGAGCGCCCGGACCTCGTCATCATCGCCCTCGGTGGCAACGAGCTCTCCATGGTCAACCCCGACGTCCGCGGACCCAAGGTGAAGCAGCTCGTAGGGCTGCTCGGGAACACCCCCTGCGTGTGGATCTCTCCTCCGCTCTGGGAAGAGAAGAAGGACAACGGCCTCCTCGGGGTCATCCGCAAGAACTCCGGTCCGTGTCGCTACTACGACTCGAACGTCCTCTCTCCGAACCTCCCGCGCGGCGGCGACAAGATCCACCCCAGCGCGGAAGGCCAGAAGAAGTGGGCCGGCTACGTGCTCGACTGGCTGAGGAAAGAGCGGAACGGAGCCGGCACCCCCTTCGCGCTCAAGCCTCGCCCTGAAGGCGAGTAGGCGGGCCTTCGGCGTCGCGCCCTCCGGGATCCCGCCCGTCGGACCACCGCCGAGATCGGGGCGGGGTCCGCGCCAGCGTCGACCGCGGTCGTCCGAGTCGTGACCGTCGCGCAGACGGCGTAAAATCGATCTTGCGTCGCCTGGGTTTCTGTCACTATTGGCGCGTCGCAATGGAGACCCGACGTTGGACGTAACCGCGAGCGCCCCCGAGAGCCTTCGGCAAGCTCCGACCAACCCCTGTTCGATCTCTTTTCCGCGGAGGGCTGCGTGATGGAACCGAACAGTGACGCGAGCGCGAAGGACCTGGGGCAGAACGGTGCGAAGAAGACCGCCGCTCCCGAGTGGACGCTCGACGACGCCCGCGACCTCTACCTGATCCGCCGCTGGGGCGCGGGGTACTTCGACGTCGATCAGAACGGCCACATGATCGTGTCGCCGGAGGGCCCGCGCGGCCCGAAGATCCCGCTCGTCGACGTGGTCGAAGAAGGCCATCGCGAGGGGCTCGCTACCCCCGTCCTCCTTCGCTTCCAGGACATCCTTCGCCACCGGGTGAAAAAGCTGAACACCGCGTTCGAGTCGGCGATCGACGAGAACAAGTATCGCGGCCGCTACCGCGGGGTGTTCCCGATCAAGGTGAACCAGCTCCGCGAGGTCGTGGAGGAGATCCTCGATGCCGGTCGCTCGAGCCACTACGGCATCGAGGTCGGCTCCAAGCCGGAGATGTTCGCGGCCCTCTCCATCCACAGCGACCCGGATTCGCTCATCGTCTGCAACGGCTACAAAGACGACAGCTACATCCGGGCCGCCCTCCTCGGGCGCAAGCTCGGCAAGCGCGTGATCCTCATCGCGGAGAAGCTCAGCGAGGTCCGCGCCATCGTCCGCATCGGCCGCGAGATGAACGTCGAGCCGATGATCGGGCTGCGCTGCCGCCTCGTTTCGAAGGGCGCCGGCAAGTGGGCGACGAGCGCGGGCGAGCACGCGAAGTTCGGCCTCACGACGAGCGAGATCCTCCAGGCGATGGAGCTCCTCGCGGAGGCGAACATGTCGAACGCCTTCAAGCTGCTCCACTTCCACATCGGGTCACAGGTCCCCGATATCCAGATCATCAAGCGCGCGGTGCGTGAGGCCGCCCGCCACTACGCCAAGCTCCGCCGAATGGGGCAGCCCATCGAGTTCATCGACGTCGGGGGCGGGCTCGCCATCGACTACGACGGCTCGCGGTCGACGTTCCACTCCTCGATGAACTACACCCTCGAGGAGTACGCTCGCGACATCGTCTACTCGATCGCGGACATCTGCGACGAGGAGAAGGTGCCCCATCCCGACATCATCAGCGAGTCGGGCCGCGCCATCGTCGCCCATCACTCGGTGCTGATCGTCCAGGCCTTCGGATCGATCGAGAAGGCTGGCCCGCGCCTCGGCGACGAAGACCCGCTCAAGGAGAACAAGCTCGTCCAAGAGCTCTCGTACATCGAAGAGCAGCTCAAGATGGAGGACTTGGCCGAGCACTGGAACGATCTGCTCGCGGTCAAAGAGGAGGCGCAGAAGCGCTTCGAGGTCGGCGCCCTCGAGCTCCCCGTCAAGGCGCGCGTCGAGGAGCAGTTCTGGGCGATCGCACGCCGGATGATCCTCATGGCGTCGCAGTCACCCGACCACGAGCTGCCCGACAGCCTCCAAGAGCTGAAGCCGCAGATCGCCGATCAGTTCATCTGCAACTTCTCCGTCTTCCAGTCGCTCCTCGACCACTGGGCCCTGGGCGCGCTCTTCCCCGTCGTCCCCATCCAGCGCCTCCACGAGCGGCCCACCTCGGAGGCGACCATCGTCGACATCACGTGCGACTCCGACGGCAAGATCAGCAAGTTCATCGACCTTCAAGACACGAAGGACACGCTGCCGCTCCACCCATTCGACGGGAAGCCGTACTACGTCGGCATCTTCCTCACCGGCGCCTATCAAGACATCATGGGCGACATCCACAACCTCTTCGGCCGCGTGAACGAGGTCCACGTCTTCCTCGATGAGGACGAGGAGTGCGGCTACTACGTCGAGGAGACGATCCAAGGCAACACGATCAAGGACGTCCTCGCGATGACCCAGTGGGACACCCACGATCTCATCGCCCGCGTGAAGGCCCAGGTCGACACCGCGATCAAGCAAGACCGCCTCAAGCCCACCGAGGGCATGCGCCTCATCGCCGAGTACGAGCGCGGCTTGAAAGAGCAGACGTACCTCACGTTCGACCCGCCGCGCTGAGTTTTCCGCTCGGCGCTCGGCCCAAGAGCTCCAGATGCTCGCTCGCTCTGTTTGTCCGCTCGGCGCTCGGCCCGAGAGGTCCAGATGCTCGCTCGCCTATAAGGCTCGCTGCGCCGGTCGTCGACGGAGGAACCGTCGCCGACCGAGGTCGTGGCGAGGCTGGGCGGGGGCGAGCTTGGAGGTTGTTGCGAGGCTGGGCGGGGGCGAGCTTGGAGGTTGTTGCGAGGCTGGGCGGGGGCGAGCTTGGAGGTTGTTGCGAGGCTGGGCGGGGGCGAGCTTGGAG
>JBGAID010000122.1:0-28670 GCA_044225865.1 Polyangiaceae bacterium | reverse complement strand
GCACCATCTTGGACTTGAATGCTTCGCTGTATTCGGTCACGCTCGGTTCGCTCGCTCCGCCCACCAGGGATGATTGAGGGATTCGAAACATCGATCTTCAGAGATCGATCGATCGGACAACTCCTCTGACACAGGGGGCAGACGATCTCGCACAGCTCGCGATGTTGAAGGTGGTCGAGCTCGCCCCCGCCTACGACGCCGCCGCGGGCGCGACCTTCGACACCTTTGTCTTTCGCACCGCGCGCCGCGCGATGGCGGATGCGTGCCTCGTCGAGCGGCGAGAGCGCAACGTCGCGCGGCTGGCCCGAGAAGAGAGAGCGTCAGCGGAAGCCGTGGCGACCGAACGCGAGGCGATCGCTGCGAACGCGATCATCGAGATGTTCAAGAGCCCGAGACCCCAGAGGCTCTGCTCGCCCAGGAGCAAGACCGTGAGCAGCTCATCAGGCGAGTCCGCGCCGCGCTGGCGCGCCTCAATCAGAGAAATCGGACCTTGGTGCACGCGTGCGCTTGCGAAGGGACGCCGCTCGCGTCCGTCGCGAGGAGCCCGGGCCTCCGATACAGCCAGGCCGCTATGCGCTCACCGTGTCGATGACCAACGTGGAGAGGTGGTTGAAGGCGGCGGCGTAGGGCCGGGAGTCGAGCTTCCTGTCCAGGTTCGTCGGCTGCGGCGGAGTAACCCGTGAGCCTCGCGCTTCGACGGGACCCTGGGCGTACCCGGTGGGGTGTCGACGTGATAACGGTGGCGCGATGAAGGGCCGCGCTTGGATTGTCGTGCTCGCAGTGGGGTGCTCGAGCCCGGGCGAGCCTGCCCCCAGCGCGAGCGCCGCAACGGCCAGCGTCGCAACGGCCAGCGCGACATTGCCGACCCCAAGCGCCGCCGCGGCGACGAGCGACAGCGACGCGGTCGTCGCGCTCTTCGCGGACATGGGGGATCGCACGGCGGCCGCGGTCAAGAGGGTCTCGGAGACGAAGCCGAGGAGCAAGGTGGCTTACGCAGAGGCGCTGGCGCTCGCGACGCCGGCGGGGTTCGCGACCCACTCGGACCTGATTGAAAAGCACGGGCTGGATCAGCGCCGGTTCTCCGCGGTCATGGCAGACCAAGCCGCCCGGGAACGTGCGCTCGCCGCGATGCAGGCGAAGCTCGAGCCGCTCGTGAAGGACCTCGACGCGGCGAAGCTCCCCGAGGTCGATCCGACCGACTGTACTGCGCTGGCGAGGAGGCTGCTCGAGCTGCGCGCAGGCGGGCCGAGCAAGGCCCCGCTCGGTCAGGCGCTCGCGCCCATTTTCGCGGGCTGCGCGACAGTCGTACCGAAGAACGTGAGCGACTGCTTGGGAGCAAAGCCCGCGACGGTGGAGGCGTTCGACCGCTGTGTCGCGGGGGAGACGCCGACGGTCTCCTCGTCGACGTCCGCTGCGCGGCCATAGGGGAAGCGCACCGCAGCGCTCGGCGCGAGGTCACGCTGTCCTGGTCGTCGGCGAGGCGAGCTGTGGCTTGTCAGAGGACCGTGGGGCCCCGACGCTGCCGCCATGTCTTCGCCCGCTCTTCTCGCTCCCTATCTCGCGCGCATCGGGGTGGCCGGCCCTGCTTCGGTGGGCGAGGCGACCCTCCGAAGGCTCGTGGCGCGGCACACCCGCACCATCCCTTTCGAGAACGTGGACGTTCAGCTCGGACGCCCCATCGACCTGGAGCTCTCGTCCCTCCTCGCCAAGCTCGTGCACGGCCGGCGGGGCGGTTACTGCTTCGAGCACAACACGCTGCTCGCGGCGGTGCTCCGCGACCTGGGCTTCGCCGTGACCACGCTCGCGGCGCGGGTGCGCTGGAGCTCCGTGGGCCCGACCCCGCGGACCCACATGCTCCTCTCGGTGGAGCTCTCGGGGACGCGCTGGCTCGTTGACGTCGGCTTCGGCGGCTTCGTTCCGACGGAGCCCCTCCGGCTCGACGAGCGAACGCCGCAGGAGACGGATCTCGGGACCTTCCGCCTCGTCGACGAAGGCCGGTTCCACGTCCTGCAGACGCGGAGCTCGGAGGGGAGCTTCGTCGATATGTACGCCTTCACCGACGAGCCTCACCACCCCGTCGATTTCGTGGCGATGAGCCATTTCACGTCGACCCACCCGTCGTCTCGGTTTCGCCAACACCTGATCGTCGCGCGCCCCACCGAGACGGAGCGCCACGCGCTCCTGGACGACGAGCTCGTGGTGAGGAGCGCGGCGGGAACGACACGAACGAAGATCGAGCCGAGCGCGATCCCGCGACTCTTGCGAGAGCGCTTCGACATCGACGTTCCCGACGACGCGCGCTTCCCCGCCCTCGAACGCGAGGCGTAGGGCGGCTGGTGCTGCCGGCCCGAGATTTCGTGCTCGAGGTCTGAGCCGCGGCCCTCTGTGCTCGTAGGCACCGCCGGATCCGGAAGCGAGCTTCCGGCCGGCCGTACTACCCTCGCGGCGTGGCGACGTACACGTACTATTGGCCTCAGAGCGCGTGCGCCGACGCGCGCGCGGCCGGACTGGAAGGCGAGGCGCTCCCTGTCTTCTTCGGCGGATACAACGCGGACTCCGACTTCCAGCGGTTCAAGGTCGGCGCCGGCGATACCGTGATCGCGATCTCGGTCGACCGCGGGGTGCTCTACCTGCTCGCGAGCTTGCGCGTCGAGGCGAAGGGGCTCTCCGGGCCTTGGCTCGCCGACCACCCGGAGCACCGCCGCTATGGTGCGGCTCGGGGCGGCGGTCAGGTGCTCGCCGGCGAGCCGCTCGCCCCTCTCGACTTCGGTCGCGCCGTGTCTCCCGACCTCCTCGCGCGCTTTCGGTACGACGCGGGCAAGACGGGGAGACCGATCAAGTATGTCGAGGACGGGCTCATCAAGCGCAGCGCGTCTCTACAAGGGGTGTATCGGCTCACCAGCGAGACGGCGCTTTCCCTCGCGCCCCTGCTGGAGCGCCCCCCTACGACAACAAAGGCGAAGAGCCCGAACGTCGAGGCGCTGGTCGCGCGACTCCACGCCGATCCGGACGACGAAGCGACGGCGAGCGTGCTCGCGGACGCGTGGAGCGCGGCCGGGGATGTCCGCGGCGAGCTCCTCGCGCTCGAGATCGCGCTCCATCGGGCCGGTCCCGCCGAGCGCGCCGCGATCGCGCAGAGCATCTCCGCGCTCGCGTCGAAGCGCCGGTGCCGCCCCGCCCACAAGCAGCCGGGAGGCTTTCCGTTCCGGCGCGTCTGGGATCGGCGGGATCACTTCGTGTGGATGGTGGGGGCCCGCGAGCCGGCCCCCATCCGGTTCCGCGAGCTCGAGGCCCGCCTCTCGAGCTGGGCCGTGATCACCAAGGTGTTTCGCGAGATGCCGCGGCGAGCGCTGACGCTGGAGGAGGCCCGCGCCCTCCGCGCGAGCGCCCACGTCCGAGCCGAGCTGCAGCTGCTCGATCCGGAGACGGGCTCCCTCCTCCCCTTCCAGGGCCGATTGCATCTCCCGGAGGCCTCGGAGATTCGGCTGTCGTCGGATGGCTTCGTGCATCTGCGCTGCGCGATCCCGGCGCTGCGCGAAGGGCCCACCGTCTCGGGCATCATCGGCAGCGCGCGCCGCACCTTGCCGAGCGCGGCGCGCGACCGAGAGCAGCTCGCGATGATCCGCTACGAGGGCCAAGTGCCGACGAGGATCACCCTGCCCGTCACTTGATGATCGCGGTCTCTTGAGCGGCTTCTCGCCTCGCGAACCACCGCCCATAGAAATACATACCGAGGGCGGAGGCGAGGCCGATGGCCGCCATCAAGTACCAGACCCCGCTGATGCCGGACTGGTGAGCTTGATACAGCTCGTGGGTGACTGTCCATTTATCGCTGCCGGTGACCTCGACGAGGGTGGAGAAGCCCTCGCCCTGGGGAATGGCTTTGACCGCCTCCTCCGTCATGCCGTGCTTGGCGACGAGGGCCTCCCGCGCGAACGCCTCTTTGGAGGCCCACTTCTCGTAGAGGCTGGGGCCGATCTTCCCTTCGAGGAACCAACCGATGCCGAGGGCGGCCTGGCTGAAGCCCAGGTACATCGCCTTCTTGTCGGGAGGGGCGATGTTGCCCATGAACTCGCTGAACTTCGGGCTCGAGAGCATCTCGCCGACGCTGAACGACAGAATGGCGACAACGCTCAGCCAGCCGAGGTTGGAGAACCCGGAGAGCGCGATCGCCCCCACCGCGAGGACGGTCCCTACCATCATGCTCGTCAGGGCCTTCATTCGGCCGGAGAGGGCGCCGAAGAGGAAGCAGGTGATCATGATGAGGCCGGCGTTCAGGTTGAGCATGCCCTCGGGCATGATCTCCTTGCCGTCTTTGCTCATGACGATGAAGAAGTTCACGACCTTGTTGCTGGAGCCGTGATCACCGAACAGAGAGGTCACGACGCCGCGCGTGTCGACCCAATCCTCGATGTGGGCGGGGAGGACATCGAAGAGCGCATTGAACATGAACCAGAAGCCCGAGAAGATCAGGACATACAGCCAGACCTGCGGCTTGATGAACTCCCTCAGCTGAGCGAGGGCGAGGTTCTCCTGTTTGCCCGCCTTCAATCGTGCCAATCGCTCCTCCTTGCCAATCTCTTTGTAGGTGAGGAGCAAGAGGAAATTCAGGCAGATGATCCCAGCGCAGGTGAAGAAGACATACTTCCACGCCATCTTGCGGAGGAGGCCGGCGAGGAGGGGGCCGATGAACCCGCCGATGTTGACGGTCTGATAGAAGATCGCCCACGCGACCGAGCTGTTCTCGCGCTTCGTCGCCTTGACGAGGGTGCCCTGGATGCCGGGCTTGAAGATGGCAGTGCCGGTGGCGAGCAGCATCGCGCCCGCGAAGAAGCCGCCGAAGCTGGGGAAGAGCCCCATCACGACGTAGCCGGAGATCTTCACGATGGTGGAGGCGAAGATCGTCTCCTTGTAGCCATATCGATCGGAGAGGCCGCCCGTGAACACGGGGACCCATGATTGGAGCAGGGCCCAGACGGCGAGGATGGTCCCGAACTTGTCGAGCGTGATCCCGAGACCGCCCTTGCTGACCGGATCTTTGGCGTAGAGGGTCGCGACCGCTTTGACGCCGTAATAGGCGAGCCGCTCGACCATCTCCATGCCGCCGACGATCCAGAAGACGTATCCGAGGCTCACGATGGCCGCGCCGAGGCCGAGCTGCTTCACGTCCGCCTTCGTCGTCTCGGCCTTTGGTTGGCTCTGGGCCGGCGTGTCGACGCCCTTGGCCTTCTCTTCTCCCATCGTGGACGCGCTCATGAACACTCCTTCTCGCGACAGGGGTCGCCCGCGGAAGGCTCTTAGTGCGGCCGGGCCCCCGCGGGAACAGCGGAAGCGCTGCTGCCGTGCGGCATTTCAGATGAGGCCCCGCCGCTCCGCCATGCGCTGCGCGCCAATCACGAGCTCCTCGAACGGGTAGCGCCCGATGAGCGAGCCGTGGTCTCGCTCGATGAGCTTCACCAGCTTCATCACGTCCTTCATGAGGGCCTCGAGCTCTTCGAGGCTCGTCCGCCGCTTTCGATTGCCGAACACGTCGCGGAGCTTGCTCAACACCACGCGGGGGTGACCGCGATGAATGAGCGGGTCGTGACCATTGATGTCGCTGAGGGTCCGCTGGAGTCGAAAGGGCTCGGACTCGAAGACGAACCAGTCGTGCCCCTTCTTCGCCGCCACCAGGCCCAGCTCGAAGGGCATGTTGAAGCGGGGGCAGCCGTGGGTCGCCTGCACGCGAGAAAGGTCGTGGACCGAGCTCGGACAGCGGGCGATCATCTCGCGGAGGCGATCCAAGCGGCTGCGCGTCGGGGGGATCTCGAGGACGCTGCGCGGGCGAAAACCGAGACCGGCGAGGCCGGTCGCGTAGGCCACGAAGAGGTTTCGATAGCGGCCCTTCGCCTCGAAGGGCACGTTCAAGAAGACGTTGGCGCGCGTCACGCTCGTAGGGGGCCGCTCAACCGAGCGCTTCGTCGACCAGCCTCTGAATGTCACGCGCGCGCCGCGGGCTGATGCCGAAGGCGCGCTCGCTCGCCTCGGGGGAAGTGGGCCGATCGATCTCGACCACGGGCCGCGGCGAGACAGCCCTCTTGTGCGCGAGCTTCTTGTCACCGCGCTTGACCACCTTCAGCTTTCGAATCGGCGGCGAGCTCACGCTCTCGAGCTTAGCAGGCGGGCGCGACCTCGTCAGATGCAGATGCCGGCCTGACAGCGAGGAGGGCCGGGCGGGGCACAAGGCGGGACGGGGAGGGCCGGGCAACCCGAGCTTTGATATGTCTTGCACTCCGCTTCATTGACCTGGTCACGGACCGCCTCGACGGCGGCGGCGCCTCCCTTGTTGATCGCGGCGCTGCACGAGTCGAAGCACATGGCGCTGAGCCCGGTCGCGGTGCAGTCGGCGTCGGAGGTGCACGCCTGATTGGCCTGGATTACGGCGCGCATCTTGAGCCGGGCGGTCGTGAGCGTTTGGGTGCAAATGTTCTCGGACCCGGTCGTGGGGCTCCCCGACGTAGGGGACCCGCCGGCGGCGGTGTAGGCGGTGCCGGTGGTGGAGACTGCGCCCGTGGTCCCTCCCGCGCCGCAGCCGAGGGTCGCGACCCCCAGGGGGAACAGGGTCGCCGCTACGGCGAACGCAATGCGGGGAGAAGAATGCGTAGCTCGCATGGGTGTTCAACGCGGGAGCGTGCCCCGCCCTTTCAGTGCTCGCCCGGGCGCTCTGCGCGCAGGGCAGAAAGTGGCTTAGAGTCGAGGGTCATGTCGCACGTACGAAGTCCAGCGCGGAGGAAGCCCGTTGATCGCTTGCGGATGCCTTGATCCTCACCCCTCCCCGGCCCGCGTCGTGCTGACGGGCGGGCCAGGCGCTGGAAAGACGGCCGTCCTGGAGATCATACGCCACGCTTTCTGTCGCCACGTGAAGGTCCTCCCCGAGTCGGCGGGGATCGTCTTCGGCGGCGGATTCCCGAGGGGACCTTCGCCCCGAGAGCGAAAGGCGGCCCAGCGAGCGATCTTCCACGTCCAGCACGAGCTCGAGGATCTCGTCGACGTCGAGGGCCACGCCGTCGTCTTGTGCGACCGCGGGACGGTCGACGGGCTCGCGTACTGGCCGGGCCCAGAGGATTTCTTCGAGCCGCTCGGGACCTCCCACGCGCGGGAGCTCGCCCGCTACGAGGCGGTGATCCACCTCGAGACTCCGACCGAGGGCAACGGCTACAACCACGTCAACCCGCTGCGGATCGAGTCGCCGGCGGAGGCAGCGGAGATCGACAAGCGGATCGCCCTCGCGTGGGCCCCTCACCCGCGCCGCTTCGTGGTGGAGGCGCGGCGCGACTTCGTGGCGAAGGCAGCGGCCGCGCTCGCCCTCTTGCGAGCGCAGATCCCGGCGTGCTGTCGCGGCTCCGACGCGGCGAGCTAAATCACCGATCGTGATCTTCGATCTTACGATCGAGCGCGGCCGCGCCCTCGCCGCCTTTTGCCCCGAACATTCGATAGAGCGCGGGCAGGACGACGAGGGTGAGCAGGGTGCTGGAGACGATGCCGCCGATGACGACGGTCGCGAGCGGGCGCTGCACCTCGGCCCCCGTCCCCGTCGCGAGGGCCATCGGCACGAAGCCGAGGGACGCCACGAGCGCCGTCATGAGGACGGGGCGAAGCCGGGCGAGAGAGCCTTCGACGATGGCTTGCTCGAAAGGCACCCCGCGGCCTCGAAGGTCACGGATGAAGCTCACCATCACGACGCCGTTGAGGACGGCGACGCCGGAGAGGGCGATGAAGCCCACCGCGGCCGAGATCGAGAACGGGATGCTTCGAACGAACAGCGCGACGATGCCTCCCGTGAGCGCGAGCGGCACCCCCGTCGAGACGATCAGGGCGTCCCGCACGGACCCGAACAGAGCGAACAACAGGCCGAAGACGACGACGAGGCAGAGCGGAACGACGAGCAGGAGCCGGCTCCGGGCGGCGGTGAGGTTCTCGAACTGTCCGCCCCACTGGAGGTACCCGCCGGGAGGCAGCTCCACCGAGGCCGCCTTCGACTGCACCTCGGCGACGAACGATCCCAGATCGCGCCCGCGCACGTTCGCCTGCACGACCACGCGGCGCTTGCCGTTCTCGCGGCTGATCTGGTTGGCCCCCTCCGTGACCGCGACCTTCGCGACCGCGTCGAGCGGGATGAACGCCGCTGCGTGCGCCTCCCCGTCTCGCGCCGGCGCCTCCCGCGATCGTACCGGCAGCGGCAACCGCGCGACCGCGTCGGGGTCGCGGCGGAGCGGCTCGGGGAGCCGCACCACGATGGGGAAGCGACGATCGCCCTCGAACACCTGACCTGCGCGCCTCCCGCCGATCGCGGTCGCGACGACGTCCTGGACGCTCGCCACGTCGAGCCCGTATCGAGACGCCGCTCGGCGGTCGACGGCGATGTCCATGACGGGGAGCCCCTCCGTCTGCTCCACCTTGATATCGGCCGCGCCGGGGACGGTCCCGAGGACGCGCGCGAGCTTGTCTGCCGTCTTCCTCATCGCGTCGAAGTCGTCCCCGTGGACCTTGATCGCGAGATCTCCCCGCACACCCGCGATGAGCTCGTTGAAGCGCATCTGGATGGGCTGGGTGATCTCGAAGGCGTTGCCGGGGAGCACCTGGACGGCGGCCTCGATCCGCGCGACGAGCGCCGCCTTGTCCGCGCGGGGATCCGGCCACTTCGACCTCGGCTTCAACACCACGAACGTGTCGGTCGCGTTGGGCGGCATCGGATCGGAGGCCATCTCGGCGGTGCCCGTCTTCGAGAAGACGAGATCGACCTCGGGCAGCGCGGAGACCGCTCGCTCCACTTGGAGCTGCAGCTGCTGCGAGGTGGTGAGGGAGGTGCTCGGGATCCGGACGACCTGGAGGGCGACGTCCTGCTCGTCGAGGGTGGGGACGAACTCCTGCCCGAGGCCTCGAAACAGCACGAGCCCGCCCGCGAACGCGGCGAGGGCGACGCCGGCGACGACCACCCGACCGCGGAGGGCGAGCGAGAGCGCAGGGGTGTAGAGCCGCTTCGCGGCGCGCACGAGGAGGTTCTCCTTCTCGCTCACCCGCCCCGCCATGACGATCGCGACCAGGGCGGGCACGACCGTGAGCGACAGGATGAAGGCGGACACGAGCGCGTAGAGGATCGTGAGCGCCATCGGCCGGAACATCTTGCCCTCGATCCCGGTGAGGAAGAGCACGGGCACGAAGACCATCAAGATGATCCCGCCTCCGAAGAGCGAAGGACGCGCCATCTCTCGACATGCGGCGAGGACCTCCCCCGCCCGCTCCTCCCTCGTCAGGGCGCGGCCGAGCGCGTGCTGCTTGTCGCCCTGCTTGCGGAGGCAGTTCTCGACGACGATGACGCCGCCGTCGACGATCATCCCGAAGTCGATCGCGCCGAGGCTCATCAGGTTTCCGCCCACCTTCGTCCGCACCATCGCCGTGAACGTCATCAGCATGGCGAGCGGGATCACGAGGGCGGTCACGATCGCGCCGCGCACGTTGCCGAGGAGGAGGAGGAGCACCACCACCACGAGGATCGCGCCCTCGAGGAGGTTCTTCTCGACGGTGGCGATTGTCGCGTCGACGAGCTTCTCGCGGTTCAAGACGAGCTTCACGCGGACGCTCGGCGGCAGCGAACGGCTGACCACCTCGAGCCGGTCGGCCACGCGCGAAGCGACGGTGCGCGAGTTCTCCCCGATCAACATGAGGGCGGTCCCGACCACGACCTCGCGGCCGTTCTGGCTCGCGCTGCCGGTGCGGAGCTCCTTGCCGACGCCGACCGTCGCCACGTCGATCACGCGGACGGGCACGCCCCCCACGAGCGCGACCACGACCTGCTCGATGTCCTCGATCGAGGAGAGGCGCCCGCTCGCCTTCACGAGGAACGACTCGCCGTGGTGCTCGACGTAGCCGGCGCCGGTGGACGCGTTGTTCCTCTCCAGCGCCTCGATCAGGTTGGAGAGCGAGAGCCCGTAGGCGGAGAGCTTGGTCGGGTCGGGCTGGACTTGGATCTCCTTGCTGAAGCCGCCGATCGCGTCGATCCCGGCGACCCCCGGGACCCCTTTCAGCTGCGGTCGGACGATCCAGTCCTGAACGGTGCGGAGATAGGTCGCCCGCTCGACTTCGGTACGGAGGCGCTCGCCCTCCGGGGTGAGGTAGCTCCCGTCGGGCTGCCAACCCGGCTCGCCGTCGCGGACGACGGGCGCGCCTTCGCCGGGCGGGACGAGCTCCACGCTCCACATCGCGATCTCTCCGAGCCCGGTGGAGATCGGCCCCATCTTGGGCTCCGCCCCCTCCGGCATGGACTCCTTCGCCTCCGCGAGGCGCTCGCTCACCTGCTGGCGCGCGAAGTAGATGTCGACGTCATCGTCGAAGACCGCCGTCACCTGAGAGAAGCCGTTGCGCGAGAGGCTCCGGGTCGACACGAGCCCGGGGATGCCGGCGAGCGCGGTCTCGATCGGGAACGTGACCTGCTTCTCGACCTCCGCCGGCGAGAGGCTCGGAGCGAGCGTGTTGATCTGAACCTGGTTGTTGGTGATGTCGGGGACGGCGTCGATGGGCAGGCGCGCCGCCGAGTAGAGGCCGAGCCCCGCGACCGCCACCGCGAGGGCGAGGACGAGCCACCGATGAGCGACCGAGAACCGGAGGATGGCGTCGATCATCGGTCAGTCCTCGTGGGCCGCTTCGGATTTTCCGAGCTCGGCTTTGACGATGAAGGCGTTCGCGCTCACGAAGGTCTCGCCGGGAGCGAGGCCCGCCGTCACCTCCACCACCGGCTCGCGATCGCGCGACAGCCCTCGCGCCCCCACCTTCACCTCGCGCGGCTCGAAGCTCCCGTCCTCCTCGACGAACACGGTGGCGCGCCCCTCGCGTGTCTGGATGGCCTCGTCGGGTACGAGCAGCCTCACGTCGCGCTTGGACACCGCGACCTCGCCGCTCACGAAGAGCCCCGGCTTCCACCGCGGAGAGGGCGCGCGCAGCACCACGCGCGCTTGGGTGGCGCGCGCCTCGTGCGACGCCGTCGCCCCGAGGTACGCGACCGTCCCCGTCGCGGGCTCGTCGATCCCGTCGGCGACGATGCGGACCGACTGCCCGACCTCCACGCGGCTGAGATCGCGCGCGTAGACGGTGAGCTCGACCCAGAGGGTCGTCAGATCCGCGACGACGAAGGGGAGCGAGTCGTCCTTCAGCACCTCCCCGACCGAGAGGTGGCGCTCGATCACGCGACCGGCGATGGGAGCGATCAGCGAAACCTTGCCCGACGATCCGCTCGCCCCCGCGGCGAGCAGCGCTTGTCCGGCGCCGTCTCGCGCGATGCGCGCCTCTTCCAGCTCTGTCTTGGCGCGGAGCTGATCCTTCTCGGGCAAGACGCCGTCCCGGAAGAGGCGGTCGACGCGCTTGAAGTTGGACTCCGCGAGCTCGAGGCGCTCCGCTGTCGCGCGGGCGTCCCGCGTGAGATCGACGAGCTCGCGGCTCTCGAGGACGGCGAGGACCTCTCCCTTCGCGACCTCGTCGCCGAGGCGCTTGTTGATCTCGCGCACGGTGCCGGACACGCGGGGGCTGACCTTGGCGAGCGCATCCCGGTTCAGGGCGACCTCGCCCGGCAGCCGGATCGTCTCCCACACCTCACCGCCGCCGACGACGCGCGTCTCGATCCCGGCTGCCCGGCGGGCCTCCTCGTCGAGGACGGCGCGGGCGTCGTGCTCTTCGTGATGCGCCCCCTCCTCTTGCCCCTCGCGGACGGGCGCGCCGACGTCACGCGCGTGGATCCGATGCTCCACCGCGACGGTCGCGATCGCGGTCGTGACTGCCCCCGCGACGACGAACACCGCTACGCCGGTGGCCCTCACGGCAACGCTCCCGCGGCCGCCTGGAGCTCGACGCCGGCGACCCGAACGTCGAGCCAGCGGTCCAAGAGCTCGAGCCGCGCGTCGAGGATCTCGCGACGCAAGGTGAGCAGGTCCGCGAGGCCGAGCTCCTGCTCGTCGAAGCCGCGCTGCGCGAGGGCGAGGCTCTCCTCGACGCTCCCCGCCCCCTCCCGCTCGAGCGCGCGCGCCGCCTCGAGCCGCCGCGCGTAGACGTCGAACGCAGCGCGGACCTCGATCGGGATCTGGGCTCGCCGCTGCTCGGCGTCGGTCTCCGCGCGGCGCGCCACCGCGCGCGCGCGGGCCGAGATCCCCTGGCCGTGATCGAAGATGGGGAGGCTGAGGCTGAGCACGCCGAGGACGGTGTTCACGCTCCCCTCCTCGTGCTCGAACCGGATGCCGACGCCGAGCTGGGGGGCAGCGAGGGCCTCCCCGAGCGCGATCTCCGCGCGGGCGGCGTCGAGGTCGGCCCCGAGGGCGCGCAGGTCGGGCCGGCTCTTGGCGCGCTGCTGGAGGGACGAGAGGGCGAGTGGATCCTCCTCGTCGAGCGCTCCCTTCACGACGATGGGCGTCGCCGGCGGGACCCCGAGGAGCACGTGGAGAGCCCCGATCGCCGCGTCTCGATCGGCGGCGACGGCGATCCGCTGCGAGCGCGCGCGCGCGAGGGCGATCCGCGCCGCGCTCAGCTCCAGGCGCGAGGCGTCACCGCCCTTCAGCCTCCGCTCCGCCGCGCGCAGCGTGTCGGCGGCGATGCCCTCGATCTCCGCCTGCGCCTCGAGGCGACGCTCCGCCCACAGCGCGCGCACGAACGCGAGGCCGACCTCGCGCTGCGTCGCCTGGATGCGCGCCTCGCCCTCCGCGCTCGCCTTCGTCACCCCCGCCGTGACGGCGCGGATGCGGGCGCGCGGCCCACCTCCGAGGTCGACGGTCTGCATCGCCTCGATGGTGACGGTGGGCGTAACCTCGGTGTCGGTGACGCGCGGGCCCACCGCCACCTCCACCACTGGGTTCTGACGTGGAAAGATCCGGGCGTCGGCCATCGCGCCCCTCGCCTCCGGCACGAGGGCGCGAGACGAGAGCGCGCTCGGCGAGCTCCGCCGCGCGAGGGCGTAGGCCTGGGGGAGCGTCAGGGTGAGGGCCGCGTCTCCCCGCGCCTCCGAGGGTGGATCGGCGGCGTGAGCCGGTGGGATCCCTACGAACGGTGAGAGAAATCCGGCCGAGACCAGGATGGTCCCCAAGATGGAACGAACCGACATGCGCAACCTCGCTGCATCGAAGTGCGCGCTCGATCGAGCGCGAGCTCACGACGAGGCCCCGCACCATCGCGGCGCGAAGACGCGCGACGAGGCGGGACCGGCCCTCGGATCAGCTCGCGCGCTTGGGTACTTTCGCGGGGGGCCCGCGATCGACCGAGGAGAGCGCCTCCACCCCGCGACTCTCCGGCAGCTTCACGAAGTCGCTCTCGAAGAACGAGAGCACCGGCCCCATCCCCGGCAACGCCGGCGTCCCCTGGTGGGCGCAGCTCACGCAGCAGTGACAGTTCGTCGGGCAGCCGCAGGATCGATCGTCGTCGTCGCACTGCGCGCTCATGTCGTGGTGGACCACGACCTCGATCAGCGCCGATTGGAAGACGAGGAGAGAGAGCACGAGCGCCCGCGCGAGCCACACCGCGACGCGCGCCCAGCGGAGCCCCCGCCTGGGATCACGCACGCGCCGGGGGGGGCCGCCCTTACGCATCGTCACTTCGTATAGCAGACCGGCGATGGTCGAGGGAAGCGCCCACGCTCTCATTGGACCCTTACACCGCAGCCACATCGACGCTCGCCCCATGATGGATCAACGCTTCATCCCCCCCCAGATCCCACGCCGCCAACAAACCCGCGGTTTTCGTGGGGCGCCGAAGCTCGGAGGCAGGCTCGGTTGTTGCAGCCCGCGCATCTCATGACCGCTCGCGCGCCGTCCCACGACACCTTGGCTCCCCCCGCGTCCATCCCGCGGCCTTCGCAGTCGGGATCGATGGTCGTGCCGCGACCTGCGTCGAGCGCCCCACCGCCGAGCGCACGCGACCCGCTCGTGAGCCAGGGACGAAACCTCTTCGGAGCGGCGAAGCCCGCGCTCGTCCCGCCTCCGCTCCCCACCCCCGCGCCCCCGCCGACGTACGTCCCGCCGCCGCTGCGATCGCTTCCCCCGCCGCCGCCCTCGTCGCGCGCCGTGTCCGCGCCTCCCCCGCCTCCTTCGGTTCGCCCTCCTTCGCTGCCACCTCCGTCCTCGGTCGCGCCTCCCTCGGTCGCGCCTTCCTCCGCGGCCCCGTCGACGCGCCGACCTCCTCCGCTGCCGCCCCGTCGCACAGCGCGCCCGCCCGCTTCCGTCCCCGCGCCGGCCGCCGTCTCGCCGCCGCCATCCTCGTCGCCGACGCGCCCGCTCTCCCAGGAGGGACTGACGATCGGCTCGATGACCGGCGCGGTCTCGCCGATCCGCGGCAGCGTGGCTCCCAGCCGAGATGGCCTGCGGATCCCCAGCCCGCCTCCCGTCCCGTCGCCGGCGCCGTCGTCGCAGCGCGGGCGCAGCGCGACGAACCCGGGCCTCGGGGCATCTGCGCGCGAAGCCGCGCCGCGCGAGGCGGCGAACGCGCCGCGACCGCTCCGCCCGGCCCAGCCTCCCTCTCTCCTCACGACGCAGGTCGGGCTCGGCGCGGTTCGGCTCGATCCTTCGGGCACGCCGCGCGCGACGGCCCCGCTGTCGGGGGAGCGCCGGTTCCTCGTGCGCCCCGGCGAGCGGAAGGGCGAGCTCATCCTCAGCGCGCTCCCGGAGGGCGTGGTCCCGCCGAGCACGGTGATGAGCGTTCGGCTCGTGATCGATCGCGACGACGAGGCGCTCGCGATCGGCGCCCTCGTGGACTGAGCGGTCAGCGTCGGCAAAAAAGCTCCGTCGCTCCTGTCATGGACACCGCGATGCTCTACGGCTCGCTCGCCGAGCTGTACGATCGGATATACGACTGGAAGGATTATCGTGCGGAGGTCGAGAAGATTTCTGCGCTCCTCGAGGCGGAAGGAGTCCCGAACGGCGCGCCCCTCCTCGACGCCGCCTGCGGCACCGGCACCCACCTCGCCCTCTTCGCCGAGCGCTACGACGTCGCCGGCTTCGACAAGAGCGCGGAGATGCTCGCGGTCGCGCGGAAGAAGCTCGGGCCTTCGGTCAGCCTCTTCCAATCGGACATGCGCGACCTCGTCGTCGACGAGCCCCGACGCGCCCTCGTCTGTCTCTTCTCGTCCATCGGCTATCTGCTCGCGGACGAGGACATCGAGCGCGCAGCGAGGGCGTTCGCGAGCGCGCTCGCGCCCGGTGGCGTCGTCGTCATCGAGCCCTGGCACCGCAAGGCGGGGATCACGGACGGACACATCTCGGTCCACACCCACCAGGGCGGCGACATCCTCATCAGCCGCCAGGGCTTCACCCGGGTCGAAGGCGAAAACGCCCTCCTCCACATGGAGTGGCTGATCGCGCGCGAGAAGATCGGCATCGACCACGCCTCCGAGCTCCACGTCATGCGCCTCATCGAGCCGGAGCAGCTCGTCGCGATCTTCGAGCGAGCGGGGTTCGACGCGCGCTTCACCGAGGACGGGCTCATGCCCAAACGCGGTCTCGTCGTCGGTCGCAAGCGCTAGCAGCGTGCTGAAAAAAGGGCAGTCCGGGTCCACGATGCAGACGCCCTGAGAGACGGTGAGGACGCGAAGGCGTGAGCGCGCCGCCCCTCAGTGCCCGGCCGAGACCTTGGCCCCCTGCACCGGTCGACCGAGCAGGAGTACGAGGGGCAGCGAGCAAAGCACGAGGGCGGCCGTCGCCCAGAAGGTGTCGCTGAACGCGAGGATCGCGGCTTGGCGCTTCACCGCGCCGGAGAGCAGGGTCAGGGCACGGCCGTGCGCGGTCGCGAGATCCGCGCCCTTCTGGACCATCGCGCCGGTGAGCATGTCGACGCGCGACTGGGTGGCCGGGCTCGTGGAGACGAGGTGCTCGCCGATGGCGGCGGTGTGGTACGCGGCGCGCTTGTCGAGCAGGGTCGTGAGGAGCGCGACCCCGATGCTCCCGCCGAGCTGACGGGTGAGGTTGTAGAACCCGCTCGCGGCCGCGACGTCCTTCTTGGGGATCGGCCCGATCGCGGCGAGCGACAACGGCAGGAACATGAACACCGTCCCGAAGGAGCGGATGATGAGGGGGAGCTGCAGATCGGACGAGGACGTGTCCGGGCTCAGGTGGGCGAGCAGGACGATCGCGGTCGTGAGGATGAGCCCGCCCATGGTGAGCGCGACGCGCGGATCGAGCCTCGAGAGGAGGCGGCTCGCCACGACCATCGCCACCGCGGACGCGAGCGCGGACGGCAGCATGAGCATGCCCGTCTGCTGCGAGGTGTACCCGAGGATCGTCTGGGCGAAGATGGGGACCGCGAAGATGCCGCCGTACAGAGCGATCCCGATCACGACGGAGAGCACGCTCCCGGCGGCGAGGGATCGATAGCGGAGCACCCGGAGATCCACGACCGGGTGCTCGGAGCGGAGCGTCCGCCAGACGAACGCGGTGATCCCCACCACCGCTCCGACCGCGAGCAGCGTGATGAAGGAGGACTCGAACCAGTCCTCCGAGTTACCCTCCTCGAGGAAGGTCTGAAACGACCCGATGCCGATCGCGAGCATCGCGATCGCGATCCAATCGATGGGGAGCCGCTTCGTGGAAGGCTCGTCGACAGGGAGGGCCGCCATCGACATGAAGACCCCGACCGCGCCGATCGGGACGTTGATGAAGAAGATCCAACGCCAGTCGACGTTGGTGACGATCCACCCGCCCAACGTCGGGCCGATCGCGGGGCCGGCGATCGCGATCGCGCCGAAGACGCCTTGGGCGAGGGCCTGCTCTTCGCGCGGGAAGGTCTCGAACAAGATTGCCTGCGCCTTCGCGAGCAGCCCACCTCCGGTGAGGCCCTGGAGGATGCGCGCGAGCACGAGCATCGTGAGCGAGCTCGCCATCCCGCACAGGATCGAGGCGACCGTGAACCCGACGAGAGAGAACAGGAAGTAGCGCTTCTTTCCAAACCTCGTGCCCAGCCAGGCGCTGAGCGGCAGGATGATGACGTTGGCGATCCCGTAGCTCGTCACGACCCAGCCGATCTCGCTGAGCGTCGCCCCGAGCGAGGCCTGCATCTCGGTGAGGGCGACGTTGACGATGCTCGTGTCGATGATCTCCATCAGCGCCGCGAGCGAGACCGCCGCCGCCACGAACCACTTGTTGGTAGCGCGCGAGGGCGAGGCGAGGACGGCGGGGGCGGTGGTGGCCATGCTGCGCGGGGGCCGAGCTCAGCGGGTGTCGACGACGACGACGACGCTCATGCCGGGCCGGAGGGGCTTGTCCTCGGGCTGATCGTTCATGCGGATCCGCACCGGGACGCGCTGCACGACCTTGGTGAAGTTGCCGGAGGCGTTGTCGGGAGGCAGCAGCGCGAAGCGCGAGCCGGTCGCGCCGGAGAAGCTCTCCACCTCGCCGTGGAACTTCGCGCCCCCGTAGGCGTCGACCTCGACCTCGACCGGCTGGCCGGGGTGGAGCGTCGCGACCTGGGTCTCCTTGAAGTTCGCGGTCACCCAGACCTCGTTGGGGACGAGCTGCGCGATGGCCTGCCCGACGTTGATGAACTGGCCGACCGCGACCGTCTTCTTCGACAGCATGCCGTCGGCGGGGGCGTAGATCTTCGTGTGCTCGACCTCCAGCTCGGCGAGGGCGAGGCTCGCCTCCGCCGCGTCGACCTGCGCGTGCGCGGCCTTGGCCTTCGCGATCGCCTGATCCTGGAGGCTCGTCACGTCGTGGGTCTGATCGGCTCGCGCCGTCGCCTCCAAGACCCGACCCTTCGCTTGGGCGGCGCTCAGCCGCAGGGTGGAGACCCGCGCGCGGGCGGCGTCGAGGTTGGCGGTCGCGAGGGCGAGCTGCGTCTCCGCCCGATCCGCGTCCGACTTGGAGATCGCCCCCGCCGCGACGAGCTGCCGGGCGCGCTCCGCGTCGAGCTTGGCCTGCTTGAGGGCGATCTCGTTGGCGGTGACGCTCGCCTGGGCCTCCTTGATCTGATCGCTCGCGGTGGCGGCGCCCACCGTCGCCGTGTCGAGGGCAGCCTTCGCGATGTCGCGGTTGCCGGTCGCGTTCGTCTTCGCGACGTTGGCGTCGGCGTCCGCGGCGTCGGCGGCGGAGCGCGCTGCGCCGAGCGCGGCCTTCGCGGACGCGACCCGCGCCTTGGGGCCCTTGTCGTCGAGCTCGACGAGCAGGTCACCCTTCTTCACGCGCTGGTTCTCTTCGAAGTGAACCGCCACCACGACCCCTGCCGCCTGGGAGGGCACCGCGACGAGCTCGGCGTCGACCTGGGCATCGTCGGTGGTGACGAGGTTCCGGTGGGCCCAGGTGTAGCCGCCCCCGGCCGCCGCCGCGATCGCGGCGATGCCCAGCAGGTAGCGCAGCTTGGAGGATCGCTTCGGGGCGGCCTTGGGCTGCGCGGGCGCATGCGCGCCGTCGACCGTTTCCGTAGAGGCAACCATTCGTTGCCATAATACCGGTCGAGCGCTAGAACGCAACCAGGAGTTGCCTTAAGAAGTGTTCCCCAGCAATCATCGATCTCTCGACTGGTTCCGCCATGACCGCGTCCAAGAGCCCCGCCGCACCTCGCCCTTCGCGCCCTCGCCGCACGCTCCACGCCCGCCCTCAGGGGCGCGCCGCGATGGTCGTGGATCGCGTGATCCGGGCCACCGGCGAGCTGCTCGGTGAGGTTGGTTACGCCGCCTTGCGGATCGAGGACGTTGCAGTCCGCTCCGGCGTGAACAAGACCACCATCTATCGGCGCTGGCCGACGCGGGCCGAGCTCGTCGCGGCCACGATGCGCAAGCTCAAGGTCCCCGCCGATCGCCCGCGGGCCGAGCGCCTGCGCGACGAGGTGCTCGACTACACCCGGGAGATCTTCGCCTTCCACGCGTCACCCGAGGGCCGCGGCATGGTGCGCGTGATCCAGCTCGAGCAGAGCCACCCCGAGCTCGAGCCGCTCGTCCGAGAGCTCCGCGCCGAGACGAGACGCGCCCGCACGAAGATGGTGGAGCGCGCGATCAGCCGCGGGGAGCTGCCCCCGGGCACGGACGCGACCCTCGTCTCGGACATGATCTTCGCGCCCGTGATGGTGCGCCTCTTCACCCTCGCCGAGCCCGCCGACGAGCGCGTGGTGGCGGAGGTCGTCGACATCGTGATGACCGGTGTCGCCGCCCGCGCCCGCCTCACTTCGTAGGCTTCTTCGGGGGGATCGGCTTCGGCTTCGGTCCCTTCTTCGGATCTTCGGGGGGCGGCTCGTCGAGCTTGATCCCAGCAGGGAGATCCTTGCGCTTCATGAAGAAGCCGATCACCTCCGGCGAGGCCTTGATGCTCCCCTGCCCCGCCGCCCCCTCTTTCCCGTCGGGCGCTCCTCGGCCGCCCTTGCCGCCCGGCGCCTCGAACGCGAGCTGGTTCTGGAGCGCCGCGAAGCGGTCGTCGACGAGGATCTGGATCACGCCCCCCGTCCCTCCGTCGCCGCCCGGCTGCGCGCTCGTCCCCTCCACGCCGTTCCCACCCGCGGCCACGAACGTGTGCTTCGAGCTCGGATCGAGGAGGACGTACTTCGCCGTCGAGCCGTGCACGACGAGCGCGAGCACGGCGTCACCGAAGGTGAACGAAGCCTTCGTCACGTAGACGGCCACGTTCGG
The DNA here is from genome assembly GCA_044225865.1 of Polyangiaceae bacterium. GTDB lineage: Bacteria > Myxococcota_A > Polyangia > Polyangiales > Polyangiaceae > Xiheicaenibacterium. Next base: position 9,058 of record JBGAID010000122.1, on the reverse strand, counting down.
ACCGGGGTCGCCGGAGGGGTGCTTCAGATCTCCCGCGGGGGCCATCACCCGCGTGACCGCGTTGCATGAGAGGTTCGGCGGCAGGATCTTCTCGAGCTTCTTGTCGGGCGCGCCCTTCGGCCGAACGGTCACGGCGAAGCCGGCGAAGGCGCCCTTCTCGCGATCGATCTTGAGGTGCACTTGCTCGTTGTCGCGGCCGCCCTCACCCCCCGACGAGGAGACGCGGTCCACCGAGAAGCCGCCCTTTGCTTCGAAATCAATAGCAGACAGATCGAACGAGTGGGACCGCTCGTAGGCGAGAGCGTCGTGCGGATCGACGCCCGGGTACTTGCCCGGATCCGCCTTCACGCGCGCGGTCAGGCCGCCCCCCGCGACGAACACCTCCGGCTGCTTGCCGCCCTCGGGGATGGCCCGCACCTCGACCGCGACCTTCAGGTCCGCGACCTCGCACGGCATCTTCTCGAGGGTCGCGAGATCGGTGGTGACGGGGCTGGTCGGGTCGCTCGAGACGAAGGCGCGGACGTCGACGATCTTGGCGCGCGCGAGATCGACGGGACCGCTCGCGCAGCCGGCCGTCGCGAGGAGCATCGTGAGCGGGGCGAGTCGCGTTCGCATGGGACCTCCACGAGCGAGTAGGCCTCGTTTCGCGGACACGCGCAAACGCGGAGAAACGTACGCGCGCTAATATCGAAGCATGACGACCCCGGCGGATGCGATCGCACGGATCATCGAGAGCTCTCCCCTCGCCGCCCTCGGCGTCGTCGACGACCGCGGGCCCGCCCTCTCGCAGGTCGGCTTCGCGGTGACACGAGGCCCCCTCTCGTTCCATTTGCTCGTGAGCAGCCTCGCCGCGCACACCGCCGCCCTCGCCGCCGATCCTCGGTGCGCCTTGTTGCTCTCCGAGCGCGACGACGACAGCGGCCTCGCCTCCCCTCGCCTGTCCATCCGCGGCCGCGCCTCGTTCGTCTCGCGCGAAGACGCCGAGGCGCGCGGGATCACCGCCGCCTACCGCGCCCGCCACCCCATGGCCGAGACCCTCCTCGGGCTCGCCGACTTTCGCTTCGTCACGATCGAGCCCGCAGAGGGAACGCTCATCCTCGGCTTCGGCCGCGCCTTCGAGCTCTCCGGCCCCGACCTCGAGACGAGCCGCCACGTCCGCCCCGCCAAATAGCGCTGCCCCGCGCCCACCCGCGCACATCCTCGCCGCCCTCGCGTCGCACCGCGCTACGATTTCAGTAGCGCCCGCTCCCACCCCGCTCCCACCCCGCTCCAACTCCGACGACGGCTCCGCTGACCCCCACCACCACCTCTCAGCTCGTCCCCGCCCAGCCTCGCCACGACCTGCAACCTCGTCCACGCCCAGCCTCGCGACGACCTGCAAGCTCGCCCCCGCCCAGCCTCGCCACCACCTCTCAGCTCGACCCGCCCAACCTCGCCACGACCTGCAAGCTCGCCCCCGCCCAACCCGGAACGACCTCGGTCGGCGCATGTTCCTCATGCGACGACCGGCGCAGCGAGCCTTATAGGCGAGCGAGCATCTGACTCTCGGGCCGAGCGCCGAGCGGATCATAGAGACCGGCGCAGCGAGCCTTATAGGCGAGCGAGCATCTGACTCTTGGGCCGAGCGCCGAGCGGATCATAGAGACCGGCGCAGCGAGCCTTATAGGCGAGTGCTGCCCCCCCTCGTCGGCGCTAACGCGCCGCCGGTCTCCCCCAAACGCATGCTCGGGCTGCCAAAGCGCAGCCCTGCGCGTGCGTGGGGGAGACAGGACGGCGCTACGGACTCCGTAGCATCTGCTGCTACGACCTCCCAGGTCGAGCCCATTCCAAGCCCGCAACCACCTTTCAGCTCGACCCCGCCCAACCTCGCAACCACCTCTCAGGTCGTCCCCGCCCAGCCTCGCGACGACCTCGGTCGGCGCATGTTCCTCATGCGACGACCGGCGCAGCGAGCCTTGTAGGCGAGCGAGCATCTGGAACTCTTGGGCCGAGCGCCGAGCGGATCATAGAGCGCTCACCGCGCGCGGTGGTCTCGCTTCCTCACCTCGTCGAAGTCGCGCATGAGATCGTCGAACCGCGCGCGCTGCTTTTCGTCGAGCTTGCTACGAATATCGGAGCGCATCCGATCGCGCAGGGCGAGGACGCGCGGGTCGGGCGGGGGCGAGACCTCCGCGAGCTCGCGATCGTAGTCACGGAGGATCGCCTCGATGTCGCGGCGCTGGGATTTGGAGAGGTCCAGCTTGCGATCGAGCGACCAGAGGAACACGCCGCGGCGCGAGCCGCTCGCGGCCGCGTCGAACATGTCCGTGACCATGTGCGCGTACACGACGTGCCAGACCGCCGCTCCCGTCACCGCGCCGAGGAGAAAGATGGCGGCGATGGCGGCCCCGACCTTCGCCTTGGAGGCGGGCGCGCCGGGGCTCACGGATCCCTCGCGTCGAAGCCGAAGCCCGCGTCCCGGGAGCGGGCCATGGTGTCGACGAGATCGTGGTTCTCGATGAGGGCGAAGACGACCGCGACCGCGGCCGCGACGATCGCGACCGGGACGGCGCGCCGGAGCGCGGCCCACGCGAGATCGACCCACGTGGGCGCGGAGGCGCGACCGAGCCTCGCGAGCACGCGCGCTTCGAGCCCGACCGGCAGGGGCGCGTCCGCGGTCCGGCTCGCGAGGTTCCGCATCCTCGTCTCGACCGGGTCATTCGCCATCGGAGCCCATCCTCTTCCTCAGCATGGCGCGCGCGCGCAGGATGCGCTGCTCGACCGCGCCCTCCGAGACCCCGAGCGCTGCCGCGACCTCGGCGCTCGTCATCTCCTCCATGAACTTCAGCACGACGGCGGCCCGTTGGTCGGGAGGCAGACCTTCCATCCATCGAGAGAGCTCGACGAGGGCGAGCCGCTGCTCCTCCGGCAAGCCCGTCGCGGCCGAGGTCTCCGCGCCGACCTCGTCCTTCGCGCGGCGGCCGCGGAGCGAGTCGATGCAGACGCGCGTCACGATCGTCACGAGCCACGCCTCCATTCGCATCCGCTCGTCGTAGCGACCGGCCTTAAGCGCATCGAACGCTCGCGCGAACGCCTCTTGCACCGCGTCTTCGGCGTCGGCGCCGCTCCCCAGGATGCGAAGGGCGACGCGGTAGAGGCGCGGCGCGGCGGCGCGCACGACCGGCTCGAACGCAGCGATGCCCTGGCTGTCGATCTCGTCCTTGAGCGTGCGGCCGGCGGGCAACCCGGCCGAGGATAGTCGCGAAGATCGAGCCCTTCCACGCGCATCACGATCGAACGCGCGGGGCTCACGGCGCCGCCTCCGCCGGGATCGGCTTCGCGCGGCGCTTGAAGAGCCGCCGCTTGATCCGATCCGTGACGAGGTAGAACGCGGGCACGACGAGCAGGCTCATGAACGTGGAGAGCGTCAGCCCTCCGAGAACCGCGGCCGCCATCGGGCCCCGCGTCTCGGCGCCGGGGCCGAGGCCCAGCACCGCGGGGACGGCCGCCATCATCGTCGCCACCGTCGTCATGAGGATCGGGCGCAGGCGGATCGGCCCCGCGCGTTGGAGGGCCTCGCGCGCGTCGACCCCCTCCTGCTCCTCGATCTGATGGGCGTACTCGACGATCATGATCGAGTTCTTCTTCACGATCCCCATCAGGAGGAGGAGGCCGATCATGCTGAAGAGGTTCAGCGTGTAGCCGAACGCGACGAGCCCGAGCACCGCCCCCGAGATCGCCAGGGGGAGGATCGTGAGGACGGTGATGGGATGGGAGAACGAGTTGAACTGGCTCGCGAGGACCATGTACGCGACGAGGATGCCGATGAAGAGCGCGAAGAAGAGGCTGTCCGTCGTCTCCTTGAGCTGGGTCGACTGGCCCGCGAACACCGTCCGGTACCCGACGGGCAGATCTCGGCTGAGCTCCTCCACCTTCTTGAGCGCCTCCGCTTGGGAGTGCCCGGTCGCCACGTTGGCGTTGATGGTGATCGCGCGCTCGCGGTCGACGCGTGAGATCGACTGGAGGACGGGACGCTCCTCTTGATCGACGAGGAGGGACAACGGGATGAGCTCGCCGCTCTCGGCGCGGACGCGCAGGCTCGTGATGTCCTCCGGCCTCGTCCGCTGGCTCGCGAGGACGCGGGTGCGGATGTCGATGCGCCGGCCCCCCGTCTCGAACTTGCCGATCGTGGAGCCCCCGATGAGGGCGTTCACGGTGTTGGCGAGGTCCTCGACCGCGACCCCCATCTCGGAGGCCCTTCTTCGATTCGGGGTGACCTGCACCTCGGGGGTGCCGATCTGGTAGTCCATCGTGACGTCCACGACGACGTTGCTCGCGACGAGATCGTCCTGGATCTTCTTCGCGGCGAGGACGAGCTCGTCCCAATCGGCCCCGCGCACCGTGAACGAGACGGGCGAGCCGCGCTGGGCCCCGAAGCTCTGCTGCGACGGGTCCCGCACGGACGCCCGCAGGCCCGCGATCTTGCCGAGCTCGCGCCGCACTTTGTTGGAGAACTCCGCCGCGGTCATGCTCCGCTTGCCCGGCGGCACGAGGGTGATCGACATGTTGCCGTTCGAGCCAAAGAGCGTGGTCAGGGTCCGATCGACCTCCGGCTGGGCCATCACCCACGCCTCCGCCTGGGAGAGGAGGGGCTCGGCCGCCTCGAGGCTCGTCCCTGCCGAGGTCTGGAGCCGCACGTCGAGGCGGCTCTGATCCTGCGTGGGGATGAACTCGGTGGGCAGGGCCGCCATCCCCATGACGGAGCCGCCGAGGACGAGCCCGGCCGCGAGGAGGACGAGGAGGGGCCGCTTGAGGCTCGTCCGCAGCGTCGCGGCGTAGACCCGCTCGAGGAGCCCGAACGCGCGGTCGACCCCGCGCCCGACGAGGCCGCGCTTCTCCCGCGAGGTGTCCAGGATCTGCGCGCACCGCGCGGGGGCCAGGGTGATCGCCTCGAAGTACGAGAGCGCGACCGCCACCGAGAGGGTCACCCCGAACTGGAAGAAGAACTTCCCGATGATGCCCTTCATGAACACGACGGGCAGAAAGATCGCGATGATGGCGAGGGTCGCGGCGAGGGCGGCGAAGGTGATCTCGCGCGTGCCTTCGAGGGCGGCGCGTCTGCGCTCCTTCCCCATTTCTCCGTGCCGGAAGATGTTCTCCATGACCATGATCGCGTCGTCGACGACGAGCCCGATCGAGAGCGACAGCCCCAGCATCGTGAAGGTGTTGAGGGTGAACCCGACGAAGTAGATCACCGCCACCGTCCCGCAGAGGGACATCGGGATCGCGAGCACCACGTTGAGGGTGCTCGAGAGCGAGCCCAAGAACAGCCAGCACACGAGCGACGTGAGGAGCAGCGCGAGGCCGAGCTCGATCTGCATCTCGCGCACCGACTCTTCGATGTAGATGGTGGTGTCGTTGAGGATCTGGACCTTCATCCCCTCGGGCAGGTTCTTCTGGATCTCTTGGACGCGCTCGCGCACCGCCTCCGCGACGGAGACGGCGTTCGTGCCCCGCTGCTTGAGGATCCCGATGGCCTGCACGGGGACCCCGTCCAGGCGCGCGAGGCTCGTCCGGTCTTCGAACCCGTCCTCCACGAGGGCGACGTCGGAGAGGTAGATGGGCACGGGGTTGCCGCGCCTGACCACGATCTTGCGGAACGTCTCGAGGTCCAGCGCCTCGCCGAGGAGGCGGACGTTGACCTGGCGTCCGCCCGCGTCGAGCTGCCCGCCCGGGAGCTCGACGTGCTCGCGCCGGATCGCGGCGATGACCTCGCTGACCGCCACGTTCTTCTCGTTCATCCGGCTCGCGTCGAGCCAGACGCGGACGTTCCGCGCGACGTTGCCGTTCATCTGGATCTCCCCGACGCCCGACACCGTCTGCAGCTGCTCGGAGACCTGATAGCGCGCCACGTCCGAGAGCAGCTGCCGCGAGAACGGCCCGGAGACGCCGACGGTGATGATGGGAGTGTCGTCGGGGTTGGACTTCGAGACGGTGGGCGAGGTGACGTCCTTCGGGAGCTGCCTCTGGACCTGCGCGACCTTGGCTTGGACGTCCTGGAGGGCGAGATCCACGTCGCGAGCCATGTCGAGGGTGACGGTGATGCGAGCGCCTCCTTGGCGCGCGGTCGCGGTGACCTCCTGCACCCCTTCCACTTGGGAGAGCGCTTGCTCGATGGGCTCGATGATCTCGCGCTCCACCGCCGCCGGGGAGGCCCCGGGCCAGCTCACCGAGACGTTGATGTTCGGGTAGTCGACGTCGGGGTACTGGCTGATGCCGATGCGGGTGAGGGCGACGACGCCGAACAGGATCGTGCACGCCATCAGCATCCAGGCGAACACCGGGTTCTTGATCGAGACCTCGGTGATGCTCATCGCTTCGCGCTCCCGGAGGGGGCCGCGGTCGCGGTCGGGGTCGCGGGAGGGGCGTCGGTCCCCGGCCGGGGATCGACCTCTTCGGGCGGAGGGGGCGGCGCCGGCGGCGCCTTCCCGCTCGCCGCCGCGAGCGCGCTCGAGTCCGGAGCAGGCACCTCGTTCACGCGCACCTTCGATCCGTCGGAGAGCGGCTCGGTGCCGCGCAGCACGAGGCGATCCCCGGCCGAGAGCCCCTCGCGGACCTCCACCCAGCCGTCGGCCGTGTTCATCCCGAGGGTGAGCACCCGCTCCTTCGCGACCTCGCCGTCGGCCACGTACGCGAGGAAGCCCTTCTCCGAGGGACGCACGGCGAGGCGCGGGATCGCCACCACCTCGCGCGCGCCGCCCACTCGGATCGTCACGTCGCAGAACGATCCTGGGCGCAGCCAGTACTCGTGCTCCGTCTTCTGGACCTCGGCCGTGACGGGGACGAGGCGCGTCTGCGGATCGGCGGCCGCCGCGACGAGGGTGATCTTCGCGCTGAAGATCCGCAGCGTCTCGCGGAGCCGGAACTCCGCCTCCATCCCCGGCTTGATGCGAGGTGCCTCGAGGGGCGCCACCTGGAACCGCAGCAGCATCGGGTCGCTCCGCAGCAGCGTCGCCATCACGTACCCCGCGTTGACGTACTGCCCCGTCTCCACCGTCCGCGTCTGGATGACGCCGTCCATCGGCGCCTTGACGCTCGAGTCCTCCAGGTTGAGCTGCGCGCTCCGCAGGCCCTCGATCGCGACGTCGCGATCCGCCTTCGCGGTGAGGACCTTCGTCTTGAGGGTCGCGATCTCCTCGCCCGGGATGAGGCCGGGGTGATCGGCCTGGGCCGCCTCGCGCCGCTGCACCATCGCCTCCGCGTCCGCCTGGTTGGCCTTCGCCTTCTCTACCGCCGCGCTCGCCCCGTTCACGGCGACGCGATACCGGGCGGAGTCGATCACCACGAGGACATCACCCTTCTTGACCGTCTGGCCTTCGACGAAGGCGACCTTGTCGACGCCCCCCGCGACGCGCGCCGTGACCTGCACCCGCTCGAACGCGTCGAGCGTCCCGGGAGCAGAGATCGTGTACTGGATCTTCTTCTTCTCGACCGGGTAGACATCCACCGGGAAGGCTGGCCCCCCTTCCCCTTTGCCGCCCCCGCGCCCGCGGCGCGCCGAGCCCTGGCCCTTGCCTTCGCCGCCCCCGCCGCCGCGCTTGCATCCCTCGAGGGCGATGACGACGCCGAGCCCGAGCACGTCGCGTCTCTTGATGCCCCTCACGATCCGCGACCTCCGCCCGAGGGCTGCAGACCGAGGGCCTGGCGCACGTCCAGGTACGACTTCGCCATTTCGATCCGGCTCGACGTCATCTCTGCCTCCGCGTCGAACTGCGTCGAGTTCGCGTCGACGAGCTCGATCGCCTTCGCGAGGCCCTGTTGATAGAGCACGCGCGTCTCCTCCGTGTTGGTCCGGGCCGCCGCCGTCGCCTCTTTCGCGAGCGCGTACGACTTGCGAGACGACTCCAGCCCCGCGAACGCCGATCGCACCTCGCTCGTCATCGTCCGCACCGCGAGCGACTTCTGGAGCTCCGCCTCCTTCGCCTTCGCGACCGCCGTCTTGCGATCCGCGTACCGGGCTCCGCCGTCGAAGATCGTCCAGGTGAGCCCGAGCGCGAGCGACTCGTCGTGCCACGTGTCGTTCGGCAGCGGGTCGGGGTTCACGCGCAAGATGCCGGTGAGATCGATGGTGGGGACGAGCCTGAACAGCGGCTCGCGCGCGAGCTCGCGCGCGGCGAGGGTCTGCTCCTGGAGGGCGAGGACGTCGCCGCGGCTGACGCTCGCGCGCGCCGCCAGCTTGCTCGGATCGCCGGTGAACCGCTCCGCGTCCGCGAAGAGCCCCTCTGGAGAGGAGAGCGTCCCCGGGATGGAGCCTCCCACCAGCGTCTCGAGGTTGATGCGAGCGAGCTCGAGATCGCGCTCGCGCTGACTGACGTCGCGCGCCGCCGACACCAGCGCGAGCTTGGCCCGCGTAACGTCGTTGACGCTGTTCAGCTCCGCCCCCGCGCGGGCCTTGGAGTACTCCAGGTCCGCCTCCGCTCGCTTCACCCGCGCCTTCGCCGCGTCGAGGACGCGCTCCGCAGAGAGCGCGTCGAGGAAGGCGCGCGCGGTGTCGAACGCGAGGGTGCGCCGCTCCTCGCTCGAGGAGAGCTTCTGCGCCTTCAGGGTGTGCTTCGCGCTGTCCAGCCTCGGGATCGCGCTCGGGTTGAGGATGGGTTGGTGGAGGGTCAGGGTGCCGTTTCCCGTCACGTAGCGACCGTCCGGATCGGGAGCGACCGTCGCCTGAGCCCCCAGGGTGAGGCTCGGCAAGAAGTCCGACCGCGCCGACTCGACGTTCGCCTCCGCGATCTCCACGTCCAAAGCCGCGACCTTCGCGCGCTCGTGCGTCTTCAATGCGCGCTGAACCGCCCCCTCCAAGCTCAGCTCGTCGGCGCGAGCCCACCCCGGCAAAACCAATACGACGACCGAAAGCGCAAAAGCCCAAGCTCGAGCAGCGTGCATGCGGGATCCCACCGCAACAACGTAAGCCACCGCGACTTCCCTATGCCCCCCATTCGCCAAGCCCCTCGGCCCCCCACGCTCCCCCGCCCAACCCCCCCGCCCACCGCTACGACTTCAATAGCGCCACACCCACCCCTCC
>JBGAID010000121.1:0-29153 GCA_044225865.1 Polyangiaceae bacterium | reverse complement strand
CTCGGGGGCGAGGTAATGCGGCGATCCGACGAGCAGGCCCGTCGCGGTGAGCTGTGCGCGGCTGGAGGCGCTCCCGAGCTCCGGCTCGAGCATCTTCGCGAGGCCGAAGTCGACGATCTTGACGCGGACCTCGCCCCCGTCGCGCTCGGCGAGGAAGAGATTCGCGGGCTTGATGTCTCGGTGGAGGACCCCGACCGCGTGGGCCTTCTCGAGGCCGCGGCACGCCTCGATCGCGATGCGGCAGGCGATGTCGGGCGGGAGCTTGCCGGCGCGGTCGAGGAGGGCGGCGAGGGTCTCTCCCCGCAAGAGCTCCATCGCGAGGAACGAGCTGCCCGTGATCTCGTCCACGCCGGCGTCGAAGACCTTCACCACGTGCTCGCTCTCGATCGAGCCCGCCGCGCGCGCCTCCGTCTCGAGCCGCGAGAGGAGCTTCCGAGACGCCACTCGACCGACCCGCAGCACCTTCAGCGCGAGGTTGCGACCGGTCCCGGTGTGCTTCGCCTGATAGACGGCGCCGAGCGTGCCTTCTCCGAGCACCCCGACGACCGCGTACCGGCCCCCGAGGGTCTGCCCGATGAGGTCGTCCACGGGGCGGGCGCTCACGCGTCCTTCGCCCGCTCGTCCGCTCCTGCGAAGCGACGTCGGAGCGAGGCGATCGCGGCTCGGACGAGCTTCTTGGAGGCCTCGTCGTCGCCCTTCTGGAGGGAGAGGGACGCGTCGATCTCTTCGAAGCTCGCCCCGTCGAGCCACAGCGAGAGCGCGGTGAGCTGATCGCTGGGGAGCTTCTCTCGGGCATAGTCGAACAGCTCGCGCGCCGTCTGGGCCGCCGTCATCTTCGGCCGGTCCTGGCCATAGGACTCCTCCCCTGCCGGCGACGTGGAGAACTCGTTCAGCAGCCGCTTGATGGAGGGCAAGGCCCCCCCATCCTTCGCGTCCTTCGAGCCGCGGCCGAGGGTCGCGCGCACGTAGTCGGTGAGGGTGTAGCTGGTGACGATTCGGATCCAATCTGCGAACGTCTTGCCCGGGTTCTCCTGCTTCCAGCGGGGGTAGGTCGTGATGGCGCGGCCACCATCCGTCCCGAGCTTGTCGACGAGCTCCGCGAGCACGTCGTGCACGTGATCGTCGGACTTCGCGAGCGGCCCCATGCGGCGGCTGGCTCGAACGAGGACGAGCCAGTGCGGCCAGAGGTGCTCGACGAGCGGCTTCCACGCCTCCTCGTCGCCCGCACAAATCCGCTCCACGAGCGCCTCGCAGAGCGCGGTGTCGATGCCGCGCTCCGTCTTCAAGGCGCGCCTCCGCGGCTCGGATTCCGCACCGTGGGCGCTTGGGTCTCGAGGTGTCTCTCCCGGACGTGGGCCGCCGCGACGAGATCGAGCTCGTCGGCGAGCTCGCGCGCTCCGTCGTATCGATCGAGCGGATCCGCGGCCGTCGCGCGGAAGAACCAGCGATCGAAGCCCTCCGGCAAGGTGATGAGGCGCCGCTCCGCGCGCTTCGACGGAGCCTCTTTCGCCCCTGAGACGATCGCCATCCGGAGCCCATAGTAGCCCTGTTCGGAGGCCTCTTCCTCGTGGAAGTACGGCCTCCCCACGAGGAGGGTGAACGCGACGTGACCGAGCGCGTAGATGTCGGCGAGCGGGCCGATCATGGCGTCCCCGCGGATCTGCTCCGGCGCCATGTAGAGGGCGGTGCCCAGCGCGCGCGTCGTCTTCGCGGTGCGGCTGTCGGCGACGAGCTTGGCGACCCCGAAGTCGAGGATCTTCACGCACGGCGAGCCGTCGTCGCGGCGAGCCAGGAACAGGTTCTCCGGCTTGATGTCGCGATGGACGATGCTCGCGTCATGGGCCTTGTCGAGCCCGCGCGAGGTTTGGCGGACGTGCTCCGCGACCTCCTCGATCGCCATCGGGCCGCGCGCGATGAGCTCGCTCGACAGGTCGCGCCCGCGCAGCAGCTCCATGACGAGGTAGGGGGCGCCCGTCGCTGCGTCCGTCCCCGCGTCGTACACCTCGACGATGTGATCGCTCTCGATCGAAGCGGTGACGCGGGTCTCGAGCTCGAACCGGCTTCGAAGCTCGGCGCTGTGCACGAGCTCCGGTCGCATGAGCTTGAGGGCGGCCCGGCGCTTCGTCCCGCGATGGACCACCTCGTAGAGCGCGCCCATGCCGCCCTCGGCGAGGCTCGATCGAACCTCCCAGCGGCCATCGAAGCAGTACCCCGAGGGCAGCGCGCTCCGTTCGGATCGCTCCACGCTGGTCAACATACCAGTCGCGTCGCGACCTCGAAACGGAGCCGAGCGGTCGGGCAGGGATTGGTCAGATCCGACGGCGGCGCCGCAGGAGCGGCGCGAGGGCGAGCAGCGCGAACGGGGCGAAGCCGCTCGGCTGCTCTTTCGCAGAGAGCGTGCACGTGCATCCGCCCTGCGCCTCGGGATCGAGCTCCTCTTCCCCGGCGCCGCCGCCCGCGCCGCCCACGTCGCTCCCGCCGCCGCCGCCGCAGGCCGGGTCGGCGGGATCGCAAGGCGCGCCCTCCGCGTCGAGGGCGACGATGCAGAAGTCGTCGATCGTCCAGCCGCCGAGCTCGAGGCCGCCGTCGCTGGCGATCTTGAAGGTCACCTGCATCGTCCCCTCCGGACCGACCGCGCTCGAGAGGTCGACGTCATGGAAGCGCCACTCGCGATCGGTGTGCTGGGTGTCGCTGTTGTCGCCCTGATCGGAGTCGAAGTTGTGCCAGATCTCCGCTCCGTTGCCGAGGATCGTGGCCTGATCGAAATGGGCGTCCTCGACGTTCAGCCAGCGCCGGTACTGGAGGTGGACCTTCTTGTGGCCCTTCAGATCGACGACCGGCGACGAGGCGGAGTTCACCTTGTCGGGCTGATACAGGCCGTTGAACTTGGCCTCCGGCGACAGATCATTTCCGAAGGCGTGCGTCCCCGAGAACGCCTCCGGAGGGTCCCCGTTTTGGCTCGTGCCGTGGGCCTCGCCCCACATCCAATCGTCCGCTCCCTCTTCGTCCGCCCCTTGCTCGAGCCGGTGCGTCCACCCATCGGCTTCGGGGTCCGTCTCGAAGTCGGTGCAGTAGAGGGGCGTGACCTCGCCGACGAACATCTGGTACTTCGGGTCGGCCTCGTTGTCGGGCAGGTGGAGGGTGCGGCCGTCGAGCTCGACGTCGATGCCGTACTCCACGACCGTCTCGTCGGGTTGGGAGGGGATGGTCGCGGTGAGGGTGGAGCCGTCGACGTCGAGCGCGACCACGCCGCTCGCGGCCGCGTCGTCGCGCTGGCTCCAGTCGAGCTCGCCGCCCACGATCGCGTCCCCGGGGCACGAGGGGAACAAGCCCGTGATCTGCACCGTGACCGCGTAGCCCTCGACGGTGGGGGCGACGATCCCGAGATCGTTCTTCGTCGTCCCGATCGCGCGCAGGCCGTGGCGCTCGAAGGCCTCGTTGATGTCGCAGACGTTGGGCGTGCCGTTGGTGATGTCGCCATCGTCGTCGTCCGCGGCGAGGATCTCGGGGTACATCGAGGGGATGTCCACCGCGCGGCGGATCGCCTGGTAGTAGAGCTCGTTCGACTTCTGGACGCCTGCCTCAGGGCCGAGGCTCGCGACGAGGTTCTTCCGCATGTCCCAGAGGGCCTGGGCGATGATCCGGCCGTCCTCGTGCTCCTCGCCGACGAGGTCCTCGGGCCAGTGGTTTTCGTGATCGACCGGATCGAGATCGCGCAGGGGTTGATCGTCTTGGAAGAACCCGCGCGCGGTCGCGGGGTCGCCGGTGATTGTGGCCGCGACGTAGTCGGATTGCCCCTCCGACAGCGCGCCGTCGAACGCGCCGACGCCCTCGATGATGGCGTGGTAGTGAAGCGAGTGTCCGTACTCGTGATAGACGACGTCGGCGATGCGGCCGGTGTTGGCGCAGCCCTGGCCGGACAAAAAGAAGTTGATGGTCGTGCCGTCGGAGTAGGCGTTGCAGATGTCGTCGATGTTGACGGTCGCCTTCACCTGCTGATTGAGAAACGGCAGCACGGGCGCGAAGGTTCGGGCGTACTCCCGCACGACGCCCGCGTGGACGAACGACGTGAGCTGGGCGTCGAGCTGCTCGTCCCCCGAAGCGTCCCAGACGAACGGGGTGGCGTCGGAGAGCGGGATCGCGAGGACCGCCTCGTCGCCCGCGTCGTTGAAGACGCGCGCGCGATCACCGTTCAGCGTGAGGGAGATGTCCGTCGGCCCCGGCCCCGTCCAGCTCACCGCCCCGAGGGTGTCCGTCTTGATCTGGGACCCCTCCACCGTGACGTTGGTGAGGAGCGCGGGCGCGTCGAAGCGATCGCCGTAGGTGGGCGCCCGCTCGGGGACGTGGAGCAGCACGTTCGCGCTCGCGAACATGTAGAGCTGCTTGCGCGCGATGGGCTCGTACGTCGCCGCGTCGACGTAGACGCGGTACTTCGCGGTGACGAACCTCGGCGTGACGACGACCGGCACCGCCGCGCGATAGACGAGGCGATCGCCTTCTCGACGCGGAACGACGACGGGGGCCTCGAGCGAAGGGTCCGCGTCGGCGATCCCGAAGTCGCGCTCGACCCACTCGACGGCGGCCTTCTTCGCCTGGTCCTCGTCGATGCTCGAGGGCATTGCGAGGGAGGGGACGTTCGGCAGCGCCTCGGAGCCGATCATGAAGAGGCGGTCGTTCTTGAACCGGAAGCTGACCTGCCCGCCGAGCACGCGCATGCCTCCCGACCTCTGCACGAAGCCGAGGGTGCGCATGCCGCCATCGAGATCGTTCGAGACGAGCTCGAGATCGGGGGCCCCCGAGGCGGTGTGGAAGGGCGCGAGGAGCCGCGCGTGGCGCGAGAGGATGTCGCGGGCGAATGCCTCTGCGGCGGCTGGGCTCGCGACGGTGTTCGGAGCAGCGAGGCCCGGCCCATAGAGACGCGAGGGCACGCCCGTCTCGGCGTCGAAGCTCGCCCTCCAACCCGGGCCGACCTCGGCGAGGAACGCCTGGTACGCGGGGCTCACCGCGCGGGAAGGCCGGTCCCACCGCGGGAGCCCTCGAACGACCGCGTCACCTCCGTCGAAGCGCTCGAACGTGGGGCGGCTCCCGAGGGCGGCGTTCGGCTCGATCGCGCGGGCGGTACCGGGCAGGAGCGCCGGTCCGACGAGGGCGGCGAAGGCGAGGGCGAGGCTGGTCTTGGGGCGGTGGAGGCGGAGCGTGCGGCGAATCATTCGCGCGAGAATTCGCATCGCGAGCGCGCCGCTTCAAGATCGAGGTTGAGGAGTCTTGAGGACGTTTGAGGGGAGGCCGGCCGGGCCATCCCCGCCTCAGTGGGGCTTCGCGCCCTGGAAGACCACGGGGAGGGTCACGCGCTTGCCGTCCCGAATCACGATCGCCTTGGCCTTCTGCCCCGGCTTCGACTCGTTCAACACATACATCAGGTCCTCCACGCTCGTGATGTCGTGGTTGCCGATTCGCACCAGTACGTCGCCCGCTTTGATCCCAGCCTTGTCGGCGCCACCCCCCGGCCGCACTCCTGCGAGCACGACGCCCTTGCCCTCGCCGGAGGCGGCGTAGTCGGGGATCGTCCCGAGCGAGGCGCCGAAGGAGCGCGGGTCGCCATGAGCCGGCTTGTCCGCGACCGCGACGTAGGTGATGGCGCCGTCGCGCGCCGCGAGCGTCCTCACGAGATCCTCGGTGAGGGCGGCCGCGCGCGCCATCCCTGCCGCGTTGATCTTGTCGGAGGTGTCGCTCGGCTTGTGGTAGTCGGCGTGCAAGCCCGTGAACAAGAAGAGCACCGGCACCCCCGCGCCATAGAACGCGGCGTGATCGCTGGGGCCGTAGCCGCTGCCAGGGCCCACGTTGCACTCGAGGCGCACCCGCCCGCACGCGTCCTTCACGATCGGCGCGAGCTCGACCCCCGTCGCGGCCCCCTCGACCTCGAGCTTGTTGTCGTGGAGGCGGCCGACCATGTCGAGGTTGATCATGGCCGCGACGTCCTTCGGCGCGACACCGGGGGGAGGATTCTTCGTGAAGTACGTCGAGCCGAGGATGCCTCGCTCCTCGCCCGAGAACGAGACGAAGATCACGTCTCGCGCGAGCTCGACCCCCGGCTGCGAGAGTGCGCGCGCGACCTCGAGGATCGAAGCCGTGCCGGAGGCGTTGTCGTCCGCCCCGGGGTGGACCTTCGTCTCGCCGGGCGCGAGGGAGCCGCGTCCGCCCATCCCCAGGTGATCGTAGTGGGCTCCCACGACGATGACCCCCGGCTTCTTTTTTTCGGCGGACACCTTCGCGGGGAGCTTCGCGACGACGTTGAAGGCGGGCCGCGTCTCGGGGGTGAGCGAGACCTCGATGCTCGCCTCCACCGTCGCGCCCCGCGCGAGCTTGTCGATCACCGGCGCGAGCTCGGCGCGCTTGCCGATGACGGCGACGATGCCCTCGTTGCTCGGAACGTCGGCGTCCAACGACGGGGGCTTGGCCTCTTCGGCCGCGTCCTTGCCCTTGCCCTTGGGAGGCGCGTCCACGACGATGATCGCCTTGGCGCCCTTCTCCCGCGCGAGCCATGCCTTGCGCGAGAGATCGCCGTGCTTGCGCTGCGCCGTCACGCTCGAGAGCTTCGGATCGTCGGGCGTGAACCGCCGCACGAGGACGATCTTGTCTTTGACGTCCAGGCCCTTGTAGTCGTCCCAGCCCTCCGTCTGGATCCCGTAGCCGGCGAAGACGAGCTTCCCGGTGACGGGGCCGGCGGTCGTCTTGGAGAACGCGAGCGGCTGCGTGCCGGCGAGCACGTCGCTCCCGATCCCGAGCTTCGCCTTGCCCTCGAGCTTCGTCGTCACGTCGAAGTGTTGCCGATACGCGCCGTCCTTCAGCACGGGCTCGAGGCCGAGCTCGCGATAGCGCTTCTCGAGGTACGCGCCCGCCTCGTCGAGCCCCTTGGTCCCTACGCCGCGCCCCTCGCGCGCCAGATCCGCGAGCCACGCGACGTCACCCGCCGTTCGATCCGCGGCCGCGCGCTCCGACTTCACCGTGGCGTCGACCCAGCGCGCGACGAAGACGTTCGTGTCGTGGCTATCGGGCGGGTTGTTCCGGTTCGACGAGAAGGCGAGGTACTTGCCGTCCGGTGAGAAGATGGGAAAGCCGTCGAAGCCCGGCGCGGTCGTGATGCGCTCGAGCTGGGTTCCGTCGGTGTTCACCGCCCAGATGTCGAACTCGCGGCCCTTCGGGTCTCCGACGTTCGAGCTGAAGAGGATGCGCTTGCTCCCCGGCGCGAAGAACGGCGCGAACGAAGCGGCGTCGAGGTACGTCACCTGCACCGGCTCGGACCCGTCCGCGTTGGCAACGTAGAGCTCGAGCTTCGTCGGGCGCACCAGGTGCTGCTCGAGGAGGGCCTTGTACTCCTCGAGGGCCTTGCCCTTGGGGCGCGACGCCCGCCAGACGATCTTGGTGCAGTCCTCATTGAAGAAGGCGCCGCCGTCGTAGCCGGGGGAGTGGGTGAGCTGCTTCACGTTCTTGCCGTCGGCGTCCATGCGGTAGAGCTCGAGATCTCCGCTCCGCACCGAGGTGAAGACGATGGATCCGTCCTTCTTGCAGACGGTCCCCTCCGCGTCGTAGCCGGGGGTGTCGGTGAGGCGCACGACGCCGCTTCCGTCCGCCTTCGCGCGGAAGATGTCGTACGTCTCGTAGAGAGGCCACACGTAGCCGTTCTTGTGGTCGGGCTTGGGCGGACACGCGTCGCCCCCGAGGTGGGTCGAGGCGTAGATGACGTCCTGATCGCCCGGCAGGAAGTACGAGCATGTCGTCGCGCCCTTGCCGCTCGAGACGGGCACGAGGCTCGGCTTCGCGTCGAAGGCGCTCATCCGAAAGATTCGATCGCAGCCCATCTCCTGGGTTCTGGCTTGGAGGATCAGCTCGCGGCCGGACCACGCCCAGTACGCCTCCGCGTTCTCTCCTCCGAACGTGAGCTGGCGAAGATCGGCGAGGTGTGGCTCCGGGTTCGCCGGCGGAGGCGTCTCGGGCTTGGACGACGCGCTCGCGCTGGCGCTTGCGCGAGGCTCCTCGGGGTGCTCGGCGGGACCGCAGGACCAGACCGCGGCGCCGAGGACGAAGAGACGAACCGTGGGTCGGGCGGAGGAGGACGTGAGCTTCGGCACCGGCCCACGCTATTTGAATCCCGATCGCGAATGAAGACCGGCGCGTGTCAGCCCCCCCCGGCCTGAAGTCGAGAGGGGGTCGAGAAGAGCCACTCGAGCCCCTCCGCGACCGTCTTCTCCGCGTCGGGGCCGTACTCCCCGTGACGCGCGCCCCGCAGCTCCAAGTAGCGCACCGTCTTGCCGCGCTTCTCGAGCTTGCGGGTCGCCTCGCGCAGGTGGTCGCGGGCGTCGTGATCTCCGACCATGAACAGGATCGCCTCCGTCTTGCGGAGACTCTCGTCGCGCGGGCCGCGGGGGCCGGCGATGAGCACGGCGCGGGGATAGCGATCGGGGAACCGCGAGGCGAGGGCCTCTGCCTTCAAGGATCCTTGCGAGTACCCGACGACGATGCGCTTCGCTCCGTCAATCTCGATCCCCAGCTCCGCGCGCGCGGCGGCGATCGCGGCGGTGACACGCCGATCGATGGAAGCGATGTCCTCCGTCCACTGGGTCCTGCTCCCGACCTTGCACTTGATGTCGCCGGTGAGGGAGATGATCGTCCCGAACCTCCTCCCGACCTGGGCCCACGCCACGAAGGCGTGAGGGTCGCCGCAGCGACCATGGAGATAAACGATCGGCGTGGAGGTCTCTCCCGGAACGACCCATACGCGCTTGTCCCGTGGCACCGCGACCGAGATCGGCTCCAACGCGGGTGGCGGCGCTCCCGTCGGGGCGGCAGGGGCCTCGACGCTCACCGATGCGAAGTCGATCGTGGCATCTCCTCGCGCTGACGCCGCGGGGACGGCGGGGGAGGGGACGACGACGACCGAAGAGGCGGTCGCTCGAGACGTGATGCGGGCGTGCGTCGCAGGCGACGGACCGGCGCAGCCGATGACGAGCACGGCCAGGGCGGGCGACACCGCTCGCCGAAGGACGTGGCGCCATGCCACGGACGGAGGCTCGATCGCGTCGCGCTGCCGCACCACGAACGAGGATGGTACGAGGAGCGAAGGCTCCCGGCAAAAGCGTGGTAACAAGGCCTCGATGTCCTCACGGAACGATGCGGGGCGCTCGGACAAGGACGTGTTCGCGGTGGAGGCGGCCGCCGAGCAGGCGCAGCGCGACCTCGCGCTCGAAGGAAGGCGCGGTCTCGAGGACCGCTGCCCGGACTGCGGCGCCCTGGGTAGCCTCGAAGAGCAAGACGACGGAGAGGTTCGCTGCATCGACTGCGACGTCGTGGTCGCGGCGGGGCAGAAAATGGGCGGCTACGGGCGCAAGTGACATGGCGCGCAGCCCCACGCGGCCGATGAAGATCGCTCACGTCCTCTCGAGCCTCCACACCGGCGGCGCGGAGCGCATCGCCCTGCTCTGCGTCGAGCGGCTCGTCCGGCGCGGCCACGCCCTGACCCTCGTCTCGCTCGAGGAGCCGCCGCTCGGCCCGCTCGGGGTCGAGTTCGAGCAAGCGGGGGCCCGGATCCTCCGCATCCCGAAGCGACCGGGCGGCTACGACAAGACGCTCTCCGCGCGGCTGCTCTCGACGTTCCTGCGGGAGAGCTTCGACGTCATCCACACCCACAACCCGCCTCCCCTCACGTACGCGGCGGTGCCGGCGCGGCTCTCCGGCGCGCGCGTCGTGCACACGAAGCACGGACCGCATCCGGACTCGTTCGCGCGGCTCATGCTGCGGCGCATCGGCGCGGCTTCGACCCACGCCTTCGTGCCGGTGAGCCCCGCGACCGCCGAGTTCGCGCGAAAGCTCTACGAGGTCGTGCCGTGGAAGGTTCGCGTCATTCAGAACGGGACCGACCTCGAGCGCTTCAAGCCCGACCCGAAGGCGCGCGCCCGCGTCCGGCAAGCGCTGGGCATCCCCGACGACGCGTTCGTGATCGGCACCGTCGGTCGCATGGCGAAGGTGAAGAACCAGCCTCTGTTGATCCGTGCCGCCGGGCCTCTCCTTGGGGAGCGGACGCGCCTCGTCATCGTCGGCGGCGGCAGCGAGGCGGCGGCGACGAAGGCGGTCGCGGAGGAGGAGAACGTCGCGCCGTTCGTGAGCTTCGCGGGGGAGACCCCGCGCGTCGCGGAGCACCTCGCGGCGTTCGACCTGTTCGCGCTCTCGAGCGACTCGGAAGGCCTGCCCCTCTCCCTCGCGGAGGCGATGGGGGTCTCGCTCCCCATGGTGTCGACGTCGGTGGGGGGCGTGCCGCTCGTCATCGATGACGGCGAGACGGGCGTGCTCGTCCCCAAGGGAGACGTCTCCGCCTTCCGCGCGGCGCTGGAGCGCTTCGTCCGCGAGCCTTCGCTCGCGAAGGAGATGGGGGCGCGGGCCCGCGCCGTCGCGGAGAGGAAGTACAGCGCGGAGCGGATGATCGCCGAGTACGAAGAGGTCTACGCCGGGCGGTGAGCGTCGGGCTCATCCCGGATCGCTCGCGCAGCGAAAGCCCAGGCTCGCGTCGCGCATCGAGCGATTGAAGACGTGCCTCGTCGCCGCCTTGGGCGCTTCCATGGTGGCGTTGCTGAACGCGCCGCCTCGGTCGACGGCGATGCCGGGCTGGCTCTCCGTGCTCGTCCATTCGAAGACGTTCCCTCCCAAGTCCAAGATGCCGTCGCGCGACGCCCCCTTGGGGAAGGAGCCGACGGGGGCCGTCCCCGGGAAGCCATCTTCCGTCTGGTACATGGTCTTGTGGGTGGCCCCTTCCGCTTCGAACGCTTTTTGGCACTCGATGCCACAGGCGTTCAGGCGCGTCTCGTCGGGAGGGTCGTCGCCCCATGGGTAGACCCGACCTTCGTCTCCTCCCCGCGCCGCCCACTCCCACTCGTCCTCGGTGGGGAGACGCCCGCCGGCGGCTCGGCAGTAGGCCTCGGCCTGGCTGAAGTCGACGCAGTTCATCGGGTGGTCGCGTCGCTCGAGGCGTTGGGCGTTGCAGAACAAGCTGAGCAGGCCGATCCATCGGGCATCGCTCCCGGGCAAGAACACGTCGGTGTGCTCGAGGGTGCACCGCTCCGCGACGACGCAGGCCCGATAGGCAGCCGCCGTCACCTCCGTCGTGTCCATGCAGAAGGTGGGGACGTCCACCCCGACCACGTCCTCTGCGGGCGAGGCGGAGGCGCTCGCCGTCGCGGCGGGGGGCGACGCGGAGCCGCGGCCGTCGCGACGGGGCCGCTTGAATGAGCCTCCCTGGACGAGGACCATCCCCTTGCGGCAGCCGCCCTTCGGCACGCTTGCGCTCGGGCGCGCGAGGTCGTGCGCGGCCTCGTCGATGCGCAGCGCGGAGGGCCGCTCGGGGGGCGCGGCCGGCCCCCAACCCTGACGGTCTCCGCAGCTCGCGACGAGCAATGAGCCGAGGATGAGCGACCAGGCGCAGAAGGAGGACGTTTGGGCGCGCACGAGGGCCCGCGTCATCGCTCGATTCCGCGGGGCTCGCAAGCGGTCGTCAGTGTTTCGCCGAACGACGGAAGAAGTCTCCGTGGAACGGCTCGGCGGAGCCTCCGATCGGCACCGCGGTCGCCTTGTTGTGGACGAGGAGCCCTCCCGCGAAATACGTGTGCGGCGCGGACACGGAGAGATCGAACACCTCCGTCGGCTGCTCGACGGCGGCGGGGTCGAGGGCGAGCTCGTGGAGCGAGGCGTCGAGGAGCCGTGAGCGCTCGGTGACCTCGGCCGCGGGCCGGAAGCGGCCGTCGGCGAAGACGGGGTGGTTCCCCGTCGCCAGCAGGTCGCCGATGCGCACGAGGCGCTCGGCGTGCGAAGACACGATCGACTCGACCGTCGCGACCGTCTTCTCCGAGCGCTCGAGGTCGTATGCGATGACGGCGTCGCCGGGGGCGAGCGCCTCGATCGCCCGCTCCCCCTCGGGGGTGGCGACCCGAGCTCCCCGGGCCACGCACGTGAAGTGTACGAAGGCGTCGTAAGCGAGCCTCCTTGCCGGAAGGGTCCGCGAGCACCTCGACGATGCGGGCGTTCCACGGGTCCGCGTCGGAGTGGAGCTGGAACCGGAACGACCGGTTCCCATCCGAGTCCTCGACGACGGGATGAATGTCCCGCGGTCCGTCGTTGAGCCCCTCCTTGGTCTTCACCAAGTCGCGGACCACACCGCCCAGATCGGCGAGGCTCAAGAACGAGGGGCTCGGCGCGACGAGCTCGAAGGGCAGGGGCGGGAGGGCGATCTCGATGGGATGATCCTTGAAATCGAGCTTTCCCCGAATCGTCAGGGTGTAGCGGCCGGGCTTCGAAAAAAGGGCGGGGGCCGCCTCCTTCCACTGGGCCCGCTTCGTCCACTCCTCGACGCCGGTCCCGTCGAGCGTGAGCTTGCGCTCCAGCCACGCCGCCGCGACCGGGTGCTCGCCCAGCTTCTCCTCCGTCTGGAGCACCGTCTTCCCGTCGGGGCCCGCGACTTCGAAGGCGAGGCTCTTCACGACGTCGCTCGCGTCCATGGTCGCGTCGCGGCGCCAGTCGTGGCTCTCGAGCGGCTTGTCGAGGACGAACCGGAGCCCGACGCGCAGCCGGTCCGCCGTGGTCAGCTTGCTCACGAACAGCCGCGCCTCGAACGCGGTCCCGTCGTCGACGCGGACCTTCACGCTGTTGTCTCGGATCGGGCTCGTGATCTTCTCTGGCTGGGCGGTGGCGGGGGGCGCGGATGCGCGAGGACGAGACCCTGTCTCGGACGCGGAGCCGGACCCGCCGCTGCGCTGTCCTTCCCCCGAGCCGCAGCCGATCGCGAGGACCAGCGCGAGTGACGATGCGAACGCCCGCGTTGTCACCATCATGTCATCCAGTCTATCCGTGCCGCGCCATCGAATCTGCGGCGCCAAGGTCGGTTTCGCGTTCCTCGAAACCTCCCCCGCCCAAATGCGGGCGCGCCCCATCATCCGCTCTGTAGCGTCGTATGTGTCAGGATCGCGGTCGGTGATTCAGCTGTCTTCGTGATGCTCGTCCTCCGACGCGCGCACGACGGCGGGCAAGCGACGATACAGCCACGCAAACGACGCGATGACGAGGAGCATCCCGGGGATCCACCACGCGAGCCCGACGCGCAGGCCGTAGTCGCTCGTCTTGGCCGCGCTCGCGAGGACGCCGCCGCGACCTCCGCGCCCAGGCAGCACGTACGGATAAATGGTGGCGGCGGCGGCCAGCACCATCGCAGCGAGGAGCCCGCCCGAGGCGAGGAACGCAGTCGCGAATCGGCCACGGCGGATCAGGAGGAGCAACGCGACAAACGAGCCCATCGCGCCGATGGGGAGCACGATGAGCTCGGGCCGCGCGCCGATGGCGGCTCGGAGATCGGGGCGCACCACGAACGTCCCCGCCGTCACCGCGACGAGCAGCGCCCCCGTCGCGATCGCGAGCGGCAG
This sequence comes from Polyangiaceae bacterium, assembly GCA_044225865.1. Lineage (GTDB taxonomy): Bacteria > Myxococcota_A > Polyangia > Polyangiales > Polyangiaceae > Xiheicaenibacterium. The sequence continues at coordinate 15,696 of JBGAID010000121.1, read as the reverse complement.
GACGAGGCGCCGCGCCCGCGCCGCGACCTCCTCGTCGGTGCGGTGGGCGAGCCAGGTCGCTCCATGAAGCGCGACGGCGGCGACGGCGCAGAGACCGACCGAGAGGGTGAACCAGTCGAAGGCGCCCAGGCGATCGCTCACCGTGAAGTCGGTCCAGAGGGCGACGAAGAAGCGCCCGCGCTCATCGAGGTCGAAGCCACGCACGATGTTGCCCAGCGCGACCCCGAGGCAGAGGGTCACGACGAGGCTCGCGGCGAAGAACGCGGCGTCCCAGAGATCGCTCCACAGGGGGTGCTCGAGCTGGTGCTTCATCTCCACTCCGAGGGCGCGGAACACGAGCGCCCAGAGCACGATGGAGACCGGCAAATAGAAGCCCGAGATCGCCTCCGCGTAGAGGAGCGGGAATGCGAAATACGCTGTCCCCCCCGCCGCCAGCAACCACACCTCGTTGCCGTCCCAGACCGGCCCGATGGAGCGCAGGATCTGGCGCCGCTCGCGCGGCTCTCGCGCCACGACGAGGTGGAGGATCCCGGCGCCGAGATCGAGGCCGTCGAGGACGACGTAGGCGGCGAGCATCAGGGCGATGAGGGCGAACCAGATCCCCTCGAGGCTCACGGCGCCTCCTTCGGCGCGGGGCCGCGCCCGACGAGGCGGACGAGGAGGAAGAAGAACAAGAGCGACAGCATCGCGTAGAGACCCATGTACCCGAGGAGCACGAACAGCACGTTGCCCTCGGAGACCCGATCGCTCGTTCCGTCCTTCGTGCGCATGAGGCCGTGCACGATCCACGGCTGGCGCCCGAGCTCGGCGGTGAGCCAGCCCGCGGTGTTGGCGATGTAGGGAAGCGGAAACGCGAACAGTAGCGCGAAGAGCGCCGGCCGCGTGCGATGGAGTCGCTTGCGCCACTCGAGGAGCGCCGCGGCGAGCATGAGGGCGATGAGGATCGTCCCGAGGCCCACCATCACGTGGTACGCGTAATAGAGCAGGGGGACGTTGTCGGGCCACTCCGACCGGTCGAAGGACGTCAGGCCGCGGATTTTCGCGTCGAAGCGCTGATACGTCATGAACGAGAGGGCCTTCGGCACGACGACGGGGTTGTCGAGGCTCGTCGTGTCCATGTTGGGCTGCCCGATCAGCGTGAGGTCGGCGCCGTCCTGATCGTGGAAGTGACCCTCCATGGCCGCGAAGCTCGCGGGCTGAAAATGGACGACGAGGCGTGCCTGCTGATCTCCGGTCGGCATCGCGACGAGGATGGTCGCGATCGCGCCACCGACGACGCCGAACCGCAGGAGCTTCCTCGCGTGGGCTTCGGCGCGCTTCGAAAGCGTGTAGAACGCGCCGAGGGCGGCGATCACGGTGAACGCGGTCACGCAGCTCGCGACGATGGTGTGGGAGAACGCGACGAGCGCCCACGGGTTCGTCACGAACGCACCGAGGCTCTGGAGGCGGACCGCCCCCGTCACCGGATCGATCTCGTGGCCCACCGGGTGCTGCATCCACGCGTTCGCGACGATGATGAAGTAGCCGGAGAGCCACGACCCGAGCAGCACCAAGAGCGAGACTCCGAAGTGGGCGCGCTTCGAGAAGCGCCGTTCTTGGAAGAGCAGCGCGTACAGGAACGCGGACTCGAGGAAGAACGCGAAGACGCCCTCCATCGCGAGCGTCTGGCCGATCACGTGGCCGGACCAGCGCGAGAATCGGGAGAAGCCCTGCCCGAGCTGGAACTCCATCGGAATGCCGGTCACGACCCCCATCACGAAGTTGAGCCCGAAGATCCGGCTCAGGAAGCGCGCACAATCTCCGGCGACGTCGTCGTTCGCGAACGCCGCCCTCGATTTCAGGATCGCAATCGCGAGGGCGAGGCCCATCGTGAGCTGCGGAAACAGGTAGTGATAGGTGATCGTGAACGCGAACTGCAGTCGGTGGAGCGTGGTCGCGTCCATGCCCGTCGACGGTAGGGCCCAAGCGGGCGCCGGACAACCGCAATGCCGGTCGCTACTCGGGGCGAGCGAGCACGACCACGGCCGCGCTCGGGTCGAGCGTCTTGGTGATCCACGCGCGGACCTCGCTCGCCGCGAGCGGCGCCGGGGGCTCCACGGGCGTGCCGTCGAGGAGCCGCGCGAGCCGCTCGCGCGGATCGGCGAGCTCGCTCCGGGTCACCTCGTCCGCCTCCGCGATGCCGCGCGCGATCTCCGCTTCCGGCAGCTCGCCTCGAGCGAGGCGGGCGAGGAGGGCGAGCGCCTCCGCCGCGACCCCCTCTGCCGCCTCGTTGGGCGCGGCGAGCGACAGGAGGAGGCTCTCGCTGCTCGGTCCTTCGAGCAGCATCGCGCTCGCGCGCCCCGCGCCCCCTCCCGCCGCCGAGCGGTTGAGGATGCCCCTCTCTCCCGCGAGCGTCTTCGCGAGAGCGCGGGCCTTCTGGCGGGCGCTGGGGCTCGGATCGAGGGGCATCAGGATACGGACGAACGTCGGCCCTTTGCGGCTCTCGCGGACCTCGAAGCGCCCGCCCTTCGGCGCCGGCGCGCGCTCGCACGTCGCTCGATCCGTCGGCCCCATCCACCGTGCCACCTCCATCCCGACCGAGGCTGCCTCCGATCCGTCCTCCTCGCGCCCGAGGATCGCGACCACGATCGGCCCCGAGGCGAGGGCGCGCAGCCGCGCCGAGAGGTCGCTCGCCTCGAAGCGCGCGATGCGGCCCGGTGGTCCGAACGGCTCGAGGAGGCTCGGCCGATCGCCGACGTTGCTGGCGAGGGTGGTGAGCCCCGGCGCGTTCGTGCTCCACCGCGAGAAGATCCCCGAGAGCGCTCTCTGTTCGGTGGCGAGCAGGACGTCTCCCGTCGGCGCACCCGCATAGAACGACGCGGCCGCGCTCCGCGCGAGCCTCGTCGCGAGGTGATCGGCGGCCTCCTTCGGCCGCGGCGTGCCGTGGGCGAAGAAGCCGACCCCGCGGGGCGAGACGAGCGGCTCGATCGTGACCGTCCCCGCGCCGCTCCCCTCCGCGCGATGGGACCACGGGACGGAGGCGGCCGCGAGCGCGGCCGAGCCCCATCGGTGAGGCGGCTCTTCCGCGAGCGCGCACGGATTCGCGACGAGCACCCACGTCTCCGCGTGTCCTGGCTCCGGGCGCGATCGCACCGCGACGGCCCCCTCCGCCTTCGCTCGCGCTGCCGATCGAACCCCGCGATCCAGCGACTCGGCGAGGGCCGCGCGGGTGGGGTCGGAGGTCTCGGGGGGAAGCTCGAGCGTTGCGACGAGCCCGGCCGGCTCCGCTCCGTCGAGCCGCTTGGAGAGGGCCCACCACGCCGCGAGGCGGCTCGCGTCGCGCGCTCGCTCCGCGAGGGCGATGTTCCGGCCGACGTCGAGCTCCGGAGAGGACGCCGCCTCACGACGGAGCTCGCCGGCCGCGCGCTCGGCGAGCCGCGGCAGGACGTCGGCCACGCTTTTGTCGACGGAGCGCTCGTTCGAGAGCCGCCCTTCGAGCGACACGCTCACGCATCCGCCCCCGGTGGGGCTCGCGACCCCGACCGCGCGCGCGAGCTTGAAGCCCAGCGCTTCGGCCCGCGTCGCGATCGGCGATGGGGACGCGCCCAGCCTCTCCGCGGCCGCGATCGCGCGCACCGGATCCGCGACCGGGACCGCGAACGTGAGGCGCATCGCGTTGGGCGGCGTTCGCTCCGACACGGCCACCGAGGAGATCGCCGCGCTGTCGAGGGCACGGATCGCAGAGCCTTGGGCCGGCGCTTCGGGCAGGGGCCCCTCCGCCCGCACCGCCGCGAACAAGGCCTCGGTCACGGGCGCTGGTCCCACCACGCCGACCGCGACCGCCCCGCTCGAGAACGCGCGCGCTCGGGCGGCTTCGATGCGCTTCGCTCCCTCCGCGCCGGAGAGCTCGAGGGCCCCGGGCCGCGCGCCGGCGAGGCCGAGGCACTCGTGGAGGAGGGCCGAAGCCGGATCGGCCTCGACGCCGACGCCCGCCTTCGCCGCGTCGACGCGCGCTCGAACCGGAGCGGTGAGATCGACGTCGCCGATCGGACGCGCGAGCGCGTCGCGGAGCGCCCCGTACGCCCGCCTCGCCGTCCGCTCGTCGATCGCGAGATCGACGAGCATCGCGTCGCGATCGACGCGGAGCTCCGGGGCGAGCCCCTTTTGCTCGAGCCGCGCTCTCAAGATCTCCGAGAGCGCCACGAGCGCGGGCGGATCCCCTCGGGAGACGATGGCGGCGCTCATCACCGCGCTCGGGTCTCCGCGGCGCGTGAGGATCGCGACCACGGGTCTTCCGTCGGCGCGCCGGAGCTCGATGACGCGCTCGCTCTCGTCACCTTCGCCGAGCGCGGCGTGCTCCGTCAGAGGGTGCGCGGGGCCGCCCTTCGAGCAGGCGAAAAACAGCGCCGCGGCGACGACGAGGGCGCGCTCACATCTCGAAGTCGTCGGCCGAGCGCGGGGCAAGCTTGAACCCGTAGAAGTACGTGAGCACCCCGCTGACGGCCTGGAACTGCGCACCTTCGAGGGGGGGACCTTCGTTCTCGAGATCGAAGAGCTCGTTGTCGAGCTTGATCCCGTCCTCCGCAGAAATCCCGCCGCCCATGTCGATCTGGGCGGTGTAGCGGCCCTTGCTGTCGGCCTTCGGTGTTCCGCTGATGCGGACCCCTTCGAACCGGATGAGCATGCCGATGTATTGGCGGGCGTTCTCGTATCCGAGCACGGGCTGCCAGCGCTCGGACCCGCCGTTGAGCTGCACGACCGTGAGGGGCTCGACGGGGCCGTGATCGAATCGGAAGGTCATCGTCCCGCCGATCTCGGGGAGAGTCTTGCAGTCTCCGAATCGACCCGAGCTCGGGCCGAGGAACTCGCTCAGGTTCCCGAACGTGTCGACGACGTCGCCTTCGAACACGCGAAGGTCCGGAGGGGTGAAGGCGGGCCCGAAGACGGTGATGCCCGAGTAGGGCTTCGGGGTCTCGTCGTCTTCATAGAGATCCTCGACGTAGATGTTGCCGAGCGTCCCGTCTCCCGTCTCGTCGTAGCGATCGACGGCGACGATCACTTGCCCGGTCACGTCGACGGTGTGGTCGTTCGGGACCTTGCAGCCGTCGCTGTTCATGTTGCCCACCTCGAGCCAGGTCGCGGGCTTCACGACGTCGCGGATGCGGGCGCCGTCGCCGAGGACGCTCCCGTTGGGCTCGGAGGGAGGATCGCCGGTGCTGCCGTCCGACGTCAGGTCGCACCCGGAAGCGGTGAGCGCGAAGAGGCAGAAGGCGATGGACCGCGTCCGAACGGCACGCAGGGACATGGCTCCGTGATTACCACAAAAGCAGCGCGGCGAGGCTGCTAAGCCTCGCCGCTGTCGATTGCTGCTTTGCCCTCGCGCGTCCGATCAGGCGGCCTGCGAGAGGAGCGACTCGAGCCGGCTCTGGATCTTGTGCTTCTTCGAGTAGACCGTCTTCACGCTGATGTTCATGCGCTCGGCGATCTGCTCCGGCTCGAGGCCCTCTCCGAAGTAGAGCTCGACGAACTGCTGGTCCTTCGCGGAGAAGCCGCGGAGGGCGTTCACGACTCGCTCGGCGCGCTGACGGCGCTCGCAGAGCTCGTGGGGGGTCGGCATGTCGCAGCGAAGGTCTTCCGCCTCGGCGAGGGGGGCGCGGTTCGGCTCACGGCGGATCGCGCGGAGGTAGTCGTAGGCGGCGTTGATGGCGAGCAGCCCGAGCCACGAGCTGAAGCGGTTGCCCCGGGCGGCGTCGAACGTGCGGAGCTTGTGCATGTCGTTCGACAGGAGCTGGACGATCAGCGTCGCGTAGATCTCGCGGATGTCGTCCTGGCTGATCACCGTCGCGAAGCGGCCGGTGACCTTGGTGATGCAGCGGTAGATGAGGCGGTCGAAGCGGATGTGAAACTCACGCCAGGCGCGGTCGCTGTGGGCGAGCAGGCCTTCGAGCAGCTCGGCATCGGCGCGGTCCGTCGAGGTGACGGGGGCGGCGGGGGACTCGGTGGCTTGAACGGCGAGGGCGGCGCGGTCAATCGACATGCGCCGGCTTAGAGCAGCCCTCGTGCCATCCCAGCATCGAGGTTTTTTACGGTGTTTCTAGCGGCGAGGGCTCCCGTAACACCGTCACAGCCAGGCGTAACACCGTAACACTGGGCGTAACGCCCCCCTTGGCAGACGACCTTGTTACGGCACGCGCGCGGGTTTTCTCCCGCGACCGTCCGGTCCCTCTGCGGAGGCGAGCGGCTCATCGATCTCGGACACGGCGACCGCGCCTTCGTCGCGCATCTCGGCCGCCTTCTCTCGGACGAACCGCGCGAGCGCGGTGAAGGGGACGTGGGCCGGACAGATCGGCTCCTTGTCGCGCAGGACCTCCTCCGGCACGAACGCGAGCGCCCGCTCGGCGGCGTCGAAGTCGGGCATGCTCCGGGACGCGGCCAGCACGAACCTCATCAGCCCCGGGTACGCCCCGCGCGAAGCTCGAACCCGCTCTCCTTCTCCCACGTCGCACCGCCCGCACGCGAAGCACCCCGAGAACTTCGGCATCGCTTCCCGCTCGGGCGGCGTGACCGGGGGGAGGCGATCGGGCCCGTAGTTCCTCCGAAAGAGAGGGAGCCCGGTCACGACCCCGAACGCCCGCAGCAAGAGGACGCGCACGAGCGCGACTGCGAGCACGATGGCCGCGAGCGCGCGCCCCGAAGCGACGATCCTCTTGAGCTGGGCCAAGGTCGATCGACCTCAGGCGGAAGATGCGGGCGAGATCGACCGGCGTCCGATGCCTTGGTAGCTGAAGCCGAGGCGCGCCACCTCTTCGCGGGGCCAGATGTTGCGGCCGTCGAAGAGGGCGGGGGTCTTCATCGTCGCCTTGAGCCGCGCGAAGTCGGGAGCGCGGAAGGAGTGCCACTCGGTGACGAGCACGAGCGCGTCGGCGCCCTCCGCGACCTCGTACATCGAATCTTTCAGCTGGACCTTGTCGCCGAAGATGGCGCGGATGTTCTCCATCGCCTGGGGATCGTGGCCCTTCACCGTCGCTCCGGCCGCGAGCAGCTCCTCGATGAGGACGAGGGCGGGCGACTCGCGGATGTCGTCCGTCTCGGGCTTGAACGCGAGGCCCCACACGCCAACCGTTCGGCCCTTCAAATCGCCGCCGAAGTGAGCCTTCACCTTGTTCGGCAGCACGCGCTTCTGCCGCTTGTTGACAGCTTCGGCCGCGCGGACGACGTCGAGCCCGTGGCCGACCTTGTCGGCGAGGAAGACCAGAGCGGAGAGGTCCTTCGGGAAGCACGAGCCGCCGTAGCCGGGGCCGGCGAACAGGAACTTGGGGCCGATGCGCGTGTCGGTTCCGACGCCCTTGCGGACGGACTCGATGTCGGCCCCGACCTTCTCGGCGAGGACGGCGAGGTCGTTCATGAACGAGATGCGGGTCGCGAGCATCGCGTTGGCGGCGTACTTGGTGAGCTCGGCGGAGCGCGGGTCCATGACGTGGATGCGATCCGCGGTGCGGACGAAGGGGGCGTAGAGCTGCTTCAAGAGCTCACGGGCCCGCTCGTCGTCGCTGCCGATGACGACGCGATCCGGCTTCATGAAATCGTTGATGGCCGCACCCTCCTTGAGAAACTCGGGGTTCGACGCGACCGCGAACGGGACCTTCGTGACGCTGGAGACGATCTCGCGGACCTTGTCCGCGGTGCCGACGGGGACCGTGCTCTTGTCGACGATGACCTTATAGCGATCGATGGTCTTGCCGAAGAGCTCCGCGACCGCGTACACGGCGGAGAGATCCGCGGAGCCGTCCGCCGCGGGCGGCGTCCCGACGGCTACGAACACCACGTCGGCGTGCCGGATCGCCTCCGCCACGTCGGTCGTGAAGCGAAGCCGCCCCGCCTTTTCGTTGCGCTCGATCAGCGTGTCGAGGCCCGGCTCGTAGATGGGGACCTCGCCCTTCTTCAATCGGGAGATCTTGCCTTCGTCCACGTCGGCGCAGACGACGTCGTTGCCAAAGTCGGCGAAGCCGGCGCCAGCGACCAGACCGACATAACCCGTTCCGATGATCCCAAGGTGCATGGTCCGGCAGGCTTAGCAGGTTGACGCCGGGGGAGACAGAGGCGCGCGACCACGCCGGGGAGGGCGAAATCGTGGCGCTCAGGTCCGTACGATCGAACGGCGCGCCAGCAAGAACGCGCGGTCGTCCTCGGGGAGCTCGTCCCCCCGGAACTCGTCCAGCATCTTCGACAGCGCCTGCGACACCGCGTCGATGTCGGCGGCGCGCTGCTCTCGGTAGATCGCCGCGAAGTCCTTCCGGAGGCGCTCTTCCCCCAGCATCTCGCGCGCGTTGTTCTTGAGCTCCGTCAACCCATCCGAGTAGAGGAGCAGCGTCTCGCCGGGGCTGACGCGCTCGACCTGGGCGGTGAACGTGCACGGGGAGATCCCCAGCGCCGGGTTCTCGGCGGAGGCGAGCGCGCGGGAGCCACCGATCTCGTCGAACACGAACGCGGGGGGATGGCCCGCGTTCACGTATTCCATCGAGCCCGTCTTGGGATCGATCGCGCAGGAGACCATCGTGACGAAGCTGTCCTCGGGGAGGTAGTCGAGCAGGTGGCGGTTGAGCCGATCGAGGATCTCCGGCACCGACCGCGGGCTGTCGGCGAGGGCGCGGATCATGGTGTGGATCGAGAACGTGACGAGGGCGGCCTGGAGGCCCTTGCCGCACACGTCCGCGACCGTGCAGAGCACCCTCCCGTCGGAGAGCCGAACCGTGTCCACGTAGTCTCCGCCGACCCACCGGCAGGGCTCGAACCCGATTGCGATCTTGAGGCCGGGGTACGCCGGGCTCTTCGGGACGAGGGCGTGCTGGATGATGCGCGCCGTCTCGAGCTCGCGCTCGATGGCGGCGTGGGTCTGCGCGTGCCGCCGTGCGCTCCACGCGATCTCCGACTGCTGGAAGGCCTCGCCGGCGAGGGCGATGAGGGCGAGCCAATCGGAGCGGCCGTAGTGGGGGGGAAGGTTCGCGTAGAGGATGTCTGTCGTCGTGTCGTCGCGATGGATGGGCACGGCGACGGTGGCGAGGGGGCTCACGTCGGCGGAGAGCGTCAGCTCGAGGCCGGGATTGACCTGGGGCAGGTTCGTCCCGAGCACCGCCTCCTGCGTGAGCACCGCTTGTCGAAGGACGGTCCGGGAGACGTAGGGCGGCTCGTCGGGCACGTGCGGAGGCCTCTTCGGACCGGCGAGGATGCGGGTGGGCTCGCCCGCCTTGATCCGGACCACGAGGGCGACCGTCGCGTGGAAGTCGGTGGAGACGAGCAGATCGCACAGCGCCTCGAGCCGCTCCTGGCTGCTCTCGATGCCGAGCAGTCGCCGTGACAGCCCCATCAACGTGGAGAGATGGGTCGCGGAGATCTGCGGCGGCTCGACGTCCCGCAGCGTCCGCATCCAGCTCGGGGCGGCCGTCCCGTCGAGGGTCTCCTCCAGCGAGGGGGCGCCGATCTTGATCTCGGGCACGCTGCCTACGTTGAACCGCAAGCGGAAATCGCCCACGCCGATGCGATCTCCGGGGCGGAGCACACGCTCTCGGATCGTCTCCTCGTTCACGCTCGTGCCGTTGGTGCTCCCGAGATCTCGGATCCACCAGCGCCCGAACGGGTCGCAGAAGAGCTCGGCGTGCTTGCGACTGACGGTGTCGTGGTCGAGCGTGAGCTGCAGGCCAGGGGTGCGCCCAATCACCGTGTGCTGCTCGAGGATCGCGCGTGGCTTCTTCTGTACGCCGCCGCTCTCGAGCTCGAGCTCGATGTCGACCCAGGCGCGCCACGACCCGCTCGGGGTCGACGGGATGCGGAATTCTTCGGTCGGGCGGCGCATCTCGACGGAGACGAGAACATTAGTGCCCTGGCCGGAAAGTTACGACCCCAAAAGCATCGCGCTCGGAGGGCGAGATGCCTCACTCGCCGCCCGGACAAGAGAGCTCGGGCGGAAACGCGTACAGGTCGGCGGTGATGTCGAACGTGGCCGCGAGAGGCTGATCGGTCATCGGATCGCCACCGGAGAGCGTCGCGCTCAGGGTGCCGACGAGGCGCCCGTCCGGCTGCTCGGTGACGTCGATGGTCCCGTCCGCGCCGACCAACCCATCGATGAAGGAGTAGCCCTGGGACGTCACGGTGGAGATCCACTGCACTTGCACGAGGCTGCCGCTCGTCCCCGCCGCGTCGACCACGAAATCGATCCGCAGCGACTCCACGCCGTCGGGCACCGGGTACAGGGTGTCGATCGTGACTGTTCGGTCGCCGGACTCCGAGCTCTGGAAGATGGCGTAGTTGCCTTGCGCGTCGACGTCGTAGGTCTTGGTCTCGCCGAGGAACGTGAGCTCGACCTCGCCGGAGCCCAGCCCGGTCGTGCTCTCGGGGTAGTCGACGACGTCGCGGAGCACCGCGAACGTTCCGAGCGCTCCGACGAACTGCTGCAGCGACGTGTCCGTCACCATGCACGCCTCGAACATCGCGAACGTATCGTTCGCCTCGTCGACCACCGCCAGCTCGAACCGAGAGGAGGCGGCCGCGTGCGGGATCGTCACCGACGCGGGGGCGAGCAGCGGGAGGTCGCTGGGGGTCATCACGAACGCCGGCGACGCGACCTCGTAGTGAAACGGCGGATCGGGGGGCGAGGGGTCGATCGCGATCCCCACCGTCGCATCGTCCGCGAGCGCGCCGGCCGGGATCTCGAGGGTGGCGCCGCAGAAGGTGAGGGTGCCTCCGTCACGGCCGACCACTTGCTCCCGCGAGCCCCCGTCACATGCGCTCCCGCCGCCGCCCTCGGCCCCTCCTGCTGCGCCGCCGCCCGAGGCGGCTCCGCCGGTCTCGGACCCGCCCGCTCCACCCGCGGCGGCTCCTCCCGTCGGCTGGGTGGCGTCGTCACCGCACGCTCCTGCCGCGGCCGCCGCCAGCAACAACGCGGCCTGAGCTCTCATCGTCCGCTCCCGAGGAGGTGAAGCCGATCCAAGAAGCGCCGCTTCAGGGTGGGGTTCGTGGCCGTCTCGGCGAGGCGCGCCGTCCGGGCGCGCGCGATCCAGGTCGGCTCGGGGCTCGCGTCGAGCTGGGTGACGCCGGCCCACCGGGCGATCGCGTCGGTGGCGATGGCGGCGTCGCTCGCGCCGAGGTCGGTGACCATCGAGCCGTGGTTTCCTCCCTGGACCCAGAGCCGGTACGAGTCGAACGCCCCCGTGGGGTCGAACGCGGTCGCGGACCACGGGTCGTTCTCTCCGTAGATGAACAGCATTTGGCCGGCCTGGCTCGAGAGCCACGCCTGCACGTCGACCATCAGACCGGGGTGGTACGTCGTGTCCTTCGTCGGTCCGGGGATGACGAACGCGGCCGGCCCGAGCCCGAGCGGAATGGTCAACAGGCCGGCCAGGTAGCTCTCGTCGGTGGCAGGGCCGCCGAGCTGCGTCGCGGCCTGAAAATAGTAGGGCTCGAACTCGACGATGGACTCGTCGACGACGCCCCCGGGAGGTGAATAGACCTGGAGATAGCTGTAGACCTCCGCGTCGACCGCGCCGGGGCCAGGGATGTTGTCGCAAGCCGAGGCGTCGGCGTATTGCCAGATCAAGAAGCGCAGATTCTCGACCGCGAAGTCGAGCGCGGCGTCCTCGTCCCAAATACTGTAGTTGCCGCCGCTCTGCTGAATGAACGGGACGAGCCCCCCTCGCCGGGACAGCGCGTCGATTTGAAAGGCGATGAGATCGGCTCGGCACGTCGGCGACCCGACCGCGTCCAAGAAATCAACGTATCGCTGGTCCAGCGTCGAGTAGCTGTTGGGGGCGACATAGGCGATGGTCCCGTCGACGTCGCTCGGGTAGAAGCGACGGTGATAGACGGACGTCATTCCCCCTTTGCTGGCCCCCGTCGAGAGCCACGCCGCTGGATAGAGAGGCTTCAGGACCTCCACCAGCGCGTGGTGGTCGGCGGCGGCCTGCTCGACGGTCAGATGGTGCCAATCGGCGGGATCGGGCCGGGAGGGCTCGAAATAACGCTGCTCGACGGATATCTGATTGGCGTGCACGAGCACGGCCGGCTCGCTCAGGTAATCCCCGAACAGCATATACCCCGTGTTGAACAGGACCATGGGGGCCGCCTCGTCGTAGTGGAGGATGCGGATGTTCTGGAGGAAGGTCTGGCCATTGGGATTGTCGTGATCGACGAGCTGCCGGAACGTGCCGGCGAACAGTCGATAGCCGTCGTAGTCGGACACCTCCTCGTGAAGGTCCATCCCCTCGATGGCCTGGAGCTGCTCGAGGATGTCCGGCTGCATGGTGCCGGTCGTCACGGTCGTGGTCGTCGACGTGACCGTCGGTCCGGGAGCTCCGCCCGTCCCTTGGCCTCCCGGTCCGGTGCCCGCGCCTCCTCCTCCCTCCGTGCCGGCGCCGCCCTCGCTCGGCTCGTCGAGGAAGGTCCTCGCGCCACAGCCGGGCAGGAGCGCGAGGGCGCAAGCGCCGAGGAGGAGCGACCCGAGCCGGTGGGACATTCCGCGCATGGGGTGATGGTACCAGCCCGGATGGTCGCGCGTCGGCTCGGACGACCTCAAAGATCTCGAGCGCTCAACCGCCGGACGCGGGCTCGCCCGGCCTCGCCGTGGCGTGCTCCGGTCGCGGCTTCTTCGGCCGCCGCTTGGTCGCCTTTGACGGTGACGTCGCGTTGCTGGCGAGATCGGGCAAGGTCGTCGGATAGGAGGTGATGGCGAGCGGTCCTTCGTCGGAGACGAGGCCGGCGAGCTTCGACGAGCGGAGCACGTCGGAGAGGCGCCGCTCCTTCCCGTCGATCGAGACGCGCTGGGAGACGAGCCTCACTCCATGGCTGTAGTCCGCGTATCGCCGCGAGTGGCGCGTGGAGAGCGGCTGGATCGGGTCTTCCTCGTCGCGGTGCCAGCCGTAGATCGCGACGCGGTCGGGGTGCTCGATGAGGCGCGAGCTCAAGACGATGTCTTTCTTGTCCCCCGCCACGAGCGTCCCGAGGGCGATCTTCTTGGCGAGGCGCCGCTTCTCGAGCTTCTCGTGATGAACCGAGTAATCGTCGAACGTGCCCTGGGTCGGACCTCCGTCGATGTAGCTCGGCGGCAACCTCGCTTTGGCGTGCTTGTATATCAAGTCCACGATGCGCTTCGTCGGGAGCGTCGTGTCTGTCTTGTCGGCGATCTTCTGGGCCGCCGCCGCCGTCATCGGCATTCGCAAGAAATCCCGATCCGAGCCGATCGCCAGATAGTCGCAGAGCACGTGGAGGACGACGCGATGGCCCTCCGCCTCGAACTCCACCGGGGCGAAGACCCGTTCGAAGTCGGGGACGTTCCCGCCCATGATCGCGGCGAGGATGGCGTCGTCGCTCGCGGCCCGCCCCATCCCTTCCAATCGCTCCAGGAACGCGCTGCCGGTGGGGGCGTTCTTGGACCGGGCGGGGAGGTCGAGCGTAACCTTCGTGATTGGATCGTCAGCTTCGACGATCGCCTCGGGGGCCTCGCTCGGAGGAGCGTTCTCGACCGCGGGCCCCGCGGTAGGAGCGGTCGCGAGCGGAGGCGGAGGGGGCGGGGCGGGGCCGCGCTCGGGCAGCGGGGCCGGCGGCCTCGGCCGGACGTCGGAGCGCGCCGCGCAGCCGACGAGGTGGCTCGAGAAGAGCCCGCCGATGGCCAGCGTGAACGAGCGACGTGCGATCCTCTGCATGTTCTGCTCCCGCTCGGGACGAGCCGATCGTTTAGACCAGGCGGGCGAGAAAGGCCAGAACGCCAACCGGGGCCGGAGCGTCGTCGTCCTGCTGGCTCAAGGGATATCGTTTGCCATGATCGCGAACATGACGGCCACGATGAGCCGCAGCGCGCCGAAGGTCAGCGCGCCGACGAACGCGGTAGAGACCCCCGCGAGCGCCCGCGCCATCTCCGTGTCTGGATGGAGCTCGTCCCGCCGCCTCCCCGCGATCGCGGACGGCACGGCCGTGAGCAGCACGAGCGACGAGGCGACCGCGATCGGTGCCGCGAAGAAGGCCAACGCGCCGGAGCGCTCGTGCAAGATCGCGCCGGGACCGACGAAGAAGACCCCGAGCGGGACGGCGATGTTGCCCTTGCCCGCGCCGGCCCCCAGCGCGGACACCGCTGTCCCCACGATGATCGCGACGGCGCTCGCGCTCGCCGCCATCCCCCAACCGAACCGCGCGCGCGCGGAGCGGACGAAGGCTACGGCGAGGACGATGATGGCCACCGCGTCGAACATCGCGCGGCTCGACTATCCGAGCTTGATGCCGTGCTCCTCCGCGACCTTCATGTTTCGAGCCTCTGCCCGCTGGAGCGCCGGGCGCGCCCCGAGGCGCTCCGCGTAGCCGGCGAGGACCGGGGTGGGCTCCAACATCTTGAAGCGGAGCATGTAGCGAACCGTCGATCCGAACACGACGTCCGCCATGGAGAAGCGCGATCCGAGAATGAACTCGCGGCCCGCCACCGCCGACTCCATGGCCGCGATCATCGACTCGTAGGTCCCCCAGCCGGCTTGACCGGGTTTGAACGTCCAACCGGCCGCTTTGGCCATCGCGCCCGGCTCGATGACGGCGGGGGCGAAGAAGGACCACCGCAAGTAGGTGCCCCGGGCCGGATCGTCGAGGGAGGGCGCGAGCGCTCCCGGCGCATAGCGATCGGCCAGGTAGAGGCCAATGGCCGCCATCTCCGTGACGACCTGCTCTCCATCCTGGAGGATGGGGAGCTTGCCCATCGGATTGAGGGCGACGATGTCCGGTTGCTTCTGCGCCCCCGCCATGATGTCCACGTAGCGGAGCTCATAAGGACGACCGATCTCCTCGAGCATCCAGACGACGGTGGCGGCGCGCGAGAAGGGGTGGTGATAAAGCACGATGGACATGTTGGACCTCTCTCGATCTCGATGAGCCATTGCGGCGTGGTCCGCTCGGGCGCCCTCAGAAGGACATATAGGACGCCCACGTAGAGTCGTCGCAGGGGCTGATGGACAGTTGATTCTCGGCGAACATGTAGAACGCTTGGCGCTTGCCCTGCGGAGTCTCCACCAGGGCGATGGCGCCCCGTGCCCCCGCCTTGTCGGAGCCATATCCGCGCGGACCCATGAACAAGAGATGAGCGACGCGCGGCGCGCCCGTCGGCGCCCCGAGCGTGGCCCCCACCGACTGATGGACATATCGGAGCAGGTGGCTCATCTGGGGATCTTGGGCGAGGCCCTGGAGCATCAGCGAGCGGTCGACCTCTGCCTGGCGGCGCTCTTCGGGCGTCTCCGCCTTGTGGGCGAGGAAGAAGACAATCGCGCCGAGCGCGACGAGGCCTCCCCGGACGCCCCACGCGGTGAGCGGCGGCGCGTTCGCGAGAGGTCGGAGCAGTCGCATCTCCCAGCCGAAGATCTGCACCACCGCGGAGAAGACGCCGAGGAACGCGAGGAACAGCCCGAAATTGGCGATTTGATTGCGCATGACCCCGGGCGCGAATGACATCAGGGGTCCCTGCGCCGAGCAAGTCGATTCAGCCCCGCGCCGCGCCCCGACGCGGGTGCGACGCTCGAGCCGGCGGCGTGACGGGGGCGCGCGCGAGCGGGCGCGTCGACTGGCGGTCGCCGCGATCGCGGACAATCGGTTCTTGACCAGCTCGACGAGGAGGGACCGCAGCGCGAGACTTTCCAGTCCGAGATCAATGTCACGGTGCCTCGAGCACCGAACATGTTGAAAGCCGTGTGAAGTCGG
>JBGAID010000120.1:0-29929 GCA_044225865.1 Polyangiaceae bacterium | reverse complement strand
GCCGAGGTGCCTCAGCTCGGAGAGCGACAGCGACTGTGAGGGGTCGACGAGCGGCCGCGCGAGCGCGAACGCGAGCGCGCCGATGAGGATGCAGACCAGATCCGAGAGCATCACGAACGCGACCGAGAACGTCGTGAGCGGTCCCGCCGGTCGCACTTGGGCGATGATGCCCAGCAAGGCGGCCGGGCTCCGCGTGACCGAGATCACCCCCCAGAGTAGGGCGACCCCGACGAGGGCCCGCGTCCCGAGGTGGGCGAAGGGCGTGAAGGAAGCGAGGGCGAGGAAGAGCGCGGACGAGACGACGAGCACGATCGAGTGCTGGAGCAACGTCGCCCAGGCGATGCTCTTGGCGGAGGCGCGGAGCATCCCGATCTCGAGCTCGGCCCCTCCCGCGAGGGCGATGAGAGCGAGCGCGAGAGCGTTGACCGGCTCGAGCTTCCCCAGGGTCGTGTGATCGATCACGCCGAGGACGCTCGGACCGGCGACCAGCCCCGCGAGCAGATAGCCGGAGAGGTGCGGCAGCCCGACCACCTCCATGAGCTCGCTCGTGAGCGTCCCGGCGAGGAGGAGGAACCCGAGGCCGGCCACCGTGCCGACGCCCTTCGACTCCGGGACCAGCCGCGTCGCCGCGATGACGAGCCCGAACACCACGACGAGGGCCGCCGCCTGGACGATCCGCGTCGAGGCCGATTTCCGAGGCGGTGCGTGGGCGATATCGCTCACGGGGCGCTCCCCAGCTCGCGATGCTTGGGGCGGGGGGGGCGCCCGCTCGGTCGGGCGGCGGCGTGGTCACGTCGGGGCCGGGGGATGGGGGTGCGCCCCACCGACTGCTCGGCGATCTCGCCGGCGCGCCGCAGCGAGCGCTGGAGGGACCACGGCCCCACGATCTCCCCGACGACGACGTGCAAGGTCGCGATGGCGAGGACCCACTCCCCCGTCTGGCCTCTCGCCCTCAGCTCGAACGCGAGCGCGACGGAGATCGAGAGCGCTCCGGCCGGCAAGAGCCCGAGCGCGAGCGAAGCCGGCGCGGCACCGCGCTCATCGAAGCTCTTCCATACGACGCGCGCCGCGATGGCCTTCGCGAGGAGCCGGCCCGCGATGGCGATGGCCGCGACCAAGAGGAACGGCATCGGTCGCGGGAGCGTGATGTACGCACCCGCGAGCATGAGCGCGGGCAGCATGACCGCCCGCTCGGTGAGGTGGAGCATCCGCGACAGCGCGGCGCGCTCTCGGGCGAGCCGGCGCGCCACCACCCCCATCACGAACATCGCCGCCACCGCAGAGAGCCCGAGTCGGACCGAGACGCCGACCGTCAAGAGCCCCGTCCCGAGCAGAATCCCCCAGCGCTGGCTGGACCGTGGCTCGATGTCGAAGAGGGCGGCGCACGTCGCCCCGACCGCGCCCCCGATCACGAACGTGCCTGCGAGCGCGCTCCAGGGCATGCCGGGCAGGGTGAACGTCGTCGCCGCGTCCGAGCTCCCACCGAGGGCGGCGAGCAAGGCGAGCAGCAAGAGAGGGAGGGCGTCGTCCGCCTCGAAGACATCGCCCACCAGCGTCGTCACGGGCCCGCGCGCCTCGTATCGCTCGACGACCCACCTCACGGCGTGCCTCGTCGTCTCTGCGCTGACGGCGCCGGTCGCGACGCCGAACAGCACCACCTCGCGCGGGGGCATGGTCGTCCACGCCGCGGCCGCGAGCGCCGCGGGCAACCCCGTCAGGGAAGCGGCCACCGCCCCCAGCCCGAGGCCGAGCGCGAGGCGCTTCGCGGGGACCGGTCCTCGCGAGGTGACCCCGTAGTGCGAGCCGATGACGAACGCGAGCCACGCGAGGCCGACCGTCGTCAGGCTCTCGAACCCGGCGAGGCCTTGGCGCGTGAAGAGGGCGAGGAACTTCGGGCCGACGAGCACGCCGAGGAGGAGGAACTCCGTGCCCGAGGGGAGACCGAAGCCGCGGATCGCCCGGCCTTGCACGAGCATGCTCCCGAAGTAGGCGAGCCCCATGAGGCCCGTGAGCAAGAGGATCGGGCTCACGTCGGCGGCGCCTCGGGGGGAGCCTCTTCTCGGGCGTCCAGCGTCGAGAGGGCGGCGAGGAGGATGCGGCTCTTCGCGTCGGGCTCGTCCCCGAGCACGCTCAACGCGATGGTGGCGTCGTCGCGCTCGACCGCCTCGACGGCGGCCCTCGGCTCGACGCCGATGGCGGCGGCGGCGTCGACGAGCCTCCGCAAGAGCTCCTCGGTCGCGAGCCGCCGATGCACGACGATGCGCGCGGTCACCCTCGGCGCGAAGCCCAGCATCTCGATCGGGCGAGACAACGTCACCAGGTGGGGCACGCGGGTCTCGTTCCCGTCGTCGTCGGCGAGGGTCACGTCCGAGAGGCCGATCTCCACCACCTTGCCCTTCGTCGGACCGACCCGAACGAACTCTCCGACGCGGTATCGTCGTCCGTACACGACGACGAGGCCCACGATCCCGCTCGCGAGCAACGGCGTCGAGGCGAGCCCGATCGCGATCACGCCGACGAACCCCGCGCGCGCGAGCGCGCCGTCCGGGTGCCCCGTCAGCACCGGTCCCGCGAACACGAGGGTCGTGAGCACGAGGCCAACCCGAACGAGCGTGCTCGTGGGACGCGCCAGCTCCGGCGGCAGCCACTCGATGGTGGTGGCACCCGTGCGCACGCTCTCGAAGAACAGCCCCGCGACCCGGAACAGGATCGCGACGACGAGGGCGGCGATGAGGACGACGACCGTGATCGGTAGGCTGCCCGCGACGCGAGCGGTGAGGGCCACGAACGGCTCGAGGAGCATCCCGTTGAGCCGCTCGCTGTAGCCGCGCGTCGCGTCGAAGAGGCTCAACGCCGCCAGCAGCCAGACGTACCCGATCGCGAGCTGTCCGACCCATTTGCCGACCGCGATCGCGCCCGCGATGACGCTCCGAAAGGCCCCCGGCGTCAGCAGCATGAGCGACCGCACGCGGATGGCGGGCACACGATGCGGGTTGTCTTCCAGCCAGTCGTTGGCCCGCTGGGTGAACTCCCCGATCTTCCGGATGAGATAGAAGACGATGATCCCGAAGAAGACGACGAGGCTGATGGAGAAGATGCGGCTCGCGAGCGCGGTCCGCTCCTTCTCCGACTGCATCGCCTTCTTCACCTTCGCCGCGATCGCGTCGGCGTGGACGTCGAGCGAGGTGTCGCCCGCCACCGCCGCATCGGTCGGGCCGAGCTGCACGATCGGCGCGGAGCCGACGTAGATGACGGCGACGTCGGGGCCCTTCTCCGCCCGCACGTCCTCTGGCGACGCGGTGTCGAACGCGTCCCTCAAGGCCTTGCTCGCGACGCGCGCGCGCTCCGCCGCGGAGACCCCGTTGCGAGGAGCTCGCAGCTCGAACGCGAGCGCCTCTCCGAGCCGGACCTCCGCGGGGGCCTCGATCTCGACCGCCGGCAAATCGGCGCGAGCCTCGGGCGGGGCCGGCGGCTCGGCGGCGGGCGCGCCGGACGTGGTCGCCGCCGAGGCGACCGGATCGGCCCACGCCGTCGGTCCCGCGGCGAACGAAGCGAGCAGCGCGAGGCCGAGCGCGTATCGAGCGACCTTCGTCATCACGCCCGCGAGACGATATCGCGACGGCAGAGCCGGGGAGCGCCGAATCGACGCTTCGAAACGCGGAAGGCCGCGCCCTCGCGCGACCTTCGCAAGCCGGCCACGAACGGCCGATCAGTTCGACAGGAAGATCGCTTCGATCTCGTTCTTCACATCGTCTTCCGTCTGACCGCGCGCGATGGCGATCTCCTTGACGATGAGCGACCGTGCCTCATCGAGCATTCGCTTCTCTCCGAACGAGAGCTGCTTGTCCGTCTTGAGCCGGTACAAGTCACGGAGCACCTCGGCGACGTCGTAGATGCTGCCCGTCTTGATCTTGTCCATGAAGCCGCGGTACCGGCGGTTCCAGGTCTGCTTGTCGAAGGCGATCGTCCTCTCTCGAAGGATGTCGAACACCTCCTGAATCTCTTGCTCGCTGATGAGCTGACGGAGCCCGACGGCGCTCGCGTTGCCGACGGGGACGCGGATCTTGCTGTTGTTCTGGAGCAGACGGAGCACGTAGAAGCGCTGACGGTTGCCGGCGATGTCGAGCTCTTCGATGCCGATCACTTCGGCGACGCCACCGCGCGGGTAAACCGCCTTGTCGCCGACCTTGAACTGCATGCTTGATTGAGCCTGCCCGGCTTGAGCCTGCCCCGATTGAGACTGCATTGAGTGTCCCTTTCCTTCTTCCTCGGGATTCACGGTGGCGCGGGAAGAGCTTCCCTCCGCGCTGCCCCCAGTTTCTGAACGAACCCCGATTTGTGTGGTCGTGCGAGCGGTCGCCGCCGGTGCGGACGGAGCGGGTGCCGATGCAGCCACCGCCTCGTCTTGCGCCGGCTTCGCGGCAGAGCTGCGCGCGCCCTCTTTCACTGCACCCGACCGCAACTCCTTGGAGACGGCGCTCGACGGCGCCGTTTTGCCGACCGTCTTCGACGCGGCTTTGGTCGTCGACTTCGCGATGACACCTTTGACGACGGGAGCGCCCGCCTTGGAAGGCGCCGACTTGACCGAAGCCGCCTTCGCGGACGCCGTCTTCCCCGCCGCGAGGCCCTTGCCTGGGGAGAGCGGCGACTGACTCAGCGCGCGGCCCAAGGAGGGCCGCCCAACGCCGCTCGATCCGCGGGAAACAGAGCCGCTCGATCCGCGGGAAACAGAGCCGCCCACGCCCTTCTTGCCAGGAGTTTTTGCGGGTGCGGTGGTTTCGGGCATCATTTTGGCTATCTGAGTCACAACCAACTCCAGGCCGGCTTCATTCCGCGATGGCCTCCACGCTAGGATTCTGAATCGAAACCTGTTCGTGCGCCGGATCGATCGGATCGGATCGCTTCAACGAGCCGGGGAAAGGCGAAGCGGCCTCCTCCGGGAAGCCTGCCGAAGCGCGAAGTCGATCGCGTGGCAGATTGGCCCGAGGAGACCGCTGATCACGTCCGCTGGCCCCAGCCGGGGCCGACGGATGGCTTGGACACTTTGCGCCAAGCGCGCGCACTGTACCTAGTGCGTCAGGCAATGTCAAGCTTTGGCCACGGAACGCCTCGTCAGGGCTCCGGCCCAGTCGCCGGCCCGCCGGACACGATCAGCGCCGGGCGAGCTCTTCCGCGAGCCCCCAGCGGACACCGCGGTCGGAGACGATGATCTCCTTCGCGCCCGCGCGCTCGACGATGCGTTGGCAGATCTTCGCGCCCGCGACGATGACGTCGGCGCGCTTCGGAGAGAGCCCGGGGAGCTTCGTCCTTTCGGCGAGCGGCGTCCGCGCGAGCAGATCGACGACGGCGTCGATTTGGCCGGCGCCGAGCCGGGCGCCGTGGATGCGAGCGGCGTCGTACGGCTCCACCTCGAGCGCGATCGCGGCGATCGTCGTGACCGTCCCGGCGACGCCCACGAGGGTCGCGGGTTGGAGCGCCGCCGCGCCCGCGCGGTCGAGCGCCTCGTCGATGTCGCGCCCGACGCGAGCGAGCTCGTCGGCCGTCGGCGGGTCCGAGCGCACGTGGCGCTCCGTCAAGCGGACGCTGCCGACGTCGAGGCTGATGGCCGACCGTTGCTCGAGCTTCTCTCCCCGGATGAGCTCCGTGCTGCCGCCGCCGATGTCGAAGACGAGCACGGGGCCTTGAGGCACGGTGATGCCGCTCTGACCACCGCGGAAGGTGAGCCGAGCCTCTTCGTCGCCGCTGATGACCCGGGGCTCGACGCCGAGGAGCGCGCGCGCGCGCGCCCGGAACGACTCGCTGCCGCGCGCGTCTCGCATCGCGCTCGTCCCGACGACGTCGACTCGACCCGCGCCGTGCTCCTCGATGGCCTTCGCGTACGCCTCGAGGCAGGCGAGCGTGCGCTCGATCGCGGCGGGGGCGAGGGCGCGCGTGTCGTCGACCCCCTCGCCGAGGCGCGTGATCGTCGCGCGCTCCTCGACGGCCTGAAGCTCTCGGTCATCGATGCGCGCGACGAGGAGCAGCACCGAGTTGGTGCCGATGTCGATCGTCGCGACGGTGTCGAGGCTGCGCATCGAGAGCTTCAGGGAGCGAGGAGGCTCACTTCGTCAGGGTCTTGAGATCGATCATCTCTTCGACGTTCGGCATGACGACGAGCTCGACGCGGCGGTTGAGCTTGCGGCCGTCGTCGGTGTTGTTGTCGGCGACCGGATCCGTGTCGCCGTAGCCGACCGCCGACCAGTTGTTCGGCGGCAGGCCCCCGCCGTTCGGGGGCGGGGCGGCGAGGAACACGAGCACCTCGCGCGCGCGCATCGCGGAGAGGCCCCAGTTGTCCTTGAAGACGCCGGTGAAGGGCTTGTTGTCGGTGTGCCCCGCGACCTGGTAGGTCCGCGACATCAGGCCTTTGTCCTTCGAGATGACCTCCGCGACCTTGAGGAGGATGTCCTTGCCCTCTTTCTTCAAGGTCTCCTTGCCGGAGTCGAAGAGCACGTCGCCGGGGAGCTGGATCACGATCCGGTTCTTGCGGATCTGGACCTTGAGGCCGAACTTGGTCAGCTCGTCGAGCTTCTTCCGCAGCATCTCGAAGCGCTGGCGAATCGCCTCGAGCTGCTCGGCGCGGCGCTTGTAGTCCTCGAGCGCTCTCGCCTGCTGCTCGATGTTGGCGTTCAGGTTGGAGATGTCGACGCCGGCGGCCTTCAGCTGATCCTTGAGCTGCTCGATCCGCGCCTTGGCGTCGGTGAGCTCGCGCTCGGAGTTCTTGCGCGCCGTCTGCTCGGCGTTGAGCTTGGCCTTGAGATCCTCGATCTCGCGCACCTTCTGGTCGAACTCTTCTTGGCTCGGACCGCAACCGACGAATCCGGCCATCAAAAGCATCAGCGCGCTCAAGAAGAGCCCGCGCGCCCATCGAACAGTGAGCATTGCTCGTCCTCCCGCCTGCAGCACCGGAGCCTCGGATCGCAGGCAACGGGTCGCACGGTATCCGCCCTCGGTAGGACCGCACAAGAGCAGCCGCGCGTCAGCCATAAGGATTGTTTGCTGTCAATGAAAAACAACAAAATCGAGCGGGCTTTCGTTCAGGCTGGACACCTGCAGCCTTCTGCGTCCGCGTTCACATGAGAAATGGTTGCGAGGTAGTCTTCGACAGAAGGGGGATGTGGAAAAAGCAGGCCGGAAAAATTTTCCTTGACCATGCCCATGCGTGGCAATATACGTCGTGCAACATCTGTTGCTGCAAGGGTCTCATTCCAGTCGGAACGCACGTGAGCTGGCGATGTCGTCGGCGGGTTCGAAGGCTCGTTCGGCCCACGTGCGGAGCGGTGCTCGGCTAGAGCGATGCTCGCTCGAGCGGGGACGTTCTGAGGCTTGCAGGCAGCGCCACCAGGAGGACGCAGATGGCTGCTAAGAAGACCGCGAAGAAAGCTCCGAAGAAGACGACCAAGACGGCCAAGAAGCCGGCTGCCGGCAAGGCCGCCAAGGTTGCCAAGGCCAAGAAGGCTGCTCCGAAGAAGGCTGCCGCGAAGAAGGCTGCCCCGAAGCGAGCTGCCAAGAAGGCCGCCCCGAAGAAGGCCGCCAAGAAGGCTGCCCCGAAGAAGGCTGCCGCGAAGAAGGCTGCCCCGAAGAAGAAGGCGGCTCGCAAGGCTGCCCCCCGCAAGGCGAAGGCAGCGCCCGCTCCAGCGGCGCCGGCTGAAGAGACCACCTCGCACGACGAATCTGAATGACGTCGCCTTGCGTGTTTCGATGATGCGGCTGTCACGCGACTCTGCTCTCGCCCTCGGACCCGCCGTGGGGCTCGGAGTGTCGTGTGTGCTCAGAGAACACGCACCGGGTGAAGCGTTCGATCCGGTCGCGGTGAAGCTCGCTTCGTACGTCCCTCGATCGCGAGGGGCGGCTGCTACGAATCGGAGCTTGCCGACGCGGCATTGATTCACCGCGGCTGGTCTGCGAGTTCCCCGTTCCTTGATCGGAGCCCATGCGCTCCGCAGTGACCGAAGCAGGGGAGCACGAGCGCGCACGAGGGTGACCTCGGGCCGAACGAGTGGCTCACACGAAGCTCCCATGAGCGTCGGGTGAAGCCGCTTTCGTGCTTTGTGGGGGGCGGGCTCAGTCCCCGAGATAGAGGCGCAGCGCGCGAGCAGCCGCCTGCTTGTCGAACGGCACGTCGCGAAGCTCTTCTCGATCCGAGATGCGCTCGAGGAGCTGGACCAAGTAGGCGTGGAACGCGTCCGCCTCCCCGATCGCCTGGTGGAGGCGTTGGGGATCGAACAGGTCGTTCTCGGAGAGGCCGCTCATCGCCTCGAGGAACGCGTCGAAGCGAGGGTAGTCACCGACGCGCAAGAGCGGATAGCCCATCGCGCGGAAGTACCCGAGGAACTCTCGCACGAACGCGAAGCTCTGGAGCTTCGACCATTGATCGACGGAGAGGTCCGCGTGGCGCGCCTTGCTGGAGAACGCGCGGGTGATCTGCGCGAACATCCAAATGTCCCTTCGAAGGCGCTCGCTCGAGGACCTTCGGGCGGCGTGGTCGTCGAAGACGGTGCCCTCGTCGAGGGAGCTCTTGAGGGACTTCCCCAAGAAGAGGATGGCGTTCTGGATCGAGGGC
This sequence comes from Polyangiaceae bacterium, assembly GCA_044225865.1. GTDB lineage: Bacteria > Myxococcota_A > Polyangia > Polyangiales > Polyangiaceae > Xiheicaenibacterium. The sequence goes on along the minus strand of JBGAID010000120.1, from coordinate 21,330 downwards.
CGGAGGTTCTTCGTCACCTCGCGGAGCCGCGCGCGGAGCTCGGACTCGGGGATGCCGCCGTCGACGGTGGGGAGGTCGTGCTCGAACGTGCGGCGCATCTCGAGCCTCAGGTTGGAGGCGACGCCGGTGAGGGCCCCCTTCATGGCCACGAGGCGGTTGCCCTCGCTGCGCAGATCCTCGAACCGCGCGGCGATGTCGCGGGCGGGCACGCGCAGCAGATCGCGCTGGTAGCCGCTCGCGAGGAGCGCGCCCGCTCTTCTTCGCAGATAGCCGGAGAGGGCGCGCGCGTCGCTGCGCAGGACGGCGAGGACGAGGAAGGCGCGCCCGCCGACGCGCCGGTCGGTGACGTCGACCGCGATCGAGTCGAGCAGGCGCAGGTAGCGGAGCATGCGAAACAGAGAGAGGAACGAGAGCGCGACGAGGCGATGGGCCTGCTCGCCGGTGACGCTCTGGATGAGCTCGAGGACCTGCGCGGAAGGGATTCGATCGAACTCCGGGCGAAACTCCAGGGCGGCGAGGGGGTTGAAGAAGGTGGACTGGGCGGACTCCCGCATCGCGGTCGCGAGCATCGAGTAGAAGAGGCGGAAGGGAACGCGCGGGAGCTTCAAGAGCCCGTTCATCACCTCGACGAGGTTCGTCAGGCCGTGGCGCATCACGACGAGGCTCTCCTCGGGCGTCTCTTGATCGGACAGCGACGAGCGGAGGAGCCGCGTGCGAGCGCCGTCTTCGGGAAGCACCGTCTCCAGGTAGCGATGGAACACGAACGCGCGGTCTCGCTCGCCGAGCAGGGCGCGGGCGAGCTGCACGATGCGGAGCACCCCGTCGCGAGCCTGGTGGAGGTGGTCGCGGAAATCGAGGGACACGAAGGTGCGGCGCGCGCCCGTCCCGGGGTGGTTCCGCGGATTGGCGAAGCACGCGATCCCCTTGAGGAGGATCTCGAGCTCGAAGAGCGTCTCGTCCTTCCGCTCCGCGGCGAGGCCGGCAAACCACGAGTCGCGAGCCTGCTGCTGCTCGCGTCTCATGCCGCGCGTGTCTCTCAGCAGCTCGGCGTAGGCGTTGCGCCCCGTCCGGGCGGGGTTGGGGACAGGCGACGATCCGATGGGTCGCATCGAGGCGCTTGGCTCGCTTCGGTCTACTTGTGAGGGTGGAACTTGAAGGGATGGTTGTACGTCGTCTCTTTGCCGCTCGGCGATGGGGGGAATTTGAGGCCCTTCGTCACGTCGACCATGCACTTCTCGACGGCGGCGTCTTCGAGATCCGTCGCGCCCTTCTTGAAGCCGGTGTCGAGGACCGCGCCGGCCGGATCGAGGTGGATCGAGAGCGTGATCTTCGTCTCGGGGGCGGTGGGGTTCTTCTTCCCCCAGATGTCGAAGCAGGCTCGGTACTTGTCGCGATTGACGGCGACGACGTCCATGATCGGCTTGAGCCGGTCGCTCGCGCCCGCGTCTTGCGACGGCGTAGCGTTGTTCATCACGACGCCGCCATCGGGGGGCTCGTTCGCGATCTTCGATTGAGGCTCACCGCTGGAAGGGCCCGGATCGCCGCTGCCGGACGCGCTCGAGGACGAGGGCTCCGAGGCCGGGCTCGAGGAGGACGACTGCCCGGGAGCAGGCTCGACGCTGGTGGAGCCGTTCGCGTCTTGCGGCGGCGAGCCGTTGCTCGAGCACGCGAGGCCGACGACGGCGGCGGTCGCGCCCGCGGTGAACAGGAACCACACGAGGAGGGTCGAGGCACGCATGGCGGGCGATGGTAGCGTGCCGCCCCCGGCGGAACGAGCGTTTCGGGGCGAACGCGTGCTGGCCCTCGGCTGCGAGCGAAAGTAAGACGAGCCGGTGAGCAGGCGGTGGTGGCTCGAGGTCGGCGCGCTGATGATCTCGCTTTGCGCGTGCGATGCCACGCCGCCCGAGGTCTGCGGCACGATCCCGGACGGAGGCTGCCCGGTCGGCCGCGGGGGGACGTGTGACGACGCGTCCTGCCGCGCCCTCTATGACTGCGTGGATGGAAGCTGGATCCTCACCGAGACGTGCTCGTCCGCGAGCGGCGGCGGCTCCAACGAGGGCGGCGCTCCGAGCGAAGGGGGCACGGGGCAGGGGGGGTGCACGCCCGTGTCGTTCGACCGAACCGCCGAGGTGACGGGCTGCAGCCCCGACTTCGAGTCCCCGGACTGCCCGGCGGCGGCCGCCGAGACCTGCGCTCCCTGCCTCAACGATTGTGTGGATTTCTACCTGTGCCTCGAGCCGGCGTTCCCGTCGTGGACCCTCGTCGCGTTCTGCGACGAGGCGGGAGAGCTCGTGGTGGAGGAGCGGATCCCGTGAAGCGCAAGCAGCGGCCGACGGCGGCCCGGCGTGAGTCCGCTCCGCCCCCGGGCGCGCGCGCGTCGGGGGAGCCGCCGGAGGGGCCGCCGTGGGACGCGCCGCTCGACCGCGCGTGCGTGGCGTTCGTCGATCTCGAGATGACGGGCCTCGACGTGCGCACGGATCGGGTCATCGAGATCTGCATCGAGCGACGGCGCGGCGGCGCCCTCGAGGACTCCCTCGACTCGCTCGTGCGCCCGGAAGACGGGCGATTCGGCAACGAGCACATCCACGGGATCTCCGTCGTCGATCTCGAGCGCGCGCCGACGTTCACGGAGGTGGCCGAGCGCGTCCGCGGCCTGCTCGAGGGGGCCGTGCTCGTGGCCCACGGCGCTACGTATGACGTGGCCTTCTTGCAAGCGGAGTTCGCGCGGGTCGGAGCGTCGATCGCGCTCCCACACCACCTCGACACGCTCACCCTCTCGAGGCGGGTGTTCGGGTTCAAGAGCCACGCCTTGGGCGCGCTCGCGCAGAGCCTCGGCATCGACGTCGTCCAGTCCCATCGAGCCTCCGCCGATGTCCGGACGCTGCGGAGCATCTTCGAACGTGTCGTCGAGCAGCTCAAACCGCAGACCCTTCGCGATCTCTGGCACGTGAAGGTGGGCAAGCGGATCGCTCGGCCCTCGATCATCGAAGCGCTTCGTGAAGCGCAGGAAGCCGAGCAGCCCGTCGTCGTTCGCTACCGTCCGAGCGGCAAGCCTCCAGTCGACCTCGTGCTGATGGTGACGGCGGTGCAGTGGGAACTCGACCCCCCGCAAGTTCTTGGCTATTTGCTCCCGGGACGCGGGCGTCGAGAGCTCCGCGCCGATCGCATCCTGTCCGTCTCGTCCGCGTGACGAAGAAAGCCGACCCGTGTCGCCGCACCGTCGCTCCAGAACCCTCGCGAACCCCCCCGCTCCGCCCCTCTTCCGTCGCCTCACGGCGCGCGTGGTCGGCGGTTCGCTGCTCGCCGCGCTCGGGAGCGCCGGAGCACCCGCCGCGATGGCCGTGGTCGCTGCGACCTCCTTCTCCGCGGCCTGCACCGACGCGAAGGCCCCGGAGAACGTGCGGTCCAAGGAGGCGGACCGTTGGTTCAAGCGGGCAGAGCGCGACTTCAACGACGTGAAGGTCGAGGACGCCCACGACGCGATCGAGCGCGCCCTCGCGATGGCCCCGAAGGATCCCGAGATCCGCCTGCTGGGCGGGAAGATCGCCCTCGTCCGCCTCGAGTTCGACGAGTCGCTCCGGCTCCTGAACGACCTGCCCGGCACCGAAGCCCACGCTCTCCGCGGAAGGGCGTATTGGTTTCGGGGGCAGGTGTCCCCCGCCGCCGACGAGTTCGAGGCGATGCTCAACGATCCCGACGTGCGGGACGACTGGGCGAAGTCGATCGCGGGCTTGGCGAGGCGAGGCGAGGGGCGGGAGCCGTTCACGATCTCGGGCCAGCCGCGCGCGATCGTGGAGCTCGCGCACACGACCGACGCCGCCCCCTACCTCGTCGTGCCCGTCGAGATCGACGGGGAGGACCGGCTCGCCGTCGTCGCGACCGGCATCCCCGAGATGGTGGTGGACAGCGCTGCGTTCGCGGAGCCGAGCTGGATCTCCATGCGCTTCAAGACCCGAAGGATGGGCGTACCGGACCTGGAGCCGGGTGGGTACCTCGAGGTCAACGACGTGCCGGCGCTGACCCAAGACCTGAGCGGCATCTCCAAGGAAGTGAACGCCCCCATCACCGCCTTGATCGGGGTGAGCGTGCTGCGCCGCCTCAACGCGACGGTCGACTACGGCGGCCATCAGTTCGTCGTTCGGAAGGAAGAGGCTCCGCCGCCCCACTCCGCGACGAAGGTCCCGCTCTACTACGCGAAGGGCGGGGGCATGGTCATGAACACTTCGTTCGGCGCGAACGACGACAGCCGCGCGACCCTCTTCGTCGACAGCATGCAGCGCTTCCCGATCGCGCTCGACGACCGAGGCTGGGTCAAGGCCGGCCTCGTCCCCGCCGACCTCGCGGCCGTGCAGGGCGACACCTCGCAGAAGCTGAAGGGCGGCAACGTCCCCACGTTGAAGCTCGGCGCGTTCCGGATCGATCAGGTGCCGGGGGTGCTCGGGTCGAACATCGCCGATATCGAGCGCACGCTGCGGATCGACGTCGACGGCGTCGTCGGCTCGCCCGTCCTCGCGATGTATCGGATCACCTTCAGCGACGGCGGCCGCGCGATGTACCTCGAGGACGACACGGAGCTGCAGCAGATCCTCCAGACGATGGGCGGAGGCGGCGGACCGGTCGACGTGCCCGGGCCGACCGGCCCGTCACCCAACCCGGGTCCCATCCCCACCGGGCCGATCCCCACCGGTCCGGTCCCGCCCGGCCCCGTCCCGCCCGGCCCCGTTCCGCCCGGTCCGATCCAACCTGGAAACACCAAGTGAACGTCCTCGCCAGAACCGGCAGCGGCCTCGCCGTCTACGCAGGCAGCTTCGACCCTGTCACCCTCGGCCACCTCGATCTGATCGAGCGCGCCGCGAAGCTCTTCGACGAGGTCGTGGTCGCGATCGGCGTGCACCCCACGCGCCATCCGCTCTTCACCTACGAAGAGCGGGTGGGGCTTCTCACCGAGGTCATCAAGCCCATCACCAACGCGCGGGTCGACCGGTTCGACGGTCTCCTCATCCACTACTGCAAGGCGGTCGGGGCGCGCGTCATCGTCCGTGGCCTGCGCGCGGCGACCGACTTCGAGTACGAGCTGCAGATCGCCCACGCGAACGCGGACATGGATCCCTCGGTGGACACCGTGTTCCTCCCCACGCGCGCGAACTACGGCTTCGTTTCGGCCTCGCTCGTCCGCGAGATCGCGAGCCACGGCGGCAACGTCACCCACTACGCGCCCGAGGTCGTGTGTCGGGCGCTGCGCGAGAAGTTCCCCGGAGCGTGAGCGGGCCGGCTCACCCGTAGTGCGCCCACGGCGTGGGCATGAACGTGAGGATGAAGAGCGCGAGGCACCCGATCGCGACGATCCTCCGCCCGCCGCTCAGCGTCCCGTCGTCGGTGGGCGGGTGGTTGATGCCCGACCGACGGCGCATGAAGCCGAGCAACAAGAACCACACGAGGTAGAACGTCGAGTTGCCGAACGCCTCGCCGAGGTCGCCGTGGTGGAGGGCGGCCGGGATCACGAAGCGGGCGAGGTTGAAGGCGCACACGCCCAAGAGCCCGAGGTGGACCCAGCGCGCGTAGCGGTCTTGAGCTTTGCCGAACAGGGCGTACGCGATGTGGCCGCCGTCCAGCTGGCCGACCGGGATCAGGTTCAGGGCCGTGACGAAGAGGCCGGTCCATCCGGCGAACGCGACGGGGCCGAGCTGCACGTCGGAGCCTTCCGGGATGGGACCGAGCACGACGCGCTTGAGGAGGAGGTAGAAGAGGCTCTGTCCTTCTTGGGCGTACGGCAGCGTCAGCACATCGACCGGAGAGCGAGAGAGCCCGAACGCGAGCACGGGCACCGCGACGACGAGGCCGGCGAGCGGTCCCGCCGCTCCGATGTCGAGCAGCGCGTTGCGCGAGCGGATCCGCTCCGGCATGGCGATGACGGCGCCCATCGTGCCGAACGGGTTCAAGAAGGGGAGGGGAATGAAGTACGGGAGCGAAGCGCGCACGCGGTGGATGCGCGCCGCGATGTAGTGACCGAACTCGTGGCAGAGCAGGATCGTGAGCAGCGGAAGCGCGAACGGGTAGCCCTTGGGGAGCGCGCGGAGGACGTCGAGCAGCCCCGTCGCTTCGTTGAGCGCGCCCACATACCCGGCGCCCGCGAACGAGACGGAGATCACCGTCGCGGCGAAGAGGACGGCGTTGGTCCTCCACGCGATCTTTTCGTGCCCGTCGCCCTCGACCTCTGGGTCGGTCGGCGAAAGGGACGCCGGCTCCTGCATGACCTCGGGTCTACCGCCTCCGCGGCCCCTCCGGTAGGGTTTCGGGAGATCGATTGCCCCATCCCATGATGGAAAGAGGTCGCTTCGCGCCTTCGCCGACCGGCTCCCTTCACCTCGGCAGCGTCGCCACCGCGCTCTTCGCGTCCGCGTCGGTAGGCGAAGGCGCGCTCGTTCTCCGGGTGGAGGATCTCGACGGGCCGCGCGTCTTGGCCGGCGCGGAGGCGGCGCAGATGGACGACCTCGCTTGGCTCGGCCTCCGCTTCGACGAGGGGCCGCGCGAAGGCGGTCCGAGCGGGCCCTATCGCCAATCCGAGCGACTCCCGCTCTACGAGGCCGCGCTCGCGGATCTCGCCCGCCGCGGGCTCACGTACTTCTGTGACTGCTCGCGCGCGGAGATCGCGAGGGCGGCGAGCGCGCCCCACGAGGGCGAAGAGGGCCCGCGCTACCCCGGCACGTGCCGTGCGCTCGGCATGAACGAGCGAGCGTTTCGTCGCCCGCCCGCGGTGCGGCTCGCCATCCCCGCCGACGCCGAGGTAACCTTCACCGATTTGCGACACGGTCGAGTCGACGCGAGGCCCGCGGAGGCGGCAGGAGACTTCGTCTTGCGGCGAGGTGACGGCGTGTTCGCGTATCAGCTCGCGGTGGTGGTCGACGACGTCGCGATGGGGATCACCCAAATCGTTCGCGGGGCCGACCTCGCCTCCAGCGCCGGACGACAGGCTCTCCTCGCGACGTTGCTCGGAGCGGAGCCGCGCCCCGTCCTGCACGTGCCGCTCCTCGTCGAGCCCGAGAGCGGAGAGCGCCTCGCGAAGCGCAACGGCCTCCGCACCGTCTCCGATCTGCGCCGGCAGGGGGTCTCGGCGGGGGCGATGCTGGGAGCGCTCGCGCGCGCGTACGGCCACGAGGTCACCGCCTCCGACGACGGCGCGGAGATCATCGCCCGGGTCACGGAGATCTTCGACCCGAGGCGCTTCCCCGCGGATCGGGTGCCCGCGCCCGCGGTGGAGCGAGGCGGGCGATGAAGGGGCGGTTCGTCCCCGAGTCGATCCTCGGCACCACCTTCGTGGGGCGGTCTCGCTATCGGCTGGAGCAGGTCCTCGCCAGCGGCGGCCTCGCCCACGTCTACCTCGCGTCGACGGACACGGGAGACCGCGTCGCGGTGAAGCTCCTTCGACCCGAGCACGAGACGCGAGGTGACGTGGTGGCGCGCTTCGAGCGGGAGGCCCTCGCCGGCTCGAGGATCCAGCACGAGAACGTGATGCGCGTGTTCGAGCCGGTCCAGCGGTCCGGGCCTTACTCCTTCTTCAGCGCCGAGCACCTCGTCGGCGTGGATCTCGCGGACGCGCTCCAATCCCAACGCCGGCTCGGCGTCGCGCGCGCGTTGAAGATCGTGCTCGGCGCGGCCACGGGGCTCTGCGCGGCGCACGCCGCGGGCGTGGTCCACCGAGACGTGAAGCCGGAGAACGTCTTCTTGGTCCACATGCCCGACGGACGCGAGGTGGTGAAGATCGTCGACTTCGGATCGGCCGCGCTCGAGTCGGACCCGAGCCCTTCGCGCGCCCTCCGAATCACGATGACGACGGGGTTCGTGGGGACGCCCGGGTACATGGCCCCCGAGCAGGCCGAGGGGGTCCGCGGCCACCCGACCGCGGATGTCTACAGCCTCGGTGTGGTGCTCTTCGAGCTCTTGGTGGGAAAGGCCCCCTTCACGGGGGCGAGCTGGTCGGAGCTCGTCACGAAGCACGCTCGCGAGCCTGTCGTCGTGCCCGCGTCCGTGCCCCCCGCCCTCCGGGCGATCCTCGAAGGAGCCCTGGAGAAAGATTCGGCTCGGCGGCTCGCGACGATGGCCGACCTCGCGGCGGCGATTCGGGGGATCCCGGAGCTTCAGGGCTGACGGTTGCCACTGCCGCACCGCTCTGCTATTCCGAGCAGGTCTCTCGATCCGTCGCCCGGCGGCACGACCGTACGTGCGGCGATCGGTTCCTTTTTCTCGGCCCACGCGCCCCAAACACGAGGGTCGAACGGGCCCACACAGCTCGACACGAGCAGCTGCCGTTCGGCCCAGCGCGGAATCCGTTGCCCGGAGCACTTCCGTGTAGGCACCGGAGAGGCCAGTTCACGAAGCCTCGAATGAAAGACAGCGACACAGATCCCGACAAGCCCGGGACGGATCGTCCCGAAAGCGCCGCGGGCGCGGAGGCGAAGGAGTCTGTAAAGAAGCGTCGTTCTCGCGCCACGCGCACGACGAAGAGCTCCGCGCCCGAAGGAGAGCCCGCCCCCAAGCGCACCCGTGCCAGGGCGGAGACCGACGCCGACGCCGCCGACCGGCCACCTCGAGAGCCGTCCGGTGGGCGAGCATCCCGCCGCCCGCGCCCCGAGGTCGAGGACGAGCCCCCGCCCAAGTTCTCTCTCTCCGATCTGCCGAAGGCGAAGTCGGCGGGGGAGGCGACGGCCCCCTCCTCCCACGAGGCCTCTTCGGAGACGGGAGGGCGCGGCGATGGTCGACCGGCCCCGCCTCGCTACGCCGTCTCCCTCGACGAGAACCGGATCGACCCCGACGTGCAGAAGGTCGTGCGGAGGCTCGTGCGTCATGGATACGAGGCCTACCTCGTCGGCGGGTGCGTTCGAGACTTGCTCCTCGACGGTAAGCCCAAGGACTTCGACGTCGCGACGAGCGCGCGGCCCGAGCAAGTGCGTGAGCTGTTTCGCAACTCACGCGTCATTGGGCGCCGCTTCCGCCTCGTCCACGTCCTCTTCCACGGCGGCAAGGTCATCGAGGTCGCGACGTTCCGGCGCAACCCCAACGACGAGTCGGACGACGCCCCGGGAGAGGGGGCACGTCGGACCAGCGATCCACGCGACCAGGGGGATCATTCCCAGCTCCTCATCCGGTCCGACAACGTCTTCGGCGAGGCCCACGAGGACGCTGCGCGCCGAGACTTCACGATCAACGCCCTCTTCTACGACGTCGAAGCAGGGCAGATGCTGGACTGGGTCGGCGGGCTCGACGACATCGCGCGCCGAGTCGTGAACACCATCGGCGAGCCCCACGTGCGCTTCCGGGAAGATCCGGTCCGGATCCTCCGCGCCCTCAAGTTCGCGGGCCGGCTCAACCTGGGCATCGTCCCCGAGGTCTACGACGCGATCGTCGACTGCCGTGACGCCCTCGATCTCGCGGCGCGGCCGCGCGTCGCAGAGGAGGTGATGCGCCTGCTTCGCGGCGGCGGGGCGCGGAGGACGATCTACCTCGCGTGGGAGACGGGGGTCCTCGACGTCCTCCTGCCCGAGCTCGCCGCTCTTCTGTACGACTCCTTCGGCAGCGACGCCGCCGATGGCCCCGGTCATCGCGTGTTCCGCCTGCTCGAGCACATCGATCAGAAGACCCGCGAGAGCGGCCCCCGCGACGACACCGTGCTGTGGACCCTCCTCTTGCTCGAGCCCCTCAAAGAGGCCACCGAAGGCGCGCGCGACCGTGGCGCGGCCGCGGTCGAGTTCCTCGAGCCGCTGCTGGAGCGCCTCGCCATCCCGCGCCGGTTCGCGGACGGCATGCGCCGGATCCTCTCCGTCTTGCCTCGCATCCTTTCTGGCCGGGCGGGGCGCTTCGCGCGGACGGAGCTCTTCGATCTCGCGCTCGAGGTGGCGGAGGCGGACCTCTACGCTCGCGGGCGCCCTCTCGACGTCCTCGAGCCTCTGCGCGTTGGAGGGGTGAAGCCCGCCCCCGACGTGCGCCCGTCTCGCGGGGCACGCGACGACAGACCACGAAGGCCCCTCTCGGTCGACCCGGACCTCGAGGCGGACGGGGCGTCCGTCTCGGCGCGCGCGGGCGCCGCGCGGAGCAGAGACTCGCGAGGTCGCGGAGCGGCGGCCGGTCGGTCTCGTCCGACGCCTCGGCACTGAGCTCGGTCGGTTGGAGCCCGCTGGCCCGTCGGAGGGATGCGGGCTTGCCGCCGCTGTCCGGGTCGCCGTGAACCAGCGTTGACGATCGCGCCTGTGGCTGCGCGCGGAGAGCGTCACGCTCCTGGGTACGGCGGGTGCATCCGGCTCGCCACATGCACAATGCCAGCAGCGCTCGGCTCCTCGCTTCCATCTCGCTCGTGGCGATGAGCTTCTCGACAGGCTGCGTGATCGCGGTCGGTGACGACGACGGTTATCAGTGTGACGGTTACGGCTACTGTTGCGACGCGTACGGCTGTTGGTCGGACGGCGCCGGAACACCCTACGGCGGCTCGCCCTCGACGGGAGGGAGCGCCCAGGGAGGCGCCGCCCAAGGCGGCTCGAGCGAGGGCGGCGCGGGGGCCGGGGGGAGCGCGCCGGGCTGTGACGCGTCCTCGATCGTGTGCGCGTGCGACACCGTCGATGACTGTGGCGGTCCGGCGTCCGGGCTCGCGTGCCTCGACGGGCAGTGCCTCGACGCCTGTAGCTTCGATTATCAATGCGGCGACAGCGCGGTCTGCGCCGATGGTCGCTGCGTCGACGCCTGCGGCCCAACCGCGACGTGTCCGCCCGGCTTCCAGTGTGTCGGGGGTGGATGCCTGCAGGATCCGGGCGCTCCCCAGTGCCTGGTCGCCGAGGACTGCGCGAACGGGATCTGCGTGAACGGTCTGTGCACCACCGCCTGCGACGACAACAGCGGTTGCCCCGATGGCCAGCTCTGCGACGCCCTCACCGCGTCGTGCTTCGACGACCCGAGCGTCCAACCTGCGTGCGATCCGCAGGCCGATCCCTGCGACGGCTCCGGGCAATCGTGCGCAGACGACGGCTACTGCCACTACGGGTGCTCGACCGTCCAAGACTGCAAGCTCATCGACGCGCGCTACGACGCGTGCGACGCCGGCATCTGCAAGACGTCCACCGAGGTCGACCCCGAGTGCACCTTCGAGAATCCCTGCGTCGACGGGAGCCCCTGCGTGTCGAACTCCTGCGTCACCCCTCAGTGATGCGGGCCGCAGGGCTCGCTGCGCGCGTTGACCCGCGCCGGTCTCGCCGCTAATTCTCCTTCATGGCGCGCTCAAGAAAGGGCTTCGTGGCCGCGGCCGCGCTCGCGGCGGTGACCATCGTTCCGACGCAGACGGGCCACGCGGAGGGGTTCGCCGTCGTCGATCTGCAGGGCGCGGTGACGCAGACGGAAGACGGCATTCGCGCCCAGGCGCAGCTCAAGAAGCTCTTCGACCGGCGCCAGCAGGAGCTCGACGGCAAGCAGACGGTCCTCGCGAAGATGCGCGGGGACATCGAGCGCCAAGCCCGCTTCCTCAGCCGGGAGGCCCTCAATCGCCGCATGGAGATCTGGCAGAAGGAGATGGTCCAGCTCCAGTCCGTCTTCGTCGACGCCAACAAGGAGCTCGACAAGAAGCAGGGCGAGCTGACGGCCCCGATCATCCAGCGGATGATCGCGATCATCACGAAGGTCGCGCGCGAGAAGGGCTACGATCTCGTGATCGACAAGCGGGCCGCCCCCTACGCGCGCCCGGACCTCGACGTCACGGACCGGGTCGTCCAGATGTACAACTCGGGCGACTCGGGTTGATCGTGAGCGAGCAAGAGACCGAGGGAGAGGCGCTCGACATTCAGCGGATCCTCGAGATCCTGCCGCACCGCTTTCCCTTCGTGATGGTGGACCGCGTCACCGAGATCGCGCGCGGCCGCTTCATCCGCGCCCACAAGTGCGTGTCCTTCAACGAGCCATGGTTCCCGGGGCACTTCCCGGGGCGTCCCATCATGCCGGGGGTGCTCATCCTCGAGGCGCTCGCGCAGGCAGGCGGTCTGCTCGCGTTCGCGAGCTCCGCCGACGAGCCGCGCGCTTCGAACGTCATGCTCTTCCTCGGCATCGACAAGGCGCGCTTCCGCAAGATGGTCGTGCCGGGTGATCGCCTCGATCTCCACGTGGAGGTCCTGCACCGTCGCGGCGACGTCTGGAAGCTCAAGGGCGAGGCCCGCGTCGAAGGGCAGCTCGCCGCGCACGCCGAGCTCCTCGCCACGGCCGCCCCGGATCCGAAGCCGCGCCCCCCATCGGAGCCGAGCCGCCCCGCTACCTGAGCGCGTCGTTGCAGTCGGTGGGATCCATCGCGCCCTCCTCGTAGTCGCCCTGGATCCAACCGACGAGACAGCGATCCTCCACCTTGCCCTGGTTCCAGATGCGCCCGCCTTTGTGCTTCTCCGTGAGCCTGGGCTTCCGCACGAGGGTGAGCGACTCCGGGTCCGCCTCACCCGCCTGCACGATCGACATCTTCTCCGGCTCGATGCCGCACACGGCGTAATAGTTCCGCTCGACCTCCTCCGCCGTCGTCGGGGCGGCGAGGTTGCCGGTGTAGAGCGTGTCGTTGTCGGGATCCTCGGTGTACCGCAGGCCGTACTGCCCGTAGATGCGCATCGGCCGAGCGATGTCGCCGTGGCAGTCGAGCGTCCCGCAGCGCTGCTCGAGGAGCGGCGAGACCTTCGCGAAATCCTCGAGCGGCGGGCAGTTGACGGTGTTGGGGGTGAGGTCCACGCAGCCCTGGACGAAGCCCACCGTGGCGGCGAGGACGGCGAACGCGGCCGCGACCGCTTTGTGGACCGCGCGTGATCGATGGCTCATTGCGCTTCCTCCGTCGCCGCCTCGGGCGGCACGCCGGGACAATCCTCGGGCACGGGGGGATAGACGTTCGTCTCGATCTCGCTCGGGTCGTTGCAGAAGAGCCAGCCGGTGGAGTCGACCTGGGTGCCGCGCAGCGAGTGACAGCCCGCGCACGACCCGTCGCGGCTGATCCAGCTGTTCATCGTTCGCGTCTTCTGCCCCTCGAGCTTGTTGCCACTCGCGTCGTACGTCGGGCAGCGGATCTCCGCCGCGAGGGGGAACTGGGGGACGTCGCCGTCCGCGGGGAGGTAGAAGTTGCCGATGCAGTTCGACGTCATCGTGTAGACGTCGCCGACCGCGTCGTAGATGACGACCTCCGCCCCCTCGACGGGGAGGAAGCTGCGCTGATCGGCGAAGACCGTCCCCCCGAGGGCGAGCTCGGGGGAGGCCCCGCCGTAGACGCCGTGACAGAGCACGCACGGCTGGCCGGGCCGGTGGTACTCGGACGGCGCCACGTCGGGAAGCTCGCCGCCGAAGCTCTCGATCTGCACGTCGGCCACCGGGTTCGTGCACGAGGCGCTCGATCCGAGGACGAGCACGGCGAGCGAAACGATCCTCAGGGAGCGGCTCATTCGACCTCGACCTCCCCGACCACGGCCGCGTACACGCCGAATCGCTCGAGGATGTAGAGGTGATTCAGGTAGCGGTTGTAGATGAAGTCGCTCTGGAGGCCGAAGCCCCAGTTCTTCTGCTCGCCGGCGGCGATTCGGATGCCGCCTCCCGCGTTGACGCCGATGAGCGGTCCGAGCTCGCGATCGCCGGTCCGGAAGTTCGGGAGCACGAGCTGGCCGGCGTCCTCGCGGACCGGATACGCGAGCTGCCAGAAGTCGGCGCCCGTCTGGGCGTGGAATCGGATGTGAGGCCAGAGCCGCACCCGATCGATGTCGAAGAGCCACATCCCGTCCGTCGTCGTGCCCTTCACCCCCCACGTGTCGAGGTAGAGCCGCTCGTCGAGGCGGAGCGTGCTCGAGTCGAACCGATGGGCGATCTTGCCGGACAGCGCGAACCGATACCGGTTCGTCGGGAGCTGCTCGAGGGCCCGCACCTGGCTGCGCACGCGGTTGACCTCGTCGATGACGAGCCCGGCCGGGATCTGAGGGATGATCGACTCGTCGAAGAGCGGCACGTACCGATACGGCTTCGACGTGTCGCCGGTCTGGAAGATCGCGGTCACGCCCGTCGTCAGCACGGTGGACTTGTCGGCGACGATGCTGACGCCCGCGTCGACGCTGTTCTGGATGATGACAGAGGAGAACGCGTCGAAGCTCGTGCCGCTCCGGCCCTGGATATCGTAGCCGAACCCGTAGGCGAGGCTCGGCGTGACGCGCTTGTCGAGGACGTCCACCGAGGCGTTGAGCCCGCCCGCGAACGAGAGATAGTCGGGCTCGATCGACGCCCCGCCGCTGAGCCCGATCGTGAAATCGCCGAACTTCTTGCTGCCGTTGACGGCCGGGACGTAGCGCGTCTCCGTCCACCGCGGCGACGCGCTCGCGATGATGTCGGTCGAGGCGGTCGTCACGACGTCGACGAGGAAGCTCGCGCCGAGGCTCCAGCCGTTGGTCGGGCTCACCACCGAGATCGAGATCGCGGGCGAGATGACGTCGGTGTGATCGCTGTCGTGATAGCCCGAGACCTCCAAGGTCCCCTTGACGTTGACGGCCCGCGGCGCGCCTTGCCCGATGCAGTCCGCGAGCTCCTCGCGCGACTTCGACTTCTCGAGGCAGTTGAGGACGCGGTTGTCCCGCGCGACCGAGGTCTGCGGCACGAGCTGGATCTCGACGACCTGCGAGGCGCCCTCGGCGAGGGTGATCTCGCGATCGAAGATCAGCTTCTGCCCGCTCACCTTGCCGGAGGCGCGAACGCGACGGCTCCCCGGGTTCACCACGATGTCCCCCGCGAGCTTCTCGTCGGGGACGGAGACATCATCGATCGAGACGACGAGCTCCTCCGCGTTGGGGGGCTTCTTGAACGAGATCTTCGGCGTCTTCTGCCCGAGCTCGTCGGCGCGCTCCTTGGCCTTCCTGGCCACGTCGCCGGAGGCCTCCTTCGCGACCTGATCGTAGTCGGCCTTCGCCTCGATCCACTTCTGTCCTTTGTCCTGACACTCGGCGCGGAGATAGAGCGTGCCCACGCGCTCCTCGGCCTGGAGCGAGTCGGAGGCGTACCCGGCGCACAAGACCCACTTCTTCGCCTCGCGCGCCTTCTGAGCCTCCTCGAAGTAGAACGACCCCTCCGCGCTCTTCCAACCCTTCGGCGCCTTGAGCCCGCCCGGGTACTTCTTCCGCGGCTCCTCCTCGGGACCGGGAGGCTTGGCCCCGCCGCGCGCCTGATTCCACGCCTCGGCGATGGCGCCCTTGTCGAAGCCCTTGATGAGCCCGACCTTCGGGTCCTCCTTCAGCGCGATGCGGAAGACCTCGACCGCGTCCTTCTGCTGATTCAGCCCGCCCGCGAGGACGGTCGCGACCGCGACGAGGACCTTGCCGCGAATCTTGGCGCTGCAGCTCCCCTCCTGGCAGACGGTCGACGCGAGCTGGAGCTTCTCCAGCGCCTCCACGTACTGCTTCTTCGGGTACTCGGACTCGAAGACGCTCTGGATGAGGACGTCGACCTCGGCGTCGTTCGCGGTCGTGTCGGGGCCGGCGAGCGCCGGATCGGCGAAGACGCCGGTCGCGACCGCGACGCCCAGCGCGCACGCCAGCGAGACCGACGCTCGAGCGAGCAGCTGTCGCACGCGCCCCTCGGAGCTCAGTTGCATCCGCAGCCGCTACCCGTGCCGCCGCTCCCGCCGGTCGCGCCCTCCGAGATCGCGTGCAGGTGCTCCTCGCCCATCGTGGAGAGGCCCCCTGCCGCCATCGTCGGGTGGGCGAGCTTGCCGCGCTCGTACGGCGCGACCGCGGTGCACCCCGTCGTCGCGGCGGACATGGACGCGACCGCGCCGACGATCGCGAGCGTGTGCAGGACCGCGCCCGCTCTGCGCAACCACCGAGGAGACCGCTCCCACCGCTTCTTCAATCTTCGCATCGTCATGCCTCGATCCTTCGACACGTCACGCTCCTCCACCGGCTCCGCCCTGGCCACCTTGCCCGGCTCCGCCCGCTCCGCCGCCGCCCGTCCCGCCTCCGCCCTCGCCCGTCCCGTCGAGCTCCATCCCGCAGGTGACCCACTTCTTCACCACGTCGAGCATCGCCGGATCGGTCAGGCCCGCGTTGGGAGGCATCGCGCTCCCGCCGCCGATCGCCGCCGTCACGTTGCAGAGGAAGTACGCGTTCGGGTTGTCGGCCTCGATGTATGGGTTCCCCGCCTCGTTCTTGTGGGCGGCGAGGGCCTCATAGAGCTCGTCGGGTGAGGCGTCTTCGGCCACGACCAGGTCGAGCTTGCCGGAGCCGTTCTCGCCGTGGCACGCGCCCGTCACGCAGCCGCCTCCCGACCCCAGGGGCGCGACGAGGATCGGGTACACGTCGTCGCGGAAGGTCACGTCGCAGTCCGACTTGTCGAACGTCACGACGCACCCTTCTGCGCGCTGCCGTTGCGGCCCGCCCGGCGGCCCGTACGGGCAATCGTCGTTGCGGTCCTCTTCTACCGTGTGATCCGTGCAGATCGCGTCTCCGACCTTGCAGGAAGCAGCGAGCGCGGCCACGCCGAGCACACAAGCGGCCCACGCAGTGGCGTTCTTCAAGCCGCACACGAGGGGCGACAGGGATCGCCTCGACATCGCTCGATGGTGCACCCTCGCCGCCCGATCTACAACCAGTTTGCGTCGATCCGGCGAGCCGCGCAGGCTGTGTGATTCGTCCATGGATCGCGTGGTCCACAGTCTCGGACCGGCCGCTCGATCGAAGTGGCGCTCGTTTCGACACACGACCTAAACTGCGACCGCGAATCACGGCACTCCCAAGGAGATCGTTGTCCATGACCAACTCCACCCCCGGCGCGCTTACGCGCTCGCCGACCCTTCCCGGACGTCTTCGCTCTCAAGAGCTCAGCCGTGGGAGGGTTTCATGACCTTCCAACCCCGTTTCCTCATGGCCGTCCCGCTCATGCTAGCGGCCGTCCTCGCGAGCGGTTGCGCGTCCACCTCCACCGGGGACGGCGGCGCCAAAGCAGCGTCGGGGGGCAGCGCCGCTGCCGAGCTCAACGCGACCTACGTCACCGGTGAAGGGCCGAAGTCGGTCGCCGAGGCGAAGGGCAAGGTGCTCATCGTCGACTTCTGGGCGACCTATTGCGACCCCTGCAAGAAGTCGTTCCCGAAGTACCAAGAGATGCTCGATCAGTTCGGCGGAGACCTCGCCGTCATCGGCGTGAGCGTCGACGCTCCGGACGACACGAGCGAGGAGAAGCTCAAGGCGTTCGCCAAGGACACCGGCGTCAAGTTCCCCATCCTCTGGGACAAGGAGCACAAGACGGCCGACGCCTACAAGCCGCCGAACATGCCGACGATCTACATCATCGACAAGCAGGGCAACATCCACAAGATGCACGCCAAGTACGAGGGCGGCGAAGAGACCAAGATCGTCGAAGAGGTGAAGGCCCTCCTCGCCAAGTAGCCGCCGAGGCCCGCCGCCGCTACGAAAAGCATAGCGGCGGGCCTTCGAAGGAGCGATGCCCACCCCCTCGGAGCAAAGCTCCTCGTCCCCTCCCAAGCGTCGCGCTCCGCGCGCCGCGGGAGGGGATCGCTCTTTCTACTCGGAGCGGCCGGCGCCGCAGCGCTTGTCCCCGCGCGTGATCGCGCCCACGTCGTAGTCGGCGGCGGGGACATCGCGCGGCACCACCACCGCGCCGTCGAACTGCCCGTCGTCGTCGGTGGAGAGCGAGCCGATCGTGCGCGGGCCCGCCTGGTCCTCTTGCTTGAGGACGATGTCGACGCGGACGTTCTTGCACGTCTCCTTGGCCCCGATCACGCGGCCCTTCACCCGCAGCGACTTGCCGCGGCGGATGCTCTTCTCCGGCACCTCGAGCTCGATCTTCGAGCGGGGCAGGTCGTTGTTGGCGGAGGTCGAGCCCGGGTCGGACGGGTCGAGCGCGGACGATCCGTTCTGAGACGAGCCGTTCTGCGGATCGCTCGTCCCGTTCGGGCTCATCTGCCGGTGCTCGCGCTGGGCCAGGCCCTGGCCGGAGCTCGCCTGCGCCCCCTCCGGCCACGTGTACGGATCCTGCGGCGGCTGATACTGCGGCTTGGTCGGATCGTTGTCTTGGTTGAGATCGAGCGCGGCGCCGCCGAGGTCGATGCGGTGCCAGAGCGTCCCGTCGAAGACCTCGACCCAGGCGTGGGCCTCGTTGACGACCATCCTCGTCGGCAGGCCGATCTCGAGCGCGGTCACGAGGAACGCGAACGCGCGATGGCGGCAGACCCCCTTCTTGGAGAGGGCGAGATCGAGGAAGTAGTCGTTGTGCTCGTGGGGCGGGTCGTTGGAGGGGGCGAAGCCTCGGAAGTAGTCGACCATCTTGCCCACGACGTCGCGCGGCCGCATCGAGCGCTGGATCCCGATCGCGTCGAAGACCTGCTGGGCCTCCTTCATGTGACGGACCGAGAGCGGCATCGCCGGCATCTTGCGACCGAGCTCCTCCCAGGTAGCGTCCCGGAAATCCGAGCCGAAGGTGGAGCGCTGGATGGCGATGTGCATCACGACCCGGACGCGCTTGCGCTCGGTGCCGCGGATGAACCAGTTCTCGGCGCCGTCGCGGAGGATCGACACCGTCGTCTCGGGGGTGACGTGCATCTTGAGGATGCGCGCTCCCGGGCCGACGCTCGGGATCCGAACGAGCTCGTCGGGCAGCAGCTCGACCGAGAAATCGCCGTAGAACGGCTCGTCGTCGGTGCGGATCTCCCCGCCGACGGGGACGGTCGTCGTGGACTTGTCGGCGACGCGCAGGGTGTAGTCGGCGTCGACGAAGTCGTACGCGCGCATGCGCTTGAAGGGCGCCGTCGAAGGCGAGAACGGGTCCTCGTAGTTCTCGACGTTGGGCTGCCGGGTGTCGCGGTCCGGCTCGTAGGTGCTGTCGGGCGTGTCGTCCGGCGAGCCGCCCGTGTACATCTTCTTCTGATCCGGCGGCTTCTGAGGATCGGGGGCGGTCGCGATCCCGCTCGGCGTCTCGATCGCGGCGGGCAAGTTGCCGTCGAGCGTCGTCGCCGCGAGGGCCACGTCCTCCGAAGGGTCGGGAGGGACGAAGACATGAAGGACGGGACCGCTCTGCGCACCCGCAGGAGGGGGGAGGACCGCGAACGCGATCATCAGCGCGATGGCGGGGAGCGCTCGGGGTCTGCGCGGCGAGCTCTTCATGGGTGGGCCGTCCGATCCCCTACCGCGGCCGAGCGGCAGTGGGGATCAAGCGACATGAAAGCATGTCGCCCGAAAAGTTCCAGGTGGAGAACGACGGCACGGGTACGGACGGCACGAACCGGTCCAGGGCGAGGGGCGGGGGAGCGCTGCTACGAAAATAGTAGCAGCGGCGCTCCCGGTCGCGCCCGCGCCTGCCCTCGTCCTCAGATCACCCCGAACTTCTTGCCGGTCTTCTCGAACGCCTCGAGGGCGCGGTCGAGGTGGGCGCGCTCGTGGGTCGCCATGTAGCTGGTGCGAAGGACCTGCTGCTTGGGCGGAACGCCGGGGGTGATGAAGGGGTTCACGTAGATGCTGTACTCGTCGAGCAGGGTCTTCCACATCATCACGGTGCGGAGGTCCTGCCGAATGTAGATGGGGATGACGGCGGTGTCGGTGGTGCCGAGCTCGAAGCCCATGCGCCGAAGCTCCGTGCGCATGTACGTGAAGTTCTCGCGCAGCTTCTCCTGGCGCCACGGCTCCTCTTGCATGACCTCGAGGGCGGCCATCGCGGCGGCCACGCAGGGGGGCGCGGCGCTCGCCGCGAAGAGGAACGAGAAGGCGAAGTGCCGGATGTAGTCGAGGACCTTGCGGTCGCCCACGAGCCAGCCGCCGATGGACGCGAGCGACTTGGAGAACGTGCCGCCGATGAGGTCGACGTCCTTGTCGACGCCGAAGTGGGCGGCGGTGCCGCGCCCGCCCGGCCCGAGAACGCCGAGGCCGTGGGCGTCGTCGACGAAGATTCGCGCCCCGTGCTTCTTCGCGACCTTGGTCAGACCGGGGAGGTTCGCGATCTCGCCTTGGGCGCTGAAGACGCCGTCGGTGACCACGAACGCCCCGTCGGTCGCCTCGAGCTCGGAGAGGGCCTGGTCGAGCGACTCCGGATCGTTGTGGCGGTAGCGCACCATGCGGGCCTTGTTCGCGAGGCCGAGGCGGACGCCGTCGTAGATCGACGCGTGCACGTCCTTGTCGAGGACGGCGACCGTGCTCTTGTTCGAGAGCAGCGCGCTGATGGTCGCGATGTTGACCTGGTAGCCAGTCGTGAAGACGAGGCCCGCCTCTTTGCCGTGGTAGGCGGCGAGCTTGTTCTCGAGCTCCTCGTGAAGGCGCATCGAGCCGTTCACGAGCCGCGAGCCGGTCATGCTCGTGCCGTACTTGTCGATCGCTTCCTTCGCGGCGGCGCGGACCTTGGGGTGGGTCGTCAGGCCGAGGTAGTTGTTCGACCCGAGCATGATGACCTCTCGCCCTTCGAGCTGGGCGACGGGGCCATTGTTGAAGTCGAGCGGCCGGAAGAACGGGTAGACGCCCATCGCGCGGGCGTTGTCCGCGGTCATGAACTTGTAGCACTTGTCGAAGACGTCCTTGCCGCCGACCTTGGCGAGCGACGCGCGCTCCGCCATCGACTGGGCGAGCTCCGCCTCCGACTCGTTGCGCGGCCCCACCGGCTTCGGCGCCGAGCGCGGGGGCTCGTCCGCCTGCGCCTTCGGCTCCGCAGAGGCGGGGGCGGCGCTCGCCGGGGCGGCGTGCGCTGCTCCGTTTTTCGTAGCGCCGTTCGTGTGCCCGGAGGCGCCCTTGGCCCGCGCCCGGTGGGTGTCCACGACGTCCGAGTCGTCGTCCCCGACGGCCGGATCGAGCGTCGGCAGCGCCTGCCCGTCGCGGAGGACGAGCAGCGCCTGAGCAGCGAGCTGCTTTGCCACGGCGAAGCGGTTCTTCGCGTCCAGCACGCCGTTGGTCACCTTCATCATGCGGTCGTCGCTGAGCAGCCTCAGCACCGCCTTGTTGCTACCGAGTCGTTCGAGCAGGGTCATGAGATCCTCTGGGGGCGGCAGTCCTAGGGCGGCGGCAAAGCGGATGCCAGGCCGAAGTGAAGCGCGACGAGCGTTCCCAATCTCAAAGATGCGAACGCTTTTTCGCGTCGAAAGCGCGTTTTTTACGACGCGCTTGCCGGAGGGAGCGCGCGTCGGGAGCGCGCGTCGCGCTTCGCGCTCGCCGGGAGAGGGCGGAGCTGGAGCGTCGTCGTGCTGGATGCGTTGTGAGGCGAGCGCGAGGCCCCGCAGCTCGGCTCGTTAGCCTGAGGTGGGCGCGCCAACCTCCCCCTGTACGATCACCACCACAAAGTCGACAGGGCGAACCGTGTCGACGAAAACAAAGACTC
>JBGAID010000119.1:0-30949 GCA_044225865.1 Polyangiaceae bacterium | reverse complement strand
GACCCCACCCGCCGCACCGCTCCCCCCGTCGTCACAAGCCACGAGCGCGAGAAGGATCGTCCCAATCCCAATGCTTGGTGCGTTCTGCATGGCCCGATCTGAGAGCCACTCCCGCGCCGCCGAAACTTCTGGCACTTGAGTGCCAGATTTTTCGAGGGGGGCGTTCGCCCCCGCTGGCCCAAACGGGGACAGATGCTCTCGGCCTTTCGGCCATTGGGGTCTCGGTGTTGGAGAGCGCGCGACGCGCGCCGCCCGCGATCCTCACCCCTCCCAGACGATCTCCCGCGCCAGCTTGTCTTTTCGCAGGCCGAGGAACGAAGGGTGCCTGAGGCGTCCGTCGCTGGTTCGCTCGGTGAACGCGACCTCGCAGACGAGGCGCGGCTTCACCCAGTGGCTGCGCGCGGCCTCGGCGCCTCTCGGGGGGTTCGCGAAGGGAGGACGCTCGGCGATGAGCGGGGCGAGGGCGCGGTGGAGCTCTTCGAGGGACTTGGCGGAGAAGCCGGTTCCGACCTTGCCGGCGTATACGAGCGCGTCTCCCTCGAAGGCTCCGACGTGGAGCGCCCCGAGGTGGGCCCGCGATCCGGAAGGGTCGGTGAAGCCGCCGATGACGAGCTCTTGGCGCTTCGTGCACTTCACCTTGACCCAGTCGCGGGCGCGGCCCGATCGATAGGGAGCCTCGGCGCGCTTGGAGACGATGCCCTCGAGGCCCAGCTTGCACGCTTGTCGGAAGACGGCGTCCCCGTCGCCGACGAGGTGCTCGCTGAGGCGGAACGGAGGAGCCGGCTTCGCGAGGAGCTTCGACAAGCGGGCCTTGCGCTGCAGCAGCGAGAGGCCTCGCAGGTCCTCGCCCTCGATGAAGAGGGCGTCGAACGTGAAGTACACGAGGCGGCGCTGATCGCTCGAGGACAGTGTGTTCTGCAGCAGCTGGAAGTCGCTGACGCCGTCGGTTCGAAGGACGCAGAGCTCTCCGTCGAGGTAGGTCCCGGCGGGAAGGAGCTCCGCCGCCGCGGCAGCGATGGAGGGCATCGACTCCGTCCAGTCGTTGCCTCTGCGCGTGAGGAGGCGCGCTCCCGCCTCGTCGACCCGGACGCCGAGCCGGTAGCCGTCGAGCTTCATCTCGTGCACCCACGTGTCCCCGAGGGGGGCTTCGCCGACGAGGGTCGCGAGCTCGGGCTCGATGAAGCCGGGAAGAGCGGCTACGGCTCCCCGAGGTTGGGACCGAGCCACCGCTCGACCTCCGCGATCGTCATGCCCTTTCGACGCGCGTAGTCCTCGACCTGATCCCGAGCGATCTTTCCGATCATGAAGTAGCGACTCTCCGGGTGAGCGAAGTAGAGGCCGCTCACGCTCGCCGCCGGCGACATCGCGAACGTCTCGGTCAGGCTCAGCCCGACCTCGCTCGCGGCGAGGAGGCGGAACAGCTTTTCCTTTTCGGTGTGGTCGGGGCACGCCGGATATCCGAACGCAGGCCGGATGCCGCGGTAGCTCTCGGCGAGAAGCTCGTCCCCGGAGAGCTTATTTGCCTCACCGTAGCCGCACTCCGCGCGCACTCGCTCGTGGAGGCGCTCCGCGAACGCCTCCGCGAGGCGGTCGGCGAGGGCCTTCGCGAGGATGGAGCTGTAGTCGTCGAGGGCTCCGTGGAGCTCGGCCACGAAGGCGTCGAGGCCGAGGCCCGCCGTCACCGCGAACGCGCCCACGTAGTCGAGGGGGCCGTCCTTCGGAGGGACGAAGTCGGCGAGCGACCGCAGGGGCTCCCCCGCGGCCTTCTCTGCCTGCTGCCGCAGCATGGGGAAGCGCACGATCTCGGTGCGCCGCGCCTCATCCGAGAAGAGGACGACGTCGTCGCCGTCGCGCGCGGCCGGCCAGAACCCGTACACGCCCTTCGCGGAGAGCCGCTTCTCTCGAACGATGCGCTCGAGCAGCGTGCGCGCGTTGTCGTACAGATCGCGGGCGGCCTCGCCGTAGCGCTCGCTCTGCAGGATGGCGGGGAATTTCCCCTTGAGCTCCCACGCCGTGAAGAGGAACGTCCAGTCGATGTAGGGCTCGATCGCGGTGATGGGCTCCTCGACGACGCGCCGGCCGATGAAGGGCGCCCTCGCGGAGGTCGTCTCGTCGAACGCGATGCGCGGCGCGCGGGCGCGCGCGTCGGCGAGGGGGACGAGATCGCGCTTCTTGATGCTGCTGTGGGCGGCGCGAGCCCGCTCTTGCTCGGCGCGGTTTCGCTCGGCGAGGGCGCTCTTCTGGACGGGGTCGAGGAGGGCGGCGACGACGCTGACCGCTCGCGACGCGTCGAGGACGTGCACGACCTCGTGGTCGTACACGGGGGCGATCTTCACCGCCGTGTGCTTGCTGCTCGTCGTCGCCCCGCCGATGAGGAGGGGCTTGTCCATCCCGCGTCGCTTCATCTCCGAGGCGACGTGGACCATCTCGTCGAGGCTGGGGGTGATGAGACCGGAGAGGCCGACCACGTCTGCGTTCTGGGCGACGGCGGCGTCCAGGATCGTGTCGCACGGGATCATCACCCCGAGATCGACGACCTCGTAGTTGTTGCAGCCGAGGACGACGCCCACGATGTTCTTGCCGATGTCGTGGACGTCGCCTTTGACCGTCGCGAGGAGCACCTTGCCTTGGCTGCGGTTGCCGCTCGCCGCCTTCTCCGCCTCCATGAACGGGGTGAGGTGGGCGACCGCCCGCTTCATCGCGCGCGCGCTCTTGACGACCTGAGGCAGGAACATCTTCCCCTGCCCGAAGAGATCGCCGACCGTCCGCATCCCGTCCATCAGCGGGCCCTCGATGACGGCGAGGGGACGGCCCAGCTTGAGGCGCGCCTCCTCCGCGTCTTCGACGATGAAATCGACGACGCCCCTCACGAGGGCGTGGGCGAGTCGCTCCTCTACGGGCGCGTCGCGCCACGAGAGATCGAGCTCCTTCTTCTTCCCCGCCCCCTTCACCCGGTCGGCGTACTCCACGAGGCGCTCCGTCGCGTCGGGGCGACGGTTCAGGACGACGTCCTCGACCTTGTCGCGGAGCTCCACCGGGATCTCTTCGTACACCGCGAGCTGGCCGGCGTTGACGATGCCCATGTCGAGCCCGGCGCGGATCGCGTGATAAAGGAAGACGGCGTTCATCGCCTCGCGCACGAGGTTGTTGCCGCGGAAGGCGAACGAGAGATTGGAGATGCCGCCCGAGATCTTCACCCCGGGGCAGCGCTCCTTGATGAGCTTGGTCGCCTCGATGAAGCTCTTCGCGTAGTCGGCGTGCTCTTCGATCCCGGTGCCGATCGCGAGGACGTTCGGATCGAAGACGATGTCCTCCGGGGCCATCCCGACCTGCTCGGTGAGGAGCTTGTAGGCGCGCTCGCAGATCTCGACCCTGCGCGGGGTGTTGTCGGCTTGGCCCTTCTCGTCGAAGGCCATCACGACCACCCCCGCGCCGTACCGCTGGATCTTGCGGGCCTTCTCGAGGAAGTCCGCCTCGCCCTCCTTGAGGCTGATCGAGTTGACGATGCCCTTGCCTTGGATGTTCTTGAGGCCCTCCTCGAGGATCTCCCACTTGGAGCTGTCGACCATGATCGGCAGGGTCGCGATCTCCGGCTCGGTGGCGACGATGCGGAGGAACTTCTGCATCGCCGCGCGTCCGTCGAGCATCCCCTCGTCCATGTTCACGTCGAGGATGTTGGCGCCGCCTCGGACCTGATCGAGCGCGACCTCGGTGGCGGTGTTGAAGTCGCCTGCCTTCACGAGATCGGCGAAGCGCTTCGAGCCCGTCACGTTGGTGCGCTCACCGATCATCAGGAAGTTGGCGTCGGGACGGACGACCAGCGTCTCGAGCCCGCTGAAGGCAGAGAACGCCCGCCGCGGCGAGGGCTTGCGGGCGGGGGCGCCCTCCACCGCGCCCGCGATGGCGGCGATGTGATCGGGCGTCGTGCCGCAGCAGCCGCCCACCAGGTTGACGAGGCCCTCGTCCACGAACTCGCGGAGCAGCCGCGCTGTGATCTCCGGCGTCTCGTCGAAGCCGCCGAACGCGTTGGGCAGCCCGGCGTTCGGATAGCAGCTGACGAACGTGTCGGCGAGGCCCGAGATCTCCTGCACGTAGGGCCGCATCTCGGTGGCCCCGAGCGAGCAGTTGATGCCGATCGTGATGGGGCGCGCGTGCATGACGCTCGTGAAGAACGCGTCCACCGTCTGGCCAGAGAGGGTGCGGCCGCTCTTGTCGACGATGGTCAGGCTGATCATCACCGGGAGGCGCTCGCCGCGCTCTTGGAAGACCTCCTCGATCCCGACGAGGGCCGCCTTCGCGTTCGCGGTGTCGAAGATCGTCTCCACGAGCAGGACGTCGACCCCGCCGTCGATGAGCCCGCGCGCCGCCTCCGCGTACGCCTCCCGCACGTCGTCGAAGCTGACCGAGCGCGCGCTCGGATCGTTCACGTCGATCGACATGCTGAGGGTCTTGTTCATCGGGCCGAGCGCGCCCGCCACGAACCGCGGCCGGCGCGGGTCCTTGGCCATGAACTTGTCGGCGGCGCGCCGCGCGACCCGCGCCGCCTCTTTGTTGAGCTCGTAGGCGATCGAAGAGAGGCCGTAGTCCGCCTGGGGGATGCGCGTCGCCGAGAACGTGTTCGTCTCGATCATGTCCGCGCCGGCGGCGAGGTACTGCTCGTGGATGGCCTGGATGACTTCCGCCTGGGTGAGGACGGGCAGATCGTTGTTGCCCTTCAGGTCGGCGGGGTGATCCTTGAAGCGCTCGCCACGGAAATCCGCCTCGGTGAGGCCGGTACGCTGCACCATCGTCCCCATCGCCCCGTCGATGATCACGATCCGTTCGGAGAGGAGCGAGGCGAGGCGATCGAAGGCAGGCGATTTTTTCATCGTCGGAGGCGCAAAAACTCCCATGGCACCGCGGCCGGGTCAACCGAAGCACCGCCGCTCGAGAGGCCCCGCGCACCGAGTAGCCGAAGGCTCTCCACTGAATTAGCCTGCCCTCATGAAGCTCGCTCTCGTGCCCCTGGATGCCTCTCCCCGCGCCAGCAAAGTTCTCGACACGGGGATCGACCTCGCGCGGCGAACCGGCGCCAAGCTGTTTCTGCTCCGGGTCGTCGGGCTCCCTCCGGAGATCCCGATGAGCCCCTTCGGCGTGACGCCGGACGGGTTCCTGCAGGTCCTCCTCGAGGACTCCAAGAAGCAGCTCGAGGCCGCGACCCAGCATGTCCCGGCGGAGATCGTCGCCGGCCGCGAGGTGCGGATCGGATCGCCGTGGTCGGCGATCTGCGAGGCCGCGAAGGAGCACGGCGTCGACCTCATCATCATCGGCTCGCACGGGTATCAGGGGATCGATCGGGTCATCGGGACGACCGCATCCAAGGTCGTGAACCACGCCGAGTGCTCGGTCCTCGTGACGCGAAACCTCCACGTGTGAAGACGTTCCGCCCTTCGGTCGCCGTGGGTCGGGGAGGCGCGCTGCTCGCCGCGCTCGGGCTGCTCGCCTGGGCGTTCGCGTGCTGCGGGGACGACACCGAGACGGAGCCTCAGCCCGATCCGCTGGAGATCACGGAGGGCTGCAATCCGATCGCGGCCGACCGCGACTGCCTGCTGCCCTACCCGTCGGATTTCTTCCGAGTCGACGGCGCCGGCGGCCCGAAGGTGGCGTTCCCGAAGGTCGCGCTCCCTTTGTTCGGGGGGAGCCCGGTCGACATGACCCTGCTTCATCCTCCGGACGGCTTCTCCGTCGGGTCCCCCATCCTCGCGATGTTGGGCGAGCCGATCGACGGCACCAAGCTGCCGACGTGGGCGATGGACCCGAGCGCGTCGACGACGGCGGCGAGCCCGACCTTGATCGTGGACACCGAGACGGGGGCGCTGGTGGAGCATTTCGCCGAGGTCGACGCGGCCTCCGCGGATCCCGCGCGCGCCGCGCTGATCCTCAGGCCCCTCGTTCGGCTCGAGCCCGGCCGTCGGTACGTCGTCGCCCTCCAGCACCTCGTCGGCGCGAGCGGCGCGGAGATCGCGCCCCCTCGCGGGTTCGAGAGCCTCGTCACGGACGGAGGATCCGCGCACCCTGCCCTCTCCGCGCTCTCGCCTCACTACGAGGACGCGATCTTCCCCGTCCTCGAAGCGGCGGGCGTGGCGCGGGCGGAGCTCCAGCTCGCGTGGGACTTCACGACCCGCACCGACGCGGACGCGATGGGCGACATGCTGTCGATCCGCGCCGAGGTCATGCAGCGGGTGGCGGCAGGAGACATCGACGTCACCGTGGAGAGCGAAGAGGACGACCCGAGCGAGCACATCGCGAAGCGCCTCGAGCTGTCGATCGAGGTTCCGCTCTACGTCTCGTCGGTGGAGCCGGGGGCGACCCTCACCGCCTCCCCGCCGGTCGCGAACGGAACCGCCCGCGTGCCCTTCACGGTGTGGATCCCGAAGAGCGTCGAGAACCGCGCCCCCACCGATCCTCCTGCGCGCCTTCTCCAATACGGGCACGGGTTCTTCGGCAACCGAACGGAGGCGGATGGCTTTCCTTCGGAGCTCGCCGACACCTACGGGTTCGTCATCGTCGCCGCCGACTGGTGGGGCATCTCGAGCGAGGACAAGAGCACCGTCGCGGGCGCCCTCCTCACCGATCCCGAGCACGTCCTCGATTTCACGGATCGCGTCCACCAGGCGATGGCGAACGTGATGACGATCGCGGCCGCGCGCGAGGCCATCGCCGCCCTCCCCGAGCTCGACGTCGGAGGGACGCCCGCGTTCGACCCGTCCGCGATCTACTTCTACGGCATCAGCTTCGGACACATCTTGGGCGGCACCTACGCCGCGCTCTCGCCGGACATCGATCGGGTCGCCCTCGGCTCGGGGGGCGCGAACATCGGCCTCATGATGTTCCGCGCGCGGGCCTTCTTGCCGCTGCTCGCCCTCCTCCAGACGCAGATGTCGGATCCGCTCGATCAGCAGAAGTTCGCGGCGATGGCCCAGTCCGTCTTCGAGCGCATCGATCCGATGACCTATGCGGCCGCCCTCGTTTCGAAGCCTCTCCCCGGCGGGCCGTCGTCGCGGAAGGTCCTCATGCAGATGGGGATCGGCGACGCGCAGGTTCCGAACTTGGGGACGTACTTCGACGCGCGCATCGTCGGCGCCCCTCTGCTCACGGGCGCGAGCGAGCCCTTCCCCCCTTGGCTCCCGACGACGGCGGCGCCGAGCGAAGGCTCCGCCCTCACCGCCTTCGACTTCGGGGTGGACGTGACGATTCCGTCCATTCCCCAAGAGGACAACAACGACATCCACGACGAGCTGCGGCTCGTCCCCGCGAGCCAGAAGCAGGTGAGCGACTTCCTCCGGCCGGACGGCGCGATCGACAACCCCTGTCGAGGCGTGTGCGATCCCGAGTGAAGCTCTCGGCCGCGCTCGTCGCTTACGCCGTCACCGCGTGCGCATGCGGTCCCGAGCGCCCCCCTCGCGCCGCGAGCGAGATCTTCCACGACCGCGTCTGCCACGTCGTCCTCGCCGCGTACTCGGTGGGCGCGCGCCCCGCGTTCGTGGAGGTGGAGGTGCCGGGCCCTTCGGAGCACGATCCACCTTCGCGGGTGGTGATCGCCGGGCCCAACATCCCGATGGCCGAGCAGTGCATGGGGATCGCCTCGCGGCCGGCGCGGGCCGTGGTAGAGAGCGGCCGCTCCGCCGTCCCTGCGCCTCCCCCTCCGGTCGAAGCAGACCGCACCGAGCCCGGCGGCGCGGAGGCCTCCCCCGACCCGTTGTCCACTCGCCGATGAACGAAAAGCGCGTACGCCGAAGGCCCGCAGGATGGATCGCGCCCGGGCCTCCTCCCCGCGGCGATCGCGGGCTCGCACGGCTCGCCCCGGGGCCGGAAGAAGATCTCAGCTATCTCACCGGCGATTTTCGGATCTTCCAAATGAAGCGCGGCCATCGCTGGTCGCTCGACGACTTCGCGACCGCCCTCTACGCGATCCGCGAGGCGCGCGCGATGGCGGAGCCTCCCCGCCGCGCCATCGATCTCGGCACCGGGATCGGGTCCGTCCTGATGATGGTGGCGTGGGCCCTGCCCGAGTGCCCGCTGACGGGGATCGAAGCGCAGGACGTCTCGATCGCGCTCGCCCGTCGCTCCATCGAGTACAACGGGGTCGACGAGCGAGCGGAGCTCCTCCACGGGGACCTGCGCGACGTCGCGCGCGAGCTCCCCCCGCGCTCGTTCGATCTCGTCACGGGAACCCCACCGTACATCCCGATCGGCCATGGCCTCGTCAGCGACAAGGCCCAGCGCGGCCCTTGCTGCTTCGAGAAGCGAGGCGGGATCGAGGACTACTGCGGAGCAGCGGCGCACCTCCTCTCGGATCGGGGCGTGTTCGTGGTGTGCGCCGGCGCCCAGCCCGAAGGCCGAGCGATCCGCGCCGCGACGGAAGCGGGGCTCGCCCCACGGAAGGTCGTCGACGTCGTGCCTCGAGAGGGCAAGCCCGTCCTCTTCCACGTCCTCGCGCTCTCCAGGGCAGAGCGGGGGGCGGCGCCCCACACGGCCGAGCGATTCGTCGTGCGGGACGTGGCGGGTCGCCTCACGCCCGCGATGATGACCGCCCGCGAAGAGCTGGGCATCCCCGAGATGGAAGCAGCGCCCGTCTCGTCCCAAATGTAGAACGAGAGGGCGTGACCTCTCGAGGCCTCTCCTCTGCGCTCGCGAGCGTGATCCGGTGCGCGGGCGCTGCCCTCCGCGACCGCGGCGGCTCGGATGGCCGAGACGACCGGCGCGACCCGAAGATGGTGGCCGCCCTCTTGCCGCTCTTCGAGGCGTTGAACCAGCACTACCTCAAGCTCGCGGTCGAAGGCGTCGAGCACATCCCGGAGCAGCCCGCCCTCATCGTCGGCAACCACAGCGGAGGCGTGATGGGGCCGGATCTGTCTTGCACGCTCGGCACCCTCTGGCGCGCGCGGGGGGTCGAGGCCCCCCTCTACCTGATGACCCACGATCTCGCGATGAGGCATCTGCCCCCGATCGGCGCGGTCCTCGCGCGAATCGGCTGCCTCCCCGCCCACCCCGATCACGCGGTCGGCGTCCTCGCGCGAGGCGGCCAGGTCCTGGTCTATCCGGGCGGAGAGATCGACGCGTTTCGCCCCTTCAGGCGGCGCAACGAGATCGTCTTCGGCCCTCGCACCGGCTTCGTCCGCACCGCCCAGCGCGCTCGGGTCCCCATCGTCCCCGTCGTCGCGGAGGGCGCGCACGTCAGCAGCGTCGTCCTCACCGACGGCGAGGCGATCGCGCGCGCGCTCGGCCTATCCCGCCGGCGCATCATCCGAATGCCGATCGCGCTCGGGCTGCCGTGGGGCATCGGCGTCGGGCCGCTTCCCTATTTGCCGCTGCCCTTTCCGATCAAGCTCCGGTTCTTGCCTCCCGTCTCCGCCCCGCCCGAAGCCGATCCGACCTCGATCCGAGACGAGGTCGTGGCGCGGATGCAATCGGCGCTCACCGAGATGAGCAGGGCCTCGGCGTGAGCGAAGCCTCCAAGACGAACGACGTCGAGGTCGCGCCCGGCCTCTTCGTCCACACGTCGACCTTCGGTCCGACCGACGCACCTCTGCTCGTGGTGCTGCCCCCTCTCGGCGGCTCCGCGGAGCTCTTCGAGCCCTTCCGGGACGCGCTCGCCCGCGATCTTCGCGTCCTCGTCTGCGAGCCCCCCGGCTGCGGCGACGCCTCACCTCCCCGCGGGATCCCGAGCACCCGCTCGCTCGCGCGCGACGTGATCGTCGCCCTCGAGGCAGCCGAGGTCTCGGCGGCGGCGCTGTTCGGCATCTCGCTGGGAGGGATGGTCGCCCAATGGGTCGCCCTCGACGCGCCCTCGCTCGTCCGCCGCCTCGTGCTGGCGTCGACCGCGGCGCGCGGGATCTCTGCGCTCGGCTCCGACGCCGCGAAGAAGCTCGCCCTCGCGCGCTGTCTGCTCTCCTCGGAGCCCTCGGCGAGCCTCGCCCTCGAGATCGCCTCCGAGCCGATGACCGAGGATGACCGCGACCGGCTCGAGCACGCCGCCCTCGCCCACCCGCGGACCCGCGCCGACCTCGCGTGGCTCGCCGCCGCCGCCGCCGCTCACGACACCACCGAGCGGGTCGCCCGGATCGGTGTCCCCACCCTCGTCCTGAGCGGGGACGCGGACCCGATCATGCCGCTCGAAGCGCAGCGCGCCCTCGCGACCGCCATCCCCCACGCGCGCCACACGATCGTCGCCGCCGCCGGCCACGATCTCAGCCTCGACCGCGCGGAGGAGACGGCGGCGCTGGTGCGCGACTTCGCCCTCCCGTGAGCTGTGGCGCTCGGGGACCACGTGCGGCGCGCCGCCTCGCATCTGCGGGCGCACCAGCCCGATTCCGCGCGTGGCGCGGTCCTTGATGGGTGCGCCGTCGATGGCCCTCAGCAAACCTGCGCGGTGGTCGCTCGCCGTCTTCCTTCTCCTCGGCTGCTCCAGCTCGGGGAGCTCCGGCGGCTGCAGCGGCACCAGCGCCACCCAGCGCTGCGACATCAACACCACCGCCACCATCTGCGGCGACCGGATCACCCTCGAGTGCTTCGACGACGCGACGCCGGAGGCGGCCTCGCAATGCGAGGTCGCGATCGAGCAGGACACGGAGGCCGTCTACTGCTGCACGAGCGCGGTCGAAGCGGACGACGAAGCGGGCGGCGGTGCCTAGTACTGCCGGCCCGAAGTTCGTGCCTGGATCTGCTCCGCCCCCGCGCCCGGCGCGGCACGTGACGGGCGGAGCAGCTCCAGGCACGAAGCCTCAAGTCTGGCCGTGGACTTCTGTGTTCCTGGGTACTGCCGGATCCGGAAGCGGACTTCCGGCCGGCAGTACTAGCAGTGTGCAAAAAAAAGGCGGTCGTCAGGCCACTGGGTGGGCAGTTGCTGCTCTTTCACCCCCCCAGCCCCCCTCCCTGCGCGAGGGGGGGAGTCAGCGCTCTGGGTTGTGCACAGCACCTTGACCCGGTCGCGCGCGGAGGAGAGAGGCCAAGTCGAGCTCGCTGCGACCGCTCACGCGGCGACCAGCCCGTGCGATGCGCAATACACCGTCGAGATCGATGGCCCGTCTCATGACGGCCGCCAGCGACGCGATCGACTTCGCGACACCTTCTTCCGAAGGCGTGGCATCCTCGTCCTGCGCTTCACCAACGACGAAGCCCTGTTTCAAACGGAAAGCGTGCTCGAAAGAATCCGCATCGTCCTCCGACGGCTCTCCCCCCTCGCACAGCGGGGGGGGCCGGGGGGGTGAATTGGCAGCCACTCCGGTGCCGAGAGGCATGACGCCGACTTCTTCAGCAGCTGCTAGCATCGCGGCCGTGAGGCAAAGGGCACCTCGGCGACGTGCGGTGTCGATGGCGGTCGCGGTCGCGTGGGCATCGTCGCTCGGCGTTGGCGCGACCGGGTGCGCCGCGCAAAGCGGCGGCGCACGAGGGGAAGCGGGGTCGACCCGCGACGCCGCGCCCAAGGGGCCGCGCGCCATGGTCGTGGCGACCATCCACAAGGGACACCTCCTCCAGAAGGGCTACCCGCTCGGTCTGCTCTGCAAGATCGTGGACGCCTATCGGCCGGATGTGGTCTCGTGGAGGTCCGTCCCGAGGCCTTCCAAGCTGGACATTACGAGGACGGGCCCTTCGAGATGACCGCGGTCGCGATGTGCGCGAAGGCCCGCCATATCGACGTCGCCCCGATCGACTGGTGGCTCGAGAGCGACCTCGAGTCCCGAGAGCCGTCGCTCTCGCCGGAAGAAGCCAAAGCCTTCGAGGCAGAGCGCGCTCGCCTCAAGGAGCCCACCTGGCCCACCTTCGACCTCGCGAACTCGCCTGCGGAGTGGAAGCGGGGCGTGGAGCTGCTCAATGCCCAGGCCCGGTTCTTGGGGGGCAATCCCATTTGGACGCGACGACAGGCTTGGTTCCATCACCGCGCGCTCGGCGCCATCGAGCAGACCCACAAACGAAGGGCGCTCGCGTTCGTGGGATTCAATCACGCCCCGGAGCTCGCGGCCTTCCTCGGCTCGGTGGGGGTGCAAATCGATAGTCCGCTCTCGCTCGACCTCGGGGATCCCGCGAGCGCGAATGACCCCGCCCCCGCCGAAGTGGTGGATACATGGCGGGCCGGGGAGAAGCGCCTCGAGGAGGCGGCGTCGGGGCTCGCGAGCGAAGGCAAGCAGCGCTACGCGGCCAAGATCCGCTACTTCGACGTCGCCGTTCAGCGTCGCGGGACGTGCTGTGTCGAGGAGAAGGAGCTCGCCCCGCGATAGGGCCGGATCCATGGAGCGCGTCGAGCTCGATCGAGGGTGGACGGTCACGCTCGCGGGAGAAGTGCCCACGAGCGTGGGGGGCTCGACGTTTCCGGCGCGCGTTCCGGGATGCGTCCACCTGGATCTGCTACGCGCGGGGGTGATCGACGACCCGCTCCTCGAGGACCATGAGCGGCGCGTCGCGTGGATTGACGACCTCGACGTGCACTATCGCGTCTCGTTCGAGGTCGGCGCGGACGTCCTCCGCCGCGCCCGCGTCGATCTCGCCCTCGAGGAGGTCGACACCTTCGCGCAGGTGTTCCTCAACGGGGAGCTGCTCGGCGAGCCCGCGAACATGCATCACCCGCACCGGTTCGACGTCCGGTCCGTCCTCGCGTCGAGGAACATCCTCGAGGTGCGCCTCCACTCCGCCAAGCGGGTCGTGTCGGCGGAGGCGGCGCGGCTGGGGGCGCTCCCATTCTTGAACACGGAGGCGCCATTCCCGTTCGCGCGCAAGTGCGCATATCACTTCGGATGGGATTGGGCGCCTGCCCTCATCGGAGCGGGCCTCGGGCGGGTCTGCATCGAGGCGTATGACGGCGCTCGGCTCGTCGCCGTCCGCCCCCGCGTCGTCGAGCTCTCCAATCGCTCCGCCCGCCTGCGCGTCGCGGTGGACGTCGATGGAGATCCGGGCGTCCGCCTCGCCGTCCTCGGGGGAGGGTCACGCGTGGAGGTGTCGGGGGCGCAAGAGATCGAGCTCTCCGTGGACCACCCGCGGCGATGGTGGCCGCGAGGGCACGGCGACCAGCCGATGTACGATCTCGAGGTTCTCGCCGAAGACGGCGGAGAGCGCCTCGTGACGAGGACGGGCCTCCGCACCGTCGATCTCGACACAAGAAAAGGCGCCTTCACCCTCCACGTCAATGGCAAGCCCATCTATTGCAAAGGCGCGAATTTCATCCCTCCCGACATGTTCCTCTCGCGGGCGACCACCCCCGCGCGCTACCAGTCGCTCCTCGCCGCCGCCTGCGACGCCTCCATGAACACGCTGCGGGTCTGGGGCGGCGGATTGTACGAGACGGACGCGTTCTATGATCGGTGCGACGAGCTCGGCCTCCTCGTGCTCCAGGACTTCTTGTTTGCGTGCGCGTGTTATCCCGAAGAGGAGCCGCATTGGAGCCGCGTCGAGGCGGAGGCGCGCGCCGCCGTCAGCCGCCTCGCGCGTCACCCTTCGCTCGTCCTCTATCACGGCTGCAACGAGAACCTCTGGGGCTACTTCGATTGGGGGTGGGCGGAGGCGACGCGCGGACGCACGTGGGGCAGAGGGTACTATTTCGACTTGCTGCCCCGGATCCTGGGCGAGCTCGATCCGAGCCGGCCCTATTGGCCGGGGAGCCCCTATTCGGGTGCCTTCAATCCGCCCGGGCCGCCCCACCCGAACGACTCGGCGGTAGGGAGCAGACATGTCTGGGAGGCGTGGCAGGGTGACCGTCATCCGGTCGTGGGCGGGGAAGAGCCCCGCTTCGTGGCCGAGTTCGGGTTTCAGGGTCCTCCCTCCTTCGCGTTGATCGAGCGCGCGATGGGCGGGGCGGCGGCCGCGCTCGCCAGTCATCAGAAGCATCCCCGCGCCGAGGCGGACATGGACGCGCTGGCGCGGGCTCATTTCGGCCCTCGCGCGTCGTTCGATCGCGAGCACCACGTGCGGCAGGTGGTGCAGGCGCGGGCGGTCGCGGACGCCATTGAGTGGTTTCGCTGCCGGTGGCCAACCAATGCGGGGGCGATCTTCTGGCAGCTCGACGACGCCTGGCCGGCGATGAGCTGGTCCGCGATCGACTACGACGGGCGCAAGAAGCCCCTCTACCACGCGGTAAGGCGGGCGTTCTCGGACCGGGCGTTGTTCTTTCAGCCGAGCGCCCCGGGCGCCTCGGAGATCTCGCTCTACGTCATCAATGACCATGACGAGCCGCTCGTCGGCACCGTCGTCGTGGAGCGCCGCACCTTCGACGGGGGCAGCCTCGCCCGGCGGGAGGTGGCGGTGAGCGTGCCCCCTCGCCGCGTCGTCCGAGCGGGCCCGATCGACGGGGACCTCCGTGCGGGCGATCCGGCCCGCGAGCTGGTGATGGCGCGCGGATGCGGATTGGAGCAGTTTCACTTCTTCGCGCCCGACCGCGCGCTGGCTCTGCCCCGAGCCCGTGTTCGCGGCCAGCTTCGCGGCGGCCTGCTCACCCTCGAGGCGGACACGTTGGTCCGAGACGCCGTCCTCCACGTCGACCGCCTCCACCCCGAGGCGTCTCTCTCGGACCAGCTCTTCACGATGATGCCCGGTGACTCGAGAGAGATTCGGCTGGAGAGCCCCGTCCCAATCGAGGTCGACCAGCTCCTCGCCCATCCCGTGTTCCAGTCGAGCGCGCCCGGGCCGTAAGCTCTCGTTCCGATCGAACGCGACAATCTTGGCGAGGCAACGCTCGCCGCGCGAGGTCGGATGTGGCGCGAGGGGTCGATTGCCACGGGAGGCCGCCGCGCCAGGTGTTTTTCGGCGCGATCGGAGGGATGGCACGTCGGGTGCTCCCCCGCGCTTTCATGGAGCAAAATGGTGTGAGGCGCGTCGCCACGTGGAAGGCGTGCTTGTGGACTGGGTGTGTAGCGGGGGCGCTGGCCTCGACGGGATGCCAGGGCGGTCAGCTGGACGTCGGCGCGGAGGAAGAGGCGACCGCGACGCGGGCGGATCGGGTCGCAATCGGGAGGCAGATATTCTTCGACGAGAGCCTGTCGACGCCGCCCGGACAGTCGTGCGCGACCTGCCATGATCCCCGCGCCGGCTTCGCGGACCCGCGCCGCGACTTGCCGGTGTCCCGAGGGGCAGTCGAGGGTCGCTTCGGGTCCCGCAACACCCCCGCTGCCGCGTACAGCTCCTTCGCGGGCGAGCTCCGGTACGAGGCAGAGGACGAGACCTACGAGGGGGGCGTGTTCTGGGATGGGCGCGCTGATTCGCTCGCGGAGCAGGCGCTCCTGCCGCTCCTCAATCCCCTCGAGATGAACAACCGAGACGAAGCGGAGATCGCCGAAAAGATCCGCGCCGCTCCCTACGCGATGGAGCTCGCGCGCATCTACGGCGAAGCGGTGCTCCTCGAAGACGAAGCCGCGGTCGAGGCGATGGCAGATGCGATCTCGTCGTTCGAGGCGAGCCCCGAGGTCAATCGCTTCTCCTCGAAGTACGACGCCTGGCGGCGGGGCGAGGTCGCGCTATCGCCGGCCGAGGAGCGCGGGCGAAAGCTCTTCGACGACCCCAAGAAGGGCAACTGCGCCGCCTGTCACCCGAGCACGCCTCGCGAGGACGACCCCTCCCGTCCGCCTCTGTTCACCGACTTCACCTACGACAACATCGGGATCCCCAAGAACGAGGACAGTCCATTTTTGAGCCTCGATCCCACCTTGAACCCGGACGGCGCCGACTTCGTCGATCACGGCCTTGCGGGGACCTTGAAGGACGCCGCGCAAGACGGGCTCTTCCGGGTCCCCTCGCTCCGCAACGTGGCATTGACCGCCCCCTATGGGCACAATGGATACTTCGCCACGCTCCGGGACGTCGTGCGCTTCTACAACGAAAGAGACGTCGATCCGACGTGGGCGCCCCCGGAGATCGCCGCGACCGTCAACCACGAGGAGCTGGGCGATCTCCGCCTCACCGACGAGGAGATCGACGACATCGTGTCGTTCTTGAACACGCTCTCGGACGGGTACGACGACGGCGCGGTCGTCACCGCCGAGTGACCTCCTGGGGGGGCTTCCTCCTCGTCATCGTGACGACGATGTGCTCCTCGGACCGGCGCCCGCGGAATGTCCAGGTCTGAACGATCTTGTCGTCGTCCGCCTTGGAGAAGACAAGTCGAACGACCCGCGAGGCCCCCGGGACGACATTCACGGCATTGACCATGTCGAAGTAGAACTGGACCTCGTCCCCCGCCCCGACGGGGACGAACCCCTTGGACTTCAGAACCGCCTGATAGCCGTCTTCCGGGAAGTAGAGGAGCTTCACCGTCGAGCCGTCGAGGTGATAGACGGCGAAGATCCCGCCCTTCTGGACGACGGCGTGGGAATCCGCGACCGTCTCGAATGTCGTCACCGACTCTCGCCCATCGACGGTGACGGCCCAGGTCCCAGAGAGGGAGCGCAGGAAGTCGAACGCGCGGATCGAGGCCGTCGTGGCCTCCTCCCGCGGGAGCGGCGGCTCGACCACTTTGTCGGGAGGACATTCGGGCGGGAGCGACGAGGCGGCGCACCCCACGAGCGCGTGCGCCGCGACCAGCGCGCCCGCGATCCGATCGAGCTTCATGGCGACGAGGGTACCGTCGCGCCTGCGCCGGGGCAGCTGGTAATGTCCGGTGATGCGCATCGGTCCTGTCCGTAGGAAGTCGCCATTGGCCAAGCTGCGCTTCGCCGCGCCATTCGTCGTCGTCACGGCGCCCCTCCTGACCGATTGCGCCCGGCGCGATTGCACGAAGATCGTCGAGGGGTCTTCTTGCTCGGGCAGCGAGCGTTGCCCGATCGACGGCAAGGAGAACGCGTGCGGCCTCAATGGCTATTCCTGTCACGAGGGGAAGTGGCGGGCGGACATGATGTATTGCAACCCGCCTCCCCAGAACCCCCCGACGCCGGAGCGCGCCCCGAGCACGCCGCCATCGGCGGAGGTCTCTTCGACCTCGAGGCGGCCGGTCCCTGACGGCGCCCGCATCTCGGAGTAGGGTTCGCAGGCAATGCGCTTCCTGCCGGTGTTCCTCTCTCTCGCCACGAGCCTCACCGTCGGCGTGCTGGCGCGCGGCGGGCACGCGCAAGGGGCACCCGATGGCGCCCCCTCGGCGGACGCGGCCGCCGCGAAGCGGCTCTTCGACGGGGCCCTCGAGGAGCTCGCGATGAACAACGCGGGCGCGGCGTGCCCCAAGCTTGAGAAGAGCCAAGAGCTGGACCCGAAGCTCCGCACCGAGAGCGAGCTCGCCAAGTGTTGGGCCGCGATCGGGAGGCTCGGTGACGCTCTCGCGCTCTTCCGGAGGGTCGAGGACGAGGCCCGCCTCGCGAACGACGCAGCCGAAGAGGCGCGCGCCAAGAGCGAAGCCGACCGCCTCGCGGCCCGGATGCCGAGGCTCGTCGTGCAGGTTCCATCGGCGACCGGGCTGACACCGGGCGTGGAGATTACGCGTGACGGGGTGGCGTTGGATCGCGACGCGTGGGGCACGCCCGCCTTCGTCGATCCCGGCAAGCACGTCGTCGTGATGCGCGCGCCCGGACGCGAGCCGTGGGAGCGCTCCGTGGAGGTCGGCGAGGGGAGGACGGCCACGGTCGAGGTCGTCGATCTCGCGGCCGAGGGGCGGGCCGCCGTCGCGCGGAAGATCGCCGCCAATCGGAGAGCGCCGTCGCGCGGCCCCGACCCGATCATGCTCGGGCTCGGGATCACCGTCGGGACGCTCGGCGTGGTCGGCCTCGCCACCGCCGCCGGGCTCGGCGCCTCCGCGGCCGCGAAGTGGAATGCCGCGAAGGAGGATTGCCTCGAAGGAACGGAGCCGCTCGTTTGCAACGCGGACGGCTACGCGGCGGGGACGGCGGCGTCTTCGAACGCGACCGCTTCGACGGTGCTGTTCGTCGCTGGCGGGATCTTCGCGGCCGGCGCCATTCCGCTCATCGTCGTCTCCTTCAGCGGGAAGGCTTCGTCCAGCGATACCCAATCGATCACGAGCTTCGTCACGCCGGGCGGCGCGGGCCTCTCGTGGCGAGGAGCCTTTTGATGGGGCGCGCTTGGTTGGGCGTGCTCGGGTGCGGTCCGATCGTCGTGGCGGGCTGCAACTTGGTCGTCGGCATCGAGGACGTCACGGAAGGAACCGCCTGCTCGGAGGCGGCCGAGTGTCCGTCGCCGGACGAAGCGTGCACCGTCGCCGCGTGCGACATCGGGGTCTGCGGGTTCGCGACCGCCCCCGACGGCGCTGCGTGCGGCAGGCCGGGAGAGAACTGCGCGGGGGGAGCGTGCGAGTGTCCTCTCGAGCACCGATGCGGCACAGACGAGACCTGCTTCGATCTCGGGAGCGACCCGAAGCACTGCGGCGCCTGCGACCGCGAATGCGGCGCGGGAGAGACGTGTGTGGACGCCGAGTGCGCCTGCCCCGCTCGAAACCAGTGCGGCGACGCGTGCATCGACACGTCGACCACGAGCACCGACTGCGGTGCGTGCGGCCACGACTGCGGCGGCGCCGCGTGCCGCGAAGGGCTCTGTGAGCCGGAGGTGATAGCGGACGGAGTCGGGAGCGTCGTCGCCATGACGGTGGACGGCGAGGATCTCTTCTACGCGTCCGAGACGGGCGCGATCGGACGCGTCTCGCTCGGGTCGCTCGAGTCGTTCACGCTGACGGACGGCGGCCCCTTCGGTCCTTACGGGATCGCGGCTGACGAGGCGAACGCGTATTTCACCTCGATCCACCCTGACTTCGACGGCCTCTTCGCGGTGCCTCGCGCCGGGGGCGAGGAGGTGGCGCTGGCGAGCCCGGAGGAGAACCCCACCGAGCTCGAGAGGATCGAGGACACCCTCTTGATCCTCACCGCGGGGGGAATTCGGTCCTTCGTCCTCCCCGACGGACCGATCGAGACCCTCGTCGCGGCGTCGGGCATCAAGAGCTTCGGGGCGGACGGGGGGGAAGTCTTCTACGCCATCGGAGATCGGGTCGAGCGGGCCCCCATCGGTGGAGGTCCGTCCGCTGTGCTCGCGCGCGGGCTCGTGGCGCCATCGGCGATCGCGATCGACCCGAGCAGCGTCTACGTCGTCAGCTCCGCGACGTCGGGGGACGGCACCGGCGCGATCGTTCGCATCGACCGCGAGAGCGGGGCGGCCGAGACGATCGCCACGTCGCTCACCGATCCCCGCAGCGTCGTCGCCGACGGGGACTGGATCTACGTGACCGATCACATCGGGCTCTCCGTGCTGCGCATCGGCAAGACGGGAGGCGATCCGATCCCGCTCGCGGCGGGTTTCGATCCGAGCGCGCCCGTCGCGGTCGCGGGCTCGTACGTGGTCGTCGCGGACGCGACCCATGGTCGCATCGTCCGCATCGCGCGCTGACGGCGCAGGTCACCGGCCTTCTTGGGTGCGACGCGGGGAGAGCACGACGATGCCGCGCTCTCGGAGCTCGTGGAGGCGGCGCAGCGTCTCGCCAGGAGGCATCGACGCCATGTCCACGACGTCGTCGATCGAAAACGCGCCGTCGACGAGCGAGAGGACGAACGCAGCGCGGGGATCGAGCCTCAGATCGCCGAGCGATCCGTGGCCCTTGCCGAGCGTCGGGACGAGCCGAGATCTGCGGAGGAGGGCGCGGGCGCTGTCGCGATATCGGAGCGCGGCGGCGCACGAAGGGTCGGACTCGAGCACGGTCTCGGCGTGGGCCAACACGCCGAGGTGATCTCCGCGCTCGAAGCAGGCTCGCACCACCGCCAGCCGATCTTCCTCGGCTTCCGCGGCTCCGCGCGGGCCCTCGGCGCGAGGCTTTTCCTCGACGTGCTCCGCGTGAAGCGCCTCCGCCGCCTCGATGGCCTCCCGCTCCTCTTCGGTCAGCACGACCTCGGAGACCTCGATCGTGCCGTCGTCAGGAGCGCGTCGGACCCAACCCGTGTACGTCGTCTTGGGCGGCGCCTTCGGCGGCGCGACCGGACGCACGGACGCGACGAGAGGAACTCGGTCGCTCGGGCGCACCCCCTCGACGCTCGCGAGCATCGCGGGCATGTCGCCGAACGTGCCTCTTCGCGGCCGCAGCCCGGCGCTGACGCGCGGGGTCGGTGGGTTCGCGTCCGGCGTGACCTCGTCCAAAAACAGCGGAGCGGCTCGCTCCTTGACGACGGGTTCTTTCTCGGGACCGGCCGCGACCGGCGGTGCCCCCGGCGAGGCCTCGTCGAACGTAGCGCTGAGCATGGCGGAGAGACCTCCGGCCACCTCGTCCTCGCTGAGGGAGGCGAAGCTCGGCTCGCGCTCCTCTTCGAGCGAGTCCTCCTCGTCCTCCTCGTCCTCCTCTTCCGCGTCTTCGTCCGCTCCGTACGCGAACGCTCCCGGAACGGGCGTCGGGCGCTCGTCGAGCTCCGAAACGCCCCGCGGCGGCGGCCACCTCCGGGTCGAGCTCGGCACGGGTGGCTCGTGAAGACCGAATGCCTCCGCGGGATCCACCGGGCTCGGCGTCGGGTTCTTGTCGAGACCGAAGAGCTCGACGGGCGTGATCGATCGCTCCCGGACGGGAGGCGTCCCTCGCCGCACCCACGCGGGCAGCGCGAAGTCGCCGGGGTCGAGCCCGTGGCGCAACGAGGCCGGCCCCGATGGATCGAGCAGGGGCGGTGGCTCTCCCAAGCTCGCCGGGAAGACCCCGGACCCTGGCTCCGGCGCGCCCTTGGCCGCGTCTTCACCCTCGCTCGAGCGCACCGCAGGCCATCCTGGAGCCGAGCCGCTCGAGAACGGCGAGCCTCCGCTGGAGGGCCGGCTCCCTGGAGGCTCGAGCTTCATGCGGCGCTCATCCGGCAATGACCACTCGCGAAGACGGGCCGGCTTGCGCGCGCCGTCGTGCTCGTCGTCGCTGGTCACGTCGACGCTGCCCGTCTCGCGTTCACCGAACCGCGCTCGATTCGCCATAGGTCGTTTCGTGGCTCCTGATGATGCTCGGGGCCCGCGTCGTCGATCATGAAATTCCACGACCGCCCTGCCGCCACGCAGCGCGACGTCGGCGTGAAGGTTCGACCTCGTACCAAGAGAGAGGCGATTCTACCAAAACAGGGGGTGTTCGTCTCGCGTGGGCGGAGTCAGCCGGCGATGTTGTCGGTGCAGTCGTTGTGGCAGCCGTCCGCGTCGTTGTGATTGCCGTCGTCGCACTCCTCGAAGGCGTCCTGCACCACGCCGTCCCCGCACCGGTCGCCGAGCTCGCACCCAGCGGCGCACTCCCCGTAGCCGCCGTCGTTGGTGCCGTCGTCGCACTGCTCACCGAAGAGGCTGTCGACCACGCCGTCCCCGCAGAACGAGCCGGCGTGGCAGCCGGGGGCGCAGCCGCCGTAGGGCGAGAGGTTCACGCCGTCATCGCAGTCTTCCATCGGAGCTTGGACGACGCCGTCCCCGCACCGGGGCCCCTTCTTGCAGTCGGGCGTGCAGCTCCCGTAGGAGCCGTCGTTCACCCCATCGTCGCACGCTTCGTCGGGCGTCTTGATGCCGTCGCCGCACACGCTGTGGCAGTGACTCTTTGCGTTCGCGAAGTTCGAGAGCGTCAGTCGATAGTTGGACTGGGTCGTGTGGCGCTCCGCCTGGAACACGACGATCTCGTAGACGCCGCCGAGCGTGAGATCGAACGTCGTGGCCGCGTTCGCGTCGAGGGTCACGCTGCCGCTCTGCGCCCCGTGCACGCCTCCGAGATCCACCGCGAGCTGCTTGTTGACGAACACCCAGACGTCGTCGTCGCCGGTGAACTGGAGCTGCTCGCCGCCCTTGTATTCGAACCAGTAACGGACCTCGCTCGTGAAGTGGAAATTGTGGTTGTGGCCCTCGTTGCCGGAGCCCTGGTTGTCGATCGGGAAGAAGGAGTTGCTGGAGAACTGGAAGGCCCCGCTCGGCAGCTTCGGCAGCGTGAGGGTCTGGAGGATTGGCTGGTTCACGCCGGCGGTGTCGCGGTACCACTGGTCGAACGCTGCCTGCCCCGACGTCGTCGTCGTGTGGCCGCCCGGGTGGGCATAGACAGGCTTTCCATCCGCTCCGAGGAGCGACTGGACGATCCCCGTCTCGGAGGCGATGGCCTCTTCCATGTCGGGGTGGCTCTGCATGAAGTCACGCAGCACGATGGGCAGAACGAGCTCGGTCGGATCCTCCACCACGTCGTCGCATTGGTAGCCCGGCTCCACGGTGCACGTCGCCGAGCACCCGTCGCCCCCGACCGTGTTCCCGTCCTCGCACTCCTCCGTCCCGCCGGGCAGCTTGATGCCGTCCCCGCACGAGGTCGTGCAGCTCGAGCCCGGCGAGCCGGTGCAGTCGGGCTCGATCGTGCAATAGAGCGGCATGCAGCCGTCCCCGAAGTCGTTGTCGCCGTCGTCGCATTGCTCGCTGCCCTCCGCGACGCCGTCGCCGCACACGGTCGGCACGCAGGGCTGGCCCGGGACGTCGCACTTGAATCCAGGCTCCAGCGCGCACGTGTCGCTGCAGCCGTCTCCCGAGGCAGGGGGATTGTCGTCGTCCTCGCAGTCCTCGGTGCCCGCCACGATCCCGTCGCCGCACGCGGCCGCCTCGCACAGCGCTCCCGGGTCGGGGCAAATCCATCCCGGCTCGACCATGCAGTCGGCGTCGCAGCCGTCCCCGGAGACGTCGTTGCCGTCGTCGCAAGTCTCCGCGCCGGTGATCTCCGAGTCGCCACAGACGACCGTCGAGACACAACTCTCACCAGGCACGGGGCACGCGAAGCCGTTCTCGATCGCGTCGCAGGTCCCGGTGCAGCCGTCGAGCGAGACGCTGTTCCCGTCATCGCAGACTTCGCCCGGGTTGATCAGACCATCGCCGCAGTAGGCGGTGACGCCGCCTCCCTCGCCTCCCTGACCGGCTCCGCCGTTCCCGCCCCCCGTCCCTCCCTGGCTGAACCCCAGCCCCCCGCCACCTTCGTGCCCTTCACCACCGGCGCCGGTTGCGCCGCCGCCCGCGCCTTCGCCTCCTTGCCCTTGCACCACCTCGGGATCGCCGCACGCGAGCACCACCCACGCCACTGACCCGAAGAGAGCTCGAGCGAAACGAAGCGACATGCGGCCTCCGATTGGAAGATGGTCCTCGCGTGAAAGCGGCCACGCTTCGGCGCGGAGCCGAGATGTGGCAGCATGGTAATCATAGGCCACCGGCGGATTCGAAGGGCGCCATCCATT
This sequence comes from Polyangiaceae bacterium, assembly GCA_044225865.1. GTDB lineage: Bacteria > Myxococcota_A > Polyangia > Polyangiales > Polyangiaceae > Xiheicaenibacterium. The sequence continues at coordinate 7,814 of JBGAID010000119.1, read as the reverse complement.
GGTTCGGCCGCGAGTTCTGTCGCTCTCTCACCCACCTCGCCGCCGAGGCTCCGCCGCCTCTGTTCATTCGCGACGAGTCTTAAGTACCCTCGATGGTGAACCGCACTCGCTTCCTCGAAGGAGATCCTATGACCCGTCAAGCTTGCCTCACTGCGATTGGTGCTCTCTTGGTCGTCTGGGGGTGTGGAGACTCGACCGGCTCCGGCGGATCAGGCGCTTCGAGCAACGGCGGCGGCGGTAGCACCAACCAAGGCGCAGGCCCCGTGGGTGGCAACGGCGGCGAAGGCGGGACGCCCGTCGTGGGAGGAGGCGGCAGCGGGCAAGGAGGAGCCGGCGGCACCGCGCAGGGCGGAGCCGGCGGTGGAACGGGAGGAGCAGGCCCAGTCGACACGTGCTTCTACTACGATGATTGCGACCCCTCCGTGGCTTCCGAGTGTCTTTGCTATGGATGCGGTGACGGCACCACGTGCGACAACACGGTGGACTGCGCGTGCTCGCAATGCACCGGGAACACCGAGCTCTGCCCCGCCACCGCGTGCACGAATGACGGGCTCTGCGACCCGTATCTCGAGTCGTGCGACTGCGAGGACTGCGCCGACGAGCTGCCCTGTCAGTGACGGCGAGGCTCGCGCGAGGGTGGGTCGCCCGCCCTCGCGTCGCCCTCCGTCACCGGTGGAAGCCACCGAACTCGTCGATGACCGCGTCTCGACGGACCGGGCCCCCGTGACCCAAATAGAACGTCTCCACGCCAATCCGAACCAGGGCGCGGATGTTCGCGTGGTTCTGCGATACATCCGCCTGAAAATAGTGCTCCGTCGGCTGCTCGGGACATAGGACCCCACCCAGGATCCCGCCCGCCATTTGATCCCCGACGAAGGCGCTTCCATTCGCGAGGACGACCACGAGCGAGCCGCGCGTATGGCCCGGCATCGGGATGACCTCACCCGCGACCCCGTAGGGAGAGAGGTCGAGCGGCTTGTCCACGACGATGTCGGGCTCGAAGCGCGCATAGCGATCGGGCAGTACGAGCTTCAGCGCATCCGCGGTGAAGCTCGTCGGGCGGAGATCGTCGTTGCGTCCGCGGCGGGCGAGCTCGACGTCACCCGCTCCCAGCATGATCGGCACGCCTCGCTTCTTCAACGCCGCCGCGAGCCCCGCGTGATCGAAATGGCCGTGGGTCACGATCGCGAGCGAGAGATCCTCCACCTTCAGCTTCTCGTGGCGTAGCGCCGCCTCGAGCGCGGGCAGGTCGTCCGGACCGCCGGTGTCGATGAGGATGGGCCGCTTCGTCTCGATCAAATACGCATTCGAGAGGGAGAAGCCGACGCGGACGATGCGAGCGCCCTCGGCCGTCCTTCCGACGAAGCTCGTCGTCGTCGCGCAGCCGAGGAGCGCCAGGGCGCACAACAAGAGGGGCCCCAGCCGCCACGTCGCGAGCACGTTCACGTCGCGAGCATAGCCGCCCTCCTCAGTTCGGAGGGAGGACGTCGTCCGGCTTGGGCTCACCGGGAGTCTCGGCCGGCTCGGCCGCGTCCGGGTCTCGCATCGGCGTCGGCTGACCACGCACTGGGATCTGGGCGAGCCCCGCCTCGAGCTCCTCGTCGGTCAGCCGATGAAGCTTGTTCGCGTGCTTCATCACCGTGCGCAAGAACTTGAGCCACCCCCCCGAGAGGGCGCCCCCGGCCGCGAAATGCTCCTTCGACGGGTCGGGTAGGATCGAGGCCAGATAAAAGGCTTGGGAGAGGGTCAGCGAGGAGGCGGACGTCCGGAAGTAGTGGTGGGCCGCGTCGGCGACGCCGTACACGTTCGGTCCGAACTCGACCACGTTGAGGTAGAGCTCGACGATCTGCTCCTTGGTGAGCGCCTGCTCGAGGTACATCGTCAAGAACGCCTCCTCGATCTTCCGCGCGAGCCTCTTGTCGCGCTCGAGGTAGAGGTTCTTCGCGAGCTGCATCGAGATCGTGCTCGCCCCTCGCTTGAACTGCCAGCTGCGGAGGTTCTCGCGGATCGAGTTCTTGATCGCCTCCACGTCGAAGCCCTCATGGCGATGGAAGCGGCCGTCCTCGAACGAGACGATCCCCAGCTCCATGTAGCGCGAGATCGCGGAGTAACGTGCCCAGTGGTCCGTCCCCGGCCCCGTCTCGATCTCGAGGTTCTTCTCTCCCGTCGATCGGTAGACCGTGCGCTTGAAGGGCTTCTTGAAGCGCGCGACGTCCACGTTCGGGGGCGCCTCCGTCACCCGGCAGGTGCTCGAGAGATCCCAACGAACGTCGTAGTCTTTGTCGATCTTCGCGGTGTCGAGCTTCGCTCCCCCCTTCACCGCGATCGAGCCGGCGAGGCGCATCCCGGCGAGGGTCGGCAGAAGCCCCTTCGGCGCCGCGTCGAGCAGCGCCTGGCAGGGGACGAGCGGCACGTCGAAGCCGAGGTCGAGCTTGAGCCGAGGATGCTCCTTCGGGGTCTTCGCGGGCTCCAGGGTGGCGTCGAACGTCGTGTTGAGCCGCACCCGGCCCACCTCCAGCTCCCCGCCCTTCACGCTGATCTTGCTCCCGTCGAGCGCGGCCCGCACGTTTCCCCGAAACGACGCGTTGATGCCGGAGATGGGGTCCTTCGCGATCTGAGGCAGCGTCGCGGAGAGCCCCACGACCTGAGCCTCGCCGTCGAACGAGAGCACCTCCCCCTCCGGATCGATCTCGAAGCGCGCGTTCGCCCGGAACGTCGCCCGGTCGACGTCGGTCAGGTGGAACTCTCCGTCCTTCAGCCCGAGGGCCGCGAACGAGACGGGACCTCCATGCATCTCGACCGCGAGCGGCTCGTCGGACCGAGGAAACGCGGCCTTGATGGTGAGGGAGTCGCTGGGCGCCCCGTCTGCCCCCGCGGGCGGGGTGGAAGCGATGCTCGGCGGCGGCAGCTTCCCGGCGACGTACTCTCCGACGAGCTTCCCATCCTTCTTCCCCAATCGCAGGGTCGCGGGCCCGATGGAGAGGTGCTCGGTGCCGCGCGTGATGTCGGCGCGCACGCCCTTCAGGTCGATGGAGCCCTCCGGCGTCATGTGGGCCGCGAACAGCTCGCTCACCTTGGCCAGCTGCTTGCGCACCCGAGCCACTCGGCCTTCGTGGCTCGAGGACTCGATCGGCTCGGAGGTCGCGCCCCCGATCGCGCCGAGGTTGGCCGTGACCTCCAGCCCCTCCGTCGAGAGCTTGGCGACGCGGACCTCACCGTCCGATCGATCGATCTCGATCGATCCTTGCGCGAGCGTCCCGCGCGCGATCGACGTGGAGCCCTCCCCCGCCTCGGCCGTGACCGTGACCTTGGGGCCGTCGCGCGCGACCTTCACATCCTTCAGCTTCAGATCACCCTGGGGTCCCGAGTAGTCGACGTCGAATCGGGCGACCGAGATCTCCGTCTTCGAGCCGCCCTCCGACTTCTCGCCCTCGGGCATCCGCCCCCGAACCTTCTCCATTTGATGGACGATGTCCGAGACCTCGCCGCGGAGCTTGAGCCGGCCTCCGTCGACCGCGACCTTCCTCGGCGAGCCCCACGAGACGAGGACCCGGTCCAGCTCCACCTCCGCCGAGGGCGCATCGGGGTGGGTGACCCGGACGCCGCGAAGAGACACGCCCTCCCACGTGGGCACGACCCACTCGATCTCCACGTTCGCGCCGTAGCGCTCGGCGGTCGACCGCGCCTTGGCACGGACGAGCGGCGCGAACCCGAGCACGACGCTCGCGACGAGCAGGACGGCGATGAGGGCGGCGATCCGCCCCTTGGTGATGTAGCGACGCAAGACGACCCTCGAAGCGTAGCAACGCCCGACGAACGGATCGACTTCGCGGCGCTTCGACGCGAGGGAGCGCTCCCCCTCAGATGGTCACGACCGCGCTGCCCCAGGAGATCCCCGCCCCGAGGCCGCACAGGAGCACGTGATCGCCGGGACGAACCTTCTTCTCACGAACGTTCTCGTCGAGGAGGATCGGGATGCTCGCGCTCGACGTGTTGCCGACGCGGTCGATGTTCACCAGCATCTTCTCCCGCGGCAGGCCGAGCTTCGCCACCGCGAGATCGATGATGCGCAGGTTCGCCTGGTGAGGGCAGATCCAGTCGAGATCGGCGCCCGTCATGCCGACGTCGTCGAGGACGGCCTGGCTCGACGACTGCAGGTTCTTCACCGCGACCTTGAAGACGTCCTGCCCCTTCATGTGGATCTTGTTGAGGCGTCCGTCGATCACCTCGCGGGTGATGGGCATCGCGGAGCCGCCCCCCGGGACGAGCAGCGACCCCGCGAGCGAGGAGTCGGTGTGCATGCGGGTCGCGAGGACGCCACGGGGGCGCTCGCGCGCCATCGCCCCTCGCGCGGGCCCGAGCACCGCCGCACCCGCGCCGTCCCCGAAGAGGACGCACGTCGTCCGGTCGGTCCAATCCACGATCCGCGAGAGCAGCTCCACCCCCACCAAGAGGACGTTCTTGACCGCCCCCGTTCGGATGTACGCGTCCGCCATCGAGAGCCCGAACACGAACCCTGCGCACGCGGCGCTGATATCGAAAGCCGCGCAGTTGCCGGCCCCGATCTTCTGTTGAACCCAGACCGCGGTCGCCGGCAGCTGCGTGTCGGGGGTCACGGTCGCGACCAGGATCATGTCGAGGTCGCGCGGCGACAGCTCCGCCTGCTCGAGCGCTTGCTTCGCCGCCTCCGCCGCCATGTCGCTCGAAGCCATCTCCGGGGGCGCGATGCGCCGCTCTCGGATCCCGGTGCGCTCGAGGATCCACGAGTCGGTCGTCTCGACCATCCGCTCGAGATCGGCGTTCGTCCGCACGATGGGGGGCAAGTAGCGCCCCGTGCCCAAGATCCGCGACGCCGGCTCTCTCATGGGGCACGACTAACGTGTCGAGGACGTGCGCGCGAATTCAATCGTCTTCGTGACTTTCAAGTCAGCTTATCGACAATCTTCGTGACTATCGAGTCGCGGACGACAATCGTGACGATGAAGTCACTGACGATCGAGTCAGCTTTCGCCCCCCCCGGGGCCTCACAGGCTGCAGCTGTATTGTCCGGCGCAGCCGATGGCGACCGCCCCGTCGTACGTGAGCTTCAGCTCGCGGCCGCGGTCGAAGGAGGACTTCACCGGCGTCGCCGTGTAGAAGTCGACGATCTTGTTGTAAGCCGCCTCGAACTTCTTCCCGACGTCGGCTTCCATTTTCTTGCAGGTCCGGTCCAGCTCGTCCCCGTATTGATTGTTGAGGGCGTTGAGGCGCCGCTCGGCGGCGATCTCGGCCAAAATCCCCGGAGCGTTGTCGCGTGCCCGCTGGGCCGCGTCGAACTGAGGATTGAACTTCTTGTCAAGGTTCGTATAGCAGGTTGCGACCTTGATCCCGTCGGCGCTCTTGGCGTACTTCAGCTCGTGGGGGCAGCCGCGAAACTGCATCTTGTTGTTGAACTTGAGCTGCTTCGGCGGCGAGCTCGACAAGTCCGCGCGCTTCGCCCGGACCTCGCCATAGCCGGAGCTCCACGCCGTCATCCACATCTCCTCTGCCTGTCCGACGTCGTACGGGATGAACGGAGCCTCGGCGCCGTAGAGCACCGTCCCGGGGATTGGATTGGTCCACATCGACATCCAATTGTCGACGTCGCACGAGTCGTTGACACGCGGCTGGGCCTCCAACGCGACATACTGAGGAAACTTGTCGCGCGCCGTCTCGACCACCACGTACTTCAGGCCATTCGTGGAGCCGGCATATTTCAGCTCGACGGTCGCCGTGATCTCTGTCGTCTTCAGCGCGCAGGCGCCACGGATGTACGACTTGGACAGAGGAGAATGGCTCCCCGCCCCCCGTGTCGTGCGCCCATCCATGTCGAAGTGCTGCAAGGACGAGCTGTCTTTGCCCGCGTCCAGAGCGAAGGACGTCATCTTGTCCTCCTCACCACCCGCGGTCTTCATCCTGAGGAGGATCGTGTAGCACTTGCCCTCCTCCGCCTTGAGCTTGAAGGTCTGCGGCTTGTCCTTCCCCGTCACCTCGCCTGTCTGCGCGACCGCCCCACCGAGGGTTTGGGCGAGCGACTCCGCCGTCTTCGTCGCGTCGCCGCGCCAGGCGTTCTCCATCTTGTAGTAGGTCAAGAGGTGGGAGAGGTAGTGCACCTCCGGATCGAGCCCCTCACTCTCGAAGGCCTTCCGCTTCTCGTTGAGCGCTTGCAGCTTCTCCGCCGGCAGCGGCCCCGGATCGCTCTGCACGAGCTTGTCGATCGCGTTGCGGATCTCGCGCGTGTCCTTGCGAAGCGCCTCGAGCCGCTCCTTGTCGGACTTCGCCGCGTCGCGATTCTCCTTGTTCTTCGCCGAAGCGCCCTCCGGCCTCGACGATTCGCGACCCTCCTCGGAGGCGGTCTGCGTCCCGGTCGACGAGCCGCCGAGGTTCTTCACCTCGCCGTTGACCCGCACCTGAAACAGCCCGCACCCAGCAAGCAGGCACGACGCACCCAGCAGACTCCAACGATTCATGGACGGCTCCTCCGAAGGTCGCGCGCTCGCACGAAGCGGCCTGGGCGCGACCCAGTGCTCTGTAAGGCTGTGTAGGATACGTCCCACACCGACCGACCTCCCCAACTTTCCCCTCACGCCCGACCGGTGCAGCAGCGAGCCTTGGGGTCTCCACGCTGCGCGCTCTCGGCCTCCGCAGGCCAAGAGCCAAGACGCCAAGCCCCCGCCTCGGCCAAGCAACGAGCTCAAAGAGCCCCGCCCATTCGACCGACTCCCGCCGATTCGAGCGAAGCGACGAATCCCGCCCGTTCGAGCGAGCGACGAATCCGACTCCCGCCGATTCGAGCGAAGCGACGAATCCCGCCCATTCGAGCGAAGCAACGAATCCGACTCCCGCCCGTTCGAGCGAAGCGACGAATCCGACTCCCGCCGATTCGAGCGAAGCGACGAATCCCCCGAAAGGCCGGAAGGCCGAAAGCCACCACCCCGCTTGGGCCCCGCAGGGGGGAGGCGAAGCCGGGGGGGCGACAGCCCCCCCCTCAGGTCAGGCGACGAAGCTTCCGGGGATTTTTGCGAAGCAAAAATATCCCGAGAAGTGTCGCCCGGTCCGCGGGCATCCGCGGACGCGAAAAAAAAAAAGCCCGGAGTCGGCGCGATGCGCCTGACTCCGGGCTGAAGAAATCCCGGCAACGACCTACTCTCCCACCAGGTCTCCCTGGCAGTACCATTGGCTCCGAAGAGCTTAACTTCCGAGTTCGGAATGGGATCGGGTGTGACCTCTTCGATATCGTCACCGGAAACTGTGAGCATCCGACCGAGCCCATGCGGGCGGGTCGGGAGCGCGTCCAAGCGCTGTCAGCCAGCGCGAGCTCTCGTTGCTCGAGCGCTGAGGCCGAAGAATCTCGTCACATAGGACGTTGGCTTGCCTTTGAGGTAGGTCAAGCCTCACGACCGATTAGTACCGGTTAGCTCCGTGGTTTAGCCACTTTCACACCCGGCCTATTGCCTCGTAGTCTACGAGGGGTCTTGAGGGGCCTTGCGGCCCGGGATGCCTTGTCTTGAGGCCGGCTTCCCGCTTAGATGCTTTCAGCGGTTATCCGTTCCGCGCATGGCTACCCGGCTATGCCCTTGGCAGGACAACCGGAACACCAGAGGCGCGTCCAACCAGGTCCTCTCGTACTATGGTTAGCTCCTCTCAAGCATCCTACGCCCACGGCAGATAGGGACCAAACTGTCTCACGACGTTTTAAACCCAGCTCGCGTACCGCTTTAATCGGCGAACAGCCGAACCCTTGGGACCTGCTCCAGCCCCAGGATGCGATGGGCCGACATCGAGGTGCCAAACCG
>JBGAID010000118.1:0-31597 GCA_044225865.1 Polyangiaceae bacterium | reverse complement strand
CTTCTCTCTCGCTTCTCTCTCGCTTCTCTCTCGCTTCTCTCTCGCTTCTCTCTCGCTTCTCTCTCGCTTCTCTCTCGCTTCTCTCTCGCTTCTCTCTCGCTTCTCTCTCGCTTCTCTCTCTCGTCGAGCGCTCCCCCGCGCCCCGCGCGTCGTCTCCCCCACGCACGCGCAGGGCTGCGCTTCGCAGCCCGAGCATGCGTAAGGGGGAGACCGGCGGCGCGCAGGCGCGTAGCGCCGAGCACCGACGCGTGGGGGCAGATCCATCTCTCCTCGCGCTGCGCGCTCGCGGAGGAGATGGCGGAGCGGGAACGTCGTCGTGCTGGGGGGCGTTGTGTGGCTTGGGCGAGGCCCCGCAGCTCGGCTCGTTCGTTGGAGGATGGAGCGCCATCCTCCCCCCACTGCGTCTGAGCATTGGTCTCATCTGTCCCAGTCTCTTTTGATTGCCGTCTGTTCCGCGATCGCTTCGCCCCGCAGAATCGGCCTTGAGCCGGAGGTTGCCCGGCAACCTCCCCCCAACAAAGTTGGGGCCCCCCTCCGGCGTTTCGGATGGCTTCTGAAGCCGCGTCTTGGCGAACGGTGTCGGTGACCTCCTTGGCTCGCACGCACTCGTCGTGTCACTGGAGATTCGCTCGCAGAACCCTGGTTCGCTGCTGGTTTGGAAAGATGAGACCAATCCTCCCCCCACTGCGTGGGGCCCCCCTCCGGCGCTGGAGATGGCTGCTGGAGGGTTGCGATCGCGATGGGTGACAGCGAGCTCCTTGGCTCGCACGTGGTTGTCTCGAGGCTGGGGCGCGCTGCGCGCTCGCGGAGGAGATGGCGGAGCGGGACCGTCGTCGAGCGAGACCTCGCGGGTCGACTCCGAGCTGAGCAGCAGTGCCGAGCCCACGCGCTCTCTCGGCGAGCGCGAGGAGCGGCGCGGCTCCGGCCTCGGCGGAAAAATCCGAGCGCGCCGTGAAGAAGTGCCGAAGGCTCGCACCTATTTGAGGGGTGGACGACGCGGCGTCCTTCCGGATCGCAGGCAATGTACCGATGATTTCGGGTGCGAGCCCGTCCAAGGGAAGTTGGCCTCGGACCTCGCGTTGGTTCATTCGAGTGGAGGCTCTCTCGTCCCTACTAGCTGCGAGGTCCGTCTGATGCCGCTCCCGCGAACGTCCAATCCCAAGAGCTCCTGGCTGCGAGGCGTGATGCGCTCCGCGACGATGCTGGCGCTCGTGCTCACGACGGCGACGAGCGGGGTCGCGTTCGCGCAGGACTCGGGGCAGCTGAAGAAGGACGTGCTCACCGCGAGCGACTTCCGCGTGCGGGTGACGGCGGCGCTGGCCCTCGGCAAGCGCAAGGACACGAGCGCGATCGACGCGCTCGGCAAGGCCTTGAAGGACGACAACGCGGCGGTCCGCGCAGCGGCGGCGGCGGCCCTCGGCGCGATCGGCGACACGAGCGCGCTCTCCGTGCTCGAGCGGGCGAAGTCGAGCGAGAAGGACGGCAACGTGCGGTCCTCGATAGACAAGGCGATCGGGATGCTGAAGAGCGCCAAGAAGACGCGCGTCATCGTGAGCATCGCGAAGATCGAGAACAAGACGAACGAGCCCAAGGTGAGCTCGCTCTTCACGTCGACGATGAAGTCCGAGATCGCGCGCATCCCCGGCATCGAGGTGGTGACGTCGGAGAAGGACGCCGTGGATCAGGCGAAGCAGCGCAACCTGCCGACGATCGCGGTCGACGGGCGGCTCACGTCGCTGTCGAAGAGCGTGGCGGGGGCGGACACCGCCATCGCGGCCAAGGTCGAGCTCCTCATCCGGAAGATCCCGGAGCAGTCGCTGAAGGCGACGGTGAAGGGCGACGCGAAGGCCCTCATGAACTCGAAGGCGCTGAAGAACGACGCGGACGTCGCAGCCCTGAAGGAAGACGCGGTCAAGGCCGCGGTGCAGAGCGCGCTCAAGGGCGCGCCGACGGCGATCGACGCGGCCACCAAGTAGCGCCGGGGCGGGACCGTCGCGAAGCTTCGCGCGGCGATCCCGGTCGCGGCTTCACTTCTTCTTGGCGTTCGGATCCTTCGGCTTTGCCTTCTCGGCGGCCGCGTCCTTCTTCTGCTGCTTGTCCTTGTCGTCCTGCTTCTTCGCCTTCTCTTTGGATTTGGGAGATTTGTCGCCCACGGGCACCACCCTCTCTCGAGATCGGTTGAGCAAGGACGCTAACACCGATCGTGATCGTGACACATACGACGCTGTAGAGCGGATGATGGGGCCCCGTCGCCGCAGGCGATGGGGCGCGCCCGCATTGGCGGGCGCGGAGGCGGAGGGGGGCCCCACGCGGAGCGTGGGGGGAGGGCTGCATCAGCCCTCCGGACTAGGGGCGCTCTCTTGGGCCTCGCGTAAGCGGAGGTATCATCGAGGCACGGCGAGAGAATCCAGGCCCAGACCCGGTAGTCGAATCGCGCGAGGATCTCTGATCGAGAATTGCGCTCGCTCATTTAGCAGCTCGCGGAGGCCGAGCGAGCCCGAAGCGAATCGGACCGCCCACCCGATGAGGGCATGGTAAAGGCACCACACGCCCGAGCGTCCGCCGACGCGGACCTCACGCGTCGCGTACTGCCATGGGCCTCGAAGACAAAACCTCCTCCGCGATTCGCCAGAGCTTCCTCGACTTCTTCCAGGACAAGGGACACGCCGTCGTCCCGAGCGCGCCGCTCGTCCCGCAGAACGACCCGACCCTGATGTTCGTGAACGCAGGGATGGTGCAGTTCAAGGACGTCTTCACCGGCGCCGACAAGCGGAGCTACTCGCGGGCCGCGTCGAGCCAGAAGTGCATCCGCATCAGCGGCAAGCACAACGACCTCGAGAACGTGGGCGTGACCGCGCGCCACCACACGTTCTTCGAGATGCTCGGCAACTTCAGCTTCGGGGACTACTTCAAGGCCGACGCGATCGCGTACGCGTGGGAGTACCTGACGAAGGTCGCGGGCCTGTCCCCCGAGCGGATGGTCGTCACCGTCTTCAAGGGGGAGGACGGGATCCCCGGCGACGACGAGGCGGCGGAGCTGTGGCGCAAAGTCACCGGCTTCGGCGACGACCGGATCCTGCGGCTCGGCAAGGAGGACAACTTCTGGTCGATGGGCGACACGGGCCCGTGCGGGCCGTGCTCGGAGATCCACTACTTCCACGGAGAGGGAGCGGCCGACGTGGGGCGCTTCGGCGAAGAGCCGCGCATCGACGGCCTCGGCTGGACGGAGATCTGGAACCTCGTCTTCATGCAGTTCAACCGAGCGGTGAAGGACGGGGAGCTCGTGCCGCTGCCGGCCCCGAGCATCGACACCGGGATGGGCCTCGAGCGCATCAGCTGTGCGGTCCAGGGCGTGACGAGCAACTACGACACGGACTTGCTGCGCGGCCTCGTCGACCTCGCCGCGTCGATCGCGAACAAGGAGTACAAGGGCTCGACGTCGGACGACGACGTCTCGATGCGGGTCATCGCCGATCACGCGCGCACGACCGCGTTCCTCATGGCCGAGGGGGTGATGCCGGAGCGCCAGAAGCGCGAGTACATCCTGCGGCGGGTGATGCGGCGGGCGATCCGTCACGGGCATCGCCTCGGGATCGAGCGGCCGTTCCTCCACGAGGTCGCCCTCAAGGTCTGCGACACGATGGGGGTGACGTACCCCGAGCTCGTGGAGCGGCGCGAGCTCATCTCGCGGGTGACCCTCGACGAGGAGGTCCGGTTCCGCGCGACGTTGAAGCGCGGGATCAAGATCCTCGAGGACAGCTTCGGGGCGATGCGCGACCGCGGCGAGCGAAGGCTCTCCGCGGAGGTGGCGGCGGATCTCTACACGACGTTCGGCTTCCCCCTCGACCTCACGGAGGTGATCTGCCGCGAGAGCAGCTTCGAGGTGGATCGCCCGGGCGCAGAGGCGATCGTGAAGGGCGCCACGGAGGCGGACGGCCCCATCGATCCCAACGCCGCCCTCGATCCCATCTACCACGCGATCAAGGCGGAGGTCGGCGCGGTGCAGTTCACCGGCTACGAGCGGGAAGAAGGGGAGAGCCCGGTGCTCGCGCTCGTGAAGGTGAAGTCCCAGGGTGACGCGGCGCGGCCGCTCATCGTGCGCGATCTCGTCGACGAGGCGGGGGCGAAGGACGCGGTCGAGATCGTCGTGAAGACGACGCCGTTCTACGCGGAGAGCGGCGGGCAGGTCGGGGACCAAGGCGTCATCACGACCGCGGGCGGGGCGAAGGTCGCGATCCACGACACGGTCCGTCCCGTGCCGGGCCTGTGGGTCCATCGCGGCGAGGTGGTGGAGGGCTCGATCAAGAAGGGCGACACCGCGAAGCTCGAGGTCGATCACGACAAGCGCTCCGCGACGCGCCGCAACCACTCCGCGACCCACCTGCTCCACTGGGCCTTGAAGCGCGTCCTCGGCGAGCACGCGATGCAGAAGGGCTCGCGCGTCGGGCCGGACATGCTCCGCTTCGACTTCGCCCACAACAAGCCGCTCACGCGCGAGGAGATCGAGTCGATCGAGGATCTCGTGAACGCGAAGGTGCTGACGAACGAGCCGGCGACGACGGAGGTCTTGCCGATCGAAGAGGCGAAGAAGCGCGGCGCGGTCGCGATCTTCGAGGAGAAGTACGGCGACGTCGTGCGCATGCTCACGATGACGAAGGACTCGGTGGAGCTCTGCGGCGGCACCCACGTGCGCGCCCTCGGCGACATCGGCATGTTCAAGATCGACGGCGAGACGAGCGTCGCGGCCGGGGTGCGGAGGCTCTTCGCTTCGACCGGAAAGAACGCCCTCGCCCGCGTCCGCGAGACAGAAGGCGAGATCTTCAAGCTCCAGAAGCTGGTGAAGGCGCACGGCCCCGATCTCGTCGACAAGGTCGGAAAGCTCGTGGCCCGCGAGCGCGAGCTCGAGAAGAAGGTGGCCGAGCTCGAGAAGAAGCTGCTCGAGGGCGGGTCGAGCGGCGGCGGCGGCATCGAAGGGATGATCGCGGGCGCGAAGACGATCGCGGACGTGCGCGTCCTCGCGGTGAAGGTCGCGGACGGGACGCAAGCGGGCGCGCTGCGCGAGCTCGGAGAGAAGCTGCGCGACAAGCTCGGCGAGCGGAGCGCGGTGTTGCTCGGGGCGAAGGGCCCGGACAAGGCCGCCCTGTGCGTGGTGGTTTCGAAGGCGGCGACGGATCGGGTGAAGGCCGGTGATCTCGTGCGCGAGGTCGCGAAGAAGGTCGGCGGCTCCGGCGGCGGTCGCCCCGACATGGCGCAAGCGGGCGGGCCGGACGTGGCCGGCCTCGATGCGGCGGTGGAGTCCTTCTACGACGAGGTCGCGCGCGCGCTCGGCGTGAGCTGATCAACCCCGCGCGAGCAAGAACGCGATCAAGAGGCCGGCCGCGATCCCCAGGCCGAGGCCGATCCCGATCAAGAGGCCGGTGGTGCCGGAGAGGCCCTGCAGCGACGACACGAGGCCCTGCTGCTGCGGGGCCTGCGCGCGCCGCTTCACGACCGTCGGCTCCGTCCAGCTGCCGGGCGCGAGCCGGTAGCCGCTCGCGGTCTGAAACGCAGGGTCGTGAGGGGGGGCGGCGGCCGCGCCGGCGAGCTGCGGCGTGTGGATGCCGTGCGGTGTCCCCATGCTCTGCGGCTGCGGCTGCGGCTGCGGCTGCGGCTGCTGCGGAGGCCGCGGGGCGTGGGGGCTCGGCGCGGGCTGCGATGACGGCGGCACCCCGCGCGAGGCGGCGGCTTGCGCGTTCGCGGCGGCCGTCATCGCCGCCTCCTGCGGGTTCATCCGCACCGTCGCCTTCACCGCCTGGAGGTTGTCGCTCGACTGGATGAGGCTCGGCTGCGGGCCCTGCGGGGGCGGATAGCCGATCTGGTTCGTGACCCGCTCTTCGTCGGGGATGCGGGCGGTCGCCTTCAGTCCGCGCAGGCTCTCCTCCGGCGGGGCGTAGCCGGGATGGTTCGGCGCCGCCGGCGCCGCGCCGGGGCTCGACGGCACCGGCACGTTCGGTATCTCACGCCGCACCTGGGCCGCGGCCGCGGCGTTCGGCGTGCCCTGCATAACCATCTCCTCCATGACGAGCGTCTTGGCGCTCTTCGAAGCAGGGCCGACCTCCCGCACGTTCGTCGGCGGCTCGTCCTCGTCGGGCGGGAGCGGGCGCCCGCCGCCGCCGCCCGACGGCGCCTGACCGACCGCGCTTCGTCCGAGCTGGGCGTGGGAGAGGGCGAACGAGGGCTGAGCCATGAGCGGCGCCGTGGGGTTGCGCCCGTTCCGCCTCAGCTCGTCTTGCTGGAGGTACCGCGGTTGCGCCTCCGCCGCCGCGGCGGGCGGCCCCGGCGAAGGCGAAGGCGAAGGAGCGGGTGGGGGCGGCGGCAGATGCGCGGCGATGTTGGCGCGCGGCGCCGCCTCGCTCCCCTCGCGCCGCGGAGGCTCCTTGGCCATCGTCGGCGTGAGCCCGGTTTGGGTGGGCTTCGCCTTCGCCGCCCGCGGCAGCGGTCGATCCGTGCTCGCCTTCGGTCGCGCGAGCAGCGCCTGCTGCGGGGTGGGCGACGCTCCGAGCGCGGCCATCGGAGGCACCACCACGTCGTTCGGGAGGATCTGCTCGGTCCGCGCGGGCAGCTTCTTCGGAGGGGAGGCCGCCGCGCCGAGGAGCGTGGGCGCCGCTTGGCGCTCGAGCTTCGCTTTTTGCTGCTCGATCGGATCCGTCTTGACCTGGACCTCGGGCGCCTTCGGGCTCGTCGGCTGCTGCGGGCGGCCGTTGCCGGCGGTGCGCGGCGTCTCGATCGGGCCGGGGGTCGGCAGCCCGTCCGCGGGCTCTTCGGCCTCGGCCCTCATGAGGGTGCGAGGGTCGTCGTCGTCGTCGAGGCTCTTCTCCGCTTGTCGGGTCGTCTCGACGATCGACGACGAAGGGGACGTCGTCTCCGCGGCACCGGCGGCGACGGACAATCCGGCTGGAGGGAGGATGGCCTGCTCGGCGTCGGGGCTGCCGCCGAGCGGCGCGTCGGGCCTGGTCGTGCTCGGCGAGAGCGAAGCCGGCGCTTGGGCCTCGGCCCGCGGCGCGGTGGGATCGGTGCCCCGGAGCAGGCGCACCGCGCGCAGCGGCGTGCCTCCGAGCGGGCCGCCCACGAGCTGCGCGGTGGGGTTGGTCCCCTCGACCTCCGCGCGCGTCGGGATCTCGTGCTCGCTCGACGTGCGCTCCTCGTTCTGGACATCTGCCGGCGGGGCGGCGGGCGCGGTGGGCTCGCGAGGGGGCGAGGAGGCGCGGCCCGCGAGGAGCTCGTCGGGGAGCACGTAGTCCCCGCGATCGGGGAGATCGGCGAGGCACCCGAGGAGCTCCTTGCGGAGCTGCTCCGCCGTCTGTTGGCGCTCCCCCGGCCATTTCGCGAGGGCCTTCGTGATCACGCGCTCGAGCCGCGGCGCGAGATCGGGCCGGAGCTCCGCGGGAGGACGCGCCTGGGCGTGGATGTGACGCATCGCCGTGTGGAGCGGCGTCTCGCCGGTGAAGGGCAGCTCGCCGGTGACGAGCTGATAGAGCAGAACCCCGCACGCGTAGATGTCGCTGCGCCCGTCGATCTCTCCGCCGCGGCACTGCTCGGGGGACATGTACGCGGGCGTCCCGACGATCGTCCCGACTCGCGTGAGCGCCGTCTTGGTGACGTACGACGGCGGATCGTCGCCGCTGCCGCCGCCGCCCTTCGAGACGTCCAGCACCTTCGCGATGCCGAAGTCGAGGACCTTCGCGCGCTCGCCCCCCGGCTCCATCGGATCCGGCACGAGCAAGATGTTCTCGGGCTTCAGGTCGCGGTGAACGATGCCCTTGGCGTGGGCGGCGGAGAGGGCGGCGCAGACCTGGGAGAGGACGAGGACGGCGCGGACCTGCTTCATCGGCCGCTGCTTGGAGAGCGCCTTCAAGAGGTCCGTCCCCTGCGCGAGCTCCATCGAGATGAAGGCCTCGTCGCCCTCGACTCCCCAATCGAGCACCTCGACCACGTTCGGGTGCTCGAGGTGGGAGGCGGCCTTGGCCTCTCGCTCGAAGCGGCGAAGGACCATCGAGTCCCGCGTCAGCTCGCGCTTGAGGACCTTGAGCGCGACAGGGATCCCGCGCTGCTGATCGAACGCAGCGTAGACGGTCGCCATCCCGCCACGCCCGAGGACGCGTTCGATGCGGAAGCGCCCGACAAGCGTGCGCCCGACCAGGCCCTCGGCGTCCATCCGACGGAGCAGGGTATCAGTGTTTATTGCGCGTGCGCGGATTGCCGCGCACCGGGCGACACTTCTCTGGATATTTTTGCTGGCGCAAAAATCCCAGGAAGCTTCGTCGCCTGACCTGAGGGGGGGGCTTTCGCCCCCCCGGCCTTCGGCCTCCCCCCTGCCTGCTCAAACCATTCGGAGGCTGCGTGCGCGGGTCGGCCTTCGGCCTGCCCAGAGGAGCGTGCGCGGGTCGGCCTTCGGCCTGCCCAGAGGAGCGTGCGCGGGTCGGCCTTCGGCCTGCCCAGCGCATGGGGATGCCCACCCGCGCCTCGCTTCGCTCGGCGACCCCTCCCTTGCGTGGCGCTCCGCGCCACGCGGGAGGGGTGCGGTCGCGCCGGCGGGGCCGCCTACTGCGTCTTCGCGATCACGCCGAGGGTCGTGGTGATCTGGTACTTCACCACGTCGTCGAAGCCCTTCTTGAAGTAGTACCCGTTGCCGCCGTCGACGCGGAGGTCGAGGTAGGACGAGAAGTACTTCCAGGGCGTGAGGTTGCCGGTGATCGTCCCCGAGCCCAGGATGGTCTTCTCGCCGGTCGCGGTCGTGTAGCCCGACTTGTCGTAGTAAATCTCGCCGCGCAGGCCGAGCCCGAACATCTCGCCGATGGCGAAGCGCGCGGCGAGGCTCCCGCCCGCCCAGATCGCGTACTCGTCCGTCGGGAGCTGCTCTGCGCCGACGTCGGCATTGACGAGGAGGCGGAACACGTCGCCCGGCGTCAGGTCGAGCACCAAGTCCACGAGGTGTCTGAACCGACCGTTCGCTTTGTCGTCGGCGACCTCGACGTCACCGCCGACGCCGTCCGGGTCGGGGTTGCAGGTCGTTCCGTCGACGGTCGTGCCGGCGGGGCAGGTGATCGTCGCCGTGTCGGCTTGCTCGGGCCCGAACAGATAGCCGAGGTAGCCGGTGAAGACCTTGGAGGGCTTCAACACGAACTGCACACCACCGGTCTTGCCGAGGTTGTTGTCGATGGTGTTGTTCATGCCATTGACCAGGAAGAGCTTGATCGCGAACGCCTTGACGGGATCGATCTCGGCCCGGAAGCCGGTGTGGAACAGCGGCTGGCCGAGCCAATAGAGCAGCCCGCGGGTGTAGTTGATGTTGAATTGACTGTCGGCCACCTCGGCCCCGATGAACGTGTCGAACTTGCCGAAGTCGAGGATGAAGATCGCGTTGTCGCCGCCGGGGCGAAGGGTCGCGTAAGCCTGCTTGACGTACTCGAGGCCGGTGCCGGTGTCCTGGCCGCCGTAGAGGGCGGAGCTCTGCCCGAGCCGGAGGCTGATGGTGCCGCCGACCGGATCGGCCGTGTAGCCGACATTCAGGCCGACCCAATGGAGCGAGGCGCCATTGTTGATGTCGTAGGCGCGGAAGCTGTTTCCATTCCGCTCCGGTTGGGGGAAATTGTAGTTGATGCTCACATAGGCGTCCGCGAAGGCGTCGAATGTGATGTTCTCGTACCAGGCCTTCTCTTTGGGAGGCGCGGGCGGGGCCGGCGCCGGGGCGGGGGCGGGCGCAGGCGCGGGCTCGGGGGGCGGATTGGCAGGCGTCGGCGCCGGGGGCGGAGGCTCGGCGGGCGGGGGCGCGGGCTGGTCTCCTGGTTTTTGCGGCTCGGGCGCGGGCGCCGGCTGCGCCAATGCGACAGTCGAAGGGAGGCCGACGAGACTCGCAATTGCGAACAGACGGACGCAGGTTCTCATAGATTTTGCATTCCTCGCCCCGAGGGGGCGCTGAGTATCGAGTTCAATGACGGTACGTGACGAATGCCGGCTCAGCCTTCGCCGAGCCGAGCCACTGCCTGTACGACTGCCTGACCAGACAATAGGGTGATGACGCGCTGGTCATCCAACTCCAGAAATCCTTCCACCGCGGGGTGATCCATGGCCCCGCGCGGACGCCGCCCGCGCTGCCGCTGGGCCGCGATCATCTCGACGCGATCCGCGGGCACCGCGAACTGGATGCTCCCGTCGCCGAGGACCAGCGCGCGCTTCAGCGTCTTGGTGCCCTCGAATCCGAGCGCCCCCGCGAGGTCGACCACGGGCAGCGCCATGCCGCGGAGATTGAATACTCCGAGGACGTGATCGGGAGCGAGCGGCACGTCGGTGAAGGAGGTGATGGGCGCGTACTCGCCCACGATCGAGACCGGCAGTCCGAAGCAAGTCCCGCTCAGCCAAACCGCACAGACCGGATCCTTACGATGACTGTCGGAGTAGGGAGCGACGGGGGCCGAGACCGGCTCCGAGGGGGCGAGCTCCGGCTCTCGCGCTTCTCCCGCGGTTTGGAGGGGCTCGTCCTCCAGCGCCGCAAGCCAATCCGCGTCGCCCGCTTCGGGGCCGACGAGACCGCGACGGCGCTGCAGCTCGGCGTGCTGTTGCGCGGCCGCCTCCGCCGCGAGCCGCTCTCGCTCTGCTTTCTCGGCGGCCGCTCGATCGAGGGCGGCTTTCTCCGCTGCGCTCCGTTCGAGGGCGGCCTTCTCCGCTGCTGCCCTGCGCGCGGCGGCAGCCTTCTCGGCCGCCGCCTTCTCCATAGCGGCTTTGTCGGCGGCGGCTTTATGGGCGGCGGCGACTTTATCGGCAGCGTCCTTGTCGGCAGCGGCCTTGTCGGCGGCGGCCTTGTCGGCAGCGGCTTTATCGGCAGCGGCCTTATCGGCAGCGGCTTTATCGGCAGCGGCCTTCTCCATAGCAGCCTTATCGGCAGCGGCTTTGTCGACCGGTGGTCGCTCGGCGGCGGGGGGCGGCGCCTTCTCCGCGCCGGTCTGGTCCGAGCGCGGACGCTCCGCCGCCTCCGAAGCGGGCCGGGGAGGTTTGGCGGCCGAGGGCGCGCTCGCCCTCTGGGCGGGCACGGGGAGAGGCCGGGGGGGCGGGCGGAGCGCCGGCTTGCGGTCCGCGACGAATCGATAGGTCGTGTCGTCGTCCGGGTTGCGCGGCTCCCCGCCTCGACTGCTCGGGGGCGGCGGCGGAACCCGCGGCTCTGTCTTGCTCTCCGGGCGGGGCGGGCGAGGCGGCGCTTGCTTCGCTTTGTCCACCACCTCGAGGTCGTCGAGGAGGTTCTCCCATTCGTCGTCGAGATCGCTCTTATCGCTCACGGGGGAGCTCCTTGGCCGAAGCGACCTCGGTCCGCGCTCGCTCGAAGGCCTGCTCGAGCAGCTCGTAGGAGGCCGGTCGATCGGCCCGGTTGTTCGCCAGCATCCACATCAGCAGCCGTGACAGAGCGGTCGGGAATGTCTGAGCCAAGTGTTGAGGCACCATCGCCGGTGGGTGGGTCGACATCGACAATCCGGATCCGGAGTCGTCGATGGGGAATGGCGGCACGCCGATGGCGGCGTGATAGAGCGACGCTCCGAGCGAGAAGATGTCCGCTCGAAAGTCGACCTTGTGGGGCTCACTGACCTGTTCGGGGGCGACATATCCGCGCGTGCCGACGACCTGGCTCCGTGAGGCGGCGGTCGCGTCGGAGAAGCAGAGCGCCAGTCCGAAATCGACGATCTTGGCCGTGCCGCGGTGGGTGACCATGATGTTCGCGGGCTTGATGTCGCGGTGGATGAGGCCCTTCTCGAGGCCGGCGGCGAGGCCGCGCGCGACGTCCAGGCCGACATCGATCACCTCGAGCGGCGTCAGGCGCCGGCGTCGCAAGACGGCGGCGAGCGAGCGACCCTCCACGAACTCCATGACGAGGAAGGCCCCCGACTCCTGGACGAAGACGTCGATCATGCGGACGACGTTCGGGTGGTCGAGCCGCGCGACCAGCTCGGCCTCGCGCGACAGGAGGGTTCGAAGCTCCGGCTTTCGGGCGAGCACGCTCGGGCGCAGGAGCTTGATCGCGACCTGGCGCTTGAGGAGGAGGTGGGTGGCCCGATAGACCGCCCCGAAGCCGCCCACCCCGAGGAGCTCGTCGAGGCGGAACTTGTCGAGCACGCTGCCGACCTGGGGGAGCGCCTCGTTCGGCTGAGGAAGGGGTGAAGGCTTGGGGCTGCGCCGCTCCATGAAATGCCGCTGAGGCAGGCCGAGCGCTCTCAGGCGCGTTCGATGGGCTGGTCCCACGCTCGCCCCGTCGGCGAGGAAGAACCCGTACAACGAAGGCTCGCGCTCGATCGACCAAGCGCTCCTTCGCGCGGGCGCGGCGGGGACGCCGTAGGGGTTCGTCGACTTGCGCCCGAGGGGGGCTCTCGCGTCGAGGTTCCTCGGGCTGACGTGGAGGATGGACGGCTCGGACACGGATGCCCTGAACGCAGTGCGAATCTCCTCCGAGGGCGGCTCCAGCCCCACCAAGGTGCGCCTGCGTGACTTGTCGTCGTCGCTCATCGGTCCAGAGCTCCCCAAAAGGTCGCCGTCGATCGCAGGACGAACCGCAGATCGAGCATCGTCGGCCGCGCCCCCGGCTTCAGCACCCTCACCGTCGCCCCGTGCTCGCGAATGGCGCGCATGTCGAAGAGCTTCGATTGGAGCTCCAGCGCGCCCGCGCCGACGATCAGGCTCGGGCGCAAGGTGGAGAGGGCGTTGTCGAGGGCGTCTCGCTGGCGAGGCCCGACCGTCTGGAAATCCCCGTCTTGCGGGTAGACGATGGCCGCCACCGGGGATCGCTTGAGGGAGGCGAGGCGGGTGTCGGGCGCGTTGATGTCGCACGCGATCACGTCGAGCAGCCGGCCCTTGCGCAGGAAGAAGCTCGCCCCGACCACCTTCTCGCCGCCGAGGAGCGCCGTGAGCATGAGCCGCTCCGAGGGCGCCGCCGTCATCGCCATGATGGAGGCGAGGCCGACCCGCAGGGGCGCGAACAGGAGGATGTGCATCCGCTCTTGTTCGGGGGTGCCGCGGGTCCACCGCTGCAGCTCGGGCTCCGTCCAGAGGAGGAGCTCTCCGAGCGAGAGCTCGTTCGACAGCTCCGTCTCGACCAGCCTCGCGAACTCCTGGTTGGGCGCGGGGGCGGGCTCGATGTCCGCGCTCGGCGGGACCTCTCGGACGGGCGCGGGCGCCTCGCGGGCGAGGCCCTTCATCGCCCCTTCGTCGAGGCGGCGCGCGGCGTCGAGGATCAGCCCCGCCGCGGTGCCGAAGATGTTGCGATTGTCCTGGTCGGGAGGGGTGAGCTCGAAGGCATAGTCGCCCTCCGTCTCCGTGATCATCGCGTCGAACGCGTCACGTCCGGTGAGGTTGCCATATCGCGCGAACCAGAGGACCCCTTCCGAGAACTGGATTTCTCCGCTCGCGCGCCGGGTCGCGACCATGAGCCGCCCGGTGTGGCGGGCGAGCTCGAAGAGCGACACCACGTCGGGGAGGGCCATGATGGAGAACGCCCCGCGGAAGAGGGCCTGCTCTGCGCTCTGGGCTCGGTGCAGCCGCCTCTCTGCGACGTTCCTGATCTTCGCGCGGAGGACCTGCGGGTCCTGGGGCTTCTCGAGGACGTCGTCCGCGCCCGCGTCGAGCAGCGCCACCTTGGTCTCGGTGCGCCGGTCGGCGGTGAGGAACAGGAAGGCGATCCCCTGATAGCGCACCTCGCTCCTGAGCAATCGCAGGAACCGAACGCCGGACATCTCGGTGAGCTCGGTGTCGGCGACGATGACGTCGAACATGGAGGATTGAAGCAGCTCGAGCGCGCTCGTCGCGTCTTGGGCCGTCTCGACGCGAATGGTGACCTCTTTGCGCGCGTCCCGCGAGAGCGTCGCCGCTACGAATTTGCGAGTGACGCCGTCCGCGTCCACGACGAGGACGGCGAGCTCGCTCTTGCGCGGCTGCGACGAGGCCATCGACCACGGCGTGAACGACCGCGAATAGTCGCTGACGACCTTGGGCTTCACGGCGCGCTCGCCTCCTTGCCGGTGTCTCGATAGACGAGCTCGCGGTCTGCCTTGGCCCAGTCCTCGGGCGCGCAGAGCGCGTTCGGGTCAATCGAGAGTCCGAGCCGCCCGGCAGAGAAATCCCGCAGCCCGCGGCGGAGGACGAACGCGCCCACGATGGCGCCCCGCCTCCGCTCGAAGATCGTCCGGGGGAGCACGCACACCTCTTCGACGAGCTGGGTGGCGAGGCACTCGCCAATCCCGAGCGCGACCTGCCCCGCGTGGGGAAGGCTCAAGAGCGCCCACGCGCGGACGGGGAGGTCGAGCCCCAAGAGGGAAGGGAGGGTGAGGGCCGGCACGCCCCCGCGGCCCCTCGCCCCGATTTCGCACTCGTCCGTCTCGAGGGCGCGAACCACCCAGCCGGCGCGGATCCCGCCCACGAAGGGAGCCAACCCGAACAGAACATGGAGCTCGGCGTCTCGGGCTTCGGTCGTGGAGCGCTCCGCGCTTTCCATGTCAGCGCTTCCCCGTGGAGGAGGGGCCGCGACGGGCCACGAGCTCCTGAATGGAGGCCCGGAGCTGCGCGTCGGTGAATGGCTTGGTCAGATATTGATTGGCGCCGAGCTCGCGGGCCTGGGCCTGATGCTTCGCCCCCGAGCGACTGGAGACGACGACGACCGGCAGCTCGCGGAAGGAGGGGAGGAACCGCAGCTCGCGGAGCAGATCGAAGCCGTTCATCCTCGGCATCTCGAGATCCGTGAAGACGAGATCGAAGCCACCGACCCGGAGCTTCTCGAGGGCCTCCACGCCGTCGACCGCGAGCGCGAACTCGACGCCGATGGTCTCCAGCATTCGCTCCGCGACCTTGCGCACGGAGAGCGAGTCGTCGACGAACAGGACCTTGGGGGTGGATCGAACCGCGACGTCGACGGGGGGGACGACGAGGGCGGCCGCCTTCTGCGCCGCGCGAGGCTTGGTCGGCTCCGGGCGAGGCTCTTGCTTCTCTGCCTTCGCGGGACGGGCTTCGCGCGCCTCCGCCTCGTGCTCCGCGGCCGGCCGCGCCCCTCTCGGCCGCCCGCGGTCCTTGAAGTGGTGCTCGAACATCGATGAGACGTCGACGAGGAGCACGAGCTCCCCCGTTCCGCGCACGGTGATCCCGGAGAAGAACGGGTGGCTCTGGAAGAGCGCCCCCAAGTCTTTGATGACGATCTCCTCCTGGGCCACGACCTTGTCGGCGCGGAAGGCGAGCAGCTCGTCGCCGAAGCGCACCACCACGATCGGTCCCGTCGCCTTCGGCTCGCCGGGGATGCGGAGCGCCCCGCGCAGATCGAACATGCCGACGAGGCCCTCCGGCAGGAGCAGCCGCGTCGTGCCCGCGGATTGGACGAATCGCGCCTCCTCCGAGGAGAGGAGGCGAACCGCGAAGTGGAGAGGGAGCGCGAACGTCTTCTCTCCGAAGCGGACGATGAGCGCCTTCGAGATGGCGAGGGAGATGGGCAGATAAATGATGAACGTCGTGCCCGCGCGCGCCTTGGTGCGAATGTCGATCCGCCCGTTGAGCCTCTGCACTGCGCGCTTGACGACCTCGCCGCCGACCCCGCGACCCGCGGCGTCGGTGGCCTTGTCGCGGGTCGATAGACCGCTCTCGAAGACCATCTCGCAGACGGCGGGGTCGTCGAGCGCGATGTCGGGGGGGAGCAGCTTCCGCTCGACGCCGAGGGCCCGGAGCTTCTCGAGGTCCAGGCCTGCGCCGTCGTCCTCGATCTCGAGCACGACCTGGCCGGCGTCCTCCCGCGCGCGGAGGGAGACCGTACCTTCCCGCGGCTTGCCGAGCTCTCCCCGGCGCTCGGGGGACTCGATACCGTGGACGACCGCGTTCCGCACGACGTGGAGCAATGGCTGGAACAGGGCGTCGGCGACGGTCTTGTCGAGGGAGACGTCGGCCCCGACCGTCTGGACCCGGACCTCGCGTCCCTCCCGATCGGCGGCGTCCCGGACCGGCATGCGCAGCCGGGAGAAGAGCGACTCGAGGGGCACCATCCGAGCCCGCGTCACCTCGCTCTGGATCCCCCCGATCACGGTGCTCAACGCCTCCGCGTCCTCCCCGAGGTCGTGGAGGTGGCCCACGAGGCTGGTCGAGACCTCGTTGACGTCGTCGGTGAGCTCGGCGACGCGACGGGAGAGGAGGTTCACGTCGTCGTACCGGTCGAGCTCGAGCTCCGAGAACGCGGACGGCCCCCCCGCGGCGGCGGCGGCGGCGCGGGCTCCCTGAGCGCGCTGCTCGATCAAGGAGAACTCGTTGTTGGCGCGGAACACATCGACGACGTCGACGAGCTTCTTGCGATTGTCGTCCAGGTTGCGGTGCAAGCCTTCCAATTGGCGGGCTCGCTCCACGAGCTTGCCGCGATAGACCACGAGCTCGCCGGCGAGGTTCATGAGCGCGTCGAGGCGGGCCGCCGGCACCCGGATCATCGCGATCTCACCGCGACCGGAGAGGGCCTCGCTCTCGTGCCCGGAGCCCCGCGACTGCTCCGAGCCGCGGTCCCGCGTGACGACGCGCGCGGATTCGGGCTCGCTCTTGCCGATGCGCCGCAAGCGACGCTGCAGCTCTCCCACCGGGGCGGAGACCTTTCCGCTCTTCGCCTGCTTGAGCTGGCGCCTCACCTCCGACTGGACGAAGACCAAGAGCTTGGAGACCTCGCGCAGGGGCACCGCCGCGTCGGCCTTCCCCAGACCTTCGAGGAGATCCTCGACGGCGTGGATCATCTGGCCGGTGGGGGACATGCCGACCGTGTTCACCGCGCCCTTGAGGGTGTGGAGCGAGCGCAGGAGGAACGCGATGTCCTTCTTGGGCTCGTCGCTCTGCTCGAGGCTCAGGACGCGCTCGTCGATCGAGTCGGTGAGCTCTCTGAACTCTTGCTCGAACGCCTCCCAGAGCTCCGGCTCGATGGACACGTCGGCCTGGGCGTGCTCCTCCGAGTCCGAGGGAGGAGGGCGAGAGCCGGCGGTGCGGTCGGCGGGCAACGAGATCTGAACCTCGAAGAGGGCGGCGAGCTCTTCCACCGCGCTCCGCACTCCGATCGGGGTGATGTCGCCCGCGTCGGCCTGGGCGCTCAGCCGCTTCGCGATCTGCGCGATGCGAGGATCGGCGCCGAGGAGGGCGGACCCTTTGAGCCGATGAAAGAGGCGGCCGAGCTTCTTGTTGATGTCTCCCGCCTCGGAGAGGCTCGCGCCCAGCAGCGACTCGGACAACGCGAGGGCCTGGGCGAGGATGTCGCGGGCCTCCGCGCGAAAGACTCCGCTCGCGCTCCCGTGCGCGTCGGGCTGGCTGGGCGGGTCGAGCGGCCTCGCCCCGCACTGGGCGACGAGGGTGCTCACATCCGCTTCGAGCTTGCTGACGAAGCCCTTGTCGATGGTGGCGGCGGTGTCGACGACGCCGTCGATCCTCCCTCGCAGCTCGGCCGCGAACCCGACAATCGCCGTCTTGCCGACGGTCGCGGCCGCGCCCTTGAGCTGGTGGAGGACCCGCGCGATCTTCACCGCCTCTGTCATCTGGGCGGGGGCCTTGTGCCAGCGGGTGAAGGCCGCCTGCAAAGCCTCGCGGACCTCTTGGACCTCCTGCGTGAAGACGTCCTCGAGCTCTTGCGAGATGTCCTGATCCACGACCGGGCGCGGCCGAACCGAGGGCTCTGCCTCGCTCTGGGAGGGCGCCTCGAACACCCCGAGAAAGCGGGTATGCAGCCGCGGGCTGCGCACCGAGGAGAGGACGCGCCGCCCCGCGCGCTGCACGACCGCCATCGCCTCCGCCGCGTCGATCGCGCCGCTCTCCAGCATCTCATCGAGGCGTTCGTGGGCGGCGCGCGCGCCCGCGCTCGCGGCCTCGAGGCCGATCATCGCGGCCGCGCCCTTGAGGGTGTGGAGCGCCCGCCGCATCTCCCGGACGCGCTCCGAGGGCTCGGCGGTGGTGCCGATCTCCTCCAATCCGCGCTTGAGGACGGACAGGAGGTCCTCCGCCTCCTCCTCGAAGACGGCCATGAGCTCCGGCTCGACGCCCGGCTCCTCCTCCGAAGGGGCGCGGGCGTGGTCTTCCGGCGCGGCGCGACCGCCGAAGCGCGCCGCGATCTCGTCGGCCTGGGGGCGCTTGCCGGCGAGCTCCAGCTCGAGCATCTCGAAGAGCCGGTCGACACCGACGCCGCAGTGGCCGAGGAGCTCTCGGATCTTCGCCGTCTCATGGGCGACGATCCGAATGGAGGACTTCACCTCCTCCGCGGTGCTCTCGAGCGACTTGGCGGTGGTCGCGAGGCTCTTCGCCGAGACGAGCGCGGTGGTGCCGTGCACGCTGTGGAAGAGCCCGGCGAGGCGCTCGACGTGCTCGATCTCGGGCTCGAACGTCTGGACGTCCGCGACGCGGCTCGAGCCGAGGACGCCGAGCTTGGAGCGGCTCTGCGTCAGCATCTCGGTCACGTCCCGCTCGAAGGACTCGCGAACGTCGTCGATGGTGAATCCGGACACGGAGTTCTCCGATCAAGCAGAGAGCTTGAAGCGCTCGAGGCTGCTCCCGAGCTGCTCCGACAGGGAGCGGAGCTCGGTGACGATCTCGGTCGTGCCCTCGGCGCTCTTTCGCGTCCGCTGGGCGATGTCCGAGATCTCTCTCATGGTTCCGACGACGCGCTCGCTCTCCCGCACCTGCTCGAGGGCGACGGCGCTGATGTTGGCGACGAGGGTCGCCGACTCGGTGGAGACGTTCCGGATCTCGTCGAGCGAGCTGCCGGCGCGCCCGACGACGGCCGCCTCCTTCTCCACGAACTGGGTCTGCTGCTCGATGGCGAGGACCGTCTCCGCGGTCTCCCCGTGGATCGTCTTCACGAGCTTGTCGATCTCCTGGGTCGCGCTCGCCGTGCGTTCGGCGAGCTTCCTGACCTCTTCCGCGACGACGGTGAAGCCGCGCCCGTGCTCTCCGGCACGGGCGGCCTCGATCGCCGCGTTCAGCGCGAGCATGTCCGTCTGCTCGCTGATGCGATTGATGGTCCCGACGATGCTTGTGATTTCCATCGAGCGGTCGCCGAGGTTCTTCATCTTCTTCGCGCCCGCTTGCACGTTCCCGCGGAGCGCGGTCATGCCGCTGATGGCCTCTTGGACGCCCTCCGCGCCGCGGAGCGCCGACTGCTCCGTCTTCTTGGCGGTGTCGGCGGCGACGCGGGCGCTGTCGCTGACGCGCTGAATCTCCCCGATCATCCTCTGGACGAGCTGGGTGGCGGCCACGACCTCCTCGGCCTGTTGGGCCGCGCCCTGGGCCATGCCGGAGGACGCCTCGCTGATGTCGGAGACGGTTCGCAGGGTTCTGTCGAGCTGCTTCTTGATCTCGCCGATGAGCGACTCGAGCGACTCGAGGAGGGCGTTGAACGCGTCGGCGACGTTTCCGAGCGCCCCCTCCGTGATTTTGGCTCGCACCCGGAGGTCCCCGTCGGAGGCGTCCGACACGACCCGCAGGAGGTCCATGATGTTGTCCTGGAGAGCGCGGTTGTCCGCTTCGACGGCGTTTCGGAGTCGCCGCGCCTCGATGAGGGCGTCGTTGATCGCGTTGAACGACCCGACGATCTGGGCGATCTCGTCGCGGCTGTCGGTTCGGACCGGCTCCTCGTTGCCCGCGATCATGCGCGAGGCGGCCTCGCCGAGGGCGACCACCGACCCGCGGACGGCGAAGAAGAAGGCGATGAAGACGTAGGCGAGGACGATGACCGCGAACGCGCCAATCGCGAGCCCTTGGATCTGCTTGGAGGCATATCCGGTCACGCGCTTCTTGCAGAGCCAGTCGAGCTCCGGCTCCACCTTTTGGTGGAAGATGCTCGCCTCTGCGATCGTCTTGAGGGCCGCGTCCGCGACCGCCTTGTTGCTTCGCTTCTCGTTGTCGACCTCGCTGACGACGGAGGCGGTGTACTCGTCGACCGTGTTGGAGAGGGCGGAGGCGGGCGACTCCAAGTTCGCCTTCAAGGTGGGGCTCTGACCGAACGCGGGGTTCGTCGACTCCTTGACGGCGGTCTTGATGTTCACGTTGACCAGGTCGCCCGTCACCGACTTCAGCGTCCGGACGGAGCCTCCGACGGCGAGGAGCTTCTCGCTGTCGGCCTTGCCGGAGAACTGGGCGAGCGTCGCGAGCCGCGCCGTCTCGTCGGCGATGAGCGGCATCTTGACGACGTAGGCGTCCATCAACCAATAGCTGTCGAGGTCGGGATCGAGGATCAGGTTCGAGGCGTTGCCGACGTCGTTCAGGATGAGGTCGATGGCGATCGCGGCGACCTTGGCGTGGGCGTCGTCGATGGCCTTGGGATCGCTGGAGGTGAACGCCTTCAGCTGG
Source organism: Polyangiaceae bacterium (assembly GCA_044225865.1). GTDB lineage: Bacteria > Myxococcota_A > Polyangia > Polyangiales > Polyangiaceae > Xiheicaenibacterium. The sequence continues at coordinate 11,251 of JBGAID010000118.1, read as the reverse complement.
GTCCACTCCTCCTGGAGGGTCCGCCACTTCTCGCTCGCCTTCAGGGGACCGCCGAGGCGCTTGTCGACGGCGTCGATGTCTTTGACCTTCTCGTTGAGCAGCTCTGTCGTGCCGGCGACCTGGCTCCCGAGCGAGCTCTCCCCGGCCGCGCCCGCGACGGCGAGGACCCGGCGCTTCTCCAGCGCGAACAGGAACTCGCGCACCGGCTTGATGTACTCGATGCCCTGCGACTCCTTCTCGCTGAACGTCTTGCTGTCGCCGGAGGCGACGAACTGCAGGCGCAAGAGGAACGCGATGGGAACGACGAGGAGGAGCCCGATGAGGGCGAATTTTCGTGAGTACCGGAGCCGGTTGAGAACCCAGATGGCGGGCTGGAAAAAGATGCCGCCGCGCTTTTCGGAGCTGGCTTCGTTCTGGCTAGTGGAGACCATCGTCGGACCTTCGGGGCAAGTGGCAGGGCCAGGGGCGACTCGAGCCGCGGATCAGCTCAGCGGACGTAGCGGCGAATGACGGCGGTGATCGAGTCGGGGGTGAACGGCTTGCCGATGTGGTCGTCGGCGCCTTGCTTCTGGCCCCAGAACTTGTCGCTCTCCGCGTTCTTGCTGGTCACGAGCACGACGGGGATCTTCGCGGTCTCATTGTCCTGCTTGAGCTTGCGGCAGGCGTTGAAGCCGTTCATTCGCGCCATCACGACGTCGAGGAAGATGAGTGAGGGTTTGACCTTCTTCGCCTTGTCGAGCGCCTCGTCCCCGTCGGAGCCGTAGACGACGCTGTGACCGCAGGATTGCACCACTTTGCCCAACAGCTCGCGGTCGGTCTGAACGTCGTCGATTACCAGGATCGTGTGCATTTCATTTCCTCCTAAGGGGCGGCTCCACTCACGCGCGCTGGATGTGCGCGACGATGTCGTCAATCAGGATCGGTTTGGCGAGGACGGCGTCATAGCCATACGCGGGGAGCTTTTGATCGAGCTCCGGATCGGCCCCGTCGAGCACCGCGATGATCGTCGCGGAGAGGGCGAGATCCGTTCGGACGCGGGACACGAAGCGCTCGGCCTGGGCGAGCGTGTCCGAGACATTCACGAGGATGAGGTTGGCGGGGGCCGACTTGAGGCTCTCCTCGAGGGCGCCGAGATTGTCGTGGAGGGTGATCTCGCTGTCCGGCAAGTGAGAGGTCAGGAGCGAGAGCAGCGCGGCTCGGGTCGGCTCGTCGGGCTCCGCGACCGAGACGCGCTCGACCACCATCGGGGCGGGCTTCTCCCCGGAGTGCTCCAGGAGGCCGACGGAGAGGAGCCGCGCGCAGATGCGCTCCACGAGGTCGGGGGCGAGGCCGGTGCGAGACGCGATCTCGGGGTAGGTGGTGGGCTCGCTCGCGACGGTGAGCACCGCCCTCTCGTCGAGAGAGACCTGAAACGAAACGATTCGACTGGAGAACCCGCGCGGGCGATTGACCAGATCACCCTTGGTGCCGGGGGAGACGAAGTTGGGGAGGGCGCGGAGGACCTCGAGCCTGAGCTGGGCGATGGACAGCGGGACGAGCGAGCGGAGGGTCTCGGGCGGAATATCGATCGAGTCCCGCCACGTCATGGCGATCGGTGCCTGCTCCATCAGGCCGACGAAGGCGGCGCTCGCGACGGAGGCCCGGGTGCGCTGGCTGGTGAGGCCATCACCGGCGGCGCTGAGGAGCACCGGTCGCACGAGCGAGACGTGGGCCTCGACGTCGGCGGGGGCGAGCCGGGGACCGGGCGCGTGACCTCCGCCGATGAGGCGCAGGTCGATCTCCGGGTCCCGATTGGTGACCAGACGGAGAGCGCCATTGTCCAGCATACACCGCCAGACGGATCCTTGAGCCTCGATCGAGAGGACGCCCGACTTACGTTTTTTCTCGAGGACCTCTAGGCCCGAGGGCGAGCGCGGCGCTCGCCTTGGCGACCACCGCCGGGGCGGTGAATGGCTTGGTGACGTAGTCGACGACGTTGGGATAGGCCGCGAACTGGGAGCGAATCCGCTCCTCTTTTGCGGTCATCAAGATGATCTTGGACTGAACCAGGCCGCGCCGGGTCATCCCCGCGCACACGTCCGAGCCGGTCATGTCCGGCAACACGTAGTCGAGGAGGACGACGTCGGGCCGGAGCTCGGCCGCCTTCGCGACCCCCTCCTCACCGGAGGAGGCGAAATGAAGCTTCCATCCTTTGCCATTGAAGGAGAGCTCGACGAGCTTGCGCACCGTCGGGCTGTCGTCGACGACGAGGAGCGTCTTGGTCATAGGATCTCCAGGACCGCTCCCTGCACCGGCTCTCCGTCCCGGCAGCTCGACTCGAGGAGCTCGAGGACCGCGCCCGCGCCGTCGGACAGGGCCTCGGCCCAGGCCGCTCGCTCCAGGACGGGATCGGCGAGGGAGGAGAGCGCGACCAGGACGTCTCCGCTCGTGGCGCGGAGGGAGCCGACCGTCTCCGATGCTCTCTGGCCAAACCGATAGACGGTGGGAGCCCGGCGGGGCGAGGCCAGCGTCAGCGAGCCCCAGGTCGGATCGACGATCCCGAGGAACATGCCATTCCTCACGTTCAGGCGGAGGACCCCGCACGGCCCGCTCCCCGGCGTCATCGAATGGCGTGACATCGCGACGCTGGACGAGTCGTCGGAGCGGCGGGGCATGAGCGCGATCCACTCGTCCCCTCGCTCCATCATCCTCGGCTCGACCTCGCCGTCGTGATTGGCGAACGTCGCGGCGAAGAAGCGCGGCCGGCGGAGCTCGCGGAGGAAGCAGCCGGGCTTCTCGTGAGAGCTCGACGCGGCGTCGAGCATGCGCAGTCGAGAGGCGATCCTCTGCTCGCTGGGAGAGTCGCCCATCAACACGAGCAGACTGTCCTCCAGCCACAGCGTCGGATGGGTCAGCCGCTCCGGAGTAATCAGCAAGAGCGGCGTCCGCTCTGCCTTGTTCGCGAGGGCGCGGAGGATGGCGCGCGGCACTCTGCGCTCTCCCGGCGGCAAGAAGCCGACCGCGAAATCGGGGGCCTCCGTCTCCAGCGTGGACTCGGTAATCGACCAATCCATCCCGAGGCGGGCGCACGCCGCCACGACGCGGCCGAGCTCGGTCTCGAATGCGGGCGACTTGAAGATCGCGACATGGACACTCACGAGCCGACCGTCGCCTCCACCAATCGAGGAACGTCGAGCAGACGGAGCAGCGCTCCGTGGGCGTCGAGGGCTCTCCTGAAGAACCGTCCCGCGCCTGAGCTGGCCAATGGGTCGCCGACCTCTGACAATGTCGTGAGCGACTCGACACCGTCCACCTTGAGCGCGACGCGGATGGCTGCGTCTTGATTTCGCAACATGACGAGACGCAATGTCATGAGAGGTCGTGCCATTGGCTGAAAGCCAATGACGACCACGGGCGCGCGCGCATGGAACGCGACGCCGAGGACGAATGGGCGGGACAATGGCAGGGGCCCGGAGACATCAGCCCACGCAATCTGCTCCGTCGCTTCGCTCGGGATGGCCGCTCGGGCGCGGCCGATGATGCATTGGAGTGCTTGCGCCATGGAATGAACGGCGCTGCCGTGCATGACGGCGCGCCGGAGGAGGCCCTCGACACACCAGGACGGTCCTTTTCGAGCCCGCTACAGACGGGATCGAAGAGACCGCGACGGAGTGTCGTTGGCCTGGGCTGATTTCAGCACCAAGGTGCCTGTGGCTACTTTTTGTGCGATAGGTGTGCTGACGCGTCTGGCGGGGTGGGTGGACATCCGTGCGCGGGGCGCGGGGGCTTCAGGTCGAGCTTGGGAGCCAAATCCAGGGGCTCTCGGTTCACCTTGGTCGTCCACTGCAAGGCGCGTGAGGCGCGGCAGCATCAGTCGAACACTCTATCGACAGTTGTGACAGTTCCGCAACGGAGGTGTTCGGAGCACGTTGTGCGAGGCCTCCCAGCCCCCGAGCACGGCCTTCCTCGGAGAAACGAGCCGGAGCGAGCGCGCGAGGCGCGGGAAGTACTCCAAGGAGGAGGTGTGGGCGCGCCGGGCCTTGACGACCGAAAGGGGGGTGTGTCACCGTGTGCTCCGCCGTGCGGGAGTCGCGAGGGCTTCCCGGCTGATTCGTTTCTGATTCTTGCGGGCGGCATCGCGATAGCGATCCGTCGCGCGGCTCGCGTCGAGCTGATGGGGGTTCGGGCTTCGCAAGCGAGCACCCCGGCTCCAGGCGACAACGAGGTGGCTTTCGCCCGCGCGAGCGCCTCGCACCCAAGGGCTGTTTCCGCTCCTCCACGCGGTGGAGCAAATCCACGAAAGAACAACGGACGGCAGGGCTCACCCAACGCGAGCGCACGTCCGAGGATGACTTCAAATGACGTTTACCGATGCAGCGGTCGAAGTGCTTCGTCTTATCGGCCGCCCCCTCCACTACAAAGAGATTACCGATTTCGCGATCGACAAGAATCTGCTCTCGCATGTCGGGAAGAGCCCCGAGGTGACGATGGGAGCGCGCCTCGCGGCGCTGATGAAGAAGGACGCTCCCGATTGCCCCCTCGTCCGCGTGAAGCCGGGTGTCTTCGCGCTCCGCGAGTGGGACGACAAGACGATCAAGGCGGGCATGGAGGGCAAGCGCGGAAAGCGGGGCCGCAACGCCGGCAACGAGGCCTCGAGCCCGGCCAGCCCGGTCGCCGCCCCCGGTGACGACGAAGAGCTCGACGCCGTCGAGGCCGAGCCCAGCGACGGGGACGACGAGCTCGTCGTCGACGCCGACGCCGAGGTCGAAGCAACCGATGGGACGCCCATCGAGGCGGAGGACGAAGAGGGACAGGACGAGCCGGCGGTGGCCGCGGTGGCCCAGGCGCTCGGCGCGGCCTCGACGGAAGAGGACGACGATGACGAGATCCTCGTCCTCGGAGACGCGGCCCCCCCTTCGCCGCCCGCCACGCCGAGAGGGCGGCCTTCCCCGATCCTCGAAGACGAAGAAGAGCCCCCCGCACCGGAAGAGCGGATGCGAGCGGAGCTGCTCGCGGGGGCGGCGGAGATCTTCGACGAGGAGGACGACGACGATCAGCCGCTGCTGGGCGGAGGCGACGACGCGCGCGCGGGCGAGTCGCAGGACAGCCGCCGTCGTCGTCGTCGTCGTCGCGGCCGAGGGACGGCCGCCGACGGCGCGCTGCCTTCCTATACCGCGACGCCGGTGGAGGGCGCCGCGCCCGCGCCGCGTCCGCAAGAAGGCGGACGCGAGCGAGAGAGGAGCGATCGGGATCGCGGCGATCGCGATCGGAGCGATCGGAGCGATCGGGATCGCGATCGCGATCGGGGCGATCGGGATCGCGATCGCGATCGCGAGAGGCCGGAGCCGCGCGCCCAGGTGCTCGATCTGCACGGCGAGGGCGGGCCGAACGTCGACGATCTGGCCGGGCGCGATCTGGGAGACGCGGTCGCGCAGCTCCTCGCGACGTTCGACCGGAACCTCGGGCCCGTCTCGCTCCGCCAGGTCGCGGAGACGGCCCAGCGGCGCGGCAAGGTCGGCGGGGATCAACAGCTCGTACAGTCGCTCGTCGCGGCGGCGGTGCGCGCCGACAATCACCGTCGCGTCGCCAACGGGCTCCGTCCTCGGTTCCGCTTCGCGGGCGGGCGCGTCGGGCTGACGGACTGGTCGCTCTCGAACGAGCTCGTCCAGGCGGAGGCGGACGCGATCGCGGCCGTCGAGCGCTACCGCGAGGCGTCGCGGCGCGCGTTCGCCAAGAAGATCGCGGAGCTCCCGGGCCACGCGTTCGTCGAGCTCGCGTCGCTCGCCCTCGAGCGGGTCGGGGTGAGCCAGCTCCGCGCGATCCGGAGGGCCGGCGTCCCCGGGTACGAGGCGCACTTCGCGGGCGTGCTCAAGTCGGTCGGAGAGGATCTCCGCATCGCCGTCGTCATTCGGCGCGACGGGCGAGAGATCGGCCGTGAGCGCGTGACCGAGCTGCGCGGGGCGCTGCACCACTACGGCCCCGCGACGGTGGGCTGGATCCTCACGAGCGGCCAGGTCCTGTCGGGGGCGAAGGAGGAGGCTGCCTCTCCGGGAGCGGCGCCGATCTCCCTCACCGACGGCCATGGCCTCGCGAGGCTCTGCGAGGAGCACGACGTGGCGGTGATCCGCGCGCGCCTGCCGATCGCGATCCCCGACATCGACCTGCTCGAGGCCCTCCGTGCGTCCTGAGAAGAAGCTCGGCGCGCTGTTGGCGGTCGGGATCGCGGGGGCGGGCTGCAGCAAGCCGCCGCCCTCGCAGTTCCCGTCCGCGGACGACGCCCTCGGCCGCATGCACGCCTCGTACGACTGCGCGGTAGGCGTGCGAGGGACGGCCAAGGTCGACCTCGTCACCAAGAAGGGGCGCGTGAAGACCTCGGTCGATCTCACCGCCGTCACCCCGTCCTCGATCCGCTTCGACGTCACCACGCCGGGGATCTTCTCGGCGCTTTACTCGGTGACGGCGGACGGCAAGGACTTCAAGTTCGCGAACCACGAGCAGAACGTGTTCTACGTGGGCCCCGCGAAGCAGTGCAACCTGACGCGGTTCACCCAGGTGCCGGTGCCGCCGCACGCGCTCGTGACGTTGCTGCGAGGGGAGGCGCCGGTGCTGGTGCACAAGGCTCCCGAAGCCGATATCCGCTGGGACAGCGGCGGCTTCTACAACCTCACGATCAAATCGAAGAACGAGGCGGTCGAGGAGATCCACCTCGAGGTGGTGCCGGAGGATTTCGCGAAGCCTTGGGCGCAGCAGCGCGTCCGGGTCAAGCGGGTCCGGGTCGCGCAAGGCCCGAGCGATCTGTACATCGCGGACCTCTCGGATCATCGCAAAGGCAAGATGAGCAAGCCCATCGTCGACGAGGAGGGGATCGATCCCGACGTGCCGCCGAGCGGGCCGGTGTGCGAGGCGGAGCTCCCGTACACGATCCGCTTCCGCGTCCCTGGGACGAAGGACGACGCGGTCTGGGATTATCAGGATCCGGCGTGGAATCCGCCGCTCCTCGAGGGGACGTTCACCCAGCCGCAGCCGGGGGGAATGCCGCAGCAGCTCGTAGATTGCCCGGGCGAGTAGAGGAGGGGGCTTCGCGGCCCCTCCTCCAGCTCGCTCAACCAGCGAGGGTCGCGACGACGCGCGAGAGCGCGTCGCGCGCTCTGTCGATGTCGGCGTGCGGGTAGTTGACGGCGCCGACGACGGCGTGGCCGCCGCCGCCTTCGCGGCGACAGATCTCGGAGACGTCGTGGAGGCGCTCCTTGCCGCTCCACGGGTTGAAGCCGATACCGAGCTTCAGCTGGTCTTTCGTCCGGAGCAGGATCACGGAGTAGCGGCACTCGGGGAACGCGACGTAGGTCGCGAACTTTCCGGAGGGGAGGATGAGCTCGTCGCCGAGATCGACCACGGCGACATCCCCGCGGAGCTCCCCGCGCGCGACGACGCGGGCCATGAACGCCTGCTTGGCCGCGTCGAGGGGGGCGGCGAGATCGCGGATATCAGCGCTCGTCGCCGTCGCCTCGAGGCCCTTGCGCAGGAGGGCGTGGGCGACCCTCGCATAGAACGCGCTGTCCCCGTGGCGCTCGACGACGTCGGCGAGGACGAGGGCGGGCGACCTCGCGAAGAAGGCTTCGTCCGGGCTCTCGAACCGGGCCGAGTCGACGCGGTCGGCCCACTCCACGAGCTCCGCGACGTCGTCGCTCGGCACGCCGTAGGTCTCCGCTCCGACGCGCGCGATCAGCTTCGCGCAGCTGGTGCAATCGGGATCGTAGTGGAGGGCTCGGCGCTTGCCGGCGGCGCGCACCCGCGCGAGCGCGTCGCGCTCGGCCTGCTCGGAGGCAAACGCGGTCTTGTGATGGTCGAAGTAGAACGTGAGGGCGTCGCTCTCCGCGTAGCGGAAGTCGAGGAGGGCGTTCACGGAGGCCGACAGCCAGCTCTTCGGGATCGTCTTGAGCTTCGGCCCGTAGCCGCACGATCGGAAGGTGTAGTCGTGCTCGCGCCGAGGCTCGATGCGCTCGAGGAGGCGACAGAAGAGGGTCGCGCTCACGAGCCCGTCGAAGCAGTACCCATGAGAAAGCACGCTGACGGTGGTCTTGGTCATCTCTCTCCCCGCGCGGAGACCATAGTAGGATGCGCCCGTTGAATCGAGCGCTCGCCGCCGTCTTCGCGATGTTGCTCGGGTGCGCCGACCCGCCGTTCCCGGATCCGCCCGTGGCGCCGGTGCCTCCGACGGCGACGGTGGGGCCTCACGCCACGGCGTCGGCGGGGAACGCGAGCCCGATCGCCTTCAGCCTGTTCGAGCGCGACGAGACCGCGTACGCCTTCTTCAAGCAGAGCCTGGGAAGACCGGCGAAGCCCCTCGAGCCCCGCGCCGCCGAGTCGTCGCTCACCGCGATCGCCGCCGTCGAGACGGGGCGCGCGGAGGCCAAAGACGTGGACGGCCCAGCGGCGCTGTTCGGAGCGACGCTCGAGGAGGGGGACCGCGCGAGCCTCTCGCTCTCCGTCCCCGAGCCGGACTGCGTGACGATCGTGGCCCATGGAGGGCTCGGGGTCGCGGAGGTGGACGCGTACGTCGTCGAGGGCCCCGACGGGAGCCCGCGGGTGATCGGAGAGGACGGACGGCCCGGTCCGATCGCGGTCGTGGGCGGGCTCGGCGGGTGTCGCAAATCGGCGACCGACTGCGGGCCCGTCTGCCTCGCGCGCTCGTCCGAGTCACCGCGGGTGGAGGTCGTCGTCCGCCGCGGCAGCGGGCCGATCGTGGTCGGGGTGCTACGGCGCCCCGCTCCCGCTCCCGCCGGTCGCTGAGCGCTTCGCCTTCGGCTCTCTCTTCACGCGCGTGCTCCGCTCCGGGTTGGGCTTTCGCTGGAGGGCAGGGCGCTTGTCCTCGAGCTCCTCCATCGTCTTCGGCCAGTCCTTGCCGAGCAGGCGCGAGAGCGATCGATCCGCGAGGAGCCGGCCCTCCGTCTGGCACGTCGGGCAATAGTTCGTCTCGTTGTCGGCGTAGACGATGCGCTGGACCGAAGTCCCGCACACCGGGCAGGGCTTGCCGTAGCGACCGTGCACCGCCATCCCCTCGCGAAACGCGGTGACCCCCTCCGGGAAGCCGGCCGCGTACTCCTCGCGCAGCCGGTTGGTCCAATCGACGAGCACGCGCTTCGTCGCCTCGTAGAGGCGCGCCATCTCGTCGTCGGTGAGCTGGGTCGAGTGCCGCAGCGGCGAGAGCTTGGCCATGTGCAGGATCTCGTCCGAGTACCCGTTGCCGACGCCGGAGAGGACCGTCGGATCCGTCATGGATCGCTTCAGGGTGTGCTTCTCGCGGGTGAGGGCGGCCGTGAACTGCTCGAGCGACGCGGTGAGCGGCTCGATCCCGCCGCGATCGAAATCGGCGAGCGCGGCCTGACCCTTCACCACGTGGATCGACGCGCGCTTCTTCGTGCTCGCCTCGGTGAGGACCAAGGATCCCGTGTCGAAGTCGAACGCGGCGAGCCCGACCCTGGCGGGGATCTTCCCCCCTCGCTCGAGGAACCGGAAGCGGCCCGAGACCATGAGGTGGATGATCACGAACAGCTCGTCCTCGAGGGCGAAGACGATGCGCTTGCCGAGCCGCCGAACCGCGAGGACGCGCTTTCCGAACGTGTCGCGGATCGGCGGCACCGCGGTGCGGAGCACGAACGGGCTGGCGAGGCGGACGTTCTCGAGGGCGTGGCCCACCGCGCGGGCCGCGATGTGCTCGATGTAGACGGTGATGTCCGGGCTCTCGGGCATCGGCGGTGGAAGGCTACCAGGAGGAAGCGCTCGGACAAGCGGCGCTCGCGCCTCCGAGCGAGGCGCGGTAAAGAAGCGCCATGAAGAAGCTGCCCCGCGAAGTCTGGATCATCGCCGCGAAGAGGACGCCGTTCGGCGCGCTCGCCGGATCGCTCAAAGACATCAGCGCCATCGATCTCGCCGTGCACGCGTCGAAGGCCGCCCTCGCCCAGGCCGGCGTCGCGCCCGAGGCGATCGATCAGGTCATCCTCGGCAACGTCCAGCAGACGAGCCCCGACGCGATCTACGGAGCGAGGCACGTAGGCCTGAAGGCGGGGGTGCCGATCGAGCGTCCCGCCCTCACCGTGAACCGCCTGTGCGGCTCCGGCTTCCAAGCGGTGATCACGGCCGCGGAGCAGATCCTCCTCGGCGACGCGCGCGCGGTCCTCGCCGCCGGCAGCGAGAACATGACCCAGGCCCCTCACGTGATGTACGGGCTGCGCGACGGCGCGGCGCGCTTCGGCAAGCCGCCCGTCGTCCTGGACTCGCTCTGGGAGGCCCTCACCGACAGCTACACGAAGACGCCGATGGCGGTCACCGCCGAGAACCTCGCCACGAAGTACGGCATCACCCGCGCCGACGCGGACGCGTTCGCGCTCCGCTCCCAGAAGCGATGGGCGGCCGCGCAGGAGTCCGGCGGCTTCGCCGACGAGATCGCCCCCCTCACGGTCAAGGCCGGCAAGAAGGAGATCGTGGTGGAGCGCGACGAGCACCCGCGCCCCGACACGACGATGGAGATCCTCGCGAAGCTCCCCCCCGTCTTCAAGAAGGACGGCACCGTCACCGCCGGCAACGCCTCCGGGATCTGCGACGGGGCGGCCGCGCTCATCGTGTGCGACGCCCAGTGGGCGAAGGACAACGGCCACAAGCCGCTCGCGCGCCTGGTCCAGTGGGGCGTCGCGGGGGTGGACCCGAACATCATGGGCATCGGCCCGGCGCCGGCGATCCGCATCGCGCTCGAGCGGGCGGGCCTCTCGATGAACGAGGTCGATCGCTTCGACGTGAACGAGGCGTTCGCGCCCCAGTTCCTCGCCGTCCAGAAGGAGCTCGAGCTCCCCGAAGAGAAGGTGAACGTGAACGGCGGCGCGATCGCGCTCGGCCACCCGCTCGGAGCGAGCGGGGCGCGCATCACCACCAACCTCGTCTACGATCTCCGCCGCGCCCAGAAGAAGATCGGCGTCGGGGCGGCGTGCATCGGCGGCGGTCAGGGGATCGCGGTCGTGCTGGAGCGCGTCGACTGAGTTCGCTCGCTCTGTTTATCCGCTCGGCGCTCGGCCCGAGATCCAGATGCTCGCTCGCTCTGTTTGTCCGCTCGGCGCTCGGCCCGAGATCCAGATGCTCGCTCGCCTATAAGGCTCGCTGCGCCGGTCGGCGACGGAGGAACCGTCGCCGACTGTGTTTGTCCGCTCGGCGCTCGGCCCGAGAGTCAGATGCTCGCTCGCCTATAAGGCTCGCTGCGCCGGTCGGCGACGGAGGAACCGTC